>NVTU01000012.1 GCA_002401685.1 Kordiimonadales bacterium
ATGCTTTCACCGAGAAACTGCACCACCAGCTGCTTGCGGTTTGCACCGAGCACTTTCCGCATTACCACTTCGCGTGCGCGCTGGGTGGACTTGGCTGTCGCCAAATTCATGAAATTAATACAGGCGATCAACAGAATAAGCGCAGCAAGCGCCGCGAAAACGATCACCGTGGTTAAATCACCCGTTGGCCGCATGTCGGCTGTTACCGATTTAAACCCGATAGAATTTAAGTGAATATCGGTCAGCGCCTGCGTTGAGAACCTAACAAGGTCAGAGGATTTTTCCACCGTTACGCCGGGCAATAAAGCAGCCACGTCGATTGTTGCATCACTGTACGCATCAAGCCCAACCTGAATTGAGTTTATCGAGCTGTCGTTCCGCAATTTTATAAAGAGGAAATTATCGACATTGCCCCATTCCTGAAAACGCCCAGGCATATCAGCAAAATCAGCTTCGTCAATTTTCACGAGTGCAGGAATTGAAAGCGACGTCTTGCGGCCAAGGTCTTCGTAAACAGCTGCGACGCGGAAATCCCGTTCCACATTGGCGAACCGTACGGTGATGGTCTCGCCCAGCGCTGACACATCCCCGAAATGTCGTCGCGCAAATGAACGGCTTAAAGCAATGCTCGCGTTATCGGAAAGCGCTGCCTGCATATTGCCTTCCAGCACAGCGAAGTTGAATATTTTAGCGGCCTCCGCATCGGCCCAGATAACCTGCTCGTTAAACTGTTTGCCGCCGTGCAGCATGACAGTGTTTACCGGTGTAAGCCGGGCTGCATATTCAATGCTGTCAGAGAAAAATGTTTTGAACGAATCTTTAATTGGGCCTGATGTTTTGCTAGTAATATACGGGGCACGGCCGGGGATATTGAAGGTCATATGCACGCGGTGAATTTTATCCGCCTCAGCCCATTGGCTATCATAGGAGAATTCGTCGACCACGAAGATCGCGATAAGCAGGCACGCGGCCAAGCCAACGGCCAAGCCAACAATATTGATGACGCTGTAGAGTTTGTTTTTGATCAGGTTTCTGACCGCAACTGCTATGTAGTTTTTATACATTTTATTGTTTCCTCTTAGAGCGTGCTGGCTAGGTATCCGGCCGCGAACCTCCTTTTTATTTATTCGTATCTTAGTGCTTTAATAGGGTTGGTCCGAGCAACGCTTGCCGCATTCCCGCCCACAGTTACCCAGGCGATCGACAAGGCAATCGTACCCGCTGACAGGCAGAAGATGATCAGCCACCATGCTTCCAGCCGGTAAGGGAATGTCTCAAGCCATGTAACCAGCCCGTAGACAACGATCGGCCAGGCGATCACGTTCGCAAGCAACACAGGCTTGGAGAACTGCCAGATAAGCAAACGCACAATATCAAACACCGTTGCGCCCATAACTTTGCGGATACCAATTTCCTTGGTGCGGCGTTCAGCGGTGAAGGACGCAAGCCCGTAAAGCCCGAGGCAAGCGATTACAATCGCAAGGCCTGCGAATACCGCTAGCAGGACGGATTGCTGGCTTTCTTGCTCAAACTCCGCCGCCATAACTGTATCAACAAAATCATGTCGGAACGGCACATCTGGCATCATTGTGCGCCAAACACCTTCAATGGCGGACGCGACAGGCGCCGGACTACCGGTATATTTAACAGTAAGCGTTCTGAAGTCCGCACGGTTCAGCAAATACATTTCAGGGCGCATCACCCGGCGCAGCGACTGATACTGCATATCGCGAATTACAGCGATGATCTCCATCGACGCAGGGTTTCTGCCCATCCGAACGCGGGAGCCAACGGCTTCCTCAACTGAAGTGAAGCCCAAACGACGGGACGCCGCTTCGTTAATAATCAGTGTGCCCTGTGTTGCCTGCGCCTCAGCATCGCTCGGTATCGCCGGGGTACCGTCAGTGGCAAAATCACGGCTATATATTCTGCCTTTCAGCAGCTCAATTTCGTACGTATCGAAAAACTCGTAATCCACGGAATGAGTGCCAATAAGGACACTCTCAGTCGCGGGATCAGCGCCTTCCCGCATAACGTTTCTGTTGCTCTCATTGCCGCTTGCGGGGCTGTCTGAGCTATAAGCCGCAGAAACAACACCTGGTAACCGCAGGACTTCCCTCCTAAAGGCATCCTGGTTCTGCTGTGCTCCCGCCCGGCCAACATTTCTGATAATCATCAGGTTATCTTTGTTGAAGCCGGGATCCATCGAAGTGGCGTACCAGCGCTGGCCAAACACCGCGCTTGTCGCGATAATCAGGCCAATAGAAATAGCGAACTGTACCACAACAAGGCCGTTCCGGAGCGCGGCAGAGCCATTGGTTTCTGCTGATTTATTCGCCTTCAGAACAGTGGCTGGCAAAAACCCGGAGAGCACAAGCGCCGGGTAAACCCCGCCTATAGTGCCAACAAAAAGTACAAGGCCAACAAGCACACTTATGGTTAGCCCATCACCGTAATCAAACGCGAGCTCCTTGCCGACAAAGGCGCTGAAGGGGCCAAGGAACACTTCCACCAGAACAATGCCGAGCACCAAGCCCATAACAGCCACCATGACGGTTTCACCTAGGAACTGCGTCACAAGCTGGCCGCGTTTGGCGCCCAATACTTTCCTTAGCGCCACTTCCCGGGCCCGCTGTGTTGATTTTGCCGTCGCCAAATTCATGAAGTTAATACAGGCAATCAGCAAGATCAGTACTGCGATCGAGACAAATATTATAACGCTTGTCATGCTGCCTGTCGGCTTCATTTCAGAGCCATTCCGGCCAAACGGGTAAAGCTGAATATCGGTCAGAGCCTGCACCGAGAACTGCATGAAATCCGTGACTTGGCCCTCGCCACCAGAGGGTGGCGCAGACGCATTTATGAAAGTGTTAAGTTGACTGGTAATTACGCCAACGTCAGCGCCCTCTTTTAACTCGAAGAACAAATAATTATTGGTGCTGTACCATTCACCAAACTCCCAAGTCTGGCCCGTAAAATCGGCTTCATCAATCTTCGCCAACGCCTGAATATCCAACACTGTGTTGTTAGGAAGATCTTCAAAAACCGCCGTAATCTTGTAGTCCCGTTCAATCTGGTAATTGGTCAGCGTCACGACCTTACCGATAGGATCCGCATCGCCGAAGTAGCGTTTGGCAAATGTCTCATTTACCGCCAAGCTGCTGTTATCATTCAAGGCTTTATGGATATCACCAGCAACAACGTTGAAGTCAAAAAGATCCGCTGTTTCAGGGTCTGTCCAAAAGATCTGCTCGCTGACAACTTTGCCTTCATAGCGGAGGACAGGGTTCATGCTATTAAACCGCGTTGTCGCCGCGATCTCTTCAGGGAAATACTCTAATATCTGACTTTTTACCGGCCCAGGGGCTCTCACTGTTGGGATGGCGGCGCGGCCCGGCAACGTAAAAGTGGTATGCAGGCGGTACAAGCTATCGGCCTTTGCCCACTGTGTATCGTAGGAAAGCTCATCCTTCACAAACAGCGCGATCATTACACAGGCGGCCAACCCGACAGCCAAACCAACAATGTTGATCGCACTATAAAGCTTGTTTTTGACCAGGTTCCTAACCGCAACCATTATGTAATTCTTAAACATCTAGTTTCCTATCGCTTCTTCTCGTGTCGTTCGGGGCTTTTAGTGCTCTAATGGCGTGCCCCTTTTGGCCGTTTTTCGTTTAGTTTATTCGTACCTGAGTGCTTTGATCGGGTTGGTCCGTGCCACACTCGCCGCGTTCCCACCAACGGTGGCCCATGCAATGAACAGCGCCGTCAAACCAGCGGCCAGGCAAAGCGGGCCCAGAAGCCAGGCATCCAGCCGGTAAGTGAAGGTCTCCAGCCAGCGCAGCATCGCGTATGTCACCAACGGCCAGGCAATCAAATTCGCCATCAAAACGGGTTTGGAGAACTGCCACACTAATAGCCGCACGATATCCATTACAGTCGCACCGAGCACTTTGCGCACGCCGATTTCCTTGGTCCGCCGTTCTGCAGTGAAAGCCGCCAGACCGTAAAGACCTAGGCATGCGATGCTAACTGCAAGCCCTGCGAAAATCGCAAGCAATATAGATTGGTTGCTTTCGCCTTCAAACTCAGCTGCCAACAGCGCGTCTACATATTCGTATGTATAAGGCACTGTTGTAATCAGTGACTTCCAAACCCCTTCGATGCGCTCGGCCATCACGGCGCCGTCCCCTTCAAAGCGGACCGTCAGGTTATCAAACCCTGCCGGATACATCACGTACATTTCCGGCCGTGCGGCACTGCGAATTGATGTGAAAGGCATGTCTGGCACAACGCCAACTATTGTCATGTCAGCGCGTATTGGCCCTGCCTCATTAGCGCCGATATACAGCTCAACAGTCTTACCAATTGATTGTTCTGGGCTACCAAACCCAAAGCGCCGCAAAGCGCCCTCATTAACGATTAGCGATCCTTGTTGGTTGACGCCGGCTGTTGCTGTCTCAGGCGTCGGCAAAACATCTGACGCGTAGACCCGGTCATAGGCGCGGCCTGCCACGAACGGGATCTGATATGTTTCGAAAAAATCATAGTCAACAGCCTGCACGCCGATCAAAATTGTGCCGCCGCTTTCGTCACCCGGAACAGTAACTGACTGATTATTCTCATTACCGCTTGAAGGGGCGTCAGCAGAATAACTCACGTTTGTCACGCCCGGCAAGCGCAAGATTTCCGCCCGCAGCGCATCTTGCTTGTCCTGCGCCCCAGTGCGGCTGACGCCGCGCACCACCAACAGGTTGTCTTTGTTAAACCCTGTATCCAGGTTGGTGGCATATAGTTTTTGGCCAAAGACAACGCTTGTGGCCACAATCAGTGAAATTGATATAGCGAATTGAGAAACAACAAGAATGTTTCTTAAACCAGCGGACCCGCCAATTTCAGCGGACCGATTTGCTCCCAAGACCTTCGCCGGCAAAAACCCTGACAGCACAAGCGCAGGATAGGCACCGCCGATAACACCAACCACGACAACTAGCCCAATCAGCGCTGCGATCGTAGGCGCATCAGTATAATCAAAAACCAACGATTTGCCGACAAATTCACTAAAGAGCGGTAGTGAAATTTCCACCAAAACAAGGCCAAGCAGTAAGCCAACAATTGCCACCATGATGGTCTCGCCGAGGAACTGTGCAGCTAGCTGGAAACGCTGTGCACCGTGCACTTTGCGAATAGCCACCTCGCGCGCGCGCTGGGTTGACTTTGCCGTGGCCAAATTCATGAAATTGATGCACGCAATCAACAGAATGAAGCTGGCGATTGCGGCAAAAATATAAACTACAGCTATGCTGCCGGTCGGCTTCATTTCACTGCGCGCACCAGCCCTTGGCTGTAATTGAATATCGATAAGCGGCTGCGTCGTGTGTGCAATGAAACTGGAGGCCTGAGCAGGCTCTCCGTCAGGTCCGGTACCCACATCAATACTTGCATCTGTAAAGGCACTGATCGCGTTATCAATTATCGCGATACCGCCGCCATCTTTTAGCTGAAAATATAAATAATTCGAAACGCTAAACCAGCTATCAAACATCCAGGACTGATTGACGAAGTCTTTCTCATCGATCATGGCCAAGGCCTGAAAGCTAAGCACTGTATTATGCGGCAGATCCTTAATCACTGCACCGATCCGGTAATCCCGCTGCAGGTCAAAAACGTCAACGGTCAATATTTTACCGAGCGCGGCTTCCTCCCCAAAATATTTCCGGGCGAAACTTTCGTTGATTACAAGGCTGGCGTTATCGTTCAGCGCCGCACGGACATCACCCGCGACAACAGTGAAGTTAAACATGTCGACAGTATCCGGGTCCGTCCACACGATCTCTTCATTGAAGACATTGCCGCCGTAACCAACCACGGTGTCTCTAACATTGAAACGTGTGGCGAACTCGATGTCCTCAGAAAAATAGTTCTTTAACGCTTGTTTGGCTGGACCCTGAGCCACCACGGTAACAAGAGGCTCTCTCCCAGGATTATTGAACGTGGTGTGTAGGCGGTGGATTTCGCCTGCTTTTTGCCATTGCTGATCATAGGAAAACTCATCACGCACAAACAGCGCGATCATCACACATGCTGCAAGCCCTACAGCCAGACCAATAATATTGATCGAGCTGTATAACTTGTTGTTTATCAGGTTCCTAAAGGCAACCGTGATGTAGTTTCTGAACATTTATTTTCCTCTAGCAGTCTCGTGTCGTGCGGGACTATTTTTGCTCTAACGGCGCGCCCCTTTTTTTCGAAGATTTGTCTATTCGTAGCGTAGGGCCCTAATCGGGTTTGCGCGCGCCACTTTGAACGCGTGACCAGCAACCGTGGCCCAGCCAATCACAAGGACGGCCGAACTAATCAGCAAAAGCGGCCAGGGGCTCAGCTCAATTCGGTAAGCGAAACCACTTAACCATTCGTTTGAAATATAGAGTGCGATGGGCAGCGCAGCGGCCACAGCAACCAATATTGGTTTCGAGAATTGCCACAGCAGCAGCAGCGAAATATCACCGTACCGAGCCCCCAGCACTTTACGGATACCAATCTCCTTGGTGCGGCGCTCAACCGTGAAGGACGCCATGCCGAACAGGCCAAGGCAGGAAATGATGATCGCAAGAACCGTGAAGGCAGTCAGTAAATTACCGATCCGGGCGTCGCCCTGATATTGCCGTTCAACCATTTCGGCCATGGACCGTGTTTGCATCACTTGGCCAGGAAAGAAAACCTGCCATGCTTCACCAATTGCGGCTTGTGCAGCTTCAATATTTGCCGCGTCAATACGAATACTCATGTCTGAACGGCGAAACTCATCTAAATAATAGATGCCCGGGCGAATAACATCTCTGGCACTGTCAAAGTGGAAATCCGCGCTAACGCCGACAATAGTCGCGTCAAATGCAAAATCAGAGGTCAGGTTGGTGCGAATGGTTTGACCAATGGCCGCTTCTGGGGACGCAAAGCCAAGCAGGCGCGCGCCTGCAGCGTTAATCACAATATTAACGGCCTCTCGGTATTCCCGTGTTTCCCGGGTCCGGAAGTTATCTACGCCAACAGATGCGTCGAGCGGCCGGCCGGCTAGCATTGGAATGTTGTAGACCTTAAAGAAATCAGGTCCTGTTGGCAAACCGTCCAGCTGGGCCATATCACCGCCTGCGACAGGGCGCATTTGGAGCCGGTCCTCGCTTCCTTCTGTTGGTACATCAGACGAACGTCCTACTGATAGGATGAAAGGGCTCTCCAACAATTTAGCTTTAATGGCATCGGAGTCCTGGCCGTTAGTGCCGCTCAATACCACAAGGTTTTCTTTATCAAAACCAAGATTAAGCGTACGCGCATATTCTGTTTGCTTGGTAACAAAATAGGCCGTTGTCATCAAGGCGATGGCAATTGTGAATTGGCCCACAACAAGCGCCGTCCGAAATCGCTGTTTGCCGCCATCCCGTGCGCCGTTACCCTGCAATACCGAACTTGGCTTAAGAACAGCAAAATAGGTGGCGTGTAAACTTCCAGCACTTAAACCTACCACGATACCCAGCAGCGTAAGCCCTGCCAGCAAAAGCGGATTACTGAATAGATCAAACTCAATAACGGAGGCCAGAACATCATTATAATACGGTAAGGCAAGTTCCACCAACGCTAGTGCAATCACTAGGGAAACCAACGCTAAAACGACAGATTCAGTCAAAAATTGCACAAGAACTTGGCGAGGACTGGCACCTACCGTTTTGCGAAGCGCTACTTCCCGTGCCCGGTAGGAAGTCCGAGCCATAGAGAGATTAAGAAAATTCACAACCGCAATCACAAGGATCAACAAACCGACAACCAAGAAACCCTGCAACGTTGCAAGGTCGCCGGTCAGCTCCATCCGGTAGATATGCAAGTCTTTCAAGCCAATGAGATTGAGGATCATGCCGCGGCCACGCCCAGTTTCCTGGCCGCCCGTTTCCTGAGGCATATGCTGTTCAATCAAGGCTGGTAGTTGCGCTGTAACACCAGCTACATCTGTCCCTTTCTTGAAGCGTACATAACTTCTACGCAGTGGAAAGCGCCAATCTTCGGTGAACCAGCGTCGGCCAACAAAATAATCACGACTAAAAGGAACAATAATCTCAAAACTGAAATGCGAATTGTGCGAGAAATCTTTGATAACCCCTGCGATACGGTAGTCTTGTGTTTCGCGAACAGTTGAAGTTACAACTTTACCAAGGGCGCTCTCCCCAGGGAACAACTTGGCGGCAAGGCGCTCTGTGATTACAATTGAATTTAGATTCAGCAAGGCGCCTTCGGCATTGCCTTCAACAAATTCAAACTGAAAAAAGTCAATAATATTGGGGTCCGCAAAGGCAGCAGGTTCCCTGAATAAATTGTCCCCCAAACGCAAATCCATGCTCGCACTGAGGTAGCGGGTAATGTCTTCCACTTCAGGATACGTTGCTAGGAATAAGTCTTTAAGCGGATCAACAGCCCCAGGCGACACACGGTCATCCCTATCAGGGTATGTCAACGTGGTTTCAAGTTTATATGTATCTGCGCTGCGGTGCCAATTTTGGTCCCAATTATATTGGTCTCGTACGAACAGTAGGATCAATATAAAGGCTGCAAGCCCAATGGCGAGCCCTGTTATATTGATGAAGGAAAACAGTTTATGCCGTGCAAAGCTACGCAGGGCTGTCACCAGATAATTCTTATACATTGCTCGCTCTTTCCTACTATCGTGACCCGTGGCCTTTTGGCCTTCTTTGGTCTTGCATTTGGTGTGTGGCGTGTCTCGGAACGCCGTATCCGGTACCTTTAGTCTTGCCCCAATCGTTATACTTATTCAGCCATCAGTCGTGCCCAGGCTTTCACCCGTGCACAGTTCTTACTCGTATCTCAGCGCCGTTATCGGATTAGCGCGCGCCACCTTGGCTGCGTTGCCGCCAACAGTTGCCCACGCAATAGCAAGCGCCAGCAATCCTGCGATCACACAGAGCGGCGCCATCAACCACGCATCAATTCTATAAGGGAATGTTTCTAGCCACTGCATCATGCCCCACACAGTCACAGGCCATGCAATCAAATTGGCAAAAAGCACCGGCTTGGAGAACTGCCAAACAAGCAGCTTGACGATATCAAACACTTGCGCGCCCATTACCTTGCGCACGCCAATTTCCTTGGTGCGGCGCACGGCCGTAAAAGCAGCCAGCCCGTACAAGCCCAGGCAGGCAATAAGTACTGTAAGCGTCGAGAATAGCCCTAAAAGGTTTCCGGTGTTACGCTCCAGCGCAAATTGCTCACCAACGATCTCTTCAATAAATTGGCTATCATAAGGTGTGCCTTGCATAACCCTTTTCCAAGCATCCTCAACCGCGGCATTAATGACTGCAGGGTCTCCTGAAAAGCGCGCTGTCATGGCATTGATCTGGGTAGGCCACAGCGCATAAAATTCAGGCTTTACTGGTAGCTTCAAGCCTCTGAAATACGTATCTGGCACAACACCAACAATAATGAAATCTGCCCTATTGCCGCCACCAACTGTCATATTGAGCACTTTACCAAGTGCCTCGTCTGGCGACGCAAAGCCAATCCGTTTCAAAGCGCTTTCGTTAACGATTGCAGCACTTGTTAGGGTCTCGCCTTCAGGCGCGGTTTGGCGGAACGGGAACACATCGGTAGAAAAATCACGGCTGAACGAGCGGCCAGCGAGCAAGGGGATTTCATAGGTTTTGAAATAATCGTAACCGACCGTCTGGCGGCTGATTACTACATCTCCAATTTCAGCATTCCCGGGTACCCTGATGCTCTGATTACGTTCGCTGCTTGCAAACGGCGTATCAAAGCCAAAGGTAACGCTTTCAATGCCTTGGATACGTTCGACCTCGGCCCTGAAGGCCTCGTGTTTCTGACGGGCAGCAGCTTGGTTAAAACCGCCAACCACCAACATGTTTTCTTTAGTAAAGCCTGGCTCAAGATTGTTCGCATACAGCATTTGCCCGTAGACAACACCCGTCGCAACAATCAAGCCAATTGAGATGGAAAACTGAAATGTCACCAAGCCACCGCGTAGCAAATTGCTACCTTTTGTCTCGGTAGCGCGACTGGACTGCAATACCCGTGACGGGCGGAAGCCAGAGACCACAAGCGCAGGATACGAGCCGCCCAAAATACCAACAAACGCGACCAAACCGCCTACAAGTCCCCAAACCTGAAGGTTGTCGTACGGCATATTCAGCTCTTTTCCGAGCACAGCGCCAAGATACGGTGCCCCAACTTCAACCAGCGCTATCGCCAAAAGCATGCCAATAACAGCTATCAAGGTACTTTCGCCCAAAAACTGCAGTACCAACTGACGGCGCTCAGCACCCATCACTTTGCGCATCGCCACTTCGCGTGCGCGGCGCGTGCTGCTGGCGATCGCCAAATTCATAAAATTGATACAGCCGACTATAAGGATAAGGCCAGCTATTGCCGAAAACATGGTAACGCGCGCTATGTCGCCTGTTGGTTTGAAATCACCGCCCTGCAGGTGTGACGAGCCGAGCTGGATATCAACCAACGCCTGCCGGTGAAGCCCAAGAAATTCGGTCGCAGGGCCATCATTGCCACTACGCACTGCCGCCGGGATAACAGCTTGGGTATCGACAAACGCTTTCATGCGGGCATCAAAGGCAGCCACGTCGGTGCCTTCCTTGAACTGTACAAAAACCATACCCTGCACATTGTACCAAAAGTTTGGCTCGCGCTGATCGACATACAAGGAGATCGCCGGCATAACGAGCGCCGTCGTTGTCGGCAGGTCTTCATATATAGCGCCGACAATGGCATCCTGTTTCTGGTTGCCTATTGTTACAGTCAGTGTTTGTCCCAGCGCGACATCAGCGCCAAAATATTTAGTCACCAACGTCTCACTAAGGGCAATCATGCCAGGGTTCCCAAGAACCTCCGCCATACTGCCCTGCAAGACCGTTAATTGGAACATATCCTGGAAATCAGGATCGACCTGCAGGACCAATTCTTGAAAGCTGTTGCCGTCCTTTTCAATAATCGGTTGTGCAGGACGCAAGCGGGTGGTTTTTTCGATGGCATCAGCAAAATAAGTTGCAGCAGCCGTACGCGCCACGTCGGGCGCGTAGGCAAGAGGCATAGGCTCCCTGCCAGGTAATTTGAAAGTCGTGGTAATACGGTGCAATTGTTCCGCATTCGCCCAGTGCTTATCGTAAGAAATCTCATCGCGAACAAACAGCATGATCGCAATACAGGCGGCAAGGCCAACGGCCAAGCCAACTGTATTGATCACGCTAAATAGTTTGTTTTTAATCAGGTTTCTAAGTGCAACAACAACGTAATTCTGGAACACGTACTTTCCCCTTACGACCGACTAAGCGGCCGCTCCTATAGCTTACTGAGCCGCCCGAAGGTTTTCTGTCACTACATGACCATCAAACAAGTTGATCGTGCGGCGGGCATAGTCTGCGTGGGATGGGCTGTGTGTAACCATCACGATAGTTGTGCCTTCTTCGTTCAGTGACTGGAGCATCTCCATCACTTCCTGACCGTGCGCACTATCCAAGTTACCAGTTGGCTCATCCGCGAGGATCATCGCTTGGTCACCAACAACCGCGCGCGCTACAGCGACACGCTGCTGCTGACCACCTGAAAGCTGACTTGGCATATGCTTGGCACGGTGGGCAATACCAACCTTGTCCATCACATGCGCAACGCGCTCTTTCCGAATTTTTGACGGGATATTATGGTACAGCAGTGCGAGCTCAATGTTTTCCGCAACTGTCAGCTCGTCAATCAAGTTAAACGACTGGAAAATGAAGCCAATGTTCTGCTTCCGGATATTGGCAAGCTTTGCTTCTGAGTATCCTGCAACGTCTTCACCCATGAAGACATATTCGCCGCTAGATGGGTTATCGAGCATGCCGATAATATTCAGGAGCGTAGATTTACCGCACCCTGAAGGGCCCATGATTGCAACAAACTCGCCACTTTCAATCTCGATATTGACGCTGTTGAGCGCCACTGTTTCGACTTCATCTGTCCGGTAGTATTTTGATAGATTATGAAGCTTGAGCATTTATATGTCCTTTCGTCGCCTCTAAAACTTGGGCTTTTCCCCAGTTGGCGGTTCTCTCGCAGAACCACCTGGTTATTCATTTCAATTGTTAATCGTGTCTCGGGTCTTAAATCTCTATTAGTATATTACTTGGGTCGTCTCTCGTGTCGTGTCTCGGGCCCTATTTTTTATGGCCTCATTTTTAACCGCCCCATTTTTCACCTGCTTCAGGGACGGAGTTCTGGGCTCCTTAATCAGACCCCAGTTTCAGACGGTCCATTTCTACGAAGCTAGTATAGGGCGACGTCACTACACGCTCACCAACCTCAAGACCATCCAGCACTTCGATGAAGCGCGCATTCCTCCGGCCCAAACGGACAGACCGCTTTACCGCCTGGCTACCGTCTTCGGAAACCACAAACACCCAGTTACCGCCAGTATCCTGGAAGAAGGCGCCATTCGGGATAAGTTTCGCTTTTGTAGCATCGCCAAGTGTCAAACGAGTTTGGATCGTTTGGCCGCGGCGGATACCCGTTGGCTGTGCGCCGTTAAATACGAAATCAACAACGAACTGGCCATTATTTACCTGAGGGTAAATTTTGGAAATGCGCATCGCATAATTGATACCAGTGCGCTCAAACGTTGCCGCCTGACCAAGATCAACACGACCGAGGTAAAATTCGTCAATATTCGCTGTCAGCTTATAATTGTCAGGATCATCAATCTGCCCTAACCGGTTGCCGCGTGGGATGCTCTGGCCAATCTCAACATTGAAGCCAGAAAGCTTGCCGTCCACAGGCGCCCGTACATTCAGGCTATCCAAGTTTCTGCGCGCAACCACAATGCTCTGCTCAAGCCGCTCACCCGAACTACGCAGAAACCTCAGCTGGTCTTCTTGCAAACGTGCATCGGTAGTCTGGCTCTCCAGCGTTATTTCACGCAGGTTAATTTGATACTCAAGACTATCCTCAGTATCATCTAGGCGGGTGCGTGTAATCGCTCCTGTTTCAAAAAGATCGCGTTCACGGATGGCTTGGCGGGTCAACGTTTTGATTTGATAATTGATATCAACCAGACTTCGCTTATGCCCAAGACGCGTGCGTTCTAGCGCCAATTCCTGGGTGCGCAAATTATTCAGCTGCTCTGTTACCCGTGTTTCGTTGGCCGTGAAGCTAACCTGCAGATTGCTGTTGGAAAGTTCAACGATCAAGTCGCCCTTTTTAAGAGCGGCGCCGTCTTCAACCATAATGCGCTCAACTCGGCCGCCTTCGATCGCATCCAGATACAGCGTCTTAAGAGGTGTCACCCGGCCGCGTACCGGAATAAAATCCTCAAACGTGCCTTCGCTAACACTGGAGACCACAAGCCTGCTGGCAGGTACCTTAAAGCTTCTGCCACCTTGGGCATCCTGCACCATTGTGAAAATGAAATATGCGGCACCCATTGCAACGGCGCCATAGGCGAGCCACTTTAGCGGCTGTTTCTTCTTGGCAAACACACGGTCCATGCCTTCACCAGACTGAGCCTTGCGGTCCGTTGAGCCTAAAGGCTTCATCGAAATAGGCTTTGTACCGGTCGGTCCCTCGGTCCCTGATTTTTTCTGCTCTGCTGGCATTTAAAATTCCATTTTCTTGTTAGTGCTCGCAAAAATATAACCGCTCTTTTGGCGGCACCCTCATAATATAGCAAGGGGCGTGCCACATGCTAACATACTGAATTTATGAAATTTAATTTGACACTGTCCAATACCGGACACATTATTCTGTACGATTTCGAACACTTAGTGTACGATCACGGACAGACTCTTTTTCGTGATATAACGCAGAATATGGCAGGCTCAGTACGATGGCAAAAGAAGGTAAAATTCTAATAGTTGACGACGATGAGGACATTTTGATCGCCGCTAAACTACTGTTAAAAAGACACTATAAAACGGTCCTTACGTGCAACCGGCCTGAGCATGTGCCGACGATGATGGCCGACCATGTATTCGAAGCCATTTTGCTTGATATGAATTTTAGCCCTGGCGAAAGCTCTGGTGAACAGGGTTTTATACTGCTTGCCAAAATACTGGAGATCGACCCGCAAGCTGTTGTCGTGATGATAACTGCGCACGGGGGCGTCAATATTGCCGTAGAAGCGATCAAGCAAGGCGCGACAGATTTTATATCGAAACCCTGGGAAAACCAGAAGGTTATCGCCACGCTTTCAGCCAGCGTGAAACTGCGGCGCTCGCGCTCAGAAGCCGAGCAACTAAAAAGCACCAACAGGGCCATCGCCAAAGTTGTTAGCACGCCGAGCCAGCCGATCCTCGGCGGCAGTAAAGCAATGAAAGATATGATGTCTGTTATTGCTCGCGCAGCGCCCACGGACGCTAATGTTTTGCTGCTGGGTGAGAACGGTACAGGCAAAGAACTTGCGGCTCGTGAGCTGCACCTACAATCAAACCGAGCCGATAAAATTTTCATGTCTGTGGACCTGGGCGCGGTCACAGAAAGCCTCTTTGAAAGTGAGCTGTTTGGTCACAAAAAAGGGGCCTTTACCGGCGCAAATGAGGACCGGGTTGGCCGCATTCAGGCGGCAGCTGGGGGCACGCTTTTTCTGGATGAAGTAGGTAATTTACCGCTTCACCAACAGGCCAAGCTTCTAACGGTTTTGGAACAACGGAAAGTGCTGCCCGTCGGGTCTGATCGGGCCATCTCTATTGATGTGAGAGTGATCGCAGCCACTAACGTTCCGCTCGCAAAATTACGGGATGAAGATACTTTTCGGCAGGATCTGCTGTTCCGGCTCAACACGGTGGAGATCACTATCCCACCGCTCCGCGACAGGGCGTCTGATATCGCCGAGATCGCCAAGCATTATGCCGAGTTTTACTGCAAGAAATACAACAAGCCAGTTAAAGGTTTTTCCGCTGACGCAATGGCCGCCATTCAGGCTTACAGTTGGCCGGGCAACGTACGGGCACTGCGCCACACGCTCGAGCGGGCGGTCATTCTCTCAAATGACGACCAATTTATGCCAGAGGATTTCCAGCTGAACGCGCAGCCGCGCCAAGCTGGCGATGTAGCACCGGTTGCCGGCAATAATACGGCAACTGATATTAATCCGCAGGCCGATCTGAATTTGGAACGGCTTGAATATAGGGCCATTGAGCATGCATTAAAGAAGCATCGCTATAATATCAGCCACGCGGCAAAGGAATTGGGCCTAACGCGCGCAGCACTATACAGAAGGATGGAAAAGCATGGGCTTTAAACGATTTAGCATCTTCTTAGGGATCCGCCTGATTATCATCATGGTTGCCCTTTTAGGCCTCACGTTTTTATATAATGCGGAGCGCTTTTTTGCCTCGACAATCCTCGCTTTCGCGGTTGTTGTTGTGCTCAGTTTTGAGATGATCCGGTTCGTTTCAAAAACGAATGCCGAGGTTACGCGGTTCCTTGATGCTGCGCGTTATGCAGATTTTGGCCAGCGATTTAACTTCCAGGGGATGGGCGCAGGCTTTGGCGATCTCGGCGACACATTCACCGATATTCTTAAGCGCTTTCAAGTCGTTAGGGCAACAAAAGAAGCTGAGCTCAGGCACTTAAAAGCGCTAATAGAACACGTGCCGTCGCCCCTGATCTCTGTGCATGCCGACGAAAAGCTGACACTATGGAACAATGCTGCTCGGCGCTTATTCGGCAGCGCCCATGTAACGCGCATTACTGATTTGGCCCAGTTCGGTGACGACTTTAAAAAGGAAGTACGCGACATAAAAGCAGGCCAACGGCGGCTGGTCACTTTCGAGGTAGACGGCATCGAACAACGCCTAACCATCGCCTCCACGCAAATCATCATCGGCGGCCATATTGAACGCCTCGTAAGCTTGCAGGACATCCAAAGCGAACTTGATGCAGCCCAGCTACAGGCATGGCAGGACCTCGTACGCGTGCTGACCCACGAGATTATGAATTCCATTACACCAGTAGCGTCGCTGGCTAAAACCGCCGTTGATCTGGTGGATGACGTATTGGGTAAAATCGAAGGCCAACCCGAAATACTTGAAGAATTGAATGACGTAAAAGACGCTGTTAACACGGTGGCGCGTCGCTCTGATAACTTGATGAAGTTTGTATCAAGTTACCGCAGCCTTACACGCCTGCCACCACCTGAAAAATCCTTAATTCGCATTGATGACCTGCTTGCTGGTGTTGCCAAAGTTGCCACACAGGGCTGGAATGAACGCGGCCTGTCGCTCGTAAGCAGCGTAGAGCCCAGCGAGCTGGACGTTATGGCGGACAGGGACATGGTAGAGCAGGTTCTGATCAATCTATTACAAAACGCTGGGCAAGCGCTCGAAGGCACTAAAGACGGTACAGTATGGCTTAACTCACACCTCAATAAACGTGGTCATATTATCATCGAAGTGGTCGACAACGGTCCCGGTATTCCCGCAGATATAGCTAAGAAAATTTTCGTACCCTTCTTCACCACAAAACGCGAGGGCAGCGGCGTTGGCCTTGCCTTAACACGGCAAGTGATGATCGCGCACGGCGGTGCTGTCTCGGTTGCGGAACGCGAAGAAGGCGGTGCCAAATTCACGCTTACATTCTAAGAGCAAGCGGTTGTAGATAGAGATAGAGATAGAGAACCTGGGCGGTTAAGCGAAAGAAGAGGCAGCTCCTGTCGGGACGAAATCGTTGCGTGCAGGCTGCTCATGCACACTGTCACCAAACAACATTTCCAAGTGCGCTTCGACGCAGCCTTTAGCGGCTTCAATCAATAGAGGCGTCAGATCTGTATATATCTCTTCAACGATGGCGCTTGGTGCACGCACTCCTCGCCGGACACAGGCTTCAACTTGTTTGTGGCGCGCCATGCGGTGGTCACGCACATCTGAAATACGCTTTGCCGGGCTTTCAATAACAGGCCCGTGGCTCGGCAGCATTGCTGAGGTAGGATATCTCGCAAGCTTGTCCAATCCTTCAAGATATTCTTTCAAGTTGCCAAGCGGCGGTATAATCGCCGTTGTCGACCACCCCATCACATGGTCGCCTGAGAAAATCATGCCCTTGTTTTCAAGCCGGTAACACATGTGGTTGGGGAAATGCCCCGGGGTATGAAGCGCCGTTATCTGCCATGCCCCGTCGCCAAGCGTTTGACCGTCCGAAAGCGCTAAATCCGGCACGAAATCAACGTCAACTTCTTCATCCGTAAGCGCCATTACTTCAGCTGAGAGCGCGCCAAATCCGTATGTTTTTGCCCCAGTCAGCTGCTTCAAAGGCGCGGCGCCTGGGCTATGATCCATATGGGTATGCGTCACCAAAATGCCTGCCACAGCACGCTCGCCAACCGCAGCCATCACAGCACAAACATGCTGATCACAGCTTGGGCCCGGATCGATGATCCAAACCTGCTCATCGCCCACGATATAGGTATTGGTACCAGGGCCCGTATAGTCTTTTGGGTTTTCAGCAAGGACAACAATGATGCCGGGAGAAACTTCGCTCACGGATCCGTAGTTTGCATCAGCGCAAAGTTTCTTGGCGGCAATCGGGCTTGGTGTCGCAATAGTTTTCAATGACGGGTCCTTAACATACTCTTGTCTGTTCTATACTCGGCTGTATCTACCACCTGCAAAGGAAAGTTTGCAGTCACCCTTATTCACACTTGAGTGACACATCGGAAATGTGCCTCTTCAAAACTAGGTAACCTGCCACCAAACCAACCAAAATTGGATAAAGCGATATATAAAATGCGAGACCCCGACACCAACGAAAATTATAAAGGCCTTGGCTAAAGAAACCAATATTCCGCCGCCATACATCTTTTTCTGAGCAAAAAAGCTGTAAATAAACAATGGTGGGAAAAGCATTAATGCGGGGTACCAGAGCGATAACGCGCCATCTGGCTTCAACAAAGCAATCACCGTATTCAGGGCCACAAGAACCATTGGCCACACCAACACAAATGAATAAATATGTACGGAGAATACAGTATGATCGATCAGGTAAAAACGGCGCTGCGGGTTGATCAGCCATACAAAGGGCACCAAAAAAGGCACGCTAATAATGACTATTGATTTAGCCACCAACTCGCTCGTCATATTATAAACCACTGCGAGTTCATCAAATGTTTTACCGCTAGTCGCAATTTCATTTTCGATGATCGCCGTTAACCAGCCCCCATATGGCTGCAGCTTCTGGTCATGCAGCGGCAAGGCAAAATCTGTTAAATTCGAAACCAAAAAATACAAAACGTTGATGAGAAGAAATAAGGTAAGCGGCCTGATGTAGGGTTTCCGGACACCGCGGTAATGCGCAAGAGAGAGCTCGCCGGGGCGCATCATAAAGGCTTTCGCCGTCCGGAAGAGCTTACCGTCAAGCGAGGAAACTTCTTCAAGAAGCTGGCCAAACAACACGCTGACTTTGCGCTGGCCGTCTTCAAGCTTGCGTTCCCCGCAACCGTG
Source organism: Kordiimonadales bacterium (assembly GCA_002401685.1). GTDB lineage: Bacteria > Pseudomonadota > Alphaproteobacteria > Sphingomonadales > Kordiimonadaceae > Kordiimonas. Next base: position 18,492 of record NVTU01000012.1, read on the forward strand.
GCAAAAACCACCCGCAAAAGGTGTTTGGCAACTCTGGCACCGATCCTCGGACATTTAGCTCCCTTTCAGCCTTCTAGAGCGCTGTCTAGCAATTAACCTAAGGTCAAAATTACAAATACTCTGCCTATTGAAATTCAATACAGCCTGCACTCCATGCACTGCAATCCTCCGCCGTAACCATATTGTCCTTAAGCAAAAAAATGTCCCCAGCGCTCAGAAACAGAAAAGCCTCATCGCGGCCCTACCCCGCTCTATCAAACTTGGTAGACAAGACCACACTTGTTTGAGTGCGTTCAACTCCTTTTAACAAAGCAATGGCGTCAATGGTGGCATCAAGTTCGGCTGTTGTTTCGGTTTGCAACACCGCAACAAGGTCAAATTCACCCGAAATCGTTTGCAGCGTTGTGACAGACGGCTGCGCCCGACAAAAGGCCACCACCTCGTCTTGGGCTTTGGGAACAATCTTCAGCATCACCTGCGCCCGGATCTCACGTGCTGCGTAATCCTGCCCGAGTTTAACAGTGTACCCACTGATAACGCCGCGTTTCTCTAACTTGCTCAGCCGATCCTGTATGGTGGAGCGAGAGACACCAAGGATGCGGGCAAGCGAACTTAAGCTCAGCCGCGCATTCTGCCGTAACTCCATAAGCAAATCTTTGTCTATTCTGTCCACGCCTTGTCCTCGCCATTATAATGCCGGGTATGCCGGTAAATCGTATGATATTTTTAAACATTTTGTACAGCCTGTCCATTTAAATCACCGGAACTGTCCCCTAAAATGCATTCAAGAATGTAGTCACCTGCCCGAAGGCAGAGTAGCTACGTCAAGGGACAAAAGACTTTTTTAGGAGTATCCAGTGAAAAACATCCTGCTTATGGGCGCCGGTAAAATCGGTGAAATGATATCAACTATGTTGTCAATTTCAGGCGACTATCATGTAACCGTTGCTGACATCAGCGCCCGCGCGCTTGAGCGCATGCCGAAGAATGATGCCGTTTCAACACTGGAACTGGATGCGACCGATAAAGAAGCAATGGCTGCTGCTCTAAAAGGCAAATACGCCGTTCTTTCTGCCTGCCCATATACGATGACCCGTATCATTGCTCCTGCAGCCAAGGCCGCTGGCGTTCACTATTTTGACCTGACAGAAGATGTAGAAAGCACACGCCTGACACGCGAACTGGCAGAAGGCAGCGAAAGCGCTTTCATTCCGCAGTGTGGTTTGGCGCCGGGCTTTATCTCCATCGTCGCCTACGACTTGGCAAAGCGCTTCGATAGCCTCCAGAACGTGCATATGCGCGTTGGTGCCCTGCCAAAGTACCCGTCCAACTCGTTGAAATATAACCTCACATGGTCAACGGACGGCTTGATCAACGAATATTGCAATCCGTGCGAAGCGATTGTGAACGGCAAAGTAACGGAAATGCCACCTCTTGAAGAGCTGGAGCATTTCAGCCTCGACGGTATCGAATATGAAGCCTTTAACACCTCCGGCGGCCTCGGCACGCTTTGCGAAACTTTGGACGGCAAGGTAAGTAACCTCAACTACCGCACAGTGCGCTACCCGGGCCACCGCGACATCCTGAAACTGCTATTGCATGATCTCCGTCTCGGCGAGCGCCAGGATTTGATGAAAGATATTTTCGAGCATGCGTTGCCGATCACGATGCAGGATGTGGTTCTTGTATTCGTAAACGTATCCGGCGAAAAGGATGGTCGTTTCATTCAAGAAACTTACGCGCACAAAGTCTATGCAGCGGACATCGGTGGCAAACGCTTCAGTGCCATTCAAATCACAACAGCCGCCGGCATTTGCACCATGCTCGACATGCTGGCTAACGGAAAGTTGCCACAAAAAGGCTTTGTACGACAGGAAGATGCTGATTTTCAGGATTTCATTGAAAACCGGTTTGGTAGCGCCTATGCCCGTTCAGTAGAAGTTGCTGCTTAAGGGCTGGTCAATAATTAGTGCCGTAGCCAGTCCGCCCCGAGCCTCCCTTCAGTGGGAACCAGAATAGGGCGGCGTGATAATATGGTGGGCAGGCAGCGGCACTGAATTGACAAAAAACGGGAACGATACATGACTATAGATCAGCAACAGATCACCGGCGGCGAAGCTCTTATTGAGGCATTAACCGCAAACGGTGCGAAACTGGCCTTTGGTGTGCCGGGGGAAAGTTATCTCGCTGCGCTTGATGCAATGCACGGTGCTGATCTGGAATTTATCACCTGCAGGCATGAAGCCAGCGCTGCCAATATGGCGGAAGCCTACGGCAAGTTAACAGGCAAGCCGGGCATTTGTTTTGTTACACGTGGCCCCGGGGCGACACACGCCACTATCGGCCTGCACACTGCGTTTCAAGACAGCACACCGATGATCATACTGATCGGCCAAGTTGCCAGCGACCAAGTAGAACGCGAAGCCTTTCAGGAAATTGACTACCGCCGTTTCCTCAGCGAAGTCACTAAGTGGACGGCTGAGATTAACGATGCCTCCCGCATCAGCGAATATATTGGTCGTGCATTTCGCGTAGCCACCTCTGGACGGCCGGGGCCCGTGGCGCTTGCTCTGCCCGAAGACATGCTAACCGATTTTTGTGCGCGTCAGGACATCAAGCCTTATACGCCTGCGCTCGCCCATCCTGGCCCGTCAGACATGGATACACTGAAATCCCTACTGGAAAACGCTGAGCGTCCGCTGGTTATGCTTGGCGGTAGTGGTTGGTCAAACGACGCAGTGGCGCAGGTTCAAACGTTCGCTGAGAACAACAACCTGCCGATCACAGTATCCTTCCGCTGTCAGGACCGGTTCCACAATAATCACCCGAACTACATTGGCGATATGGGCATTGGCGCGAACCCTGCCCTGATCAAGCGCATGACAGACGCGGACGTATTGGTGGTGCTTGGCTCTCGCCTCGGCGAGATGACCACGGGCGGCTATGCACGCCTGAAAGTTCCGGTTCCGGACCAAACGCTGATCCATATCCACCAAGGGGCTGAAGAGCTTGGCCGCGTATTCCAGCCGGACCTCGCCATTAACGCCACACCGCAAACCATTGCGCCGTTGCTGGCAGACATGAAGCTTGCGAATTCAGACCGCTGGGCTGACCGCACTACTGAGGCGCGTGCGTCCTTCGAAACTTGGACCACCCCAACAGACAATCCGGGTGATGTGAAGATAGCCGCGCTTTACGAACATATGCGCGACGAACTGCCCGAAGACACCATCTTCTGTAACGGAGCAGGCAATTACGCCGCTTGGCTACACCGGTTTTACCGTTACCGCGCTTTCCCAACCCAGCTTGCGCCCACGTCTGGCGCAATGGGTTATGGGGTGCCTGCAGCCATTGCAGCCAAAATCGCTTACCCAGATAAAACAGTAATCGCCTGCGCTGGTGACGGCTGCTTCATGATGAGCAGCATGGAATTGGCAACGGCCATGCGCTACGGCGCCAACGTTATATTCCTAGTGTTCAATAACAGCATGCTCGGCACCATCCGTATGCACCAGGAAATGCATTATCCGGAACGCGTATCAGGCACCGATCTGACCAACCCGGATTTTGTCGCCTTCGCCAAAAGCTTTGGCCTGCACGCCGCGCGCGTTGACGCAACTGAAGAATTCCCTGCGGCCCTCGCTGCAGCGCGAGCAGCGGGCAAGCCTGCGCTCATCGAAATCACAATTGACCCGGAAGCCATTGGCCCAACCGCTACGCTTTCGAGTTTAAGAAATAAATAGGTATTTAGGAGACCAAACCATGCAATCACGCGTAGCCGACATTTTAAAATCAATGGACATCGACCCCGCCCTTTTCGAAAGTGGCAACCTGGATGTGATCTCCCCAATCGACGGCAGCCTGATGGGCCGCGTACAGATGGACACCGTAGCAACGGTAGCCCAAAAAATCAGCGATGCTGATGCGGCCTTCAAAGCATGGCGCATAGTTCCAGCCCCTCGCCGCGGCGAACTGGCACGCTTGCTCGGTGAAGAACTGCGCACACACAAGGACGCGCTCGGCGCGCTCGTAACGGCTGAATGCGGCAAGATCCTGGAAGAAGGCAAAGGCGAAGTTCAGGAAATGATCGATATCTGCGAGTTTGCAGTAGGCGTTTCCCGGCAGCTCCACGGCCTGACGATTGCGTCAGAACGCCCTGGCCACCATATGCGCGAATATTGGCAGCCAATTGGTGTTGTCGGCATTATCTCAGCTTTCAACTTCCCGGTTGCTGTTTGGGCATGGAATACGGCGCTCGCCATCGTTTGCGGTGACCCGTGCGTCTGGAAGCCTTCTGAGAAAACACCAATGGTAGCCGCGGCCTGCCAAATCCTGTTTGACCGCGCAGTGGCCAAGTTTGGCGATGATGCCCCTACAGGCCTTTCTGCCGTTCTTCAAGGTGGCCGCGACATCGGTGAAGCCATGGTTGACGACAGCCGCATCGCGCTTGTCTCTGCTACCGGCTCAACCCGTATGGGCCGCGACGTAGGCCCACGTGTTGCCAAACGTTTCGGTAAATGCTTGTTGGAGCTTGGCGGCAACAACGCCATCATCATCGCACCGTCCGCTGATCTCGATATGGCGATCCCTGGCATTGTATTCGGTTCTGTTGGCACTGCGGGCCAGCGGTGCACCAGCACGCGCCGTCTGATCGTGCACACAAGCGTTTACGACACACTCGTACCAAAACTGAAAGCAGCATATGCTGGCATTCGCATTGGTGATCCGCTGGCGCCCAAAACACTGGTTGGTCCTCTGGTCGACGAGCAGTCTTTCGGGGGCATGGAAGCAGCCTTGGAAGCAGCCCGCGCTGAAGGCGGCGTTATCACAGGCGGTGGCCGAGTTTTGGCAGCCGAGTACCCGAACGGTTACTATGTGAACCCAGCGATTGTTGAGCTGGATAGCCAAACAGCCAGCATGTGCGAAGAAACTTTCGCGCCGATCCTTTACATCGTGAAATACGATACGTTTGATGAAGCGATCGCGTTGCAGAACGGTGTGCCTCAGGGCTTGTCGTCTTCCATCTTCACCACGGATGTACGCGAGGCGGAAGCCTTCATCGCAACCGGCGGCTCAGACTGCGGCATTGCCAACGTCAACATCGGCACTTCTGGCGCTGAAATAGGCGGCGCATTTGGCGGCGAGAAAGAAACTGGCGGCGGTCGCGAAAGTGGATCAGACGCATGGCGCGCCTACATGCGCCGGCAAACATCGACAGTGAACTACAGCCGCGAACTTCCGCTCGCACAAGGCATCAAGTTTGAGATTTAAGGTCGCAAAAGACCACTAAATCTCAGTTCGAATTAAAGGCGGCTTCCGGGCTGTCTTTTTTTTGCACTGCATCCCTCGCATATACCCACGCCTTATAGCAACCCTGCCCGGTCCTCGGTGCCTTCAGCCGTTTGCGCTGGCGTGAGAGTATCCTCATCTGCAAGGAAAGCTTCTGCCAAATAGAAATCCCGCACCATATTGAAAAGTGGTTTTTCTGTTAAAGCGTCGACAGGATAAAGTTCTCCCCCTCCCGGCTCGTAGTTCGAAGATATTTTCCCCATAGTTATGGGGGTCCCAGAATATTGCGTCATACCAAAGGTGGTCTCGGACCAGCTTTTCATGGCCGTTTGGTTCAAAAACTGAAAGATGCATCGTCCCAGAAAGTTTGCCCGGTGCGTTGTCGCCTCTAATTGGCCCTTCACGAAGCTGGCCTGGTCAATCGGGGTAGCAACTGCAGACCCAGCCTGGATAGGCGCTCCTGTTTCGTGAAAGAAAAACGGTAAATCAGGGAAATATTTAGGAAACGCCTTATTAATATAGGCCTTCAGATGCCTTCCGTCGTCGAACGGGTTAACGCTGGCCACAAATCGGCTATCCCAAAAATTTGCGGCTGCGGGTTTCAGCGCCGCATTTGCGTTGATCGCCCTTTTAAGGTTTTGGAGGGCTACGACACCAGGGGCACGAGGGGCATATCTGTCAAAAGAAATAGGGGCCGTGACCGGCAACCTGTTCTCTGCCAAAATACCCAGCACGGTTTCGGCCTCATCCAGGTATTCAATCGCCATTACAACGTCTCCGACATCGAAAACCGGACTGCCCTGATCAAATTCATTGCCAATTGCCCACATGCCAGCCCCTGCAGGGGTACTGGTTTGCCTATTATAAACTTCGGTCACAATCGCCAAAATCGCGGCTTTGACTTCTTCCCCTTTCCCACGGTGTATTTGCCGCAGAAACTGATTAGAGATAGGCACCAGAACCTTGATATCCCGTTTGCTGCATTCCCGCAGAAACGGTAGATGATTTCGCTGTTTTTCTTCGGGCTCATATCCCGGAGCAGGCGGGACACTCCAGTGATGCAAACGCAAAAAATTCACGCCAATATCGCTCAGGTTTTTGATGTCGCCGCGCCCATTATTTATGCTTCCCCAAAGCAGGGAAAAAGTTTCATTTGTAAAGTCAGTGTCAAAATATTTTTCAGGTGGCCTTGATGCGCTGTCTGACGGCACAGGAGCGTAAGATACACCCCGAATAGGGACAAGGTCTTCCAAGTTCGCAATAGCAGAAATAGGCACAGTCGTCTCCTGTATAGAAGGTCATCGTTACTGAATGAAGTAGCGGTCGGAACACCAAACACGTAGGCCAGAGGTAAGACGAACAAGGCAATCTCAAGTGCAGAACTGCCACGAGGAAGCCACCACCGGAATACCATTTGTTTGATTAAAAAGCCGTAAACAGGGGAGACTTTCAACCCTAAATTTGTTTAATCAACCTGTACTGAGACACGGCCCAACGGCAAGCAACAAGCCGTTTCGCCCCCTCGCCCACCAAATCTCACTGACAATCTACCATACCACAAAATGGGGTATTTAATGCCCAACCCAACAGCCTAAACCCAAAATTCATGAGTAAAAACAGGTATAAGATTTGCATGTTCCCGAACTTTTGGACCATTGCGGGGACAATTATGCCGATACAGGAAACTTCATCATTCAACCCTTTTCTGCAACAAGGGGCGCGACCACAACAAAATACAAGCGGTGCATTTGCTGCCGCCCTACACCAGGAAGACACGTCGGAAAGCCGCGGTTTCATCGGTGTTAACAGTAGCCCGATCAAGGCGGGGCAATCCTTGCTTTCACCGGACTTATGGCCAGAGCGCTGGAACGCCGGGCTCGACGCGGGCGCGGAGAAAATTGGTCTCGACCGCGATACCTTGAAGGAAAAGTTTGCCTCGATTCTAGAAAAAGCGACCGCCACCGATGGCTTTAGTGACCCAAAATCATTTCTAAAGAGCCTGACGGCTGACGAGCGAGAGATTTTGCAGGTCACCCAGGGTTTAGCAGTCCCCATTAGCGCGCGGCACATTGACGCCATGTCAGCCGAAGGCGCGCTCAACTTGATGCTACCGCGCGGGGCGCAGCGCGATTGGAATACAGACGGCATATATACGACTGGAGCAGGCCACAGCTTCCGCTTCCCGACAGACAGTACACCCGCCGCTGTGAAAGCAGCTTGGGCAGAAACAATTGAAGGCATGAGCGATAAGGAGCGCATGTTGGCAGAGGGCAAAATGATGATCGAGCAAATGTCTGCTAATGCCAGGGTTGGAGCCGACGGAAAATTTGCTGGGTTTTACGAACCTGGCGAACCAGAATATCGCGATGCCTTTGGGTCGCTGGACTTCTCTGCACTGGCAGATAAGGCTCTGAAGTGGAACGAATATATCCGCCCCCAAATTTCAGAGGAGCAATATCAACGTGACTATAATTTCTGGACCAAATTCGGCGATGCACTTGACAGAAACGGCGTGTCCAAAATTGGTGCCAAAGGGTCGGTATAAAGCTGGCGCTATAGCAACTCAGGACCTGCCGGAGCGTTCCCATGAATGATTGTGCCATCTGAGAAAACAAAAACCCCTCGGCCGCACGCTCCGAGGGGTTTTAAATTCTACGCTCGTTTGCCCCAGTAACGGCTACGAGCCACCGGGCCCGTCACGCTCAAGCCGCTTAGGTTCCAGTGTACGTACAGGACACGTACAGCCGCAGCTTGCTCAAGGGCCCTCTTTTCAGATGGCTCTTCCTAGAAGCCGCATCTTGCTGGATACCTTAGAACGCCCGCCGAGAACTGGTCCTACAAACTCCTTGCCTTTGGTAATAAGACTGAGCTCAGCAATTCCAACCATAACTTGGGACCTGCGGTTAATGCGCGCTATCAAGGATACAGGCGCTTTTACTGTTCTTTTTGGAGTCGCATTTTTTCGAGCAATTCCTGTTGCTTGGCCTTTTTCACTCGAGCGCGCCCCCCTACTTTATTGCTACCGGATTGATCAAAAAGTTGCGGCATACGCAAATAGGAACATTCATTCTTAAGCACCAGCACAGCGAGTAACAAGCCGACCTGGTCTGAAAAGAAGAACCGCTCATCAGTCTTGTTACACTGATCAAATCTGTACCTAAGGTACGCCGAGATAGCGCGAGAAAACAGGCGTCCACTAGGATTGGCAGGCACACCGGTTGCACCTGCGCCTATATTGCTCCAGAAGGCGAAGTGAGCCTTCCGGTTAGATTCTAGAGCCAGCGTTGATAGCAAAACAGCGTCTTCCCGATCCTGCCAAATAGCGTCTTCGCTGGTACGCAATACACCGTCAATGTCAGTAATGATCACGCGCTCATAGCGGTCAAGGTATTCCGGAAGATACATATAGCGCGCGCCCGCACAATATCCCTTCATCAAATCAGGGGTTAGCGCCTCCAAAGACTGAGCATCCAAGGTAACGTTGATACCTATATTGAATTCTGTTTCCATCTGCGTAATACGCTTTTGTTCGGGCTCAAAATCTACGGCGTGTATGTGGACAATTCCGCCAGGGTTATGGAGTGCGAAACTCGCAACAAATCCCTTAATATACATGTAGAAATACCCGCTATCACAAGAAACCAGCGTACAGCTCTTGGCTTTTTGGTGCTGCATTTTAAAGCGTAATGATGGCTCGTCGACATAGTCTCGGTCCGCGAATTCCCTCATTAAATCAAGCGAAACAACGTTGGCCCCTGAACGGAAATATTGACTATAATATCCTTGTTTTAAGTCTTTCGACGCGTGTAGAGAAACTGCATCTTCAAAACGCTTCTCGATACACGCAATTACGCCCAGATAGTTTTTAAGGTGCGGATTGGTTGCCCCCAATTGCGCTACACAAAGGTCGTATGAATCTTTCAACTCAGCAATGTGGGGCTGTTCAATGTTATTTTGAAATATCCGACTGGCCAGCAATTGGTAGGATGCTTCGAAATGAAAATCGCAATAAAGCTCACGCTGCCGAAACGGCAAATCGCTCCTTGCAAAAGCAAGCCCAGTATACCGTTTCACTGCTTGATGATTTCGCTCTGCATATAGGATTGTTATAAATTCAAACAACAATTCTGGGCTTAAGTATCGAATATCCTGCAACTCTTCCTGATACGCTAAAAAGGACTGTCTCTCCCTTTCATTCAGCTGAAGGAGCCTCATAATCAAGCCGGTATAAATAATAAGGTTATATCCTTGAACAACCTCCGCAGCTGCCACTTTCCTCAGGTTTTCTGCTGCCGCCAAACGAGCGGCTTTAGGCAAACGTGATTTCCAGTAAAAATACGGCACCCTATAATATTGCCCAATTACGTCCCGCTGCTCAACTGACCGAACCAGACCAGAAAACGCCAAGAATGGAAGAAGCTCCACAGCTTCACTAGAAAGCTGCTCGATTTGATCATCAATTTTCTTGTCAGAAGAATATTCACTTTTTTGGAATAATTTTCCGGCTTTTTTTAGAACGTTTTTAAACATACATGCTCTGCGTAAATTATACTGAAGCCGCCAGATTCGACTGAACCCAATTAATACCAGCAAGGGCAAGGGGTCAAATATTTCTTCTTAGTAGAATCGACTCTTTGTAGGATCAATTCAAGACTTGACCCTCTTTTCATCCCAGAACACATCTTTCATCACAGCACACTTCATCCTCCAAGGCGGCTGAACCAAGGTGCCTTAAAGAGGTTAATCCGTATTCAAGAATGGCATGCGCGGTCGAAAAAAGAGCCAAGTCGGTTGAAAGGCATAAACAAACCCGCGTCAAAAAAAAACCCCTCGGGCATCACGCTCCGAGGGGTTTTAAATTCTGTTATCGATTACCGAATTAACGGTTACGAGCTACCAGACCGTCACGCTCTAGGCGCTTACGTTCTAGTTTGCGTGCACGACGTACAGCCGCAGCTTGCTCACGGGCTCTCTTTTCAGAGGGCTTTTCGTAGAAGCGGCGCATTTTCATTTCGCGGTAAACACCTTCGCGCTGAAGTTTTTTCTTCAGAGCACGTAGGGCTTGGTCCACATTGTTATCACGAACGGAAACCTCCATGGGTTTCTCACTCCTTTTCTAAGCCATAATTTGCAAGCAACAAGAAAGTTGCCACTTACAGGGCACGCGCCATATAGCAAAGCTATTGTTGGCACACAAGTTAAAACACAAAGAAAGCCTGTCGCACCCACATTGGGGCCCGTCACGCCTTCCTTAATCTGTTCAGACCATACCACAAAACCAGGTCACACACCAACTTTACCGGAATGCGGCACTATGCCACTCGCACGCTTGTGCATATAATGCTATTAACAGGCAAGAGGCCCGGAGATGACCGGTAGCTGCCATTACCATACTGCGCGAAAGCATAGGCCATGAGCGAATTAAACAAAGATGACATGACACCAGAGGAAATGCGGGCCCCTTTGTTGCAAGCTATGCTGCCTCATGTTGCTTTTGACGGTTGGACCTCAGCGGCTCTTACGCTGGCTGCGGAAGATTTTGGCATTTCGGACGCAATGGCAGAGCTGGCATTCCCGCGCGGTGCAATTGAAGTGCTGGAAGCCTATCTTGATACAGGCGATTCGGCCTTGGCAGCGGCGCTTGAGGCCAAAGACCTGCCATCAATGAAAATCAAACACCGCATCACAGTGGCCGTCCGTACCAAGCTGGAGCTTGAAACCGAGCACCGCGAGGTTACACAGCGCACGCTTGCAGCACTGGCCCTACCGCAGCATCTGGTACTGGGCAGCAAAACCTTGTGGCGCACAGCCGACACCATGTGGCGCGCTGCAGGTGATACATCCACCGACCATAACTATTACACCAAGCGTATGACGCTTAGCGCGGTGTATAGCGCTGTTGCGGTCTATTGGCTGGGCGATGAAAGCGATGATTACGAGGATACATGGGCGTTCCTTGATCGCCGCATCGAAGATGTGATGAAGATCGAGACAGCAAAATACCAGATGCGTAAAGCCACAGAGAATATGCCGTCCTTATCACGCTTCCTTGGCCACCTCCGGTACCCGGGCGCTTAATATTGACCAACGAGGAAGATAGCTTTCTCCTAAGCGGCACGCTGGACTGCCTCACCGCAGACGCGTCTACTCTTGTCACCAAATGGCAGCGCTATCTTACCAGTGAAAAACGAATGTCCCGCCACACGGTTTCGGCTTACGGCCGCGATTTTGGCGGCTTTGTCCAATTTTTGCGTGGGTATAAAGAACGCGCCACTTCAATGGGCACGTTGTCCTCCCTTGAAGTCCGCGATTTTCGTGCCTTCCTAGCCAACCGGCGACAAGCAGGTGTTTCAGCGCAAACGATCGCGCGCGAACTATCAGCTATCAGGAATTTTTACCGCTATATCGCCCGCAGCGAAAGCATCAGCAACGACGCGATCAAAGCGGTACAGAGCCCCAAGTTACCCCGCCGCCTGCCCCGCCCACTGACCGAAGAAAGTGCGCGCACCGTATTGGAAAGCATCGGCGATACAGCCTCTGAGGATTGGGTGGCCGCGCGCGACGGCGCTGTTATCGCCCTACTGTATGGCTGTGGGATGCGTATTGGCGAGGCGCTGGCAATGAACGGTGCGGACGTGCCTTCTGGCGACACCATGCGCGTTATCGGCAAGCGCAGCAAAGAACGGATCGTGCCAGTACTGCCTGTGGTACATGCCGCCATTGCTGACTATCAGCGTCTGTGCCCTTACACAGCGGAGCCTGACAGCCCGCTTTTCTTGGGTGTACGCGGTAAAAGGCTAGGCGCACGCGCTGTGCAGCTTGCCATGCAGAAAGTCCGCGCCGCGCTCGGCTTACCAGACAGCGCGACCCCACACGCCCTCCGTCATAGTTTCGCAACGCACCTGCTATCCCGCGGCGGAGACCTACGCACAATACAGGAACTTCTCGGCCATTCAGACTTAAAGGCTACACAAATTTATACAGAGGTTGATAGCGCCCGGCTAAAAGACGTATATGATAAAGCGTTCCGCAGGGCCTAGCTGTGCAGAGCTTTTGAAAACACAGCCGCAGGACCCTGAGCCGTTATGAATAGCCGACCTCCACCAACCGACATTGACCGTTTCCGTGGCTGGACCCTAATAGCGCTTTATGCCGCCCTTACGGTTTTTAGCCTGATGCTGCTGTACGTGTTGTACCTTGCGCAAAGCGAGCTTACAGCATCCACACTAACCATATACGGCATGGGAATATCCTGCATCGCGTCCGCGCTTTTTAACGCATGGACAACAGTACGCCACTTCAACATAATCCGCAGCGGCACAGAATTACCGCGCCTCGCGCTCAAACCCTTTTTGTTTATGGCAATCGCCCTCACATTCGCCGGGCAGGTATTTCAAGGCTTCTAAATCCTAGCGCCCCTAATAACGAGCCCTCCTAAAGGCTATTCATAACGCAACGCTGTGATTGGACTTTGGCGTGCCACTTTTAGGGCATGCACCGCGATGATAACCCAGGACAGAAGCGTTGAGACCACTCCGGCAAAAATAATCCAATAGATTGCGCCATCGATTCGCTCTGCAAACAGCATAAGATATTCCTCAGCCCCGATGTAAGCCAGCGGTACCGCGATCAGGATCGCCAACATTACGGGACGTGAAAACTGTAAAATCAGCATCTGCACTAACTGACTAATGCCAGCCCCTAGTATTTTTCTCAGGCCAATTTCCTTCGTGCGCTTTTGAGCCATAAAAGCAGCGATCCCAAACAGGCCAATCAAAGCCAGCAAAACAGCGAGCGTTGCAAAGCCTGCGATCACTCCGTTCACCATTCGCATCACTTTGAAAGCCTCATCAAAATCAGCATCGAGAAAACTCCAGTCAATGGGATTTTCCGGCAGGACGGTGGCCCAAACACGTTCGATGCTCTCGATGGTTTCTGGCCCCGCGCCCTCCGTAAGCCGGAGGGATAATCTGAAATTGAAATCGGGCTCCATCAACATTATGAAAGGCACGACGTCATTTTGAAGACCTAAAATGTTGCGGTTTTCCATCACCCCGACAATTTGATATTCGAAGGGATTACTAGCGCCATTATAAATGGATTGCCCTACGGCTTCTTCTGGGCTGCTAAAGCCAAGCTGCTGGCTGAACAAACGGTTTACCAATATGTTACGCCGGCGCACCGTGCTGTCCCGCACATCGCTAGAGACTTCACGAGAAAAATCACGCCCTGCAATGATTGGAATATCGTAGAGCTTCAAAAAATCATAATCGATGTGCATATTATTGGTGCGGACGGTATTATCAGCGTCGCCCTTAAGGCGCGACACCCGCATGCCCCAATTCTGCGCCATAAACGGCACTTGGCTGCTAAAGCTGGCCAAGGAGACACCTGGTATTGCCCGCAGTTCACGCGTCAGAACCTCGCGTCGAGCTGTGACATCCTCGTTGAAGACCCGGCTAAGCACGATCACCTGCCCCTTGGGGAAAATAGCGCTGCCCTCAGCAACTTTTTCGTTCTGGGCATAAATAACAAAGACCAAGGCCATCATCACAATTGTTATGACAAATTGGCTAACCATCATCAGTTTACGGAATCCACTACCCGTGCTGCCTTTCGTCGCCACGTCTTTCAACGCTTCAACTGGGCTGGTGCCTAAAATAACAAAAGCCGGATATGCGCCCGCTGCGAGGCCGACAAGAACCGTGGTACCAAACAGCCAAGGTAGAGTGGTCAGATAGTCGAACATAAGAATTTTATCGGTGACTTGATTAAAGACCGGCACCGCCAGTTCCACCAAGGTCAAAGCCAGAACCATTGCCACCAAGACAATCGCCTGGCTTTCGATCAGAAATTGGATGAGCAGTTCCTTTCGGCCTGCACCCAAAGTTTTTCGCAACCCAACCTCGCGTGACCGCCCCATGTTCTGGGCCGTTGCCAGATTTGCGTAATTGATAACAGCAATCGCCAGCACAAGCAGACCGAGCACTTTTAGTGTGGCTATGAAGGGCACACCAAGCTGGTTCCAATAGCTCAAATTTGCTTCTTTTAACAAACGAGCATTCAAGCCAATCACAGAACGGTCCACGAGGTTAGAAACCGCCTGTTTGAACAGTGTATTAAGCTGTTGATTAAGCGTTTCGGCAGACAAGGCGCCATCTGTCATCACATAGAGAACATTCGCGGTCTGAACGCGGTTAAAGTCCGTTTCAACTTCCCAACTATCGTCATAGGTTGCGTAATTTTCCAGGAGCGTGAATGCATCTAACGAAGCCAATTCATCAACGCTGCCGCTGAAGTGGCTATCTTTTGCGACATCAGCAATCACCGCCACGATGACCATGTCAGCCTTTTTGTCCAAGTTTATCGACTGCCCAACCACATCGGTGCGGCCAAAGATCTTCTTAGCAAGCGCGGCGCTCACCACCATCATATTCGGGCCGGATAGGCTGTCAGCACTGCCGTGCAAATAGGTGAAATTGAACATTGCTATGAAATCCGCATCAACGAATTTTACAGTCTCATAAAAAGATTTTTCGCCTGCGGATATCAGAAACTCGTTTTCCATACGTCTCGCAACGCCCTGTAGCTGCGGCATTTGCGCGGCGATGATCGGCTGCAAACCGGTATAGCTGCCAGTGCTTTCAACGTCGCTGTTACTATAAGCCGGATTCCAGACGCTCGAGACCATATAAATGCGGTCGTTGTTGGCGAACATGCTGTCATGATTGCTCTCATAATCGGCAATCAGCCCCGCCATTAGATAAACCGAAAGGCCTACCGCCAAACCGACTACATTTATCAAAGCATAAAGCCGATTGCGTGCAAGTTGACGCAAAGCAATCTTTATATAATTGGATAACATATTTACTCCTGAGACATGACATCAATGAGCAAGACGATCGGACGCTCCATGCTCAAACGCTGGCGGACTTCAAAACTCCTGCGCCAATCCATTGAGCAACAAATATGCCAGACCCAAAAATATAAATATATATAGTTTTCATACACTTATGTTGTTGCTGCAGCATAACATTCATAAAATTTTGTTCGGTATTGAACAAGTTTGTTCAATACCGAACACTGATAACTTCCCATTGGTGCAAAATCATGGAGCTGACAGGACTGCGCTCAATCCCATTTACTCTGGCTGTTTGGAGCAATGTTTAATCGGTAACAGCGCGCTCCCTGCACCGTATAACAAGAGTGTTATGACTGCCCGATTTCCTAAAAACGCCCATAAAAAAAGCCCCGGATCCATGATCCGAGGCGGTCTTTGAATACTAAAAAAGTGCAGATGCACTACATATGAATTGTACGCTTATGGGCGGCTAGCGCCGCTTCCTTCATCGCCTCAGTTTCAGTCGGATGCGCATGGCATGTTAGCGCAATATCTTCTGCTGAAGCCCCAAACTCCACCGCTGTTGCAGCCTGCGCAATCATGTTGCCCGCGTCCGCACCTATGATATGCACACCCAGGATGCGGTCGGTTTCCTCCCCCTTTAATCCAGTGAAAATATAGATTTCAGGATTGATCTGAAAAGGGGTGATCTTGCTAAGACCATGCTAACGACAGCCAGGGCACTGGAGTTGCGGGTGCCTATCTAGCCAGCCGCTTGCATGGCTTTGCTAAAAGCCGTCTTAGCGTTCGGTGCAGCAAAACGCTTTTTCCGCCGGTCCTCACCTTGAAATTCTTTTTTAAACCGCCTGCGGCTCGGGCCAATATACGTACTTGTGCGGATAAACTCTTTTGGCTTACCCGACACGGCGACCAAACGCTCCTCAAGCTGTTTACCCGTGAAAGGCACGCTCATGATCTCGCTCACACCGGCGTCCCGAGAATCGACAACCTTTTCAATATCTGGCGTCGACATGATCATAATGATCGGCGCCTCAGCCACAGGCCCGTCTGTCATCCGAATGAAACGACTAAAGTCCGGTCCACCAAACTCTTCAAGGTGATGGCCAATAAAAAAATGTGTGAAGTCGAAGTCGCGCATGCGGCTAACCGCATCTTTTGAATGATGCACCAGCTGCACATGCCCCGCACCGTTATTTTTCAAAAAATGCCAAACATAGTCAGCCAACTGCTTATTTGACAAAGCAACTAACACTTTCATCGCCCCAAAATCTACTCGGCGGCCAGTCATTTCGATGCTTCCTAAACATGAACCAAAGCTATAGGTTCGGCGTTAAAAACAAAGCTGCGGATACAACGCAGCTACATGCCTCGCCCCACCCTCGGTAGTAAATTCTAAGACTAACGTCAATAAATTTGGAGCAAGACCTTAGTGTTTAGCAAGTATAGATACGTAAAATAGGGATGTATGGATGCATTCTCACGAAAAATTTAGCGCTCGTTATCAATAGGTAAGGGAAAATTTAACCATGAATCTTAGATTTTGTAGAAAAGATTTAACAATAAATTACAAAAATATCATTAAGTTAGGTTAGGAAGACTAGATCAAGGAAAGAACGAATCACTTCGTTCCTATACTTATATAAAGACCCAACCTTTAATTATGGTCTTCCAAGGCCCTTTATCTCGCATGCATTGTGAAGAAAGTACTTCAACGACAGTATGTCATGCCAGTCAGACGCCAACAAAAAACGCCCCGGATCCATGATCCGGGGCGTTTTTTTAACACCGAAACTGCGGTGATAGCACTACATATGAATTGTACGCTTATGGACGGCTAGCGCCGCTTCCTTCATCGCCTCAGTTTCAGTCGGATGGGCATGGCATGTTAGTGCAATATCTTCTGCTGAAGCCCCGAACTCCATCGCTGTCGCAGCTTGTGCAATCATGTTGCCTGCGTCTGCACCAATGATATGCACACCGAGGATGCGGTCAGTTTCCTTGTCCGCAAGGATCTTCACAAAGCCTTCAGTAGCCTGATTGGCCTTCGAGCGGCTGTTTGCAGTGAAGGGGAATTTACCAACATTGTAGGCCGTACCGTCTGCCTTCAAATCTTCTTCCGACTTGCCAACAGTTGCTACTTCAGGCGCTGTGTAAACAACGCCTGGAATAACCGCGTGATTAACGCTGCCGTTCAGGCCCGCGATATTCTCAGCGCAGGCAACGCCTTCGTCTTCTGCTTTGTGCGCCAGCATTGGTCCTTCAACCACATCGCCAATCGCCCAAACACCCGCAACGTTGGTTGAGAAATCGGCGCCAATTTTAATGCGGGACCGTTCGTCCATCTCAACGCCAATGGTCTCAAGCCCAAGTCCGTAGGTATAGGGATGCCGTCCAACGGCCACCAGTACAACATCTGCCTCTATCGTGGTGCTGTCGCCGCCTTTAACAGGCTCGAACGTCACCTTGGCCGATTTGCCATTATTTTCAACAGCCGTCACTTTGTTGGAAAGCTTCAGGGTCATGCCCTGCTTCTTCATCATGCGGCCAAAGGTCTTGCGCACTTCCATGTCCATGCCCGGCAGGACCTGATCCATAAATTCTACAACGGTGATGTCAGCGCCCAAGCGGCCCCAAACAGAACCGAGCTCCAATCCGATCACGCCGCCACCAATAACAACCATGCTTTTAGGGGCTGGGTTCAGATCAAGCGCCCCAGTGGACGACACTACTATTTTTTCGTCAATTTCCACGCCTGGCAAGCTCGCAACGTCACTACCAGTGGCAATGATGGTATTCTTGGCCGTTACAGTGCGGCTACCGCCGTCATTCAGCGCAACTTCGATGGTGTCTTTACCGGTGAACTTGCCAGCGCCTTTGATCCATTCGATCTTGTTCTTTTTGAATAGAAACTCGATGCCGCCCGTGAGGCTTTTTACGGTTTCGTCCTTTGATGCCAGCATTTTTCCAATATCAACGCTGAGGCCTTTCACTGACAAGCCAAACTTTTCAAAGTCGTGCCCGGCCTCGTGGTACAAGTGCGATGCATGCAGTAGCGCTTTTGAAGGCATACAGCCCACGTTCAAGCACGTCCCTCCAAGCGTTTCGCGCTTCTCAATGCAGGCCACATTCAAGCCGAGCTGTGCAGCTCTAATAGCAGCCACATAGCCGCCAGGCCCAGATCCAATTACAACAACATCAAAAGCGTCAGACATGTCTCAGTCCCTTGTATTTCGTTTATTCTTATTCGCGGGAATTGCCCCACACAAAAAAGGCCGAACTAACTTTGTCGGTTCGGCCCTTTATTAAATTACATATCCAGCAGCAAACGTGTCGGATCTTCAAGCGCTTCTTTAACCCGCACAAGGAAGGTCACGGCTTCGCGGCCGTCCACAATCCGGTGGTCATAAGAAAGCGCCAGATACATCATCGGTCGGATCACAATTTCGCCGCCAACAACAACCGGACGTTCCTGAATTTTGTGCATCCCAAGAATACCTGACTGTGGTGCGTTCAAAATCGGGCTTGAAAGCAGGGAACCAAAAACGCCGCCATTTGAAATAGTGAAGGTACCGCCCTTCATGTCAGCAACGGTCAATTTGCCGTCACGGGCCTTACGGCCGTACCCAGCGATCGCCAGTTCTGTTTCCGCGAACGTCATGTCCTGCGCTTCCCGGATAACAGGAACCACAAGGCCGTTCGGTGCAGATACTGCCACACTGATGTTGGCGTAATTGCGGTAAACAATTTCTTCGCCTTCAATCTGCGCATTCACTGCGGGCACTTCGCGCAGGGCGAGGCAACAGGCCTGTGTGAAAAAGCTCATAAAGCCAAGCTTGATGTTATGCTTCTTTGCGAACAGATCTTTATATTTAGTCCGCGCTGACATAACTGCTGACATATCAACTTCATTATAAGTCGTCAGCATCGCCGCAGTATTCTGGGCATCCTTCAAGCGGCTGGCCAAGGTTTTGCGCAGACGCGTCATTTTCACGCGTTCTTCACGCGGGCCTGCCGGTGCCGCTGCAGCTGCTGCAGCTGGGGCAGTAAGCGTGCGGGCTTTCCCGTTCTCGATCGCAGCCATCACATCGGCTTTAGTCAACCGACCGTCTTTGCCCGTGCCTTCAACCGACATCGGGTCGATATTATAATCTTCTACGATCCGGCGCACGGCTGGTGACATTGGCATTAAGGACTGAGGCGCGACCGCCGGAGCAGCGATGGGAGCAGCGGCTGGTTGAGGCGCTGCTGGTGCAGACGCGGCAGCTGCAGGGGCTGCCGCTGTTGCCGCAGCTTTTGGCGCAACTGTCGCTGCGCCATCTGTATCGATCTTGGCAATCAAGGCGCCAATTTCAACTGTGTCGCCTTCGGCTACAAGCTGTTCCGTCAACACGCCTGCCACAGGGCTTGGTATTTCGACGGCAACCTTATCAGTTTCCACTTCAACAATGGGCTCATCCATCGCTACCGCTTCACCAACTGCCTTCAGCCACGTACCGATAGTACCTTCAGTGACCGATTCTCCCATTGCCGGGATTACTATTTCTTCGATTGCCATTGGGTGTGCTCCTACCCTGTCAATTAATCTGTAAGTGCTTGTTCAACAAGCGCTGATTGCTGGGCTGCATGCACTGATGCTTGGCCCGTTGCCGTTGCGGCGCTTGCTGCGCGGCCTGCGTATTTGGCCCGCGGCACTGGTAATTCGAGTTTCAAAAGCACGCTCTCAAGCGGCTCGTTAATATAGGCCCAGGAGCCCATGTTTTTAGGTTCTTCCTGACACCAGACAACATGTTCAACATTCTTGAACCGGCCCAACTCTTTCGAAAGAGCATGCTCAGGGAATGGGTATAACTGCTCAACACGAAGCAGATAGGTATCATCCTGTCCGCGTTTGTCGCGCGCTTCCATCAAGTCGAAATAGACCTTACCGGAACACAGAACGACGCGTTTAATTTTGTCGTCGGTCTTCAATTCGATTGAACCGCCAGCTTCGCTTTGGGCGTTGTCCCACAGTACGCGGTGGAACTGTGATCCCGGACCAAATTCAGCAAGGCTGGAAACGCACTTCTTATGCCGTAGCAAAGACTTTGGCGTCATAATTACCAATGGCTTGCGGAAGTCCCGGTGCATTTGGCGCCTGAGAACATGGAAGTAGTTGGACGGTGTGGTGCAGTTTACGATCTGCCAATTATCTTCAGCAGACATTTGCAAGAAACGCTCAAGGCGAGCGGATGAGTGCTCAGGCCCCTGGCCTTCGTAGCCGTGTGGCAACAACAGCACCAAACCTGACATCCTCAGCCATTTGGCCTCAGCTGAACAGATAAACTGATCGATGATAATCTGCGCACCGTTGGCGAAATCACCAAACTGGCCTTCCCAAAGGGTTAGGCTGTTTGGTTCTGCCGTTGAATACCCATATTCAAAACCCATCACACCGAATTCAGACAGGTGACTGTCCAAAACTTCAAAGTGTGTATCTTCATTGATATGCTTCAGCGGTACATAGCGTTTTTCGGTTTTCTGATCGACAAACACGGCGTGACGCTGGCTGAACGTTCCACGGCCACAATCCTGCCCAGAGAGGCGAACCTTGAAGCCTTCGCGCAGCAAGGAACCAAACGCCATCGCTTCAGCTGTTGCCCAATCAAAGCCTTCGCCTCGCTCAAACATCAGGTGCTTGTTATCGAGCACGCGCTTCAGCGTGCGGTGCATATTAAACTCTTCAGGGGCTGACGTAATTGTTTCGCCAATTTCGCGCAGCATAATCTCAGCAACGCCGGTTTCAGCACGGCGTTTTTCGTGGTCTTTGTCGGCCAGGCCAAGACCCTGCCATTTACCCTCAAACCAATCCGCTTTATTGACGCTATAATCTTTTGACGCGTCGAACTCATCTTCGAGATAGCTGATAAATTCAGATTCCATGCTCGCAAACTGCTCGGCGGTAATAACGCCTTCAGCAACCAGCTTATCGGAATAGAGCTTCAGCACACTTGGGTGCGTTTTAATCGCAGCATACATCAACGGCTGCGTGAAGGCTGGCTCGTCGCTCTCATTGTGGCCAAAGCGGCGATAACAGAACATATCAATCACCACATCGCGCTTAAATTCCATACGGAATTCAGTCGCCAGTTTAGTCGCGTAGACCGTGGCCTCTGGGTCGTCGCCGTTCACATGGAAAATTGGTGCTTGCACCATTTTCGCAACGTCACTTGGGTATGGGCTGGAGCGCGCAAATTGCGGGCTTGTGGTAAAGCCGATTTGGTTGTTCACAATGAAGTGGATCGTGCCGCCGGTATTGTAGCCGCGTAGGCCGGACATGCCGAAACATTCTGCGATCACACCCTGGCCAGCAAACGCCGCGTCGCCGTGCAGCAGCAGCGACAACGTATCATTATGCTCTTTGTCGCCCTTCATTTCCTGCTTGGCGCGCACTTTACCGATCACCACCGGGTTAACGGCTTCAAGGTGAGACGGGTTGGCGTTTAGGGAAAGGTGTACTTTTTTGCCGTCAAATTCGCGGTCTGCATTGGTACCCAGATGGTACTTCACATCTCCCGAGCCCTGCACATCGTCAGGCTTGGCAGAGCCGCCGCCAAATTCGTCAAAGATCGCGCGGTAGGGTTTCTGCATCACATTCGCCAGCACATTCAAGCGCCCGCGGTGCGGCATGCCGATCACCACTTCCTTCAGGCCGTGCATGCCCCCGGTTTTGAGAATACTCTCTAGCGCCGGCACCATGCTCTCGCCGCCATCAAGGCCGAAGCGCTTGGTGCCGGTGAACTTCTTACCGAGGAAGCGTTCAAACTGAACGGATTCAATAAGCTTGTTCAGGATCGCTATTTTGCCCTTGTCGGTGAATTGAATTTCTTTATCGCGGCCTTCGATTTTTCGCTGGATCCAGGATTTCTCCGCCGGATCATTGATATGCATAAATTCGACGCCGAGATTGGCGCAATACGTGCGCTTCAAAATAACAAGTATTTCGCGCACAGTCGCTGTCTCTAGGCCTAGCACGCCGTCCATAAAGATCGCTCGGTCCATATCCTCTGGGCCAAAGCCGTAACTTATAGGGTCAAGTTCCGTATGCATCGGGCGCTCTTCAAGCCCAAGCGGGTCGAGGTTCGCGACCAAATGGCCCCGTACTCTGTACGTACGAACCATCATCAATGCGCGGATACTGTCTATTGTCGCGGCGCGTACTTCATCAGCAGAAACACCGCCAGCCGCTGGGGCTTTGGGTTTGCCTTCGATGAACATATCGGAGCCGTCGAGGCCCGTCGTAAGATCATCATTTGGGCGCGGCGGCCAGTCGGCCCGCGCCCAACTTGGGCCTGATGCAGTAATGGCCGTTTCCATGCCTGCGAAATAATCCTGCCAGCCCTGATCAACAGAGGTTGGGTCTGCGCTAAATTGCGCGTAAAGCGATTCTACAAATTGAGGGCTTACGCCCTCTAGAGCAGCGATTTGGTCGAGATCTGCACCCATAAGCAAATGGCGCGGCTCCGTGCCGCGCCCCTCTGTTAGTCGTTTACTCGGTTAGCCAATTGCTTTCAGGAGCGTTGTACCGAGGCCCGCCGGGCTGTCGGATACAATGATGCCTGCAGAGCGCATTGCTTCGATTTTGTCTTCAGCACCACCTTTGCCGCCAGAGACGATCGCCCCAGCGTGGCCCATAGTACGGCCAGGAGGAGCTGTAAGACCCGCGATGAAGCCAGCAATTGGCTTCTTGATCTTGTTGCTTTTGATAAACTCAGCAGCTTCTTCTTCTGCAGAGCCACCAATTTCACCGATCATGATGATGCTTTCAGTCGCATCATCAGCAAGGAACATTTCCAAACAATCGATAAAGTTAGTGCCGTTCACCGGATCACCGCCGATACCGATACAGGTGCTTTGGCCAAGGCCAGCAGCAGTTGTCTGGGCAACGGCTTCGTAAGTAAGCGTACCAGAGCGTGATACGATACCCACGTTACCCGGCTTGTGAATGTGACCCGGCATAATACCGATTTTACATTCGCCCGGAGTGATAACACCTGGGCAGTTAGGGCCAATCAGACGTGTGCCTGAGTTTTTAAGCGCCTGCTTCACACGCACCATATCCAGAACCGGGATACCTTCGGTGATGCAAATTACAAGCTCAATGCCGCAATCGATGGCTTCGAGAATACTATCCGCAGCGAATGGAGGCGGTACGTAAATGACAGAAGCATTTGCGCCTGTCCTGTCCCGCGCTTCGCCAACAGTGTTATACACTGGCAGGTCAAGATGCGTTTGGCCGCCTTTGCCTGGCGTTACACCGCCAACCATGTTTGTGCCGTATGCGATGGCTTGCTCAGAGTGGAATGTACCCTGTGCGCCTGTGAAGCCCTGACAAATAAGCTTCGTGTGTTTTCCAACAAGTACAGACATTACGCTGCCTCCTTCACGGCTTTAACGATCTTCTCAGCCGCGTCGTTCAAATCGTTGGCAGAGATGATTGGCAGACCACTGTCAGCCATAATCTGTTTGCCAAGCTCAACATTTGTGCCTTCAAGGCGTACAACAAGCGGCACAGAAAGCGCCACTTCACGGGCCGCAGCCACAACACCTTCAGCAATCACATCACAGCGCATAATGCCGCCGAAGATATTCACTAGAATGCCTTCAACATTATCGTCTGAAAGGATGATTTTAAACGCTTCAGTCACGCGTTCTTTCGTGGCACCGCCACCAACGTCTAGGAAGTTAGCCGGTGAGCCACCTTTAAGCTGGATGATATCCATCGTTGCCATCGCAAGACCAGCACCGTTCACCATGCAGCCGATAGAACCGTCGAGGCTGATATAGTTCAGCTCGTACTTGCCAGCTTCAATCTCTTTAGGATCTTCTTCGCTTTCGTCGCGCAGTTCCCGTACATTCGGGTGGCGGAATAAAGCGTTAGCGTCGAAGGACATCTTGGCGTCAAGAACAACCATTTTGTCATCTTCGGTTAGCACAAGCGGGTTGATCTCCAGCATTGCAGCGTCTTTATCAGTGTAAGCGTTATAAAGAGAGGCAACAACTTTCTGACATTCCTTCGCTGCAGAACCTTCAAGCCCAAGACCAAAGGCCACGGCCCGGCAGTGGTGCCCCTGAAGGCCTGTCGCTGGGTCGATGGTTACGTTGAAGATCTTCTCAGGTCTGTTTTCCGCAACTTCTTCAATATCCATACCGCCCTCAGTGGACGCCATAATAGTGATCTTGCCAGAGGCACGGTCGAGCAGCAGTGCAAGGTAAAACTCGCTTTTGATCATGCAGCCGTCTTCAATATAAACGCGCTTGATCTCTTTGCCTTCAGGGCCAGTCTGGTGGGTTACCAGAGTCTTGCCGATCAGCTCTTTGGCAACAGCTTCAACGTCGTCAAGCGACTTCACCACTTTTACGCCGCCCGCTTTACCGCGGCCACCAGCGTGGATCTGTGCTTTAACAACCCAAACTGGACCGCCAAGTTTTTTTGCTTCGTCCACAGCTTCCGCTGCAGTATAGGCAACACCGCCACCAAGGACAGGTGCGCCGTATTCTTTCAACAGGCTCTTCGCCTGATACTCATGGATATTCATATTTCATCCAACTCCTAAGGAGTGCCTTAGTTAAGTTTCACCAATTATTCTGCAAGCGAGCCATCAATCGCAGTACAAGCTGCCATCAAACCCTTAACTGCGTCAACCGAATGGTCAAAACCAGTTTGCTCGTCGCCCTGCAGTTCGATCTCTACAATCTTCTCAATGCCACCTGCGCCGATCACTGTTGGCACGCCAACATACATGTCGTTGAGGCCATATTGGCCGCTAAGGTGCGCAGCACATGGCAGCAAACGCTTCTTATCTTTAAGGTAGCTTTCCGCCATTTCGATCGCGCTTGTTGCAGGCGCGTAAAAAGCAGAACCAGTTTTCAGGAGCCCAACGATTTCAGCACCGCCGTCGCGCGTACGCTGAACAATCTCGTCAATCTTCTCTTGTGTGGACCAACCCATCTTGATCATGTCAGGGATCGGAATACCAGCCACTGTGGAGTAGCGTGTTAGCGGCACCATTGTATCGCCGTGACCGCCAAGAACGAATGCCGTCACATCTTCAATCGACACTTCAAATTCGTCAGCAAGGAAATGGCGGAAGCGTGAACTATCCAAAATGCCAGCCATGCCGCAAACTTTGTGTGCTGGCAGGCCTGAGAATTTCTGCAGAGCCCAAACCATCGCATCGAGCGGGTTGGTGATACAAATAACGAAAGCGTCAGGCGCGTTCGCTGCAATGCCTTCACCCACTGATTTCATAACCTTGAGGTTAATGCCGAGCAGATCATCACGGCTCATACCAGGCTTACGGGCAACACCCGCGGTAACAATAACAACGTCAGCACCAGCGATAGCTTCATAATCGTTTGCGCCTGTCATCTCAGCGTTGAAGCCTTCAACGGCAGCTGACTGCGCAAGATCAAGACATTTACCTTGCGGCAGACCTTCAACGATATCGAAAAGGACAATGTCCCCAAGTTCTTTAAGCGCTGCGAGATGCGCTAGGGTGCCGCCAATTTGGCCACCACCAATAAGTGCTATTTTCTTACGTGCCATGAAACTGCTCCAGCCATGAGTTGGTGCGACCACGGGAGGTGCAGCCGCATACTGAAAACGAACGAATATTCAGAGAGGTAACTAGCGCGTTTACCTTACCTAGACAACCCATGAATACCCTACATTCCACCCGTATAGTTAAAGAACCGTTATCCTATTGTATAAACTAGAAAAAATATGGTTAATTTTCGTTTTTATTGCAAGCAAAACCTCCAATTAAGGCCTATGCGCAGACCCAGTCACAACCCATCATGGTGTTTGCTGCAACCATTTTGGTTGCAGCGCCATAATCGTCAATTTAATATCGGTTTTTGCTTTACGAATCAGGCCCAATCGGGGGCCAGAGCTGGCATACAGTTACCGAGCGCCTGCTGCGCGGGCCCGCACAACTTCCAATAAGAGTAATCCAATTCCAGCAGTTCAGCCCCCGCAAAGCAGGGGGGGGCCTCAGCTGCCCACGCTCGCAAACTGCAGGCTAAAAATGCCATTGGCGTAAGGCTCAAATCGCAGAGCCATATTAAGCTTTAGGTTAAAATATACCACGCGCCTTACCACGCCCGGCAGCACCGCCGGCAAAATTACTATCTGTAACCGTATGATAATATGTGTGTTTTTCTTCCACACAAAACCCCCATGAATCCCCGATGACTTTGTACCGGCATGTCTGATAGCCCAGCCAAGTCAGGCAATGCGCATTTTTAAGTGACGCAGAGGCCAGGTTAAATTTTAATCAGAAAGTCCACCATGCACATAAAACCTTTTAATAAGCTGCGTAGCTTGCTTATCGGTAGCTCATTGGTAGCGAGCCTATTTTGCGCGTCAGTCCAAGCCGCCGGGAATCAGCTGAATGCCCAACCCACGCCTGCCCCCGTTCATTCGATGATATTCACCTGGATCAACGATCATTCGGCAATACACCCCTACCGCAAAGACGCGCTGCCCGCCCTTCTCAAACAAGGTGCCGTATGGACCCATCTCTCTTTTCCAGACAGCCTGTATACCAATGGCTTTGATTTTGCGACGGTGCCTGACGAAATGCATATTATGCGCTTCGACGACGCCAGCCATATGCAGAGCGTCTTTTCGTCGCCCGAATATACCGAACCCGCCGAAAAATATTTCGACCGGGCTTTTTCCAGGGCTGCGGGCTACCCCGCCACCGGGGCGGACCCAACGCTCGGGGAAAACGGCAATTTCAGAAACTATTTCGCAATTGGTCTGATTGATCTGGCAGATACCAGCTTATCAGCAGAATTTGTTACTGCTTTTGAAAAAGCCGCTGAGCCCTTTGGCTTAAAGGGTATTTCTATGCTCACGCCAATGTTCCCCGACACGCCAGATTTGCTGGTGGTTTCAAGCTTCACCGACAAAAGCGGCTACGATGCATTTATGACATCTACTACAGGCATTGCGCTTTTCAAGTCCCAGACGACGCGGTATGCACTGGTCGGGGGATATGACACCAAACAACCACGCCTATAGGCGCCCGCGTGCGCCGGGCCTGCCATATAGGTTTCCGGTGGCAAGGGCAAACAGGGTACTGTCGGCCTCCTGCTGTAAAGGAATTCGCGGGGCGCTTATTGCGTCTCGCCTAGCGTGCAATGACGCCTCAAAAACCCGGTCCCACTATTGCAAATCATAGGCATGCCAAGGACCGGCATTTAAAGCCGAGAAACCGTTATCACACTGTAAGGCGTGCCAGCATGCATGCCGGGTCACAGTCGATTGGTACGACCTGCTGCCTGTAGGCCAGGCATCACCCATCAACAGCCAATCCGTGCCCGCGGTGCAAATAAACGTCGGATTGCATTTCCACTAACCTTGATACTGTGCGCTCAAATTCGAATGCCCCGTCTCCCGCCGGGTATAAGTCTTCGGGCAGCACATCAGCCGAGCACAGGAACTTTACGCCGTGCTCATAAAGCGCATCGATGAAAGTAACAAAGCGTTTTGCTTCATTGCGTTTCTCTTTGCTCAGCTGTGGGATAGCCACCATAATGATAGTGTGATAAGCCCGCGCTATTGCCAGATAGTCCGCCGCGCCCAAAGGGTTAGCACAGAGCCTTTTAAACGAAAACACCGCAACGCCGCGCGCTGCCCGTGGCACAAAGATTGTGCGTCCCTGCACCGACAATTCCGCCGACGGTACCTTGTCCGCATCTGCAACTTCGCGGTCGGTTAGACGGAAGAAGGCGGCCGACAACTTGTCCGTTGTCTCTGCATTGACCGGCGAATAGTAGGTCTCCACACCCTTAAGTCTGTCATAGCGGTAATCCGTCGGGCCGTTCAGATCGACAATATCAAAGTCTGCCTTGATCCGGTCAATAAACGGTTCGAACAGCGGTCTGTTTATCCCGTCCTTATACAGATCATCCGGGGGCCTGTTGGACGTAGCCACAACAATCACGCCGCATTCCATCATTTCGCCAAACAGCCGCGACAATACCATCGCATCTGCAATGTCCGTCACCTGTAGTTCGTCGAAACACAAAAGGGTCGCTTCCATCGCCATTTGGCGCGCTACAGGCGGAATGGGATCATCCTCGCTTGCTCTGCCGCCGAGGGCCGCTCGCTCTTTACCACTTGCTGAACGCCACACTTTCATCCGTGCATGTACATCCAGCATGAATTCGTGGAAGTGCACGCGTTTTTTCGACTTGAGCGGCGCGCCTTCAAAAAACAAATCCATCAGCATGGATTTCCCGCGCCCAACACCGCCGTATAAATAAACCCCGCGCGGTACTTTTTTATCGCCACCGGACCAGCGGAACATCTGGGCAAAGCGCCAGCTTTTTATGGATAACCCGCGAGATTTCCCAGTGATTTCAGGATAACCGATCAATTCACCATGTAACCGGTCAAGATAGTTGAGAATGCGTAGCTGATCATCGTCAGCGCGAATTTCGCCTTCTTGCTCCAGCAGGCGGTATGCCACAGTGGGGGTAGGCTGATCAGAGGACGCGGACGAAGGGGCTTTCACTGCAGGCACGGGCAGATTTCCTTAAACTTAACGATCACGCCTTAAGCGCACTTGCCATTAGACACCGCGACCACCACTTGTCAAAGGTTAGATGCCAGGCGCTCGAAAAATCTTAACTAAAAGAATATTTTCGCCCAAGTGTTTAAACTTTTTAAACCCAACATAGATTATAATTCTAAAGCACAGTGTTTATGGTTAATAGTACCGTAAAACCTGAGGCATAATCATTGCGGAACCCTGGAAAGACCCCGACAATATGACTATTGAAACGCGTATCATCCCCCTTGGCGGAGTGAAAAACTTTCGCGACATGGGTGGCTACAAAGCCCAGGACGGAAGAATTATGAAGTGGGGCCGCATTTTCCGGTCAGGCAAACTTTCCGACTTAACCGAGACATGCGGCACAGAGATGCTCGCCCGCGACATTGAAACTGTGATCGACTTCCGCTCTGAACCAGAAAAAGAACGCCACCCGGTGCATTGGCCCAATGGCTGGATCCCCGACTATAGGCCTGCCCCGATCGGCGGCAATGCCTCAGCATGGATCAAGGAATTGTACGCAACCCTTGCGGAAACGGAATTTCCGGCAGAAGCCCTGCGTGACCAATTTATAAAAGCCTTCCAAACCATTCCCATTGATAATGCCGCCGGTCTAAAAACCTTCTTTGATACGCTCATTGACCACCATAAAGGCAACGCTGTGCTGTTTCACTGTACTGCAGGCAAAGACAGAACCGGCATTGCGGGCGCTCTGCTGATGAAAGCGCTCGGAGTAAATGACGAACAAATCATGGAAGATTTTCTGCTAACGAACCAGGCCGTCGGCTTGGAAGCCACTTCTGTTGGTGTGGCTGAATGGATATCGACCAAAGCTGGCAAAACCATTGCACCAAAAGACGTGATGCCGCTCGTAGGCGTTGAGCCCGATTTCCTGATCGCTGCGTTCAAATCAATTGAAGCCAACCATGGGTCAATTGAAAGCTACTTGCGCGATACTATGGGCCTCAGTGCCGCACGCAAGCAGACGCTCAAGAACCTATTCCTGCAGTAGGCCTCAAGTCGCCAGATCGCCAGATCGCCAGTTTACCTAGCTGCGCCCTTTTCCAACACCGCTATCCTGCACTTTTGGTGCGGGGATAGCGGTGTTGGAAAACTTTCCATTCCGCCATAAGTAGGGTAGACAAAATATTCAACAGTAACAGTCGGATATGCGTCTTTTAATGAACGATAACTCAACAGACCCTCCAAACGAGGCAGAGCCAGGCAGCCTGCGCCAAAAAGCATTTTGGGGCGCGGCTATAATGGTGGCCACGCGCTTTTCTGTGCGCTTTCTGGGTTTGATCTCCGCGGCCTTTCTGGCGCGCCTGCTCACGCCAGAAGATTTTGGCCTGTTCGGTACGGCCGCCTTAGCGCTGAGCTTTTTCCTTTTGATTAAAGAAGTTGGTATGAGCGAAGCTGTCATAAAACAGCAAGACCTTACCAAACAAGACCTGGACACGCTGTGGACAATACGCTTCCTACTCAGCTTCTTAAGTGCAGGAGCCCTACTGATAGCCGCACCTTTTATAGCCATA
This sequence comes from Kordiimonadales bacterium, assembly GCA_002401685.1. Taxonomy (GTDB): domain Bacteria; phylum Pseudomonadota; class Alphaproteobacteria; order Sphingomonadales; family Kordiimonadaceae; genus Kordiimonas. Next base: position 48,782 of record NVTU01000012.1, read on the forward strand.
TTCTTAAAAGACCCGCGCGTACTGGCGGTTTTGCAAATTATGGCGTTGGTTCCTGTCATCGATAGTTTCGCCAGCCCAGCCTCTGCACTTATGCTAAGGGACTTTAAATTCGGCTCAGACTTCCTCTTGAAATCAAGCGACAAGCTGGTTCGGGTTATTGCAGTGATCGGCGTTGCACTTATTCTTAGGTCCTACTGGGCGCTGGTATTCGGCGCGCTTCTGGCCTCAGTATTTGGTGTGATCATCAGCCATATCGCCCGGCCGTACCGCCCAAAATTCACCCTCATCAATCACCGCGATCATATTAACTTCGCGCTCTGGACCTATGTGAGGAATGTGGCAAACTATGTCGCCCGCTCCTCGGACGAATTCATTGTTCGCGGCATGGCCTCAACCAGCTTTTTCGGTTTTTACCACATGTCCCGTGACCTTGGCCGCACCTTGATTGGCGAGTTAATCACCCCTGTCGGCGAAGCAATGTTGCCAGCACTTTCCAAGATGCAACAAGACCCCGCGCGCTTGGCCGCGGCTATTTCAAATGTGTTTGGTGCAGCCCTTATTGTCGGCACTGCCGTTTCCTTTGGTGTCGCCGTCACGGCACATGAACTGGTCCTCGTGATCCTAGGCGACCAATGGATGGCGGCTGCACCGTTTCTAACGATGCTGGCCGTTGGCTGTGCTTGCAATTCCATTGGGGAAATAAACCGCAGCAGCTTTATCGCGGCAGGATTGGCCAAAACCTCCACGAACTTTTGGCTGCTCCGCGCGCTTATTTACAGCATCGGCTGCCTGATTGCCGGCCTTTATGCTGGGCCAACGGAAATTGCACTTACCTTCTCGGCTTTATCTGTGTGCATGCTCTTTATAGAGGCGCGCCATTTATTTAGGGTTTTGGGCCTACCGGCTCGAATCTTATCTTTAGCGGTACGCCCGCTCCTATCTGGCCTTACTATGGTTGCGGCGGTATATTTCCTACCTCTGCCAGACACGTTTCCCCTTGTCGTCATTCTTCTTTCCAAGGCTGGCACAGGCGCCCTGGCATTTGGTGCTGCGGCGGTGCTGCTATGGAAAATCGGCGGTTACCAAGACGGGCCAGAGCTAACCGTATACGCTAGCCTTCCAGAGAAATTAAGGGCTATTCTGCCAATTCAGCCCCTTAAAAAACAGTAGCAAACAGCAGCGTCTAGGTTCCCCGCTATACGGCATAAAAAAGGGTGCCCGCATATTACTGCAAGCACCCTTTTCCGTATTTTCGTTAGCACGCTTTAGCCGTGCCGTGAAACCATCATCTTCTTGGTTTCTGCAATCGCCTTGGCAGGGTTCAACCCTTTAGGGCACGCGTTTGCACAGTTCATAATCGTATGGCAGCGGAACAGTTTGAACGGATCTTCCAAGTCGTCCAACCTGTCGCCCGTGCTTTCGTCGCGTGTATCGATAAGCCAGCGGTAAGCCTGCAGCAGCGCCGCAGGGCCGAGATACTTATCACCGTTCCACCAATAACTTGGGCAACTTGTTGAGCAACAGGCGCACAAGATACATTCGTACAAACCATCGAGCTTCTTACGGTCCGCAGGAGACTGAAGCCGCTCTTTCTCAGGTGTCGGAGACTGTGTCTCCAACCACGGTTTGATCGACGCATACTGAGCGTAAAAATTGGTCAGGTCCGGCACCAAATCCTTGATGACTTCCTGGTGCGGCAAAGGGGTGATCGCAATATCGCCCTTCACATCTTCAATCGCAGTCGTACAGGCAAGGCCGTTTTTGCCGTCAATATTCATCGCACACGACCCGCACACACCTTCGCGGCAAGACCGCCTGAAGGTTACGGTGCTATCCATCTCATCTTTAATTTTGATGAGCGCATCCAGCACCATTGGCCCACAATCATCCAAGTCTACTTCAAAAGTATCCATGTGTGGGTTTTTGCCGTCATCCGGATTCCAGCGGTAAACGCTGAAATTCTTGGTGTTTTTGGCGCCTTCGGCTTTAACCGATTTGCCTTTACCCACTACCGAATTTTTAGGAAGTGAAAATTCAACCATTATTCTATCCTTCCTTAATACACACGGGCTTTGGGTTTAATATACTCGACTTCGTTGGTCAGCGTATAGTCATGCACTGGCCGGTCGCCGAGGGTGACTTTCTTGCCGTCAAACCAAGAGGCCGTATGTTTCATCCAGTTTTTATCGTCGCGGTCTGGGTAATCTTCATGCATATGCGCACCGCGGCTTTCTTTCCGCGCTGCAGCGCCGTGCATTGTCAGTACAGCTTGAGGCACCAGATTTTGTAGCTCAAGCGTTTCGATCAGATCACTGTTCCAAACAAGCGAGCGGTCTGTCGTTTTAATGTCGTCAATATTGGCCGCCACCGCGTCAATTTTCTTCACACCTTCTGCAAGCGAATCTTTAGTGCGGAACACCGCGCAGTGGGTTTGCATCGCGCGCTGCATTTCTAAGCGGCGTTCCGATGTGGACGCAGACCCATTTGCATAGCGTGCTGCGTCTAGGCGACCAAGTGCCATATCGCTGTAGCCCGCAGGCAGTGGCTTTTGCGTCGCGCCTGCCTTGGTTATTTCAGCAACACGGTGCGCAGTAGCGCGGCCAAAGACCACAAGATCAATAAGCGAGTTAGACCCAAGCCGGTTTGCACCGTGCACAGATACACACGCCGCTTCACCAACGGCGAACAAGCCCGGCACAGTTGCGTCTGGGTTGTCTTTGGTCGGGTTAATAACCTCGCCGTGATAATTGGTCGGAACCCCGCCCATATTATAGTGGCAGGTCGGGATAATGGGGATCGGCTCTTTGTTTACATCAACACCAGCGAACACTTTTGCCGATTCTGAAATACCTGGCAGGCGCTCGGCTAAGATCGCCGGATCAAGGTGGTCCAGATGCAGATACATATGATCTTTGTCTTTACCAACGCCTCTGCCTTCGCGGATCTCATTCGAGATCGAACGCGATACCACATCGCGTGATGCAAGGTCTTTAGCTGACGGCGCATAGCGCTCCATAAAGCGTTCGCCTTCGGAGTTGATCAATATGCCGCCTTCACCGCGCGCACCTTCCGTGATCAATACGCCCGCACCGTAAATGCCGGTTGGATGGAATTGCACGAATTCTAGATCCTGCATCGCAAGACCTGCGCGCAGTGCCATGCCGCCGCCATCACCCGTACAAGTATGGGCTGAGGTGGCGGAGAAATAGGCCCGGCCGTATCCGCCAGTTGCCAAAACAACAGTTTGGCTACGGAAGGCATGCATTGAGCCGTCTTCCATATTCATAGCAATCACGCCGCGGCATTCGCCGTTTTCCATAATCAGATCAAGCGCGAAATATTCGATATAGAAGTCACTGTCATACTTGAGTGACTGCTGATAAAGGCCGTGTAGCATGGCGTGGCCGGTACGGTCAGCGGCAGCACACGTGCGCAGGGCTGGCGGGCCTTCACCAAATTCGGTGGTCATGCCGCCAAAAGCACGCTGGTATATTTTGCCTTCTTCAGTACGCGAGAACGGAACACCGTAATGCTCAAGCTCGTAAACCGCAGCCGGCGCTTCGCGCACCAGATATTCGATCGCATCCTGATCACCAAGCCAATCAGCCCCTTTAACAGTGTCATACATATGCCACTGCCAGCTATCTTTGCCCATGTTGCCAAGCGACGCGGCAATGCCGCCCTGCGCTGCAACAGTGTGCGAGCGTGTTGGGAACACTTTAGTGATACAAGCTGTTTTCAGCCCGCTTTCAGCGAGGCCCATAGTTGCCCGAAGGCCCGAACCACCTGCGCCAATAACAACGGCGTCATAAGTGTGTTCTGTAATTGGATAACTGCTGCTCATGGCCTAGCCCCCAAATGCAATGCGTAAAACTGAGAAAATGCTAAGCCCGGCGATCAACACACATACGAACGTGATCAGCAGGTTGACGGTGAACTTGGTGCCGTGGCTCTGGATATAATCCTCAACCACTTCCTTAAGGCCAGCCCGCATATGATGCGTGAAATTGGCAATAAAGAGGATCAGCAGGACAGAGACCAGCGGCTGCTTCAGCCATGCCACCCATTCGGCGTGGCCTTTACCGGCGTTCCCGACGAAGGACACAACAAAGAAAATCACCAGCGGCACATTGGCAATGGCCGTTATGCGGTGAGTAAGCCAAGCGGCCGAGCCTTGTTTGGCAGAACCGAGGCCGCGCACTTTGGCGAGCGGGTTATTAAAATCAGTCATGCTCAAAAGGCCCCCATTACTTTATAGGCTGCTATCCAGATCACAACGGTCATCACAGCGGCGAAAACAAATGTCGCAACGGCCGTGTTGCGGTTGGTCTTAAGCTCATACAATTTGCCCGCGTCTGTAAACAAATGGCGAATGCCGGAGGCAAAATGCTGCATCAGTGCGAAGGTAAGGCCGAACAGGACCAACCGTCCAACCGGATGGCTTGCATAGCCCTGAACTTCGTTAAAATACGCATGCCCATTTGCAAGCGCTACCAACCACCAAGTGAGGAAAATCGCACCAACCGCGAGCGCAGAGCCCGTAATACGGTGGATAATCGATGCAGCCATAGCCGCACTGAATGTATAAACTTGGAGGTGGGGAGAAAGCGGTCGTTTCGCCTTTGCCATGAAGTGTCCCCTGACAGGAAGTAAGACCGACCGATACTGGCCGATGAGAGTTAAATAATCCCGGCCCACGCAACAGCCCTGCCGCGCAAGCCTCATTGAAAAGTTTTTTACGCCCTAACCCCCTTAGCTGCAAGCAAAGATATCAGAAAACAGCAACTTGTGAAAAGGCAGAAACGGACAAAACGCACCATCTGACAAAGCAATTGCCAAAAGCTGCTACTTTAGTTAGTGCTACACCTAGCGTATTTTTGACGGGGGTCCAGTGATGCAAAACAAATTCTTAATAGTTTTAGTTTCGGTAACGTTTTTATTTATTGGCGAAAGCCAGATAACATTGGCAAGCCAAACGCCAGCGGACATTCCCGCCAATTCCTTTGCTGCTTTAGCCGATTTTGAAAACCCAAAATTGTCACCGTCGGGTGGCAGCGTTGGCTATATCACGACTGAGAAAGGCCGCAGCCTGTTGATGGTTCAGCCTTTGGGCGGTGGCTCGGCTTACGCCATTCCACCACAACCAAAATCCGAAATTCTGAACTTTTACTGGGCTAACGAAAACACCGTATTACTCGAACTTGTCCTGACGCTGAACCGGCGTGAGTTTATAGGGAAAACTACAGAAACTCGTATTTTCGCCTATGACTTAAATACAAAAAAGGCCACGTGGCTTGGCAAACCAAAGAACCAGGGAATTGGGTCGTCGACAGTGAAAGAAAGCGCCTCACAGCACGAGGTAGTCCTCAACTTTTTGCCGGACCAACCCAAGCATATTTTGATGCGCTTTGATTTCCAATTGGACGGTAGCCCCGCGATTTACAAAGTTAGCTTATCCACCGGCAAACGCCGCGTTGTGAAAACCGGGAATGACGGCATCCAGAACTGGATGGCCGACCAACAGGGTACTGTACGGCTTGGAACTGGGTATAAAAGGCGGGGCGGATACAGGGCGATTTTCCAGGACGAAAACGGCAAGTGGAAGAACCTCGAGAATATAGACTGGTACAAAAAATACCGTGTGGTGGGTTTCACGGTCGATCCGAGCATTGTCTTTGTCGAAGGCGCGAGCCAATACGGCACCGACGGCCTGTTCAAGCTTAGCCTAAACACCGGCACCATAATTGAAACGCTTTTCGTCCACGAAACGCTCGATTTCGACCATGCAATCACGGACCGCGAAACCGGCCTGGTGATCGGTGCTATGTATAATGATGACCTGGAACGTGCTGTCTATTTTGACGCTGACTATAAAGCTTTGCAGGCAAGCTTGGACGGCGCTTTTCCGGGGGCCAGCAACATAGTAGTAGAGCGGTCCAGCACAGCACGTAGGTTTCTCATTAAAACCAGTACCCCCCAAAACCCCGGTAGCTATTATCTTTTCGATCAGGCCACCGGGAAGTTCAGGGCGCTAGCCAATAAAATGGAAGCAATCTCACCCCAACTGATGGCACCCTCAAAAATGGTGAGCATACCCGTTCGGGACGGCACCAGCATACCGGCAGTTCTCACATTGCCGCAAAATACGGATACATCTAAAAGCATTCCCTTTGTTGTGCTTGTGCACGGCGGCCCTTCCGGCCAGGACATAGCTAATTGGGACTATGAAGCGCAGTTTTATGCAAGCCGTGGCTACGGCGTGCTGCAACCAAATTTCCGAGGATCAACTGGATACGGTCGAAAATTCCGGCGGGCTGGCGTCCGGCAATGGGGCGGCTTGATGCAGGACGATGTAACCGATGCCACCAATTGGCTGATAAGCGAAAACATCGCGGACGGATCGCGGATTTGCATCGCGGGGTCATCATACGGCGGATACGCAGCCATGATGGGCGCGATCCTTGAGCCCGATCTCTACCAGTGTGCCATTTCGGTAAACGGTGCGCCGGACCTGCCGCGTTTAAAGGAGGCTGACCTATCGACACTCGGCGGATCAAGTTGGGGTAAATCGAGGGGCCTGAACGGTAAGAAAGACAAAGAAGTATCGCCGTATCACCGGGCAAAAGAGATTACGGTGCCGATGCTGCTGATAGCCGCCAAAGACGATGCTCGCATCCCGTACCAACATACGAAAGACATGCACAAACGGCTTAAAAAGCTTGGTAAAGACAGCCGTTATGTACAGCTGAAAAACGGAACCCACTATATGGTTACGGCTGAAGCCAGGCTGAAAGTGCTGCGCGAAACTGAGAAATTTTTAGCCAAACATATAGGAGATTAAGGGTTTATTTGGCCTGATACTTTTCAGGCCAACGGTGAAAATACACATCCCTTCATCGCAAGCCAAACACAGTTTTATTGCATACAATCAAGCTGATACCTATAGATGGGTACGAATTTATGACGGGGGTCCAGTGATGCAACGCAAATTCTTAATAGCTTTATTATCTGGTTTTTTCGGCATCCATGCTCCCAGCGTGGTCGCATTTGACATAGTGCCTGAGGCATCAAGTTTGGGCGCTGCAATTGCGCCTTTTACTGAGAGCAAAGCTGCTCATCGCGCTAAAACCGGTAAAGCAAAGCAAATACCGTTAGAGTATTTTGCTCAATTGCCCAATTTGGATGGTGCCAAGCTATCCCCTAACGGCAGTAAAATCGCTTACCTTATATCCCAAGAGGGTCGGCAGCATCTTTATGTGCAAGAATTATCAAACAATAAAACGATCGCAGTGCCACCACTAAACAATACTGAAATCGACACTTTTTACTGGGCAAATGCAGATACGATATTGCTGCTACTATCGACCGAATCTAGCCGATTCCGGGGATCCCGCGCGGTTCGAGAAACAAAATTACTCACTTTCAATATCAAAACTCATGAAAGGATTTGGCTTGCGAAACCTGACATTCACAAGACCAAATCAGGTGTGGGTCAGCGTCCTTCGCAGCATGAAAAAATCATAGACCTCCTGCCTGACGAACCAGATTTTATTCTGTTAGAACTGGACTTTGAGCTCGATACACGCGTCGCGCTTTACAAAGTCAATGTGCGTACGGGAAAAAGGTCACTGGTACAGTACGACCGTTGGGGTATCCAAAACTGGTATACAGACCAAAGCCATCAGGTACGATTTGGCTACGGCTATACACGCAAAGGAAAACGCGAGGCAGTGTTCAAAGACCACGCTGGCAAATGGATCGATGTTAAGGATCTAGACTGGTCTAGAAAATATAGTTTCCACGCCTTTACCGAGCGCAATGACGTTGCTTATGTAAGCGGCATCACTGAGCATGGTACGGCAGGAATATTCACTCTGGATTTAATCTCAGGTGAAATTCTTGAGACAATATTTGCGCGCAAGCACGTGGATTTCGACGACTTGGTCCAGCATCCAGTGACGCGGCAAATAGTTGGCGTTTCTTACCATGAGAAAGGCCTCAAAAAGCATCAATATTTCAGCAAAGAGCTTGCCACGATCCAGCAGTCACTAGAGGTAAAAATTCCTGAGGTAAAAATCCAGATTGCGAGCAAAGCAAAAGACAAACCTCTATATTTGATTGCTGCAAGAAACTCACAAATACCCGGGCTGTATTTTCTGTATGACGCCGAAAACAAGACTTTAACCTACCTAGATTCCAGCAAGCCAGGCATCGCCGCGAAAGATATGGCCGCTGTTAAACCCGTCAACATTGCAGCAAGAGACGGCACGCCATTGCCTAGCATTTTGACTATCCCCCAAAACTACAACAGAGGCGACAGATTTCCGTCGGTTATCCTGCCACACGGGGGTCCACAGGGCAAAGACACCGCGCACTGGGATGAATGGGCGCAGTTTCTTGCCAATCGCGGATATATTGTACTGCAGCCGAACTTTCGGGGTTCTTCTGGTTTTGGGTACGCGTTTGAACATGCAGGGAAAAACCAATGGGGCGGTTTGATGCAGGACGATCTAACCGACGCCACAAAATGGCTCATCTCGGAAGGCTATGCCGACCCAGACAAAGTGTGCGTCATGGGCGCGTCATATGGCGGGTACGCAGCGTTGATGGGCGTCATCAAAGAACCGGGCCTCTATAAATGTGCCATTGCAATCAATGGTGTAGTTAACCTGCCTGGCCTAAAGAAAACAGACCGAATTCGTACAATTGGCGGCAGCAATTGGACCAAATCAATGGGGCTTGAAGGGGTCGAGGACAAAGGCGTATCACCTTACCACCGCTTTGAAGAAATAAACGTGCCCGTACTTTTGATTGCGGCAAAAGACGATACCCGTATTTCTTACAAACAATCTCGCAACATGCACCGTAAACTGAAGAAACAGCATCTTAGTACTTATGTGCAAATTGAGGACGGTGGCCACTATCTCAACACTGAAAAATCCCATGTTGTTATTTTAACTGAAGTTGAGAAATTTCTTGCAAAACACATCGGCGGCTAAAAAAGGGGCAGGCAAATGCCGACCCCTTTTATACTTGCGCAGCTGTTTTAGCGGCAGATCAGGCGTCTTCTACCGTTACTGTGGCAAGGGATCGCTTATGAGCCGCAGCAGCCGCCTTGAGCCCTTCCATTCTTTTCTTGAGCGCGCGCAAATATTTGTCGCTAAAAGCCCAATCGATCATCAGCTGCAACTTCGCCTTTGCTTCGTCGTATCGCTTTGCTTTCCGCAAGGCGGCTACTTCCATTGACTTGCCGTTATTGAGTGCCGGCGCGAGGTATCTAATAGATTCCAGTATCTCAAAAGTTTCTGGCTTTACCTCCACGTCTATGCGGAACGTCATATAGACGTACGCTGTCAGGGCCGGCAAATATGACGGATCAATTTTTATCGCTTTGGCATATAGGTTTTTGACACGGCGTAACAGCGCTGGTGAATTCTCCTTATTTTCCGGAGATTCGTCAAGAATCTTGCCCTTCAACGTCAGGGCGGCGACGTTATCAGGCGCGATCTCGAGCGCAGCATCTATATATTTCCCTGCACTGGTATAATCATCATCAACCCGAGCAATGCGCGCTAAATACATGTTGAGGTCCAGGGGGCGAACGCCTGCGGCAAGTGCCTTTACGAAACGTTTCTTCACCTCTTTTTTGCGGCGTTTGGCTTTGCCGCCACTATTCCAAAGCTTGCCAGTTAACAGCAGCGCCTCATCAACGATGATCTTAGATTCCGCTTTTGACAACGCACGCACAGTAGATAATTTAAAGTCAGGCATTTTGTCCGTAAGGTCAATCACGCCCACAGCCAGTTCCCTGCCAAACCAGTAAGATTTTACTTCTTTGTCAAAATCCGAAAACGATGTTTTAAAAGTTTCTTGAAAAAGCTTTTCGTAATCTGAACCCGGCTGGTTTATGCCTTTGATAAAGTCCCCGATCGCGGTGGTTCGGCCCCGTCCGGAATTATGGATATAGTGTGCCAGAAGCCAGCCTTGTGCATACATTTCGCCGAGCCGGTTCTGGTTACGCACCTTACCTACATACTCCCCTTTTATTTTGAATATTTCATTCATCCGCAACCAATTACGGTCCGTTTTAAGGAGAGGAAATCGTTGAACTGCAGGTTTGCCGATAATGGCTTTCTTGCCATCGAATTCCATTGTGCCGAGATATTCGGCAAAGCCTTCACTGTACCAGCGCGGGTAATTCAAGGAACTATACTGGTTCGTAATGTGATGCACATACTCATGAAAAATGACTTGGATCCCCGACGTTTGCCAGATCTTCTTACCATTTTCGAGCGACATCGCCGATGCAGCACCGTTGGCGGAGGCCTGATAAATTCCAAGCGTGCGCGCTTCGTTCATATCTTTCTGATATGTTTTAAGTTTGCTAAAGCCATAGATCTTCAAGCGCGGTGCTGGGTCTTCGCTCAAATCCAAACCTGTCAATTGGCCAACCGTAAAACGGAATTTCTCAAGGTCCAAAATAACCTTTTTGGCGGCCTCTTCATCTAAGTCCGTGTAGAAAACGAAATGATCGCTCTCAAGGTGCAGCCACTGTCGCGGTGCAGCCTGAGCGGGCGCGGCAACCAGCGACACCAGAAGCAACGCTAAAAAGGAACAGAAAAAACGCATAGAAATAACCCCCAATATAGTAAACAAAAGTTCAACCGCAATGTTATGAACAAAACAGAATGGAAGCAAGCCGATCTCACGAAAATATCAACTATAAAGCGACAGAAAATTCTTGCCCTAGCAAGAACAAACTTACAAGTTTAGGCAGCAGGCTCAGAATAAAAGCCGAACAAGCTGCACACGCCCACTCTACCATTCATTGCTTTACATATAAGCGAAAGTATATAAATTCAGGGTAGGGATTAAGTGCCTTTGGCACTTCTTTGGGGGAATTCATGAAACATCTACTTACGCAGGTCACTGCTATAGTTTTCTTATGCGCGTTCAGCGCTCACGCATCCAATACAGCTTCAAACAAAGTCCCGCTGGCAACTTTCGCCGCCAAACCGGATTTGCGCGCCGCAGAGCTATCTCCAAACGGTGAAAAAATAGCCTTCATTGCCCGGTTTGCAGGCAAGGATAACATTGTTTTTCAAAACTTGGACGGCACCAACGGTGTACTTGTTAGAACACCCGAGCAACTGGACGTGGAGAACTTTATTTGGGCCAACGATACGGTAATTATAATGGTTGTCGGTGGGCTACGCACATGGGGTGCCCTTCAGAGCACAAGGAAAGTCCCGCGCACCACCGCGTTTTCTTACGATCTGATTACCAAAGAATATACATGGCTCGGCGCGCCTGATCGGCGCGGCATAGGTAGGAAAGGATTTAGCTCTACCGAACGGCTAAGCCAGTATGAGACGATTTTCGACCGACTACCCAATGACCATGACCACATCCTGATGAAGCTTGATTTCGGCTTAGACGCTTCTAAAGGGATCTACAAAGTCAATATCCGCACGGGCCGTCGCGGCAAAGCCCTAGCAAATATTGACGGCATTTCAAATTGGTATGCGGACCAATCTTCAGTTCTTCGTATTGGCTTCGGTAAAAAAGGCCGAAAAAGGGATCGACCCTACGGCGTTTATAAAGACGCTGATGGGACTTGGATTACGATAAAAGAATTAGCGTGGCGAAAAGAATATAAATTCGAGGGCCTTACGTCAGACCCAAAAATTATATTTGTGAAGGGCTTAGCCGATCATGGCAGAGACGCCCTTTACAAGCTTGATATCAGTTCTGGCGAAATACTTGAAAAAACATACCAGCGCGAGGCAGTAGACGTCGGCACATTGCAATATGACGCATGGTCCGGGGCAGCAATCGGCATTTCCTATACCGAGGAATTCCGACATGTGAAGTATTTCGATAAAGGGTACCGCACTGTCCAGAAAACCATGAACAAAGCACTGAAAGGCGCAACCAACAGCATTGTTGGCCATAACCCCACCAAAAACCTATATCTTATATCCTCTCGAACTGACCGAAATCCGGGTCACTATTACCTGTATGACCGTGCTAATAAGGCACTCACCTTCATTGCTGAAACCAGAGCAGGTATTGACCCCAACACAGCAGGCTCCACCCGTGGCGTGACAATACCCGTCAGAGATGGCACTGAGATCACAGCTTTTCTCACCACGCCCTCAGAGACAGTGCACAAGGCCCTCCCAACCATAGTCATCCCCCATAGCACCCTTTCCACACCGGATAACGCTGAATGGGATTATTTGTCGCAGTTTTATGCCAGCCGCGGGTATTTGGTTCTTCGGCCCAATTACCGCGGGTCTAAAGGATACGGGGATGCGTTCCTAGAACAGGGATCAATGCAATGGAGCGGCCTGATGCAGGATGACATCACCGACGCCACAAAGTGGCTGATCAACAAAGGCCTTGCAGACCCTGACCGCATTTGCATCGTAGGTATTTCTTACGGAGGTTATGCCGCGCTGATGGGCACAATCAAAGAACCAAGCCTCTATAAATGTACTGTCTCAGTGAATGGCGCCGTGAATATTCCAAGGTTAAGGTACCTTTTCAAAACCAAGTTTAACGGTGACCCAACAAAAACCGACGGCACCAAAAGAAGCCGTGACGACAACGCTGTGCGCTGGCTCAAACACATGGGCCTAGATGGTTACAAAGACAAAGAGATATCGCCTTATCACAGGGCTAGGGAAATTAACGTGCCCGTTTTGCTAATGTCTTCCAAAGACGACTTTTTTGTCCCTTTCCACCTGGCTGCGACGCTTGATCGCCGATTAGGCAAACTTAAAAAAAATAGCAAATATGTGAGAATAGATATCGGTAGCCATCTGGTTACACGCGAAGATGCACGGCTTACATTCTTAAAGGAAACCGAAAAGTTCCTAGCGCAGCATATTGGTGATTAACAGAAAACTGGTCTCGTGCGCCGGCCATTAGGCGGCGTCTATACTTTCGAATAAGTCCGACACACTTACGGATCAAGAAATACACACCTAGGGGGTACCAAATGAATAAGTCGGTCAAACATCTAGCAATAGCCTGTGTGGTGTCGGCATTGTCGGCTCTATCGCCAGCAAATGCCAATAATGAAATGCCTTTAGAGGCCTTTGCCGCGCTGCCAAGCTTCAGCAATGCACGGCTTTCCCCAAACGGCGAAAAAATCGCCTATTCTATCAGTGCTCGGGGACGCAAACACATACTTTTTCAAAATGTTGACGGCACCGGACAAGGCATTATAGCGCCGCCCAATGGGTGGGAGCTGAACAACTATCACTGGGCCAACGAAAATACACTTATTCTCTCGACAGGGAAATTACTGGACCGGGATGCGTTTGCATCGGAAGCATATAATACCCGACTGTTTTCCTATCTGCTGAAAGAGCAAAAGTATGTGTGGCTTGGAAAACCTAAAGTACGGCGTGGGAGGCAAACCAGCGGCTCTTCCCAACAACGCGTTTCGCAGCAAGAAACTATCACCGATTACCTTTACCAAAATCCAAAATATATCCTGGTCTCGCTTGATTTCAATCTCGATTCCAACCCAGAGGTTTTTCGAGTAAACGTAAGAACTGGCAAACGAAAGCGTATTCGGCAGCAAATAACCGGAGTGAACACTTGGTACACTGATCACACATCAACTGTTCGCGCCGGTTTTGGCTACACCGGCATCAGCAGAGACATTTGGTTTGGTACGTTCAGGAATGCCGAAGGTAACTGGATCAGTATCGCCAAGCAGACATGGTCCAAAAAATATTACTTCATCGGCTTCAGCGCTGATCCCAACATTCTGTATGTTGGCGGTAACTCAAAATACGGGACTGACGCTGTTTATACACTTGATGCTAGAACCGGCGAAATTGTTGCCGAGGTATTCTCACACCCGACTGTAGATATGGACTATGTAGCCAAGCACCCAGCCACCGGCCACCTTGTGGGTGTGGGCTACACCGATGATTATAGTCGCATAAAGTATTTCGATAAAACCTTGCGCAAAATTCAGCGCAGCATCAACAAGGTTCTCAAAGGCACTGTCAACACACTGGTTGGTCGTGCAAGCAACAAAGAACTTTACCTCTTTTACGTCCATAGCGATACCAACCCTGGGCAATATTATATTTACGACCGCGAAAAAGGAACTCTGGGCTATATCGCGCTCGTTAGGGACGGCATCGACATCAATCAAACTGCATCCACCACGCTCGTCTCTGTCCCTGTTCGCGACGGCACTAACATTCCTGGGTATTTGACAGTGCCGAAGGGGCTGTCTGCTAAAAATTTGCCAACGATCATAATGCCTCACGGCGGCCCCGGCGCCAGGGATGACGCCAGTTGGGGCTATAAGGCACAATTTTATGCCAACCGTGGCTATCTCGTACTCAAACCACAGTTTCGCGGTTCCACGGGGTACGGCGATGCATTTTTCTACAAAGGCCGACACCAATGGGGCGGGTTAATGCAAGACGACATTACCGATGCCACGCGCTGGTTAATCAGCGAAGGAATGTCCGACCCTGAGCGAATTTGCATCGTCGGGGCCTCTTTTGGTGGGTATGCAGCCTTGATGGGCGTCATCAAGGAACCCGGTCTCTACAAATGCGCAATATCCGTCAATGGAGTGGCCGACATTCCGCGCCTGAAGAATAATGATAAAAAATCTGTTGGCGGAAAAGCCTGGATAAAAAAGATGGGTTTAAAAGGCGCGAAAGACGAAACCGTATCACCGTACCACCGCGCACAAGACGTTAGCGCGCCGGTTCTATTGATATCATCCAAAGATGATCAGCGCGTCCCGTACAAAATGTCAAAAGCCATGCACCAACAACTGAAAAAGCTGAAAAAACCGAGTGTCTATGTCGAAGTCAAGGACGGCGGACATTCAATGGTGTCGGAGGCGGCTCGCCTGACGCTGTTGAGAGAAACAGAAGCGTTCCTAGCGAAGCATATCGGAGGTGAGTGACACTAGTTTCGAACACGACGGCAGGGTCTTTATTCTACGATTCGTCGTCAATGGTGAGCTTTCACCTAATTTCACTTTGTCTGAAGCGATTTTCTTTATCAAACAAAGTAACAACTGAAACAAATACTTGCTCTGCAGGTTAGAATAAAAAACTAATTTCGCCCTTGGAATTCTCATATTTTCCGGGGCGTTTTTTTTACATTCAGTTTCAACTAAAGTATAAAAAACCCGGGAACTAAAGTTGGGGTTCGATAGACTTGGGAACATAATCGGAGGGGCACCGATGCGCAGATACGTTACAGCACTAACCGCCATTGTTTTGGCGATGACACTTGGACAGAGCGGCAACGATTTAGCGGCGAAAGAGTTACCGGTAGAGGCCTTTGCGGCTTTACCTGGTTTTGGTGATGCCAAACTTTCTCCAGACGGCAGCCGCATTGCTTATACAATCCGTCAGGGCGGCAAGACATACCTGATCTTCCAAAACCTCGATGGCAGCAACCAGCGGAGCATCCCGCCTGCGCCTGGTGCTGAACTTCAGCGCTTTGACTGGGGTAGTGAAAGATACCTGCTCGTGCAAACCAAGGCGCTGAAACGCATCCACGAACGAAGCGACGAGCCAATTCCGACCCGCGTTTTTGCTTATGATGTGCTGTCCAGAAAGAAAAACAAACCATCCAATTGGCTGGGAACGCCAGTGCGGAGTAGAGGCAACGGTGTTCGGCAGAATAACCAAGGCGGCCGAGGTAAACTTGGTAAGGTTCCTTTCATTGAAAAGCTGATAGATTTCCTGCCTAACGACGAGCAATACGTGTTGATGCAGATCGATTTGGATCTCGACGGAAACCCTGAAGTTTACAAGGCGTTCCTAAAAACACTGCAGCGTGTCCGGGTAGAACTTGGGCAAGAAGGCGTGCGCAACTGGTATACTGATCAAACCAGCACGGTCCGCATTGGCTTAGGAACCAAAGACGGGAAACCACACGGTATTTTGAAAGACCAAGAAGGCAACTGGCAGCCGCTCTCCAACGTTGGCTGGTCCTCGACATATGCCATGCGTAGTTTCACCTCGGACACCAATGTTGTTTATGTTAGTGGCCCAACAGCAACCGGCACAGAAGGTCTTTTCACGCTCGACTTAGCAACCGGAAAAATTCTCGAGAAGAAATTCGCCCATGTAGACATTGATATCGATTTTGTCGTTCAACACCCGGTAACAGAGCATCTGGTTGGCGTCGGCTATACCGATGACTATTCGCGCATTCAGTATTTCGACAAAACGTTGCGGAAAATCCAGCGTAGCATCACCAAGGCCCTGAAAGGGTCTGTCAGTCGCCTGGTTGGCCGTGCAAAAAAGCGGGAAATGTATCTCTTCCATGTCTCAAACGACAGGAACCCCGGCGACTATTATCTCTATAACAGAGAAGAAGGTAAACTTGGTTTGCTGTCTCCTACGATGGCACGGCTAGATATCGGGAAAACAGCACCGACAGAACTGGTTTCAATTCCAGTGCGCGACGGCAGCACCATACCCGGATACATGACCCTACCTGTAGGGAAAACCGCGGAAAACCTGCCAACAATTATCTTACCGCATGGTGACCCAGAAATTCGGGACAGCGCAGCATGGCATTATCAGGCACAATTCTTTGCCAACCGCGGCTATCTGGTATTGAAACCCAATTACCGGGGATCCCGAGGATACGGCAGTGCTTTTTATAGCCAAGGCGAAAGTCAGTGGGGCGGCTTGATGCAAGACGACCTAACAGACGCCACTAAATGGCTGATCGCCGAAGGTATGGCTGACCCAAAGCGTATCTGCATTGTGGGTTCCTCATACGGTGGCTATGCTGCCCTTATGGGCGTCATCAAAGAGCCCGGCCTGTATAAATGCGCAATATCAGTTAACGGTGTCACTGACGTTCCCGGCCTGAAAGAAAAGGCCGTAAAGGACAAAGACGCCTTTGAATGGGCGCTTGCTATCGCGCTGAAGGGGAAAAGTGACGAAGAAATTTCGCCTTTCCACCGTGTTGCTGAAATCAGCGCCCCGGTACTTTTCCTAGCGTCGAAAGACGATCAGCGCATCCCGGTGGGAATGCAGGAGGCCCTGCATGAAAAGCTCAAGATGTTGAAGAAACCTAGCACGTATGTGGCTTTAGAAGACGGTGGCCATAACGTAACCACCAAGGCTGCTCGGCAAACCATGCTTGAAGAAACTGAGAAGTTCCTGAAGAAACACATTGGGTAATCCACGCTGGTATCCAAACGAAAAAGGGCCTCCATTGGGGCCCTTTTTTTGACCCTCTGATGACAGTCTCTACCGTCTTTTAATCCGGATCGACTTTCTCAGTAAAAACATGATCTTTTTCAAGAGATCTCCCATTATCTACGCATTACCCTCAATCGCTGCAGCCACAGCAAGCAGCCGTTTTGCCTCTAACACGTGCAGTTCCTCGATCATCTTACCGCCAAAAACGGCAACGCCTTTGCCAGCAGCGGCCGCTTCTTCAAAAGCCGATATCAATGCCCGCGCTTCTGCGCAACTTGAAGCACTGGGCCCAAACGCTTCATTGGCAATATCTATTTGCAATGGGTGGATCAGGCTTTTGCCGTCAAACCCCATCGCCCTGCCCTGATCGCATTCGGCTTGCAGCCCCTCAGCATCGCGGAAATTATTATACACACCGTCCAGTACCGTATGCCCGTAAGCCCGTGCAGCAAGTACTGCGGTAGCCAGAGCCACAAGCACGGGCGCGCGGCCTGGCACACGCTCTGCTCTTATGTCCTTGGTTAAATCATTGGTGCCAACCAACAGACACTCAAGCCGCGGGGAAGCTGTTGCTACATCCTCTGCCTTTAGGATCGCCTTGGCCGTCTCCAACATTGCCCAGATGACGGTTTCGGTGTCCCCAGCCTTAACCAAGGCCGCCTCCACCTGTTGCACTGCCAATGCACCCTCTACCTTAGGCACAATGATCGCGGCAGCACCGCACTCTGCCACAGCGGCGATATCCTCCTGCCACCAATCTGTGTCCAACCCGTTGATCCGGATCACCAGCTCCCGTTTGCCGTAACCCCCAGCTTTCACCGCCGCAACGGCAAGTGCACGGCCCAGGTCCTTTTTGTCGGGCGCTGTCGCGTCCTCCAAATCAAATACGATGGTATCACAAGGCAAGGTTTTCGCCTTCTCAAGTGCGCGTTCATTAGACGCAGGCATAAACAGCACACTGCGGCGCGGACGACTAACAATCATGATAAGTCCTAACAAAATTAACCAGAGAACCGGCAGCGGACGGCAAGACAATTGTCGACCCTACGGCAAAGCCATGCAGCCCTTATTTCAATTGCGCCATATCTTGCCCCGAGCGTGCTCTACTGTCTCGCCGAAACACAGACGACTATATAGATCTGATCATGCAAATTGAGTACAGAGTGTCAACCATTCTTGGCATCCTAATTAACCATATCTTAGTAGGAATAGGGCACCATGGGCGAACAGAAAAAAAGGGGGAAGGGTTCTTTGTAATTCGAGTCAGGATCCTCGCATGTCATCCGTTGTAAAACCATTGACTTCCTCGGACAGCGCAGCGGTCAGCAGCGCTGGATGTAACGGTTTCTTTACGCCTCTAGAAGCGCTTGCAGGCACAAAGTATTTCGAACGCCTTGCTCACAAAGCCTGCAAAATTTTTGACGCAGATATCGCCTTTATAGGAAGCCGAAATCCGAGCGGCCTACAGATGCAACCGCTTGGCCTGATAGCTAACGGCAAACCTCAGCCGCCCATAAAATTCGTACTCGCGGCGGAATTGTTCCAACAGATCGCTGTATCTGCCCCCTTTCTACACCTCGACGACGTGCAAGAGAAATATCCCGACTATGCAATTCTAGCCGATCATAAAATCCGCGGCCTGCTTGCCTTCCGCCTCATTGATGGGCAGACGCAACCCATAGGCGCGCTGGTTGTTATGCGGCGCAAACCTATAGAGGCGTCAGAAGATGCCATAAGTCTGATCAGCCAAATACTGCCGCGCACGTCTGTAGAACTTCAACATCACCAGGCCGCAGAAAAAACCAAAACAAGTTTGAGCAACGCCTTGATGCTTAGCCATTCAAAGTCCATGTTTATGGCCAACATAAGTCACGAACTTCGAAACCCTTTAAGCGCTATCATTGGCTATGCATCCCTGATCCGGGGCACCCAAGTCGACAACAAGAACTCCACCGAATATGCGAACGAAATATGCTTGGCCGGCGAAGAACTGCTAGCGATGATCAGTGACATTCTATCGCTTTCAACACTTGAGATATCACCGGAAGCGGTCGAGCTAACTGAATTTGACCTCAACGAGGTGGCGCGCGCAGGTCGACGGCTTCTCCGCGAGCAAGCGGCGGCAAAAAATTTAACACTATTGCCCGTCAGCCGAAGTGAGCCGCTCTATGTACTTGGCGATAGCAAGCATACTAAAAGGGCGCTGCTTAATCTGGTCAACAATGCCGTCAAATATACCAGCATGGGCGAAATTGAAATCAGTGCAGAAACAAATGAAGAGGGCGAAGCCGTTATTTCAGTTCGCGATACCGGCGTTGGTATGACAGCGGCCCAGCTCAAACAAGCCCGTGAAAAACTTGATGGTTACGAAAGTGCTTATGATATCTACGAAAACGGTGTTGGGCTCGGCATTCCGCTCACCCATTTACTGATAGAAAACCAAGGCGGCCGCATGGAGTTCGATAGCCAGCAAGGCAAGGGCACAACAGTTAGGCTTATCTTCCCGAAAGAAGTACTAACAGGCGCAACGGGCGACTTTATATAGCCGCCCAGTTTTTAATCCACCGCCTGTTTTTCATTTAAAAGGACCTTCAACAGGCCTTAGTCAACCGACATCAAGCCCTGATTAAGGAGCGATTCTGCGATCTGTACGGCATTGAGCGCAGCGCCTTTCCGCAGATTGTCAGAAACAACCCATATGTTCAGGCCGTGCTCAACGGTATCATCTTTTCGGATGCGCGAGATGAATGTTGCAAAATCACCAACACATTCAAGCGGTGTAATGTAGCCTTCGTCCGCTGGGTTATCGATCACCAAACAGCCCGGTGCCTCGCGTAAGATCGCACGCGCTTTTTTGGCAGACATTTCATTTTCGAATTCGAGATTGATCGATTCTGCATGGCCTACAAATACAGGCACCCGCACGCAAGTCGCAGTTACCTTGATGTTAGGGTCGAGCATCTTGTGTGTCTCGACAACCATCTTCCATTCTTCTTTCGTGCTACCATCATCCATGAAGCTGTCAATATGCGGGATCACGTTGAAGGCGATCTGCTTGGTAAAGGCTTCAGTTTGAATTGGATCGTTAACAAAAATAGCCCGTGTCTGGTTGAACAGTTCATCCATTGCTTTGTTGCCAGCGCCCGATACTGACTGATACGTGGAAACCACCACCCGCTTGATCGTCGCCACATCATGTAGCGGCTTCAAGGCCACGAGCATCTGCGCGGTTGAGCAGTTGGGGTTGGCAATGATGTTTTTCTTTGCAAAGCCCTTAAGCGCCTTCGGATTTACTTCCGGCACCACGAGCGGCACGTGCGGGTCCATGCGGAAATAGGATGAGTTATCAATTACCACGCAGCCTAACTTTGCGGCGATTGGCGCGTATTTTTTTGATACGGCATTCCCGGCCGCAAAAAGTGCAATATCAACGCCGGTAAAATCGAAGGTATCAAGCGCGTTGATATCCAGTTCTTTATCACCGTAACCTACCTGCTGGCCGATGGATTTTCTCGACGCAATCGCAATTACCTCAGTCGCGGGGTATTCGCGCTCAGAAAGGATATTTAATATTTCACGACCAACGTTACCTGTTGCGCCAACAACTGCGACACGAAAACCCATCTTACTCTCCTGGGGTATAGTTTCTGGTGCACTGCACCGGAACACTTCTTGTACCTAAATTTCTAATTTCGCAAAACATCGAGGACCGCGTCCCCCATGCCCACTGTGTTCACCAACTGCAGTCCGTCAGCGTCAGCGCCCTGCGGCATCAGATCGCCGGTTCGGAACCCGCTTGCAAGCACCTTGTCGATTACCGCTTCTATTTGGTCCGCAGCCGCCTTTAAATCAAGTGAATATCTTAGAGCCATCGCAAAACTTAATATTGCCGCGATCGGGTTTGCAATGCCCTGCCCTGCAATATCGGGCGCCGATCCGTGTACAGGCTCATAAAGCCCAGGGCCACTGCTACCCAAAGAGGCCGACGGCAACATGCCGAGCGACCCAGTTAACATAGCCGCTGCGTCAGACAGAATATCCCCAAATAGATTATCCGTCAGGATCACATCAAACTGCTTCGGTGCTTTCACCAGCTGCATTGCACAGTTATCTGCAAGGATATGCTCAAGCGTCACATCTGAATATTCAGTGGCATGCAGCTTGGTTACTTCTTCGCGCCACAATAGGCCTGCTTCCATGACATTGGCTTTTTCCGCACTATGGACTTTGCCGCCGCGTTTGCGTGCCATCTCAAAACCAACACGTGCAATACGAATAATTTCTGCATCCGTATAGCGGTGGGTGTTGATGCCTTCGCGGCCGCCGCCCGGCAAATCCATGATTCCACGCGGCTCGCCAAAATAAACTCCGCCCGCAAGTTCGCGCACGAATAA
>NVTU01000033.1 GCA_002401685.1 Kordiimonadales bacterium
TTTCAAATCCCAGATAAATCATCAAACGGTGCAGCTTGGCTGCTAAAGGGAAACGCTTGAATTTACCTTTTTGGGCCTCGCTATAATAGGTGTTTTCGCGCGGCATTACCCAATTGGGTGTGCGCTGATACATATCCAGGGATGCTACTTTCCCCACAATCTCCGGGATCAATTGCAAGGCGCTGGCCGCACTGCCAACCACCGCTACTTTTTTTCCCGTTAGATCATGGCCGTGGTTCCACTGCGCCGAGTGGAACCTAACCCCGCCAAAAGTATCCTGGCCCTCAATGTTCGGGAAATTGGGTACATGCAGCCCACCAATCCCGCTGACCAGAAAAGCTACAGTTTCAGTACGGCCATTCTTAAATTCTATTTGCCAGTTTCCGTCACTATAGGTGGAGTTTGTGAGCTCACATCCATATTCAACGTGGTCTAGCAGGCCGTATTTTCGGGCAATATGCTCGCAGTAGCCCTGAATTTCAGCGCCTTCTGAATAAAGTCGGCTCCAGTCAGATTTAGGCTCAAACGAAAAGCTATACAGATGGGACGGCACATCGCAAGCGACACCAGGGTAGGTGTTATCGCGCCACGTCCCGCCAACATTATCAGCTTTTTCGAAAATCGTAAAAGAGTGAATGCCAGCTTCTTTCAGCTTGATCGCCATACACATGCCAGAAAAGCCTGCGCCAACAATCGCGATCCGCGGCGTGTTTGCTGAAACTGCCATCTTCAAGCTCCCCTAATACTGTCCCTTTAAATTACTTAAGGCATCAAAAGCCCATGTAAAGCCGTTAGTGATATTATTATCAACGAACAAGGGGTTGGAGCCTGCAAAAAATACAAAGGTACCACAGCGAATATACGGTTTCTCGCTTGCCTATCCTCTACACTACTGAAATAGTCACGCCTCAACGGACCAGGTTTTCAGACGGGATCGAACTTTGGCAGCGGGCAATAAATGGCAGTTTTGGATCGACCGTGGAGGCACCTTTACCGATGTCGTCACACGGCGACCAGACGGTACCCTGTCCAGCGATAAATTTCTATCAGAGAATCCCGAACATTATGAAGACGCCGCGGTCTATGCCATGCGTCAGATTATGCAGGTGCCATCCAACGCGCCCTTCCCGAGGGATCAAGTCTCTGCCATCAAAATGGGCACAACAGTTGCCACCAACGCTTTGCTGGAACGGCAAGGTGAGCCGACCCTGCTCCTAGTAACACGCGGCTTTAGGGATGCGCTTCTCATTGGCCAGCAGCACCGCAATGATCTTTTCGCGCTTAAGCCAACCCGGCCAAAGCCTATTTACGATGACGTGATAGAAATTGAGGAGCGTATCGGCGCCGACGGAACGGTTGTTTTAAAATTAGACCTCACCTCCGCAACTAAGGCTATGCAAGCGGCTTTCGCTAAGGGCCTCCGAAGTTGCGCGATCTGTCTGGTACACGGATACCGCTACCCGGCGCACGAAGAAGCGCTGGCAACTGCGGCCGAAGCGGTTGGCTTTGATCAGATCTCCGTCAGCCACCAAGTAAGCCCCTTGATGAAATTCATCTCACGTGGTGACACCACCGTTGCAGACGCCTACCTTTCACCGATCCTGCGGCAATATGTAGACCAGGTGCGGGGCGCCGTTGGCGATACGCCACTTTATTTCATGCAGTCGAATGGTGGCTTGGCGGAAGCAAGCGCCTTCGCAGGAAAAGATGCGGTGCTGTCTGGCCCTGCTGGCGGCATTGTTGGTGCGGCGCATACCAGCAAACGTGCAGGTGCCATGCACATTGTCGGCTTTGACATGGGTGGCACATCAACCGACGTAAGCCATTATAGTGGTGACTATGAACGGGTGACCGATTCAGTTGTCGCGGGCGTACGCATGACAGTGCCAATGATGGATATCCACACGGTAGCGGCAGGCGGTGGCTCAATATGCACTTTCTCTCAGGGGCGCTTTCTGGTCGGCCCAGAATCCGCGGGTGCTAACCCTGGGCCAGCGTCTTACGGCAGAGGCGGACCCCTCACCGTCACCGACTGCAACGTGCTTCTCGGCAAGCTTCAGCCTGACCTATTTCCTGCAATATTCGGCCAAGACGGCAATCAGGCGTTAAATTCAGGCGTAGTAAAAATTGCTTTCCAAAACCTTGCAGTAGAAATTGAAGACCAAACTGGCAACTGCCTTTCCTCCGAAGAAATCGCCGAAGGTTTCATCGCTGTGGCGGTTGAACATATGGCGCGTGCCATCAAACGGGTGTCAGTGGAACGCGGGCACGACATCCAAAACCACGCCCTGCTTTCCTTCGGCGGTGCTGGCGGCCAACATGCTTGTCTCGTTGCTGAAGCATTGGGAATAACCCGTGTTATCGTACCCCCTTTTTCAGGTGTCTTGTCTGCGCTCGGCATCGGCCTCGCGAACATATCTACGGTGACCAACAAGGCAACCGAGTCTGATATCCTTGACGTCGGCACGCTCACCGAAACTGTTACCGAATTATGTGAACTTGCTGCACAGCGCCTAGCAAAACAAGGCCTAGCCCGGTCCAATCAAAACCACCGTGTAACCGGGCTCGCAAAATATCGCGGCAGCGACACGACCCTACCCGTACCATTCGGAACAGCTGGTGAAATGCGGCAAGCGTTCGAGCAAGCCCACAAGGTGCAGTTCGGCTTCACCGACAAAGATGCGGCAGTTATTCTGCAGTCTCTGCAAGTCGAAGCCTCAGGTAAAACCGAAAATGATCCCTTGGGCATAGTGGCAAACGGTACCAGCAGTGAGCCGTTGTCATACATGCATATGCAGTATGCCAGTAGACAGATGAAGGCAGCTGTCTATGACAAAGCAGTGCTTGTTCCTGACCACAAGGTAATTGGTCCAGCTATCATCATTGAAAACGGCGGCACAACAATTGTTGAGCCAGGCTGGACGGCACACCTCACGGCCACCGATACGTTGGAGATAAACCGAACGGAGCACTCTGGCCGCAACCATGTTTTGACGGAAAAACCTGATCCGATCCTCTTGGAAATATTCAATAACCTCTTCATGTCTGTTGCAGAAGAGATGGGCGGCGTGCTTGCCCGCACGGCTCGGTCGGTGAACATCAAGGAACGGCTGGACTTCTCATGTGCGGTTTTTGACCGCACCGGGAATTTGATCGCCAATGCCCCGCACATGCCGGTGCATCTAGGCAGCATGGGCGAGAGCGTGAAGGCTATCCTTGAGGCGCGAGGGAGTTCCGTTAAAGACGGTGATGTCTTTATGGTCAACGACCCATACGCAGGCGGCACACACCTACCCGATATTACTGTTATTACGCCGCTCTTTTTAGGGGATGAGACTAGCGCCGCCTTTTTCGTTGCGTCGCGCGGGCACCATTCAGATATCGGCGGCATCAGCCCCGGCTCCATGCCTCCGCACTCATGCTCCATTGAAGAAGAAGGCATCCGCTTCACCAATTTCCATCTCGTCCAAGACGGTATCTTCAACGAAAAGGCCGTGCGCATAGCTCTAGCTTCTGGCCCTTACCCTGCCCGCAGCCCTGACCAAAATATCGCTGATCTCAAAGCCCAAGTTGCCGCCAACAAGCGTGGCTGTTTACAGGTTATCAAACTAACTGAACATTACGGCGCCCACTTGGTGCACGGTTATATGGACCATGTGCAAGACAATGCAGAAGAAGCGGTGAAGCAGCTTATCGGCCGGTTACACGACGGCAGCTACAGCTATGCAATGGATTGTGGCGGCACCGTTGAAGTGGCCATTAAACTCAACAAAAAGGCCCGCACTGCTGTCATCGATTTCACTGGCACCAGCGGCCAGCTCATTAATAATTTCAATGCCCCGCTGGCAGTCACCAAGGCCGCTGTGCTTTATGTGTTTCGCACTTTAACGGGGTGCGACATTCCGCTAAATGCGGGCTGTATGAAGCCGCTTGAACTTATTGTACCTAAAGGTTCGATGCTCAACCCCACAGCCCCTGCAGCCGTCGTTGCTGGCAATGTTGAGACCAGCCAGGCTGTTACCAATGCACTTTTCCTCGCGGTTGGTGCATTGGCCGCAGCGCAAGGCACAATGAATAATTTCACGTTCGGGAACGATCAGTACCAATATTATGAAACTATCGCAGGCGGCACTGGTGCGGGGCCAAACTTTGACGGTACCGATGTTATTCAGTCCCACATGACCAACAGCCGCCTGACCGACCCTGAAGTTTTAGAGTGGCGGTACCCTGTTAGGCTACGGGAATTTTCTATCAGGCCAGACACTGGGGGCCCAGGCCATCATACCGGTGGTAACGGCGCAACAAGGGTTTTTGAATTTTTAGACCCCATGGAAGCAGCGATTTTATCCAGCCACCGAACAGATGGCCCGCCCGGCATAGAAGGCGGCAGCAACGGTACCGTTGGCCGCACTTTTATAACTCGGGTGTCTGGCGCAGTGGAGAAACTAGAAGCATCTGGACGCGCAGACATTCAAGCTGGTGACACTGTTACAATCCTCACGCCAGGAGGTGGCGGTTACGGAAAGCCGAGCAGTTAAAGTCTGGACGGTGTCCCTTACCGAGCTTAGGCATAATTTGGCCCGTACGCCTGGCCCGGTATATGTGCCGCGCACGCCGCGAATATCCTTGTCTCTTGCCTCAAGGGAAATACAATATCATTACCTTCAATTCAGAGGACAACTAATGCGCCATCTATATATGATCATTTGTGTTTTCGCGGCCGGCCTTGGCTTCCTGGCCAGCCCAGTACAGGCCGCCAAACCAGAAAAGTATCATGACGGACTGTGGAAGAATTCCTACTGCACAAATCCAGGCGTTCCCAGGGCGGTTAAAAAGGCACCTTTCGAAGTAGAAATTGAGGCAATTTTTGATATTACTTCGGCCGGAGTGCCCGAGAATGTCCGAATTACCAAATTCATAACGGAGAATGAAGAAAACCAACGACATTCAAAAGGCTATGAACGGGAACTCGGTAAAGCTCTCAAGAGATGGGAATATTTTGCTTTCATAGAAAACTCAGAAGAAAGCCCCCGTCACGACGTCATTCTGACATTCAAGTATCTGCAACCAACCGGAGGTGAATCCAAAAAGCCTCAGAAAGACAGCTGCACCACTAGTTTTCTGCCGCCTTTACCTTCCAGCGCCGGCAACCCAGCTAACCCCTTGGTGAATATACAAAGTTGCTCTACGCCGCTTTTCCCGCGTCAGCGTAAATTCGCGAAAAAATCAGCAAATGTCCTGCTGAACTTCGACATCAACGGTGCTGGAAAAGTGAYACAAGCCCGACTTTCCARMTCRCAAGAAGATACCTTCTTCTCCCAAAGCGCGCTACGTTCCTTACGTTCATGGCGRTATTTTCCWTACTTCAAYGCTGGCGTCCCWCARGYGCGCGAAAATATTGCRATATCTTTTTACTTTGGGCAGCTACCAGAAAGCATTGAGCATCATAAATGCACAGCCACKCCGTCAGGTTATTACCCGCGAACACCTAAGACAAAACTGAAACGGATACGCTGCGACCGGGATGATACCTTGCCCTCAAAGGCCTGCAAGCGCCTAAGAGGCGAAAAGTAACTAGGTAWNTCCTGCTGTCGSCTACTGAAGGCCTCAGCGCGGCGGSACCCCAACACGCAAGCTAGCACCWTGYAACAACCGAATCCGAGTTGGACAGGCTAGCATCACAAATCGCACCCTACCTTAYTGACAATTAAGTCAATAGCTTAAGGCTTTGGTTTGACAGCAGCTTATCGCGTTCTATAGTTATTTTGACARCGCGCAAATTCGTCTCTGACTTTAATTCGAGGATCTTATGACAAACACTGCAGAAGCCACCGAACACTTAGCTCCGGCCCGCCTGAAAGATATCCCTGGCGAAAGCGGATTACCGTTTTTTGGCAACACTCTTAAAATGTTGAAGGATCCGGAAACCTACGGCAACGCGATGATCGAGAAATACGGCAAAGTACACCGTAGCAATGTTTTCTTCCGCGACGTGGTGAATTTGATCGGGCCTGAGGCCAACGAATTTGTACTGATGGATAAAGGGAAAAATTTCTCCAGCGAAAAAGGATGGGCGGCTTACCTTGAGCGGCTTTTCCCTCGCGGTTTGATGTTACTCGATTTTGACGAACACCGGGCGCACCGGCACGTTATGGGTGCAGCCTTTAAAACGGGCCCGATGAAGGGCTATCTCGAACGCCTGAACGCCGCCATTCCAGAAGGCATTGATGCCTGGGGTGAGAAGGGCTCGTTCGAGTTTTATCCCGCTATCAAAGAACTTTCCCTCAACTTGGCCTCCACAGTATTCCTCGGTATTGATCCAAAAGCAGAAGGCGCACAAATTAACAAAGCCCTTACGGACATGGTTTCAGCAGCCGTTGGCCTCGTCCGTGTACCAATTCCAGGGAGTTTGATGGCGAAAGGCGTTAAAGGCCGGAAATTTATGGTGAATTTCCTAACCAAACTTATCCCTGAACGGCGCAATTCAGACAGCAGCGATCTTTTCACCCGGCTTTGCCAAGCAGAAGATGAAGAAGGCAACACTTTCACTGATCAGGAAATTGTCGACCATATGATTTTCCTGTGGATGGCGGCGCATGATACCATCACCAGTTCGCTGAGCACACTTGTATACGAGCTCGGGCGCAACCGCGACTGGCAGGAAAAGCTGCGGACTGAGATCAAGGAACTTGGCCTCAATCACGAGGAAATGCCTTACGAGCTCCTCAACAAAATGCCCCTCACGGAATATGCTATCAAAGAAGCGCTGCGGATGAACCCACCAGTTCCAGCGACACCGCGCATGACGGTTCGGGAAGTAGAATTCGGAGGCCACCGCATACCCAAGGGCACTATGGTATCGATCAGTACTGTCGCAACGCATAGATCTGAAGAGACTTGGCCCGATCCAAAAACATTTGATCCGATGCGCTTTTCGCCGGAAGGCGGCGTAAGGGAGCGCCACAGGTTTGCTTGGATACCCTTTAGCGGCGGCGCACACATGTGTATTGGCCTGCACTTCGCTTACATGCAGATCAAAGTGATCATGGCGCAACTGCTGCCTAAGTACGACATTGTTCTACCCGAAGGCTACACCACTGAGTTTCAGATTATACCTCTCTTCAAGCCAAAAGACGGCCTACCAATAACTTTGAAAGCGATTGACTAGATGACCGGAAAAACTTTCGACTATATTGTTGTAGGTGCAGGATCTGCAGGGTGTGCAATGGCAGCCCGGTTGAGCGAGAACCCGAGTGTGAATGTGCTGTTGCTTGAAGCGGGCAGCAAAGACAATTCCATCAAAATCACCGTACCCGCGATGATCACCGAACTGATTAAACCTAATCCGATGAACTGGAGCTACTGGACCGAAGAACAGCAGAACCTGAATGGTCGCAAGATGTTTTGGCCGCGCGGCAAAGTGCTGGGCGGGTCCTCAGCTATCAACGCCATGCTCTATGTGCGTGGTCACGCGCGGGATTATGACGAATGGGCGCAAATGGGCTGCTCGGGCTGGGCTTACGATGACATCTTGCCCTACTTCAAAAAAGCTGAGGGCAGCAACAGAGCCGCAGATAAATATCACGGCACGGACGGTCCGCTGGTCGTCGAGCAACACACCTCAAAAGCATCGCTGAACGATGGGTTTCTGAAAGCTGCAAAAGAGCTTGGCCTACCGTACACAGACGACTTCAACGGTGCTGAGCAAGAAGGCGCTGGCTGGTACGACCAATCGATCAAGCAAGGCCGTCGGCAGAGCACAGCCCGCACGTATTTGAAAGAAGCAAAGGGCCGTTCCAATCTAACGGTCCTTACAGATGCCCAAGTAAGCCGTATCACCCTGGAGGGCAAAAAGGCCACTGGTGTAGAGCTCGTTCGCGGCGGAAAGAAAGAACAGTGGAAAGCAGGCCGAGAAGTCATCCTCTGCGGCGGAGCGATCAATAGCCCACAGCTACTCCAGCTCTCTGGCATTGGAGACCCGTCGGATATTCAGGCCGTGGGGCTTCCTGTCTTTCACGAGCTAAACGGCGTCGGCAAGAACATGCAGGATCATCTTGATATGCTTGTCAGTGCGCACTTGAAAGACCCTATTTCGATGATGCAGTATAAGCGGCCAGACAAAGGCGCGTTCGAGATGCTGAAATGGCTCTTCAAAGTGCCTGGCGTTATGTCAGATTGCGTCACTCCGGTCGGTGCTTTCATTAAAACGGACAAAGCGCTGGAGCGCCCGGACATTCAATTACACCTCATTCAGGCGATGGCGGACCAGGCCCACGGCCTAGAGGACCCGTACGAGCACGGCATGGGCCTACATATCTGCCAGCTGCGGCCACACAGCCGAGGCACCATCAGCCTTGCCTCATCAGACCCGATGGAGCACGCCAAAATAGACCCGTGTTACTTAGACCAGCCAGAAGATCTGCGTGTGCTGCGTGAAGGAACTAAACTTGTACGTCGCCTGTACCGCCAACCAGGCCTTGCTGATTTCATCACTGAAGAAAAGTCACCATGGAACGGTATTGATATTGAAGACGACGAAGCCACGGATGCCATCATCCGCGACGGTGCCGAGACCATCTACCATCCTGTTGGCACATGTTCGATGGGGCCTACTGACAACAAAAATTCAGTGGTAGACCCAAGTTTGAAGGTGATTGGCATTCAGGGTTTGCGGGTGGTGGACGCCTCGATTATGCCGCGTCTTATTGGCGGCAACACGAATGCGCCAACCATTATGATTGCTGAGAAATGCGCAGACATGATTAAATCTGAGCTTGTTCCAGCGTAGGCCTTCGATTATGAGACTTGTATGAAAAAGCACACACTGATGATCATAGCGGCAGTAAACGGCTTGGCAGCAACCGGCTTAGCTGCCTCTGGCGCGCATGCGTTTAAAATGGATGAAAAAGGCACCAGCTTTTTTGGCCAAGCCGGTGATTTTCATTTTTATCATACGTTCGCGCTCGTTGCCTGTGCGTTTCTTGTACATTTGGGTCAGGAACGCACGGCCTCCCGCTCGGCTATATTTTTCATGGTTGGCCTTGCAGGGTTTTCCGGTAGCCTCTATTGGCGCGCGATTATGGGGCCGGGTAGTTTAGGTGGTTTCCACTGGATAACACCACTTGGTGGACTTGCTCTGATGGCAGGATGGGTCACTCTCATTTTTGCAGCTTTTGCTTCGCGAAAAGAAAACGCGCCTTAACTTCTATTTCGAAGGCAATCTAACAATAGCCCGTAGACCGCCCGAAGGTGCCAGCTCGAGCTGAGCATTTCCGCCGTACATTTCGACAATGTCGCGCACGATTGCCAAGCCTAGGCCTGTGCCCGGCACTCTTTCATCCAACCGCTTGCCACGCTCGAATAGGGCCTCAAGTTCAGCCTCGGCCACCCCGGGACCATCGTCTTCTACTCGGATTTCCATGAAGGGCCGCCTCGGGCTGTCTGCTACAGCTTGCACCCTGATTTGAACGGTCGAGCGTGCCCACTTTCCAGCGTTATCAATCAGATTTCCCATCAGCTCATCAAAGTCTTGCTTCTCACCGTCAAACCGCATTTCTTGAGGGCAGTTGAGGGTAAAACCGATACCCCGTTCACGGTTCGCAATTGAAACCGCTTTTATAATTTTCTGTAGACGCTCATCGATAAGTAGCCCCAACCCCGAGCCGCCGCCGGCGATCCGTGCGCGTTTCAAATGGTGGTTCACGTGATCAAGGATTAAGCTAGTCTGTGTCTTTATGCGGATAGACTTTTTATCGTCTGCGCCTTCGACATCGTTTTGAATAACAGCCAGCGGTGTCTTAAGCGCGTGCGCAAGGTTTCCAACATGGGTGCGGGCCCGGTCCAACAGCTTTTCATTCTGTTCGATCAGCGCATTTATTTCCTCGGCCAGCGGCTGTAAGTCTTCAGGCCAGTCGCCTTCAATCCGCGTACCCCGCCCGGTTCTGATATCGCTCAGGCTTCCGCGCAATCGCCGCAGAGGCCTTAAGCCGTAGCTCACCTGAACAACCAAGGCCATGGTAACAGTCAGCACCAGCGCACTAAGTGCAAAAATCAGAAAGCGGTTAAACTCATAAATAGCAGCCTGCACGCTCGCTGTATCTTTCGCTACCAGATAATGAAATAGCCGGTCAGACTCTGGCAATATGATATCACGCTCCGCTACACGGACGGTTTGCCCACCCGGGCCAACTGTCTCGTAAAACCTCAAGGCAAAGGTACGGTGTTCCGCATCAGGCGTAAATTCGAAATCCCACAAAGACCGTGACCGGAACGGGAGCTGTCCACTTTCACTGATCTGCCAGTAAGACCCTGATTCTGGTGTTACAAATCGCTGATCCGCAAGCGGCCGGCCAAACCTGATCACACCGTCTCGCGATATTTCGCTGACGCCAACCATGCTATCCAGAAGAAGGCTCAGGTCATCATCGAAATCGCGCAGCAGATAGCTTTGGAACAAAAGC
>NVTU01000034.1 GCA_002401685.1 Kordiimonadales bacterium
GAAGCCAAGATTACAATAGTTGGGCTTGAAGATCGGCCTGGGCAGGTTTCGCACGTGTTCGCACCGCTTGCCGAGGAAAATATCAACGTAGATATGATCGTTCAAAGTGCATCTGAGGACGGCACTGCTACTGATGTGACTTTTACTGTGCCTGAAGATCAGCTTGCACGGGCCGTGAAGGTGCTGGAAACTAATAAAGAAACCATGAAATTCCGTGATCTTGTTTACATGGGTGATGTAGTTAAGGTATCTGTAGTTGGCCTTGGCATGAGAAGCCATGCAGGTGTCGCGCGTACTATGTTTGATACGCTGGCTGATAAGGGAATTAACATTCAGGTTATTTCGACATCCGAAATTAAAGTCAGTGTTATTATCGACGCTGAATATACCGAGCTGGCGGTGCGCGCTTTGCACACAGCCTACGGCTTGGACGCACCAGAAAAATAATAAGAAACGAAAAGATTGAGGGTACGGGTATGAGTGAAGCTGGTCTTGAAGCGCTGTGGAAACGTGGTACTGATTTTTTAGGTAGTAAATACGCTATTCTGGGCGGCGCAATGACGTGGGTGTCTGACCGCAACTTGGTAGCAGCTATTTCAAATGCTGGTGGTTTTGGTGTGTTGGCCTGTGGCGGCATGAATACCGAGCAGCTGAAAGCCGAGATTGAAGCCACTCACAAGATGACCGACAAGCCTTTCGGCGTGAATTTAATTACGCTGCACCCAGACATTGACGACCTTATCGATATTCTTGGTGAATGTGACATTAGCCATGTTGTGCTTGCCGGCGGAATTCCGAAAGCGCCGCAGATTGCCAAAATCAAGAGTTTTGGTGCGAAGCTCATGTGTTTTGCACCAACGGCAACGTTAGCCAAGAAACTCGTCCGTTCCGGTGCGGATGCCATTATTATTGAAGGTATGGAAGCGGGCGGCCATATTGGCCCGGTTTCCACCAGTGTACTGGCGCAGGAAATTCTGCCTGTTGTCCAAAATGTGCCGGTGTTTGTAGCTGGCGGCATTGGTCGCGGTGAGGCGATTGCTTCCTACTTGAAAATGGGTGCGGCTGGCGTACAGCTTGGGACGCGTTTCGTAGTAGCTGAAGAATGTATTGCCCATCCAAATTTCAAAAAGGCTTTCATCAGTGCAAAAGCGCGT
Source organism: Kordiimonadales bacterium (assembly GCA_002401685.1). Lineage (GTDB taxonomy): Bacteria > Pseudomonadota > Alphaproteobacteria > Sphingomonadales > Kordiimonadaceae > Kordiimonas. The sequence continues at coordinate 1,155 of NVTU01000034.1, forward strand.
GATGCGATCGCGAGTGTACAGATCGACCCGCAGTTCCCTGTTATACCAGTTCGGGCACTTAGAAACGAAGGCACTGAAAAATTCATGGAGACACAGCGCGCTGTTGTTGGTTCTTACCATGAAGGCAAAGTGCCGCTAAGTGAAGCGCAGATGCAAATCGAATTATTTTGGGGCGGCGCCCTTAGGCGCGCTGTTGTTGACGGTGATGTCGTGACCGGGTCTATTATGGCGGGGCAAAGTGTTGGTATGGTCAAAAAGATCGAACCAACCGCTGATATCATCAATGAACTTGTTGAACAGGCGTGTGCTTCGTTGAGCGCTGCGTAATCATTTTAACAGTTGTATCGAGTTTAGCTGGCCGCCGCAGTAGGCGGCTTTATTTGAGGGAGACAACTTGCCTGATACTGTAAGTCAGCCAAGGTTACTTTTGCGGCGCCTGCACAGTGTGATGGCAGGCGGTGGAAAAGCTCAAGCTAAATTGGACCGTGTTGTTCGGGTTATTGCCCAAAATATGGTGGCGGAAGTGTGCTCGATTTACCTGACGCGAGCTGGTGGCGTGCTGGAACTTTTCGCAACAGAAGGCCTCAAAGAAGAAGCCGTACACAAAACCCGAATGCAAATTGGAGAAGGCCTGGTTGGACTGGTGGCAGAGCGCGGCCTGCCGCTTAATCTTTCCGAAGCGCCGCAGCATCCGCGTTTCGTATACCGGCCTGAAACAGGCGAGGATATATATCACAGTTTTCTCGGTGTGCCGATCCTGCGGTCTGGTAAGGTTTCCGGTATTTTGGTGGTGCAGAATGTAACACCTAGACGGTACCGCCCTGAAGAAGTAGAGGCTCTGCAAACCATCTCTATGGTTATGGCAGAACTTGTTAGCTCTGGCGAACTGGTTGGCCGCGACGAACTGTTTGAAGACGCCAGCTCAATTGGCAATCCCATCACGCTAGATGGTAGTATGCTGGCGAGCGGCATAGGCGCCGGCGCAGCTGTATTTCATCAGCCGCAAATACATATTACCAAAACAATTGCAGACAGCATCAAAGAAGAACGTGTTCGCCTTGAAAATGCGATCGCCGAGATGCGCCTGCAGTTAGAGAATTTGGTTGAGCACCCAGATCTAGCCCATGGCGGTGAGCACCGTGAAGTTCTAGAGACCTACCGTATGTTCGCGTACGATCAGGGCTGGCAAGATAAAATGCACGCGGCGATTTCCCTGGGGCTGACTGCAGATGCCGCTGTAGATCGGGTGCATCAGGAAAACAAAGCTCGTATGGCTAAAATTCGCGATCCGTACTTGCGGGAACGAATTGGTGACTTTGAGGATTTGGCCATTCGTTTAATCCGGATCATTCAAGGCGACACAACAGACCATCATAGTAAGTTGATCGAAGATTCGGTTTTGATTGCGCGCAACATTGGTCCTGCGGAGTTGGTGGAATATGACCCACAGTATCTGAAAGCCATCGCGCTTGAAGAAGGGTCGTCAACGGCGCACGTAACTATCATTGCGCGGGCTATGGGAATTCCAGTGCTCGGCCGTGTCAGTGGTTTGCTGGATCACGTCGAACCGGGCGAAGATGTTATTGTTGATACTAACAGTGAGCATGTTTATGTCCGCCCGGCTGACGATGTTATCGATACGTACCGCGAGACGTTGGCGTTGCAGGAGCAGTTGCATGCGGCATATGATGCTGAACGCGACTTACCCGCCGAAACGCTTGATGGACACCGTGTAAATCTGTTTATGAATGCGGGGTTGTTGGTGGATTTGCCAAGTCTAGACCGCACAGGCGCCGAGGGAATTGGCCTCTTCCGCACCGAATTTCAATTTATGGTATCTCCTGCGCTGCCAAAGGTGGATGAACAAACACGTATATATACCGCTGCAATGAAGGCCGCCGGTGATAGGCCGGTTGTTTTCAGGACGCTGGATATTGGTGGTGACAAACAGGTACCGTTTTTACCGCGCGAAGATGAAGAAAATCCGGCTATGGGGTGGCGTGCTATTCGCATCGCGCTGGACCGGCCTGCACTGTTGCGCTTCCAGTTGCGTGCGCTGCTTTATGCTGCTGCAGGGAAAACACTTCACGTCATGTTCCCGATGATTGCCGAAGTTGCGGAGTTGCGGCGCTGCAAAGCAATTTTGCAAAAAGAGATCGACCGGTTAGAAAAATTTGATAAAACACCGCCTGTTGCCGTCAAGGTTGGCTGTATGTTTGAGGTGCCTTCACTCAGCTGGCAGCTTGATAGCCTTATGAAAGAAATAGACTTTCTTTCAATTGGCACGAATGACTTGATGCAGTTTTTCTTTGCTTGTGACCGCAGCAACCCGAAACTTGCTGATCGGTATGATTTGCTTGCGCCGCCAGTATTGGCCTTTCTTCATATGATTGTCCAAACCTGTAAAGAAGCGGGTGTTCCGGTGACCCTATGCGGTGAGATGGGCGGCCGGCCTATTGAGGCAATGGCGCTGGTGGCTCTTGGTTTGGAGCGGCTCTCGATCTCACCGACATCAATCGGGCCGGTTAAGCGTATGATCCGTTCGGTACACATGGAAAAGCTTCGAGAATTCCTGATGGCGAACTTGAATTCAACAGAACACTCGATTCGCGACTCGCTTCTGCTTTTTGCTCGCGATCACAATATCAAATTGTAGATCATACTATATATGCCCAATTTTCGGTTGTTTAACCCTAATTTCAAATAAAACCGGTAATAAGTTTGACTCCCATCGCTAATTGGCTGTTCACTGCTGACCGTGCTCTCACATAAATCGAAAACGATACGAGATCGCAACGCTGCACGTGGTTCCCTTCAGCGAGGTTACTGAAACATGTGTGGTTGGGGGATCCAGAACCGGGGGGTTTTGGTGCGAGTAAGGGAGCAACGCTAGCGCGTTTGGGACTGCCGAGCCAATTTAGGTTAGCAGGGGGACGATTGATTGTGATGAATAGCGAATCTGCTACAGTTTCTGCACTATTAAAAAGTGCTCGCACAGCACGTGGTTACACGATTAAAGCTGTAGCTAAAGAAATATGTGTTCAGTCGGGATATCTTAAAGCAATTGAGGCAGGCGCCTACGATAAATTGCCCGCTGATATATATGTACTTGGCTATATTCGGTCTTTTGCGCGCATGGTTGGTGAAAACGCCGACGAAATGGTTGCTGCCTTTAAAAAGGAACGTGGTATCGCCAGCGCAGCACCTCTCCAAAAAGTATCAGGTCGCCGCGTTGATGCTCCGAAGAAAACACCTGGCTGGATGTCACCTCTTGTTGGCTTAATAGGCGCTTCTATGTGCTGGTTGTTACTTGGTGGTAGTGTGAATACAGCGGTATTTTTCGCGGAAAATCAGCCAAACAATACTGTAGAGCAAGCGCAACTGGCTGCTGTGCAACAGAATTTACAATCTCACGGCGATGACACCTTACTTTTGATTATGCCAACTGTCGTATCGGTAGACCAGCCAACTCAGGCCGTTTCACCAAAGAAAATTGCCGTCAACACATCCTTCTTTGTACCGGCTGCTTTCGCAGCGTCAGAGAAGAAAGCACTGATAGGTGGTCTTGAAACTGTTATTAGCGCAACAGAAGACAGTTGGGTGCGTTTAGCCCGGACAAACGGTACCGAAATATGGTCAGGCATACTCCGGTCGGGTGAAAAGTATCGGTCACGCGAAGAAGGCATTTCTTTGTTATCGACCAGTAACGCTGGCGGTATTCTTCTGGCTGTGAGCGGCGCTACGGCCTCGCCGATGGGCGCGCGCGGAGAAGTGATTATAGATTATGTCTTGGGTTCTTCTCTTGAAGTGGCCGAGGCGAAATCATCTGTTGGTTCCCGGTAACCTGCGATTTTTCAGCGCACTAAGTAAATCCATGCTTTCAGCGAAGGCTGTTCTCCTTTATAAGCCACAGAATGTGAGTTTTTATTGGGACTACTGCTATGAGCATTCGGCCTTGGAGAGATATAACCAGACGCAAGTCACGCCAGATTATGGTGGGCAACGTACCTGTGGGCGGCGGTGCGCCGATCACAGTGCAAACCATGACCAATACGCTGACCTCTGACGCTAAAGCGACTATAGCTCAGATACGGTTGGCGGAAGAGGCTGGCGTTGATATTGTACGGGTTTCTTGCCCGGACGAGGCCTCAACAGCAGCCATGCCTGAGATCTGCCGTGAAGCCAATGTGCCGATCGTCGCAGATATTCATTTTCACTATAAGCGGGCCCTTGAAGCTGCAGATGCGGGCGCTGCCTGTTTACGGATTAATCCCGGCAACATTGGCTCTGCCGAGAGGGTTAAAGAAGTTGTGCGCGCGGCTAAGGCCAACGGATGTTCAATGCGGATCGGCGTTAACGCCGGGTCGCTGGAAAGGCATTTGCTGGAGAAATACGGCGAACCTTGCCCTGAGGCCCTTGTTGAAAGCGCGCTGGACCACGCCCGTTTGTTGGAAGATAACGATTTTTTCGATTTTAAGATCAGCGTGAAGGCGTCAGACATTTTCCTAGCCGTTGCTGCCTATCACAGCCTGTCCGAGGCCTGCGATTATCCGCTTCATCTGGGCATTACTGAGGCCGGTGCATTGCGCGGTGGGACAGTGAAGTCCTCCATTGGCATTGGTTCGATGTTGTGGGCAGGTATTGGTGATACGATCCGTGTGTCACTTTCTGCGCAACCCGAAGAAGAAGTAAAGGCCGGGTTTGAAATTCTGAAATCGATGGGTCTTCGGCACCGAGGAGTGCAGATTATTTCTTGTCCGTCATGCGCACGGCAGGCGTTTCCAGTGATCAAAACCGTAGAGGTACTGGAGGAACGATTAAGTCATATCCACACACCGCTCAGTCTGTCGATCATTGGCTGCGTGGTGAACGGTCCAGGCGAAGCACGGGAGACCGATATTGGGCTCACGGGCGGTGGCCAAGGCAACCATATGATTTACTTGTCAGGTGTAACTGACCACAAGATTACCGATGATAAACTCGTTGACCATATTGTTGAGTTGGTAGAGGCAAAGGCTGCAGAAATAGATGCCGCTGAGGTACAAGAACAAGCCGCGACGCTCGCTCAAAGCTAGATTTAGATAGAGGATTTTACGTGTCCAAACTGCAACCAGCGCGGGGCACGCGCGATATATACGGCGAAGAAGCCCGCAACATGGCAGCTGTGGTGGAGACCTTTCAAAAGGTAGCGGCCACCTATGGCTTTGAGCCATTTAACATTCCGATTTTCGAATTTACAGAAGTGTTTAAACGCCCGCTCGGCGATGCTTCTGATATTGTATCGAAGGAAATGTACACGTTTGAGGACCGGGGCGGTGAAGAGCTGACCTTGCGCCCTGAGTTTACAGCAGGCATTTGCCGCGCCTTTATTTCTGAAGGCCTGCAGCAGAGTTTGCCCTGCCGCTTGATCGCACACGGCCCTGCTTTTCGCTATGAGCGGCCACAGAAAGGTCGCTACCGCCAGTTTCACCAGATTGACGCGGAGCTGTTGGGGCAGGAGAATCCTGAGGCTGATGTTGATATTATTGCGATGGCGTGGCGTATCCTAAGTGAACTCAGGTTGGCCGACAAAATTGTACTTGAGCTGAATACGCTTGGTGATCAGGAGAGCCGTGCCGCATACCGCGCTGCGCTGGTAACCTATTTTGAAGGGCATAAAGAAAGTTTATCGGAAGACAGCTTGCGCCGCCTGGAAAGCAACCCGCTGCGCATTCTCGATAGTAAAGACGAGGGTGATAAACGCATTGTTGCGGGTGCACCCTTGATGTCTGACTGTTTGAATGGAGCTTCGAGCGCCTTTTTCGCAAAAGTGAAAGAGGGCTTAGACGCCATCGGTATACCCTACAAACATAACGAACGATTGGTGCGCGGTATGGACTATTATACCCACACTGCGTTTGAGTTTGTAACAACCCAACTCGGCGCACAGGGGACTGTGCTTGCGGGCGGCCGTTATGATGGCCTTATCCAAAAGCTAGGCGGGCCGGCAGTTGCGGGCGTTGGTTGGGCGGGTGGCATAGAACGGCTTGCCATGTTAGCTGAAACAGGAAAAGTGCCAGCGCGCGCCGTCGTTATCATGCCGATGGGTGAAGAAGCTGTTCTAGAAGCCCACAAGATTGCGGAGGACATTCGCGCGGCAGGGATCGTCGTCACTGCGGACCGTTCAGGAAATTTGAAGAAGCGCTTAAACAGGGCCAATAAAAACAATGCTAGCTTTGCTATCATCATAGGCGATGATGAATTGTCGTCTGGCACGGCTACTGTTAAAAGCCTTGATGACGGCGAGCAGACCCAAGTCCCCTTTGCGGAGCTTGCGGCTGCTGTTGCAGGAAAAAAGTAGGAATGCGCGCGTGATTTCAGACGAACGAATTGAGCAATTGCTGGTCAGGTATGATTACCTCGAACACGCGCTGGCAACACCAGGCGAGTTTTCTAATCAGGAATTTGTTGAGCTTAGCAAAGAATACTCGACCTTAGGGCCAGTTGTTGAAGCCGCGACTGCCCTTAAAGAAGGCCGAGCGGAAATTCTTGATTTAGCGGAAATGATGACATCTACCGATGACCCTGAGATGAAGGAACTTGCACAAGAAGAGTTCCTTGATCTGAAAGCGCGTTTGCCGGACATGGACAACGCTCTGTCGGTGAAATTGCTGCCTAAAGACATTGCTGATGATCGTTCAGCGATTTTGGAAATTCGGGCCGGGACCGGCGGCGATGAGGCCGCGCTGTTTGGCGGCGACCTTTTTCGCATGTATGAGCGCTTTGCGCATAGCCACGGCTGGAAAGTAGAAATGATATCCGGTTCGGCTTCAGAAGCTGGTGGTTTTAAGGAAATTATTGCTAGCGTCACTGGCGTGGGCGTATTTGCCAAACTGAAATATGAGAGCGGGGTGCACCGGGTGCAGCGTGTGCCATCAACCGAATCGAGCGGGCGTATTCACACCAGTGCAGCAACCGTTGCTGTGTTGCCGGAGGCTGAAGAAGTTGATGTAGATATCCGGCCAGAAGATATTCGGATTGATACGATGCGGGCATCAGGCTCTGGCGGTCAGCATGTGAATACTACCGATTCTGCTGTGCGTATTACTCACCTTCCTACTGGTGTCATGGTCGTGCAGAGTGAGAAATCACAGCATAAGAACCGCGAAAAGGCGATGAAGATCTTGCGGGCCAGGCTTTTTGATATGGAACGTGAGAAGATAAATTCTGAGCGTGCTGAAAATCGGAAATCGCAAGTTGGCTCTGGGGACAGGTCGGAACGTATTCGCACCTATAACTTCCCACAAGGGCGGGTAACAGATCACCGGATTGGTTTGACGCTGCATAAGCTTGATCAAATCCTCGCGGGTGACGGTTTGAATGAGTTGGTTGATGCTTTAACGGCGGAAGACCAGGCTGAAAAACTTTCTGCAATGGAAGCTGCTATTTGACCACCCTCTCCATTTCGGCGGCGTTAAAGCAGGCTACTGCAGGTTTGAAAAATGTAAGTGGCGAGACCGCACGGTTGGATGCGGAAATACTGTTAGCTGACATTCTTTGCTGTGACCGAATCGCCCTTTATTCGAAGGCTTCAGGCCTTGATGAAGAGGAAAAAGAGCTCTTTAATGCGGCGTGTGCGCGCCGCGCGCTGGGGGAGCCGACGGCTTACATCACTGGCAAGCAAGCCTTTTGGGACCATGATTTTTTCGTGAGCCCGGCAACGCTGATCCCTCGGCAGGACACCGAGACGCTTGTTGAGGTGGCGTTGAGGGCGCTGAGTGCCACCCAAACGATACGTATTCTGGATATTGGTACTGGGACCGGGTGTATACTTTTAAGCCTGCTGGCTGAACGGCCAAATGCAGAAGGTGTCGGGCTGGATATTTCACGCGAGGCGCTCGACGTAGCTGAGAAAAATGCTGCTCTTGTGGGGGTTCAGGAACGGTCATTTTTTATTGAGTCTAGCTGGTTTTCCGGGCTTCCTGCCGAACAGCAAAAGTTTGACTGTATTGTCTCTAACCCCCCTTATATTCCAAGAAATGATATTGATGGCCTGATGACAGATGTTCGGAATTTTGAACCAATGTCAGCTTTGGACGGCGGTGCAGACGGCTTAATAGCCTACCGTGAAATATGTTCGAATGCCCTGTGCTACCTTAAAGAAGGCGGTAGTCTTTCGGTTGAGATTGGCATTGGGCAAGCCGCGGACGTAGCATCTTTATTTGCGGCTGCAGGTTTCAAATCGATAGAAACAATCCAGGATTTACCCGGAATTGAACGAATTGTTACTGGAAAAAAGTCGTAGGCCTGTATTTCGAGCTTGGAGAAAGACACTTTAGCGGCTAGGGTATATCTATCTCCGGTGAAAAAGCCCGTATGGATTGGGCGCTGCAGATAATATCCGAACAAAATCGATTATCGATATCGGAAGACGAGTAGAATGATTCTACTCTATTAATCAAAATTCTGAATACTGTTGGTATAATTTCGTATGAAAAACGCTCAAAACGCGCGCAAACAGCGTGGACGTCCTTCTCCCAGAAAAGCTGGCAGAAGTGGTGGTGGCCGGGATGGTGCAGGTAATCGCAATGATAACCGTTCACGTGGTAATCCAAAGCAATTGCTAGAGAAATACAAAACTCAGGCTCGCGACGCCTTGCAAAGTGGCGATCCAGTAAATGCCGAATATTATTTCCAGTTTGCTGATCCCTATCAGCGTATTGTGAATGATAAACAGTGGAATCACACTGACCCGTTAATGGCTTTTTCTGATGCGATGATGTTAGAGCGAATTGTTCGAAACTTGCTCAGCAATGCTATTCGATATACCGATGATGGGGGGGTGATAGTCGCTTGTCGTTTACGAGGCGAAGATCAACTTAGCCTAGAGGTCTGGGATACGGGCAAAGGCATTGCTGACGATCAGCAACAGCGGATTTTTCAATCCCATCAGCAACTGGAAAATCAGCAGCAGGACGCCAACAAGGGGTTTGGGTTGGGTTTGTCAGTGGTAAAACGATTGGCGGGAGAATTGACGCATCCATTAACATTACGATCCAAAGAAGGCCACGGTAGCGTTTTTATCCTGACTGTGCCACGGGCAAAAGAAAGTTCGACGGCACCGGAGTACCACCAAGAAAACCCAATAGAGGGAAA
>NVTU01000013.1 GCA_002401685.1 Kordiimonadales bacterium
AATCGGGCTTGGGCGCCCTTGCTGCCCAAGAAAACCTGTTACCTTCGCATGCGCATTAACAAGGTGATAAGTATCGTCCGTCATCACCATCTTGATAAGCACATAGCCCGGGAAGAACTTCTTCTCAGAAGTAACCTTCTTGCCCTTGCGAATTTCAATTACTTCTTCAGTCGGGACGATAACGTCATCCACAAGTGCGTCCAGTTCCTGCAAAATAGCCTGCGCTTTAATGGCGTCTGCTACCTTAGCTTCATAACCGGAATAAGCATGGATAATATACCAACGAGATTTTGCCATCTTACGCCCCTGTACCTAACAACCATTCAATGCCAGCGCCCAATAAAAAATCAACGCCAAGGAAGAACACCGCCATAATCGTCACCATGATAAAAACCATGACCGAAGTGATTCCCGCTTCTTTCGGCGTAGGCCAAGTTACCTTGGAAGCCTCGCGCCGTACTTGGCGGAAAAAATCAGCTGGCGTAGTTCTAGCCATTGCGTGTCCTTCTATTTGCCCAACAAGCCCGCGCTTTAATCACTAAAACCGCAGGCCGATCAATATGTTATCGTTAAAATCCACAATAGGACTTTTATAATTCTTCTTCATGTAGTCACCGTTAGTCGGCTGGCAGGGGCGGAGAGACTCGAACTCACGACACCCGGTTTTGGAGACCGGTGCTCTACCAACTGAGCTACGCCCCTAAACCAATCTAACGCTACTCACGAAGGGTGCGGTTTAACGCCCACAGCAGGCCCTTGCAAGTAGTTTTTTTCCTATAATTAAAAAGGCTTAAGTGCGCTCTTTTTTACACTATAGAAACAGCAGCAAAAAGAGGGCCCGCAAAGCACGCCCTCTTCTTAAATTCTATCACCCTTACTCGATGATTTTCGCAACAACGCCAGCACCAACGGTGCGGCCGCCTTCACGGATAGCGAAACGCAGACCTTCGTCCATAGCGATCGGTGCGATCAGCTCAACGTTTAGGTTCACGTTATCACCAGGCATAACCATCTCTGTACCTTCAGGCAGCTCAACGTTGCCTGTCACATCAGTTGTACGGAAGTAGAACTGTGGACGGTAGTTACCAAAGAACGGTGTGTGACGACCGCCTTCTTCTTTGGACAGGATGTATGTCTCAGCTGTGAACTTAGTGTGCGGGTTGATTGATTTAGCGTGAGCCAAAACCTGACCACGCTCAATATCTTCACGCGCAATACCACGAAGCAGCAAACCAACGTTATCGCCAGCTTCACCTTGATCGAGAAGCTTACGGAACATTTCAACGCCAGTAACCGTTGTTTTGCTAGTATCTCTGATACCAACAATCTCAACTTCTTCACCAACCTTGACGATACCGCGCTCAATACGGCCAGTCGCTACAGTACCGCGACCAGAGATAGAGAACACATCCTCAACAGGCATCAAGAATGCACCGTCAACAAGACGCTCTGGCTGTGGGATGTATGTATCAACAGCATTCATCAGCTCGAGGATCTTCTCTTTACCGATGTCGTCGTCGCGGCCTTCAAGAGCAGCAAGCGCTGAACCAGCGATCACAGGAATGTCGTCGCCCGGGAATTCATAGTCGCTCAAAAGCTCACGAATTTCCATTTCAACAAGCTCTAGAAGCTCTTCGTCGTCTACCTGGTCAACTTTGTTCATGAAAACAACGAGGCTCGGTACACCAACCTGACGTGCAAGCAGGATGTGCTCACGTGTCTGTGGCATTGGGCCGTCTGCTGCGTTCACAACAAGGATAGCACCGTCCATTTGGGCAGCGCCTGTGATCATGTTCTTCACATAATCAGCGTGACCTGGGCAATCAACGTGCGCGTAGTGACGTGCGTCTGTTTCATACTCAACGTGCGCTGTTGAAATCGTAATACCGCGCTCACGCTCCTCAGGAGCTTTGTCGATATTAGCAAAATCAACCGCTTCGCCTTTGCCGCTTGCTTCCGCAAGGACTTTGGTGATCGCAGCTGTAAGCGTGGTCTTTCCGTGGTCAACGTGACCAATYGTACCAACGTTACAGTGCGGCTTAGTCCGTTCAAACTTCTCTTTAGCCATCTTCTTYACCTTCCTATCGGCCCTTGACTAACAAGGGATCCATAGCTTTCGTTTTTACTATTTAACCAGCAAGCTTTGCTGTCACTTCATCAGCAACCGCGCGCGGCATGCCGTCGTAATGGTCAAACTGCATTGTGAACTGCGCCCGGCCCTGTGAGAATGAGCGRAGCTCGTTCACATAACCAAACATGTTCGCCAGCGGAACCATTGCATTAATTACCGTGTTCGGACCACGGGTCTCAGACCCTTGGATTTGACCACGGCGCTTATTAAGATCGCCAATTACGTCGCCCATATAATCGTCAGGCGTCACAACTTCAACCTTCATAATAGGTTCGAGTAGCTTAATTCCCGCGTCAACAGCAGCCTGACGAAGTGCACCACGACCCGCAATTTCAAACGCAAGCACGCTCGAATCTACATCGTGATAGCCGCCGTCATACAGCTCGACCGCGAAGTCGATGATTGGGAAGCCAATAAGCGCCCCTGCTGCTGCAATATCATTGATGCCTTTTTCAACACCAGGGATATATTCTTTCGGGATGTTACCACCCTTAATTGAATCAGTGAAAACCACACCAGTACCACGTTCGCCTGGTATAACCCGCATTTTCACGCGACCAAACTGACCAGAACCACCAGACTGCTTCTTGTGGGTGTAATCAATATCGACAGCTTTAGCAAAGCTCTCACGGTATGCCACTTGCGGCGCACCAACATTACATTCCACACCGAATTCGCGGCGCATACGGTCAACAAGGATATCAAGGTGAAGTTCACCCATACCCGAGATGATGGTCTGGCCACTTTCTTCGTCTGAAGTAACTCGGAAAGAAGGATCTTCCGCAGCCAAACGGCCGAGGGCGAGACCCATCTTCTCTTGGTCAACTTTAGTTTTTGGCTCAACAGCAACGGAGATCACTGGATCAGGGAATTCCATGCGCTCAAGAACCACCTGATGGTTCATTGCACAAAGAGTATCACCAGTAGTGGTGCTTTTAAGGCCTGCAAGCGCGATGATATCACCAGCACGTGCTTCTTTAAGATCTTCACGGTTGTTCGCATGCATTTCAAGCATCCGGCCAACTTTTTCTTTACGCTGCTTCACAGAGTTCATCACCTGCGTGCCGCTTTCAAGCACACCAGAATAGATGCGTGCAAAAGTAAGCGTACCCACAAACGGATCGTTCATGATTTTAAAGGCAAGCGCGGAGAAAGGCTCGTCGTCTGACGCAACACGGGTAATCGCTTTTTCCGTATCGTGTGCATCAACACCCTTGATCGCTTCAATGTCTGTTGGAGCAGGCATGTAGTCGATTACAGCGTCAAGCAGCGTCTGAACGCCTTTGTTTTTGAACGCTGTACCGTTAAGGACAGGAACAAAATCACCAGCGATAGTACCCTTACGGATAACAGCTTTCAGATCTTCTTCAGAAACTTCTTCACCGTCGAGGTACTTTTCAAGCAGTTCTTCATCAAGCTCAACTGCAAGCTCAACCATCTCTAGGCGAGCAGCCGTTGCTTTTTCAAGAAACTCAGGCCGAATATCAACATACTCGTATGACGCGCCTAGATCTTCACCTTTCCAGAGAACTTCCTGGAATTTAACAAGATCAATCAGGCCTTCATATTCAGCTTCAGCACCAATTGGCAGCTGAATGACAAGGGCGTTAGAACCGAGGCGATCTTTGATCATCTCAACACAGCGCTCAAAGTTCGCGCCGGTACGGTCCATCTTATTGACGAAACACATACGCGGTACGCTATACTTGTCAGCCTGACGCCAAACTGTTTCTGATTGCGGCTCAACACCGGCAACACTATCGAAAACCGCTACAGCACCATCGAGTACGCGCAGGCTACGCTCAACTTCAATCGTGAAGTCAACGTGGCCCGGTGTATCAATGATATTGATCCGGTGATCATTCCAGAAGCAAGTTGTAGCAGCGGACGTAATAGTAATTCCGCGCTCCTGCTCCTGCTCCATCCAATCCATAGTCGCGCCGCCATCGTGCACTTCGCCGATTTTGTGGCTACGGCCTGTGTAATAGAGGATGCGTTCAGTAGTCGTGGTTTTACCTGCATCAATGTGAGCCATGATGCCGATGTTACGATACCGATTAAGTGGCGTTCTACGTGCCATTTTAACAGTCCTTACTAACTAGCTTACCAACGGTAATGGGAGAATGCTTTGTTTGCGTCAGCCATCTTGTGAGTGTCTTCCCGTTTCTTAACGGCAGCACCACGGCTATTAGCAGCATCCATCAACTCGCCTGAAAGACGGTCAACCATTGTTGTTTCATTACGTTTACGGGCAGCACTGATCAACCAGCGAATAGCTAGCGCCTGTGAGCGCTCTGAACGAACTTCAACAGGCACCTGATACGTAGCACCACCAACACGGCGTGAACGCACTTCAAGAGCAGGCTTAATTTTATCAAGCGCTTCGTGGAAGATAGCAAGCGGGTCAGATTTAGCGCGCTGCTCTACTTTATCAAAGGCACCATAAACAATGCGCTCAGCGACGGATTTTTTACCATCATACATAAGGCTGTTCATGAATTTAGTTAGAACTACGTCACCGAACTTCGGGTCAGGTAGGACTTCGCGCTTTTCTGCGGCATGACGACGAGACATACGTTTTTCCTTTCAATCCTACTTAGGACGCTTCGCGCCGTATTTCGAACGGCTTTGGCGACGGTCTGAAACACCCTGGGTATCAAGCACACCACGAACAGTGTGGTAGCGAACACCAGGCAAATCTTTTACTCGGCCGCCCCTGATCAGGATCACTGAGTGTTCCTGCAAGTTGTGACCTTCACCACCGATGTAGGACGTCACTTCATGACCGTTAGACAAACGTACGCGAGCAACCTTACGGAGCGCGGAGTTTGGCTTTTTCGGAGTCGTTGTATAAACGCGTGTGCAAACACCACGTTTCTGAGGACAAGCCTCAAGTGCTGGTACCTTATTTTGTACCGGCTTCGCTTTGCGCGGGTTACGCACTAGCTGATTAATGGTAGGCATATTGGTTCCTTGCCGTTTTTCTCTGTCACCATCACACTAAAGGCCTGCCTCGGATGCAGCAAAAACCACACCGATTGCTCTTTTGAGCTCGACGAGGCCTCCAGGATAATAAATTTTCAATCTCACTAAGCCAGAAAACCGCAGCGTTTAGCCTGTTTGGGCTACCACCAACGCTCTGACGAAGGGCGCTATCTATACCGAATATGGGCCAAGGTCAATCAAAAAAAACACACTCAGAAAAACCATTTTTCCAGGTGGCTGAATAGTTGGCCACATCTACGTTTCAAAACTGCGTTTTTTAGGGAAAACTATAACGTTTCTGCAGCTTTGCAGCGTCTATCAGTATCGTGTCTTATTGTCCAGTCCCACGCCCACGATAACAGGGTTAAAAATGGTTAAGGCTACGGTCACCTTATTTGCCGTACCTGCCCCTATTTATTGCGTGCGAGTCATTAAGGAAAATGGGCAACCAGCAACAGCTTTTTTTAACCCTCTGAGGCCAACTGGTTCAAAAATGCATGGGGCCGTTCCATTTTTAGGACCTTTTAGTTCCTATTTGCGACACCCACTTGAACTCCAGGAATTACTCAAACGCTAAACCTTAGAATTTGATCAGGAACCAGCTATGTCGATGAAATGTTACTTTATAAGCGGAAGCCCTTTTGCTTGGCGCGCACTTTTTGCACTCGAAGCCGTCGGCGCGCCGTATGAAGCTATTGAACTGCACGGCAGCAACGGGGATTTAAAAACTCCCGAGTTTTTGGCAATGAACCCGCGCGGTAAGGTCCCTGTACTGGTAGACGGCGATGCCATCATTTACGAAAGTGCGGCGATCCTTGCCTATCTAGACCGCAAATACCCAGCCAAAGCTCTTTTCGGCAACAGTGCAGCAGATGCCGCGCTTGTCACACAACGGTCAGAAGAAATTGGCAATTACCTTATGCCTGCCCTTAGGGATGTCTTCCTACCGGTCTTCACGGGGCAAATTGAGGAAAAAGTAGAACAGGTACAAGCTGGACTGCAAACAGCCCGTGAACAGCTCTCTCTGATAAACGACTGGCTGGTAGATACCTCTTATATCATAGGAGCGGAGCCCACTGCCGCTGACTATACTCTTTACCCACCGATAGGCCTGCTTACACGCATCCTGTCAAACCCTGCGATCGCAGCACTTGAGGCAAACATCCTACCGTTGGCCGATAACTATCCGGCACTTGCCGCATGGACGATCCGAATAGAAGCCCTGCCTGGCTATGCGGCCGCCTATCCGCCGCACTGGCGCGACGCAGCCTAAGCAATACCACCGTTCTATCTCCCCCTCGGTTTATTCCGTTTTACCGGGGGGTCCTCACTGGCCTCCGTCCCCTACCTTAAGGAGGCTGCCCGCAACACCGCCCTATATCACGGTGTTGCGGGCGTTTTTTTTTGCATCAAAAACCATGCCGCTAACGCGATGCAAGCCCTTATATACACGCCGAAAAAGCGAAGCAGGTACTGATTCACAGTAGGGCTAGGTCCCCTATGCTGAAAAAGGCAAAGCTTCGAATGGCCCTTAACGCCGCTCCCACCGTGGCTTTGCCGGGCGAAGGCCTGCCTCAGCTTAAAGTGGCCTAGCCTAATGACCGTCCCCAGCATAGTCTTTCGCTACGTGTCTAATCTAGGGAGGTTCACTATGAGTGATCAAGACAAGAAGAGCGAAGGAAATAAAGCCGTCGAAAAGGGGTCGCCGCAGGACTATTGGAAGGCCAACCTCCGCTTGCTTGGCAAGCTATTAGCTATATGGTTTGTCGTTTCCTTTGGCTTTGGCATTCTTCTCGAAGATACCTTGAATGCTATTCCCTTCTTTGGCTTCAAGCTTGGTTTCTGGTTTGCCCAGCAAGGGTCAATTTATGTATTCGTAGCCCTGATCTTTGTGTATGCCAAAAAAATGGCAGCCCTTGATCGTGCTTACGGCGTTGAAGAGTAAGGGGGCGGTTTATGGAACTTCAAACACTTACCTATCTTTTTGTCGGGCTTAGCTTTGCGCTTTATATCGGCATTGCAATCAAATCGCGCGCCAGCACCACCAAAGAATTCTACATCGCGGGCGGCGGCGTACACCCTGTCGTTAACGGCATGGCCACAGCGGCTGATTGGATGAGCGCCGCCTCGTTTATCTCCATGGCGGGCATCATCGCCTTCTCAGGCTATGATGCTTCGGTTTATCTGATGGGTTGGACCGGCGGCTATGTACTGCTGGCGCTTTTGCTGGCGCCTTACCTGCGCAAGTTCGGTAAATTCACAGTGCCCGACTTCATCGGCGACCGCTACTATAGTGATGCAGCGCGCATTGTTGCCGCTATCTGCTTGATATTTATCAGCTTTACCTATGTAGCGGGTCAGATGCGCGGTGTGGGTATCGTATTCTCCCGTTTCCTCGACGTTGACATCAACACAGGTGTTTTCAGCGGCATGGCGATTGTGTTCATGTATGCGGTTCTTGGCGGCATGAAGGGCATCACCTACACGCAAGTTGCTCAGTACTGTGTGCTAATTTTCGCTTACACAGTACCGGCTGTTTTTATCTCTCTGCTTATCACAGGCAACCCTGTACCGCAGTTTGGTCTTGGGTCCGAGCTTGCTGACGGATCGGGTATTAGTGTCCTGGAAAAACTGGACAGCACGTTGGTCGAACTTGGCTTTAATGCCTACACAGAGGGCAGTAAATCGACGATCGACATATTCGCGATCACCTTCGCCCTGATGGTGGGCACTGCTGGGTTGCCACATGTTATCGTACGATTTTTCACCGTACCCAAAGTGGCTGATGCCCGCAAATCTGCAGGTTGGGCCCTTGTGTTCATTGCGCTCCTGTACACCGTAGCGCCTGCGGTTGGTGCCTTTGCGCGGATCAACTTCATCAATGAAGTTAACGAAACTAAATATACAGAAACCCCAGACTGGTTCAAAAACTGGGAGGGCCTTGGCCTGATCGGTTGGCAGGACAAAAACGGTGACGGTAAAATCCAGTACCGCGCCGGTGCAGCCTTTGCTGGTAAGCCTGTATTCGACGACGATAAGAAAGGCGCGAGCGGCGAACGCATCGTTACCAACACGTCTACCGACAGCGCTAACGAAGTGTACGTAGACCGCGACATTATGGTCCTGGCAAACCCGGAAATTGCAGGGCTACCCGATTGGGTTATTGCTTTGGTCGCTGCGGGTGGCTTGGCGGCTGCGCTTTCTACCGCCGCAGGACTGTTGCTGGTGATCTCAACGGCGGTTAGCCATGATCTGTTAAAGAAAAAGTTCATGCCCCATATCAGTGACAAACAGGAACTGATGTACGCACGAATAGCAGCGGCTGCAGCCGTGGGCGTGGCAGGCTATGCAGGCATCAACCCACCAGGCTTCGTAGCTGCCGTGGTTGCCTTTGCGTTTGGCTTGGCTGCAGCAAGCCTGTTCCCCGCGATTCTGATGGGTATCTTCTACAAGAAGATGAACAAAGAGGGCGCGATATCGGGCATGCTGACAGGCTTGATTTTCACCATCGGTTACATTGGTTACTTCAAGATCATTTCACCGGGTGACAATGTAGCCGCAAACTGGCTCTTTGGTATCAGCCCTGAAGGCATTGGTTCCATTGGTATGCTGATCAACTTCGCTGTTGCCTTCGCCGTCCAGCGCGTAACAGCACCTACGCCGCAACATGTACAGGATTTGGTCGATCATATCAGGGTACCTTCTGGCGCAGGCTCAGCTTCAACCCACTAACAAGCAGTATAGCAGCAAAAAACGGTGTTCGCCGCTAGGGCGGGCACCAATTGCCGGATGAGCGTGCCGGCTCAGAATTCCAAGGGTCGGAAAACCTCCAAGCTTGAAACCGTAACGCCGTTTTCTTTAGTAGTTGGAAGAGAAAGGACTGGAATTGCTTCTCAGGGCTCCGCGTATTATCGTCGACGAAGCAATTTAAAGAGCGCGCTAGCAGACGCAACCAATCTACCATTAGCTGTTATTTTCGCAGAAACCGCCACCAAACCATCGGCTTCGCCGCCGCATTCAGCTTCGCCTTCCACCCAGTCACCCAGTCTAGCGGCATCGATAAAGTCTGTCGTTAGCCTTGCAGTAACAAAAGGCGGATCAGCCACAGTCATAACAGCGTGCGCCAGGAGAATATCAGCAAAAGTCATCATCATGCCGCCGTGGCAGACACCACCTGCATTGATATGTCGTTCAGCAACCCGGAACCCGCGCATCGGCACCGGCCCTGCTTTCTCGAAAATCGGGCCATTTTCCCATGCGAAGGACGAATTTGAGAGGATCGGCACGAAACCTTCAGGCGGCGCTGCAACGGCCACCATCTCTGGTGTCGCGCGCCTAGCGACCATTATCAGCCGCGGCGCTGCCAGCAGCCTTCATATTGCCAAGAAGGGCATGGCGAATAACATCGCCCACTTTAATACCCAGCTCTTCCGCTCTACCGCCTGCAATTTCAAAAACCGCCTTGGCCTTGCCTTCGGAAGGCCTACCCGTATCGGTACGCGGCTCAGCGTTAGCAACAATATTGATAATGCTGCCATCGGCCTTCAAATAGATAATGTCGAGTGGAATATAGGTATTGCGCATCCAGAAGCGACGGAAATCAGAGTCTTTGAAAATAAACAGCATACCTTGATTAGGTGCGATTTTTTTACGGAACATCATGCCCATGTTACGCTGTGCCGTGGTCAAGGCAAGTTCGGTCGCGAATGCATATTTGCTACCATCGGCCTTTTCGACAACCAGTTCAGTGTTATAGGCGTCACCGCGAACAGTGCCGGATACTGTCAGCAGGCTTAAAACAAAGAACGCAGCCATTATGCTGCGTGCTTTCAAAAGATTTTTTCCGATATTCAATGTGCGCTTCCCTAGGTTAGCTATTCAGCGACCAACCTATGGCAACGATAGCCACAACGTCAAGCGCCGCGGCTACTACACTCAAGTGCTAGGCATCACCTGGCAGAGCAATTTGCGCCACCAATGGCCCACGCTCGCCCGTACCAATACGAACCCGCACAGCCTGTGTTGGCTCAAGATCCGTCAAACCTGCACGGCGCAAGGTTTCGATATGGACAAAAATATCCTGCGTGCCTTCGCCGCGCGATACAAAGCCGTAGCCCTTCGTGCGGTTAAACCATTTCACTTCCACGTCTTCATAGTCGCGTGCAACTTCAATTTCCATTCCAGGATGGGAGAAAGAAGACCGCCCAATGTCTTCCGGGGCAACTGCCGTAGAAAGATCTAGCGACCGCACGACCGTTGCTTGTCGGCCACGATCACGGAATACAGCGTCGCAGACAACAGTTGTACCTTCCGGCACAGATCGTCGCCCCACTTCACGTAAAACTGAAAAATGTAAAAGAATATCACCGTCGTTATCGTCCGCCACAATAAAGCCATAACCCTTTACTGCGTCGAACCATTTTACCTTACCTGTCAGGCCGAGAAGCACTTCCTCGACAACCTCAGCAGGCCGTTCCTCGGTACAAGTTGTATTACGGCCGTCCATACTAATCCCCTCCAGGAGTTCCAGACACCAGCATTAACACGCTGTTAAGAATGGATAAGCCTAGCTCTAAAAAGAAGCGCCCGCAACAAAAAATGTTGCGGGCGCTTGTATACAACTCATTGTTTGGTTGTGTTTTTTTAGTGTCCAGACTTCTCAACCACAGCGTCCGCGTCACTTACGTAATGCGTTATTAGGTTGTGTTCGTACAATTTAGCCGTCATAGGCTCAAGCAAGAAAGCAACTGCCAGATAGCCAACAATCGACATGGTGATCGTATACGGAAGGGCCATAACAACCATCTTCATGTAGCTGAGGCGGATCAGCGGCGCCAAAGCAGACGTCAGCAGGAACAAGAAAGCAGCCTGTCCGTTTGGTGTTGCCACTGACGGGATATTGGTACCGGTGTTGATCGCCACCGCCATCAGCTCAAAGGCCTCACGTGAAATCGTCCCCTCTGCAAAGGCTTTACTTACTTCACCGATGTAAATTGTTGCTACAAATACATTATCTGATATCGCGGAAAGCGCACCGTTCACCACGTAGAAGGCCGTAATCTGATCTGTACCTTCGAGACTAAGGACGAAATTGATTATCGGGGTAAAAAGCTGAAGGTCTGAAATCACCGCGACAATGGCAAAAAACACGACAAGGAGCGCGGTGAAAGGTAGCGCCTCCTCAAAGGCATGACCGATTTGGTGCTCTTCAGTTATCCCATTCAAGGCCGTGATCAAAACAATCACAGACAAACCGATCAGGCCAACTTCGGCAGCGCCAAACATCAAACCAATGATCAACCAAACCCCAACCAAAGCTTGTGTAATAAGAGCTGCATTGTCGCGTTTTGTGCGCCGTTTGCTTTCAAATTTATCGAAATCCTGAAGAATTATTAGCACCTTAGGCGGAATTTTTGCGCCGTAACCGAATTTGCCGGTCACCTCAACCAAGATACATGTCAAAAGTCCAGTGATCAAAACTGGCAACGTCACCGGCAGCATGCGCAAGAAGAACTCGATAAAGTCCCAACCGGCTCGTGTACTGATGATAATATTCTGAGGTTCCCCAACTGTCGTCATAACGCCGCCAAGCGCTGTACCAATAGCTGCATGCATCATCAAACTACGCAAGAATGCACGGAACCCTTCAAGGTCCTCCTCGCTAAGTTTATCCAAGTCACCATCATGCAAATGATCATGCGACGTATCAAATGATTTTCCCGATGCGACCTTGTGATAAATCGAATAGAAACCCACGGAAATACTAATAACAACGGCGGTTACAGTTAAGGCATCAAGAAACGCCGACAGAAAGGCCGCTAGCGCTGAAAATAGCAATGATAACAATACTTTATTGCGGACATTCACGACAATTTTAGTGAAAACAAACAGCAGAAGGCTCTTCATGAAATAGATGCCTGCGACCATAAAGATCAACAACAGTACTACTTCAAAATTTCCAATAATCTCTGTGGCAACGTGATGCGGGGAGGTCATTCCCATCGCCACGGCTTCAATGGCAAGTAATCCGCCAGGCTGCAGCGGATAGCATTTAAGCGCCATCGCCAGGGTGAAGATAAATTCTAGAACCAGAACCCAACCCGCAACATACGGGTCGACAGCAAAGAATAAAATCGGATTGATAATCAAGAATGCCAAGATGGTCATCTTGTACCATTCAGCTGAATTCCCCAGGAAGTTCCTGCCTGCGGGGCTCGCGAAAAGCGACATAATATTTCCCTCAAAGATACCTAAATTAGGCAACACCCGATTAGGGCTTACCTTTCCCTGAACCTGTTCTTTACAGAACCTGCCCCTAACATATGGGTTCCTTGTAGTTGGCCGCCAAGGGCAAATCAAGGAAATCTCGCCGAATCCCGCCGCTAAACGCCCGCTC
Organism: Kordiimonadales bacterium; assembly: GCA_002401685.1. Taxonomy (GTDB): domain Bacteria; phylum Pseudomonadota; class Alphaproteobacteria; order Sphingomonadales; family Kordiimonadaceae; genus Kordiimonas. The sequence continues at coordinate 12,513 of NVTU01000013.1, forward strand.
ATCGCAATAAACAAAAGAGCCCCTTGCCGCCACTGATAAGCATGCTTAATTTGACACTCTTATTTAATAAGCGCGCGCGCGGAAAAAACACACAATGCAGTCAGAACTCGAATTCGCCGTCACATGGCTAAAAGATAAAAAAAATATCGTAATTGCCGTTGTAGCCTCCACTTGGGGCTCTGCGCCGCGCCCTGTGGGCAGTATGATGGTAATTAATAGCGAGGGCCATTTCGAAGGATCGGTCTCTGGGGGCTGCGTTGAAGGCAGCATTGTCGCTGAAGCAACCGCACTGCTTTCCAGCCCCGGCCATAAGGTACTAACCTTCGCAGTCGGGAACGATGATGCGTGGCAGGTCGGCCTTGCCTGCGGCGGTACAATCGAAATCCACCTTTATAGCCTCTCGCCTGACGCTTTTCCTGCGATCGAAGCCGCGCTTCATGCTCATAAAACACGCCAAACCGGCGCTCTTACGGTTTCAAACGGGGGCGAAAGCGTGACATTCACCGCAACAACAACAACAACAAGCGATCCAGCAGCGACGGGCACCATTACCCATGAATTTGGCGCAGAATGTATGGTCCTGCCCATTGCGCCCAACCTAAAGCTCGTCATTATTGGCGCTGTCCATATCGCACAAGCCCTTGCACCAATGGCAACAGTGTGCGGGTTCGACGTTACAGTTGTTGATCCGCGAGAGCTATTCCTCGGCGAGCGTGTTTTCGGCGATGCCGAGCGTATTCATGATTGGCCGGACGAATATCTGGCGGCGCACCCGCTTGATGCCAGCTCCGCCCTCGTCACCCTTACGCATGACCCTAAAATAGACGAAGCCGCGCTAAAAGCCGGCCTTAAAAGCGATTGTTTTTACATCGGCGCACTAGGCAGCAAGAAAACACAACAATCACGGATCGATAGGCTTTCCCCCTATTTCACACAAGAACAACTTGGCCGCATCCACGGGCCGGTTGGCTTATCCATTGGGGCAAAGTCACCCGCGGAAATCGCCGTATCCATTATGGCAGAGCTAACAGAAACAAGGCGACACCGCGATGCTCTTTGAGGAAATCAGCACCAGGGAGGCAATTGGCTGGAAACTGGCGCACAGCGTAATGCTTGCAGGAAAGCGCATAGCTAAAGGCACTCTTATTGACCCGACACTGGCGGATACCATGGTCGCACATCAGATCGATCGCGTTTCAGCCTTCAGGCTTGAGGACGGTGACCTATGCGAAAATACGACCGCTGAATTAATAGCCGAAGCGCTAACAGGCATTGGCCTAAGGACTGCAAAACCGACACATGGACGCTGTAATTTACATGCCCTGCATGACGGTGTTTTCATAGCGGACGAAGCGGCCTCAGCCTTCGAGGATATCGATCCATCGGTAGCCATTGCTACAATACGGAACGGCACTAGAGTTACAGCTGGGAAGCTTATCGCGACGGTTAAAATCATACCCTACGCTGTAGAAGAACGGCTAGCCAAGGGCATTACCAAGCAACTTGAAAAACTAGAGGTCCATGGTTTTAAACCCTTTTCTGCTGCCATTATCTCCTCTGGCGGGGCGACCAACAGTAAGCTTGTCGAAGCGACAAAATCACGGCTTTCATCCCTCGGCACCTCAAGCCCTGTGACCGTCGATTGTGCCCATACTGTCACCGCGGTAAAAACTGCGCTTTTATCGCAGGCAGACAGCGACTGTGACCTTATTTTGCTGACAGGCATCTCTGCGATCAGCGACATAAGAGATGTTATTCCTGCCGCACTTAAAGCAGCAGGCGGCTCCGTCACGCACTTGGGCATGCCCGTAGACCCTGGCAACCTTCTGATGCTGGGCACGCTTGCAGGTAAAACAGCTATCGGCATACCCCGATGCGCGGCATCGCCGATGCTCAATGGCTTTGATTGGGTGCTGGAACGGTTTGCAGCTAGGCTTCCAATCGATAGCCGTGCGCTCCAAAAAATGGCGATCGGCGGTTTATTGAAAGAGGTTACTGAGCGCCCAGAGCCGAGGTCGCCCACTGCCAGACCTGCCAGCCACTTAACAGCAGCTATTGTATTGGCCGCTGGTAAATCGAGCAGGTCCGGGCAGTCCCATAAATTACTGTCCCGCATAGGCAACGCCACTGTAATCGAAAAAACATTGAGCAGCCTTGCCTCGGCCGGTATCCCCTCCCCCTTAGTAATCACCGGCCACCGCGCCGACGAAATCGCGGCAGCCATAGCGTCTCCGGATGTCAGATTGATCCAGAACCCAAACTATGCGAGCGGGATGGCGTCCAGCCTTTCCGCAGGCGTTGGTGCGTTAGAGGACGATATCGCACAGTGTTTCATTTGCCTTGGCGACATGCCTTTCGTCCGGGCAGAGACATTCGCAGCCTTATCAAAGTCAGCAGCAAATATTTCAGAGGCTGAGATTTTTATTCCCACCTTTAACGGCAAGCGCGGCAACCCGGTTTTGTGGCGGCACACCCAGTTCGCCAAGTTACGATCCGTTACAGGGGACAAAGGCGGCAGAGTGCTTATTAGAGACCAAGACTTTATTGTTATAGAGGTGCCCGTTGATGACCCGGGCATCCTCATCGACCTCGACACACCCGAGGCTCTAAAGCAATTCGGAATAACGCCAGAGAAGACTCTTTAAGATGCGGTAGCGGCGGAGCCGGCATGAAAAGCGCTTTGCGTCTTCAACTTACACGGCATTCAAGAGGGTTACCCCAAACATTAGCCAGCAGGCACATTTACGGGGAAACGGATATTGAAGCATGCGCCGCCACCATCCGAATCAGATAATTCAATGCTACCTTTCAGCTTCTGGTAGACCGTATTGTAAACGATATTCAGCCCCAATCCCGAGCCTCCCTCTCCCCGTGCCGTGGTAAAGAAGGGGTCAAAGACTTTATCGCGAATGTCATTTGGAATACCGACGCCATTATCTACTAGCGTCATATAGATAAAATCCCGCTGCTGGTTTACCGAGATGTTTACACTTTTGTCGGCCTGTGTTTCGCGCCCTTTAAACCCGTGTATAACTGAATTCATAATCAGGTTTGTTAAGATATGAGCTAAATCACCGGGGATTGTTTTAATTTTAACATCAGGCTTGCAACTAAGGCTAACCGCCACCGATTTCATACGGAGTGTTGGCTTTAGGTTGTCAATAATCTCACTAAGATAGGTGCCTAAATCGAGTTCCCTCCGGTCGCCCACTGCCTGATCAACGGCAACCATCCGAAAGCTTTGAATAAGCGTTGCAGCACGTTCTAGATTACGTTGTATTACGGCCGATGCTTCATCGCCCAGCGCAAGGAAGCTTTCCAACCCTGTTTTACTGATTGCCCCGCTTTTCAATTGCTGGTCAAGACGCTCAAAGTCGGCACCCAACTCAGTTATTGTTGTAAGGGCAACGCCCAGAGGCGTGTTGATTTCGTGCGCCACACCCGCAACCAAACCTCCTAGAGAGGCCAATTTTGCCGAACGAACCAGTTCACTTTGAGTCTTCTTAAGAGTTTCAAGGGTGTTTTCCAGCTCTTTGGTGCGAGCCTGAACCCGTACATCCAGCAGCTCATTAAAGCTCCTCAACCCTTCCTCAGCAACGTTGCGATCATGGGTATCAAGCGTGCGAATAACCAAATCAGACATGTAACGAATGAAGGAAATTTGCTCTTCTGTTTGCATCGAAATGCTTTGCGCAGAGGAAACAAACAAGGCACCGATGGTGCGCGTACCACGGGCGATCGGAAACACCAAATGGGCCTGTTTGTCATTTTCCCATATGCCGTTTTCAGTAAGGCCTTCCCTGCTGTCGCCTTCGGGAGGATCGCCAGAGGTGACAAATCGCCCTGCGGCTAGTGCTTCAAAGAGGCCGGCACAAGATGCTTTCTCAATCTTGCTATCTTCAACGATCGCCTTGCCATCGGTTCGGTATCCTTCCTGAACATGCAAAGCGGACCCGTCCACGTTCAAGAGCCAAACCTCAAATCTCAACACTCCTAAAGCCCAACAGCTAACTTCTGCTATGCGTCTGAATGCAATAGCCTTATCCCCGTCTTCAAAAGCCTTATCAACAGAAAGGCGTTCGAGCGCGATTTGCAGACGCGCAATATTACGGCGCTGCAATACGAGGCCAGTGACGTCTCGAACTAATGTCATCATGCCGCCATCCGGCAGTGAAACATCATCAAACGTACAAAAACTTCCAAGCGTCACTTCAAGGCAGTTTTCGCGGGCCAATTCATTTTGTTCTTCCAGGTTTTCTCCGTCAAGTTCCGCCCTAAGCCTAGTCAGTTGGCAGGCATTGCCTATAAGGGACGCCCATACCTGTTCGCTTCGCTGGCCAGCCTTCAATAATCCTGCAAAAGCCGGCAGTATTTCTGAAAACTCAGGACTATAAAAAGTGAGTTGATGGTTCTTATCGTACAGCAAGTAAGCAAGAGCGCTATTCTTCAAGTTTCTCACCTATTATCCCCTGGCCAACACTGTGATCAGGTCACGGCAGGCGCGTCAGCATAACGCTCGCAGATATTTCGCACCGTATCTAAGTTCGCAAAGAGTGCATCCACGATTGCGGGTTCAAACTGCTTGCCACTTTCCCTCTTCAATAGATCGAGCACATCTTGCTGTGGCCAGGGTTTTTTGTAACAGCGGGCCGACGACAGGGCATCAAATACGTCGGCAACAGCTGTAATACGAGCTTCCAATTGAATCTCGGTCCCCTTCAGGCCTTGGGGATACCCTTTACCATTCCATTTCTCGTGATGCTGGTGCGCTATAGCTGCGCCAATCTGAAGAACAATTCTCTTACTATCTTTAAGGATATTGCTGCCCAACTCAGCATGGCCGCGCATGATGACCATCTCGTCATCGTCAAGGCGGCCAGGTTTGTTCAAAATGGCGTCTGGGATCCCTACTTTTCCGATATCATGGAGGGGTGAAGCCATGCGTAATATTTCTGCCCGCTCTTCATCCATGCCCATATAGAGCGCAATTAATTTTGATATCTCTGCGACGCGTTTCACATGGTTTCCGGTCTCTAGGCTTCGTGTTTCAACCGCGCCAGAAAGTCGGTAAACCACTTCGCGCTGCGTATCGGCCAACGCCTCTCGCAAATACAAATTCTCTACCGCAATCAATACATTGCGAATGAATATATCAATCAGCTGGGTATCGATAACACTAGGCACACCCGTCGCATCAAGGAAAATAATACTGGCACGGTCCGTGTCGCTAATGACAACGCCCACATAGCCTTCCTCAGTCCAATGCCCGTATTCGCCTCTGCCCGTGGTCAGCGCGGCATTGATAAAATCCATAATTGCATCGGGGAAATTCCGGCCCACACTCTCGCCTATGTGATCTTCAAAGCGGCCCGTGCCCGCGACAAGGACAAACCCGTCTTTTTCCTGAGTGGCAGCGGCGGCATCCCCAATTGTGAAGGCCACATCACGCCCGCCGGTTACCAAGGCCGAAACTTGTTCCAGCACACCGTCCGCAAAATTCGCGATAAATTTTTGCTTGAAGATATGCGCCGAGCTTTCGATAACACGCTTTAGTCCCCTGCGGCTGGCCTCAAGCGCTTTGATATCGCGGTAGCAACGCAAGCCGGAATATGTCACCGAGAACAGCTGGTTCGCAGTCAGGTCATTTTTTTCCTTATAATAATCAATATCATAGCGAACGATTACATCACGCTCAGGTGCTTGCCCCGGCTGACCTGTACGTAGTACAATGCGTATATTTTTATAGGCAAGCTCGTTGCGGATATATTCTACAAGCTTTAACCCAGCGTCTTCGCTTTCCATCACCACATCAAGAAAGACAAGAGCGAAATCAGGCTCAGCCATAAGTTTTGACCGGGCTTCCCCTCCGGATTCAGCTGACGTAAACGCCAACGGCCTATCGTCAAAATGGAAGCCCTTCAGCGCAAATTTTGTGGCAAAATGAATATCCGGTTCATCGTCGACGATTAGTATTTTCCATGGATACGCCTTAGAAGCGGGGTCTTGAGAAACAACTAATTCATCAGTATCTGCGAATAACAGCTCATCACTCATGGCAAAATCCAAAACGATGTTTTCGACTTACGCATTCTCTGCGGCAACATTCCCCCCGGAGACTCCATGTTACCATAAAAACCTAATAAATGATTTAGTTCAGCTGCATTCTGTCTTCGGCTTTGCCGCGCAGAATGAATTGTTTTTAAAAACCAGTGAGGCCGACTTTAGCGCGTCTAGTCAATTGGACAATAACGGGGGCCTGCTTCTCCTAAGGTCCGGTACACGCTATCGCAAGCTTAGGCGCCATTAATTCAGCAAACTGAGGATTTCTTCTTCGCTGCTAGCCAGTATTTGCTCCACCATACGGTACGGGAAACCGGCGCGCAGCATGGCAGCCTTTTCTTTCTCGGCTTTGCCCTCCACGGCACCAACGCGGCGGTAAGGGCCAAAGCGGCGGCGGCGGACATAGGCTGCGGCGGCGACAAGATTAAGGTCTTTATCCGGATCATCCGTCGCACTTGTCATCAGGTCTGCAACTATATCCTCAGGCACGCCTTTATAGACGAGGTCTTGGCTGATCACCCGGAGTGGTTTGCCTTTGCGCAACAGCGCTGCAAAGCGCTGCTTGGCATAATTGACATCATCAACATAGCCGTACTCCACACATTTATCAGCGACGGCCTCGATCCAGCCAAGTTGCTCGCCCGTGGGTGCGCCGCCGTCTTCATTGCGACGCCGCACTTTGCGATCAAGCACGCGTTTCAGATTTTCCTTACTGCTATTGAAGCGACCAAGATAATGCAGTGCGGCCCGGTCTAGGTATCCTTCAGTGACTGGCCGGACCTTGCGGTCGTAGGGTTTATTTGTCTTCTTGGCCTGCACTCACAAAGCCTCAAGCGCCGTCAGAAATCGGTCAAGCTCGTTGGTACTATTATAATAGTGCGGGGAAATCCGAACCGCGTCTTCAATGCCCCGCGCCCCGAGGTCCAGTCGGGTATGAAAGATCCCTGCAACTTGCACCGCGATGCCTTGCTTTTCTAACGCGGTTTTAATTTCAATTGGCTTAAAGCCATGTTTGTTGAAAGTAATAATCCCTGCCCGGGCATCGGCCTGGCAAGTAGGTATAACACCGGGAACATCCCTTAGACCCGCGCGCAGATGATCTGAAAGCACGCGCACTTGCCCGGTCATTTTCTCAACGCCTTGTTCAAGAAAGTAATCAATAGCTGCTCCGAAACCCATCTGGTTGACGCAGGAGCGTTCCCACGCCTCAAACACACCAGCGTCTTCCCGCATACTATAGGTGTTATCGCCAGTCCAAGTGGCGGCCTGATTGGTCAGCACCACAGGATCAATAGAACGGCGCGCCTTTTCAGTGATATAAAGAAAACCAATACCCCGTGGGCCACGAAGGAACTTGCGGCTGGTGCCCGTCGCCATATCGCAGCCAATTGCTTCAAAATTCACTGGCAATTGGCCGACCGCCTGGCAGGCATCAAGCAGGTAAAGAACGTCTTTGGCCTTAGCTATCTTACCAATTTCTTCCACAGGCAGAACCTGGCCGCTGGAACTCGGCACTTGAGTTACCGCGATCACTTTGGTCCGGCTATCAACCAATTCATCCAGTTGTGCCAAATCAAGCGTCCCGTCCTCGCCCGCACGGGCCACTCGAATTTCGATACCGTCCCGTTTCGCGCGCTGAAGAAACGCCACATAATTCGCACAATACTCGGTGTAGGCGGTGACAATATTGTCCCCTGGCTGCATTAAAATACTGTAAAAAGTTTTCGTCCAAGCATCAACGGCGCTGCTGGTGATGGCATAGTCAGTGGTTTTTCCGCCTAATAAAGACGCTAGCGACGCATACACGCGCGCAAGACCTTCTGACTGTTGCTCCTGCGCAACATATCCCCCGTACTGAATTTCAAGATCGAAATATCGTTGCTGAGCCTCAATTACAGCGCGCGGCATCAATGCAGACCCACAGTTATCAAGGTGAACGCGCGCGGAAAGGCCCGGCGTATCGTCGCGCACGCGCATTAGGTCACTATCCGTGAAGTTTGCTGCCATATTCGTCATTTTTTAGCCGTAATCCTCTCTTAATTCCACGCTACGGTTCGCATCTGGATTAGAATTAACTTGCGCTATTTAGCGACAAATTGTAATTCAGCCTTAACGCTCGGACGCGATTGTTATAGCGAATGAACGAGCTAAAAAGAATTGAGGCAAGTAAAAAAATATGGCCTCTTCAATTAGCTCTGTTATAAAGTAAGTTTTTGGGCCTAAGACATAATTAAGGCTCGGGCTTGTTGTTTTTAGATACTCTCGCTACTGTAACGCGAGAAGCAATTGGTTGAAACGGACGCAATGACTGAAGTGACACCTACACTCGATCCAACGCTGCCACGGCGGCTCGCGGATTTTGATACACTGGTTGAAGCCATCGAGTATGCTGCTCGTGGCAAGCGCGGTGCTAACTTTTTTAACGCTAAGGGCGAGGTCACAGACTCTGTGACTTGGGCCGAGATTTGCGTACGAGCGAAGGTTATCGGGCGCAAGCTTGTGGGCCTTGGCTTTAAAAAGGGCGACCGTATAGCGCTGATCGCAGAGACCAGCGCTAACTTCGTTAGCTTTTTTGTTGGCTGCCAATATGCCAGCGTTCTTCCTGTACCTTTGCCTTTACCAACGTCTTTCGGCGGTAAAGTTGGCTATGTGTCCCAACTGCAGATGCAGATGAAAAGTTGCGACGCGAACGGTATTATGGCGCCAGTGTTCATGGACGAGATTATCAACGAAGCCAAAGAAGGCCTCGACTTAATCTTCACGGGCTCACTGGATGATTATCTAGCGACAGATGCTGATGCTGAACACTGTCTGCCAACACCGGATGACTTGGCCTACTTACAGTATTCTTCAGGCAGCACACGTTTTCCGCACGGCGTTGCCGTGACACAGCGGTCACTTTTGGCTAATACGCACGGCATGAGTAAACACGGCGTACCACTCATCGAAACCGACCGCGTTGTTTCTTGGCTACCATTTTATCATGACATGGGCCTCGTTGGCACCTTAATGACATCGCTTACCTGCCAGATCTCGGTTGATTTTATCCCGACGGAAGAATTTGCACGTCGCCCCCTCAGTTGGCTACGCGTTCTTAGCGCCACTAAAGGCACAATGACCTATAGCCCCACTTTCGGTTATGACATCTGTGCGCGCCGCGCCGCAATGCGCTCCAGTGCACTCGAAGGCCTTGACCTAAGCAACGTACGTGTCGCAGGCATTGGTGCTGAAATGATCCGCCCAGATGTGCTTCGATTATTTGCTGAAACCTTTGAGCCCATCGGCTTCTCAAAATTGGCATTTCTGCCTAGTTATGGCCTTGCGGAATGCACACTTGGCGTTAGCTTTGGCCGCATCGGTGTCGGCATTGAAATTGATATGGTTGAAGAGCATTCCCTCACGGGGGAAAACCAATTTCTTTCAAAAGCCAGTAAAGACGGTCGGATGCGCGAAGTTGTCAATTGCGGCACGCCACTTCCAGAATATGACATTGAAATTCGCAATGAAGATGATGTAGCGCTTGCTCCTGAAAAGGTTGGCCGTATTTATTTGCGCGGCACTTCGGTGATGCGTGAATATTTCAATGATCCAGAGACAACAAGGGCCGTACTCAGCCCTGAAGGCTGGTTAGACACTGGCGATATGGGTTATCTGAAGGGCGGCGATATTTTCATCGTTGGCCGTGCCAAAGACCTTATCATTGTCAACGGCAAAAACCATTGGCCGCAAGACATCGAATGGGCAGCAGAACAGCTGGAGGAATTGAAGACAGGCGACGTTGTTGCCATCTCGGCTCCGGGCGATAACGCTGAAGAAGTACCTATGGTGCTAGTTCAGTGCCGCACCTCTGATTTAGCGTTGCGGGCCAAAATGACGGACGATATCCGGCAGAAGATAATGCAATCAACAGGGGTGACATGTTTGGTTGAATTGGTAGGACCTCGTGCCCTGCCCCGCACGTCTTCAGGCAAATTAAGCCGCGTGAAAGCACGTGCGCTCTATATGTCGGGCCAATTACAAGCCATCGCCAGCTAACATCATGGCTAAAAAGTCCACTGGTATAAAACCGACCGTTGTTGCCTTAACCGGCGGCACGGGTTTTCTTGGCGGGCATATGCTCACCAAACTGCTCGCCGCAGGCTTTCACGTTCGCGCGCTGACACGGCGGCCACAAGCGGACCGCGACTGCGTTGAGTGGATCGACGGCTCGCTGTCCGATGAAGCAAGTCTTTTCAAGTTATGTTCGGGCGCTGATCGCCTGATCAACCTAGCGGGCCTAACAAAAGCCCTGAGCCGAAATATTTTCTTTGATGTGAATGTCGGCGGCAGCAAATTACTGTTTGAAGCTGCGGCTAAGGCTGGCGTGACACACGTTATGCATATTTCCAGTTTAGCCGCACGCGAACCGCGTCTGTCGCATTACGGTGCCAGCAAAGCTGGCACTGAAATGCTGCTAACAGCCCGTAAGTGGCCGTTTTCCTGGACCATTGTACGCCCACCAGCCATTTACGGCCCCGGCGATAAAGAAATATTCAAGCTGCTTAGAGCAGCGAAGTATGGTTTCCTTCCCTGGGCAGGCAGCACCAAGAACCGCTTTTCCATGATCCACGGCGAAGACCTCGCAGCCGCAATCACACAGTTATCTTATGAGACAAACCACACAGCCATATTCGAAATCGATGACGGTAAGACAGGTGGTTACAAGCTCAGCGACGTGGCTGAAGCGCTTGCAAACGATAAAGGCAAGTTGCCGAAAGCGTTCGCTGTGCCCTTTTGGGCGCTCGGAACTGTTGGCGCAATAAACGGCATTATTGCCAGCGCCATCAACCGGCCAGCAATGCTTACGCTGTCTTCGGCTTCCTATATGTGCCATCCTGACTGGACAGTACGCGAAAGACGCCGCCCTAACATTGCCAATTGGACGCCTCAATTTGATCTTAAATCAGGCCTAAAGCATACGCTTGACTGGTATAAGAAAAACGGGCTTTTATGATTGGATAGTTCCCGATATAAGAACGGTAACTTTCTACTTCAACATTCCACGAATTACGCAGGCGAACATTATGGCCGATGCCAAAATACTCGAAAAAATCTCAGCGATCATCACTCCTATCAACCGCAAGGGGGTGGCGCTCACGGGTGCAACGTCTTTTGCAGTAGACTTAGAGTTTGATAGCCTAACTGTTATGGATATGGTTGCTGATATCGAAGATGAATTTGACATCATCCTGCCACTCAATCTTTTGCCAGATTTAGAGACCATTCAGCATTTAGTTGATGCCGTAGAAAAAATCCTAAGCGAGAGCTAACTTCATGGACTTATTCGATAAGTTTGACGGCGTAGCCGCGCTGCACGCCTCTTTGCCTTTCAAGGACGTTGATCCTTTTAAAGTTGTGATGGACAAAATTTTGTCTGAAACAGTTGCTGTTATCAATGGCCGTGAGACCATTATGGCGGGCACCAACAATTATATGGGCATGACCTTCAACGAAGAAGCGATGGAAGCTGCTAAGGCTGCCATTGACGCTTACGGCACCGGCACCACGGGCTCACGGGTCCTAAACGGCACCTACGGCATCCACAAGGAACTTGAAGCGACGCTGTGCGAGTTTTACGACACAGAACACTGTATGGTGTTCTCGACCGGGTACCAGGCGACACTTGGCCTTGTTTCTGCACTTGGCGGCAAGGATGACTATATTATCATCGATGCTGACTGCCACGCCTCCATTTATGACGGCTGCTCAATGAGCAACGCCACCATCGTGCGCTTTAAGCATAACGATGTTGAGAATATGGAGAGGCGCCTCAAGCGCATTCCTGAAGGCGCAAACAAGCTTGTGGTTGTTGAAGGCATGTATTCCATGCTGGGCGACGCCGCACCGCTCAAGGAAATGCTAGAGGTCGCTAAGAAGTACGGCTGCATGACGCTCGTTGATGAAGCCCACTCAATGGGTTTCTGCGGTGAAAAAGGCCGTGGCATAGCGGAAGAACTTGGCGTTGAGCACCTAGCGGATATCGTCGTCGGCACTTTTTCCAAGTCGGTTGGTACAGTTGGCGGCTTTGCAGTTTCCAATCACCCAAAGTTCGATATTTTGCGCTTTGTTTGTAGGCCTTACATTTTCACGGCCAGCCTGCCGCCGAGCGTGATTGCATCCGCCACGGCGGCAATTAAAGCCATCAGCCGGTCAGGCAACCGCCGGGCACATCTGTGGGAAAACGCTCGCCGCTTGCATGCGGGACTCAAGTCAGCCGGTTTTGATATGTGCACGAACACAGCGGAAAGCCCAATCGTGGCGGTGCACTTGCCAGACCCTGACGTCGGCACTCGCTTTTGGGAGCAACTGCTGGAAGAAGGCGTTTACGCCAACATGGCGGCCCCGCCAGCAACACCTTCGGGCGTGTTCCTGATGCGTGTAAGCGTATGCGCACAGCATACCACTGATCAGATTGATGAGATCATCAAGCGCTTTAAAGTCACGGCCGAAAAAGTAGCGCTAGAGCTGCGCAACACATAGAACGCCACAGTGAAACTAATAAATTAGGCGCCTACTTGAAGGCGCCTTTTTTGCGTAAATTCCAGAAAAGGGAAATACCCGCGATAATCGGGTGCTTGCGCATCCAGTCTTTAACTTCGATCTCAACACCAGAATGGCGGCGAATTTTCCAAGCGATATAGTCGATACCGCCATCAAACGTGGCGGAAGCCTTCAATAAGCGCAGAAAGCTAACAAGCTTCCCGTTCCAGCGCCGCGCCAACCATTTCATGCGAGGCGCAAAGGCGTCCTTCTGTTTCGCTAAAGGACGCTTTGGGGCTTGCGCAGCGTCAACACCCAAACATTTGAGTGCCAGCGGCGTCAGAGCGTCATACCGCTCCATATCCAGCAGGTATATCTCGCGGCCCTTACCGCGGGGTTCAGAACGGAGCTCAGAGGCATAAGTCTGCTCGAAAGCTTCAACCCACAAATCACTGCTTTCCACAGCCCAGGGCTTGAGAGCCAATAAATTGGCCAACATGGTCGACACCGCCTGCGCGACACTATTTTCTACTGACGCCAAGGAGATGTCGTCGCGCGGGATGATAAATTTGCACGGCTGACAGAAACGTGCCCACACGGATACGTTCAGGCAACTCGGGCTGGTACGGTCTGCTAAATCCTGAAGCGATAAAACCGCATATTTTGAGCGAACAACCATGCCGCCCACATCAATCTCGTGGTAAAACACGTTAGGTGGCAGCATTTTATTGGCAAAAGAGAGCCCCCAAGTACCGTAAGCCTTGCGGTAATCATCAACAATTACATAAAAATCGAGGATTTTATCTTCGATTTCACCTGTTCGTAGACAAGATCCATAAAAAATTACGCCCATAACACTATGGCCGTACCGGCGCCCAATGTCTTTGGCTGCAGTTTCTACTTCTTTTGGTACCGCGCGCTCCCATTCATCATGAATAAAAGCGGCCAATAAGGCGTTATCGGTCATAAGATTAAGTCAGCGCAACAAAAGCCAGCGCTTTATCGCCGCGCAGCAAAATCGGTTTACCCGGTAGCGGATGATAAATTTCGCCGTCGAGTGTTACAGGATCCGTTCCTTCGATACGCACTTCATCACCTTTGCGAACATGCGTCCCTTCAATCGACTTCTCACCGAATGCGCCAAAGATCAACCCTTTGATAGCCCGGAAAAAATTCTTGCCGCCAACCTCAATCGCAGCGAAGCGAAGGCCACCGACGCCCGATGTGCCGTAGGGCTTTAGCCCCAAGAGGAGTTTATTAAGAGTAGTCGTAATAACTGCAGAATATTGGCCAGACATACGGCCGTGGCCGGGCAAATTAATCGCCATTGGGTCAGAAATTAGCAATTCCTTGGATTTCCCGACGCCGAATGCAGCGGTAGTCAGCTTAAAAGCGGCTGCCAAATGGGCCAAACTGTTCGGCAAGCCTTTTGAATATGCGTTTTCGCGGCACCAGAAGATGCCTTTAACAATACCAGCGGCCCCAAAGAAAGTACCCACACGCGGCAATTCGCCATCGCCCAGATCCATCTCAATCAGGTTTCTTGATTGCAGACTTTCTTCAATACGGTTCTCACGTGCAATTTTCAGCAGTTTCTGGAGCACCTTAGTGGGCTTGCCCTTAGAGCCAAAGTCCGCTGCCGTCATATTGGTTTTGCCACCCGGCAGAAACGCAATCGGCGGAATTTTGGTAAAGTGACTTTTGTAAAGAATAGAGGCGAGCACTGCGCCGATTGTGCCGTCACCGCCGTTGATGATCAGCATCGCAGGGTTTGCTTTCCCGAATAGCGACAAGGCTTCATCTACGGTATCAATGCCGTTCAGCTCAAAGTGTACAACATTCGCACTCGCTTCAACAAGCGCACGTACTGCTTCCATACCGCCAGCATTAGTGCTGCTAAGCGGGTTAGAAATGATTGCTACAAGCGGTATTTCAACGCCGTCTTTTAACGGTATCTTTTCCAGCTGCATGCCAGAAGCGCTCCCTTTAAATCAAAACTAAAAACAATCAGCACTAAAAACTAAAGTGCTGTGAGCTTTAAAAAATATAAGTCAATTGCGGCTTACATAGACTCATTTGACTTATTTTTCAAGGCTAGCGTCGTCTGAGCTTGCGACGCTTCTTGGCTTTTTCTTCATCAGCACCGAAAATATACTTCAGTTTCACCGAAACTTCGCTGACACCTTCAGGTACATTAACCATAACTTCTTCACCGTCCGGCGGGCCAAAGCCCAGGGACGGATTATTGGAAAAGCCAAATCCTTCAGAGAAAAAGTCAGCTTTACCGTTTGCATTGATGTCGTGCATAATCACAAGAGCGAAAGTTCCTGCACTAGGGAGCGGCACACATATATTCTGCTCATCGTCCAAAGCAACAGGCACATCAACACGCACCAGTTTTTTGCCTTTTTCTAAAAACTCATCAGGATCAGAACTATAAATCTGCGCCCGTAGGTTTCCCTCTTTCGCTCGGATATTTTCCACCCGGACATTAAGCGCCGCGCCGCCCGCTCCAGCGTCGCACGTGCTTACCGGTGCAATTTTCGGGGACTGCGCAACGGCACGCCCCACAAAGGCCGCGTTACCTGCTAAAATAGACAAACCACATAAAACCAATGCCTTAGTGGCAAAACTCGGTACAAAAGATGCCAAACGGGGCATATAAATCTCCAAAAAACATTCGCTACTACCTCCTGAAATGCCGCTGGATGGTGGCGAAATTAAGGTCGGTATGACGTCTAAAAGAGTTAGAGGCAACATGATTTCGTCACCATTGGGGTTTGTTATCTGTTAAAACTTTACGTGAAAGTAGTGAAAACACGCTTGATTAGTTAACAGAACAGGTGTAGCGCCAAGCTATGTTTACCCGAATAGACCGCTATATAATAAAACAGGTTAGTGCCCCGCTTTTTGCGACACTGGGCCTCGCTGCGCTTTTGCTCATATTGGAGAAAATGCTGCGGCTATTTGACTTTGTCATGAACCAGGGCGGCCCAGCCAATGTGGTTTTCAAAATGCTTGTCAGCATGGCGCCGCTGTATATGGGCCTGGCGTTGCCGGTGGGCTTATTGCTCGGCGTCTTACTAGCCTTCCGCAAGCTATCCCTTTCAAGTGAATATGATGCTATTACATCGTCTGGGGTTGGCTTGCCGCGTCTGATGCGGCCTCTTCTGGTGATGGCTTTTTTACTGGCTATCGTCAACACGGCCCTTGTTGGATGGATACAACCCCACAGCATCTACACCTACCGCACCCTTGAGTTTGACCTCAGAAGTGGTGCGCTTGGTGCCAGCATCCGGGTTGGCGAGTTCATTGAGATTGGTGAAGGCGTAACGCTGCTTGTAGAAGAGAGTTACGAGCAAGGCGCCGAACTGCGCGGTATATTTATGGAGCGGCCCGATGGTCCCAACGGCGAAGGCCGCATTGCGGTTACTGCTGAGCGTGGGGGATTCTATTCAACAGGGAATAACCACACCGTTTTATTACGGCTTTTCAACGGTGTGATCGCCAACTTCAGTGAAAACCAAAGTAAACCGCGCGTAGCCCGTTTTGAGCGCTTTGATTTCCCAATCAACCTCCCTACACGGGATAATTTCATCGAACGCGGCGGGGATGAGCGCGAAAAAACACTGCCCGAGCTGTTTACAGAGCGCAATACTGCCCCCACCAGTCAAGAACGCGCGACTTATAATGCCAATTTCCATTGGCGCCTGATGCATAGCCTCAGCTTTTTCATTCTACCGTTTCTTGCTGTACCAATGGGCCTCACCAACAAACGCACAGGACGCGCAACGGGTATCCCCATCGGCATGACGCTCTTGATCGTCTATAACGAGCTAATGGAGGGCATGCGCACCGTCGTAGAAAACGGAGCTTCCCCTTTCGCCTCGATCTGGCTGCTATTTGTGGGTTTTGGCGCGCTAAGCTATTTCTTCTACAGGATTGCAGCCTTCAAGGCTGGCGGCGAACCGCTGGCCCTTGTGGACAGCCTGTGGGCTGCGCTAAGCGGGCCAATTAAACGGGCCGGCAAACGCCTAATGGGAGTAACCGAATAATGGATCTCCGTACACTCAGGCGCTTCTTCCTACCGTCCCGTACCATTGCTGCCTATATGGTTAAAATGCATCTCAGCCGGTTCTTTGGGATCCTGCTAGGCCTAACCGTTGTGCTGCTGTTTCTGGACCTGCTCGCGAATTCAGATAACGTGCTGGATCCGGAGGGCGCTACTTGGGTATCGCTGCTGTCCTATATTGGTCTTCGCGGGGCACAGCTTGTATCTCAGTTTCTGCCTTTTGCCGTCCTCTTGGCCTCACTGCTCACGTTCGCTACGTTGAACCAGCACAGCGAAGTTATCATTATGAAGGCGGCAGGCATGTCGGCGCATAATATCCTCCTACCGCTTTTCTTGGCGTCAACCATGATCGCTGGCTTTCATTTTATTTTCAACGAAACCGCTCTTGTCCGAAGCAATGCAGAATTAGATTATTGGCGCGCCAATGATTTCGCCGTTGACCTACCGCCCAACACTGCTCTGGCCGGCCGGGTATGGATCAAAGAAGGCAATCAGGTCATTTTAGCGGAATCTGTCAACCGGGTCCCAGGCAGTGTTGTTCTTGTTAAAGTATCCATCTATGAGCGCGACGACGCCAAACGGTTGACTGCCATGACAAGGGCTGACCTTGCTCTCTACCAAAATGGCAAATGGACTTTGCATGATGTGCGACGCTTCGATACCGAAACACACGAGCTTACCGTAGACGATGTTAAGACATGGGACACCCCTACCAGGCCAAGCCGGTTCCAAGCGCTGACCGTAAACCCAAAACATGTTTCGCTGCCGACGCTCTGGACATCGATCGAACGGCTGGATGCTGAAGGCATTCCCACCGACCGCTTAATGGCCAGCTTTTTGCAAAAAATTGCGGGACCAGCATCGACTCTCATCATGCCACTGCTCGCTGCAATCGCCGCTTTCGGTCTGCACAGGGCAGGTAGCCTCGCGCTGCGTATCGTAATCGGCATGGCACTTGGTTTCAGCTTTTTTGTTGCCGATAACTTCATGCTTGCAATGGGCGAGTTTGGGGTCGCTCCGCCATTCCTTGCAGCGTGGGCACCGTTCGTTCTGTTCGTGCTCCTAGGATATGCGGTGATATTCCACACTGAAGAAGGCCACGGCAAAGCGGTAAAGAACACGCCCTGATGCCGAACACACAAAACAACGATATCCAGCCAAACGAGGACAGGAAACGCATCGCAAACGGTGCTGGCCTGGTGTTTCTTGGCCGCATG
Organism: Kordiimonadales bacterium; assembly: GCA_002401685.1. Classification (GTDB taxonomy): domain Bacteria; phylum Pseudomonadota; class Alphaproteobacteria; order Sphingomonadales; family Kordiimonadaceae; genus Kordiimonas. The sequence goes on from NVTU01000013.1 coordinate 30,381, forward strand.
GGTGCGCTCATTGAAGCCGCATCGCTGTTTGTTTTTGCTTGGTACTACGGCTCAGAAACCTTCGGCCTGTTCGCCTACTTATGGACCATCCTCACGGTTTCAACCGTTGTATCAGATGTTGCCATGACAACAGCGATGCAACGATTCGTGCCTAAAGCAAAAGAAGGTGATGCCGAAAAATACGTTGGGTACGCGCTAAAGCTGACGCTGATTATCAGCACAGCAATCGCTGCAGTCGTTTGTTTTTTTGCGCCTCACTTAGCGCCTTTAATCAACATCGGCGCAGCTAGTGCAGAGCATCTTACCTCCGTCATCCGCATCTATATCTGGGTGCTTCCCTTATGGACAATGGTTGAGGTTGCCACCGCTGCGATCCGCGCACGCCGCACCTTCGGCCCCGAAATTCGCATTCGTATATTTTACGAGCAAGGATTGAGGCTGATAGCGGCGACAGTTTTTGCCGTACTCGGGTACCTAACCTACGGGCTTTTTATCGCTCATTTGGTGAGTGTTTCACTAGCCGCGCTTTTGGCGCTTCGCCTTGTTAGTAAACAATATGACCTGAGCGCGATTATACGTGCGCCGCTCACAGGCCCAGTTGCTAAAGAAATGCGGCAATACGGGTTGTCGATTATGCCCGCCAATATTATCAAAAAACTTTTCAGTGCCTTCCCGGTGATTTACCTCAACTGGCTAATGCCGGGCGCTGCGGGCGCGGATGCTAGTGGCTTCTATACACTTGCCCGAAAGATCGCCAGCATCATCCTCGCAATCCGCCTCACGTTTGAATATGTGATGGCACCCCTTGCCGCAGAAAAAGAAGGCATGGGGGACCGCAAAGCTCTGCAGGTTATGTACGGGTTTGCCACACGGCTTTCGATCAGTGTTGCCCTACCTTTCGGTGCAGCGCTTATCCTTGCCCGGAATGACATCCTTGCGGGTGTTCCGCCCGAATTTCAGGTAATCTCCAGTGCTATTGCTATATTGTGCATTGGCCGGGTGGTCGAAGCTGCGACCGGGCCTTCGTCTGCAATCATTGAAATGCTGGCCCATCGCTCCCTGCCGCCGCTGAACGCGCTCCTTGGGTTCTGCACCCTGCTTGCAGTTGGGTATTATATGGTGCCGCTATACGGCGTGACCGGCATGGCTATCGGCGCTGCGATCGGTATCAATGTTACGGCGTTGCTGTCTATGATTGAGACCATGGTGCTATTTAAACTGTACCCCTACTGCAAGCTGCTCATTCGCCCGCTGATTGCCTCGCTTATATTAACGGGCGGCATCGGCGCAATGATCCCTTACAGTGAAACGTGGCCAACACCGCTCGGTTTTATCGCTGCTATCACCAGTTTTCTGTTGGCGCTGTTCCTGCTGATACGCTACGGCCTGACCTATGAGGACACCGCTTCGCTCGGCAAATTGAACAAGCTGAAGCCAAAACGCAAACCACAGACCAAGTAAATACCCCGCCACTAAGCTGCGGATCGTTAATTAATCGTTTGCAAACGTGCTCGGCTCCTATATCCAAGACGGCACCTACCATACGCTAGTATATTTGCCGGGGAGACGCGCGCGTGACTGCTGTATCAATTGTAGAAATCAATGACAAAGCTGGCCTGAAGCGCTTCGTTGACTGTACCCGGACCATCTACAAGGATGACCCCAACTGGGTGCAGCCGCTGATGCTTGAGCGTATGGATGTGCTGCAAGCCCACAAGAACCCCTATTTCGATCATGCGGACGTCCAGCTATGGGTAGCCGTGCGGGACGGCAAAGACGTTGGCCGCATCAGCGCGCAGATCGACAAAATGGCACAGGCGCAGTGGGGCCCCAATTTGGGCCACTTCGGTTTTTTCGAAGCGGTCGACCAAGAAACAGCCGAAGCCCTGTTGGCAACTGCGGAAGCATGGCTTAAATCCCGCGGTATGGTGCGCATGCAAGGCCCGTGGTCCTTCTCTGCCACCGAAGAGGTCGGCACACTGATAGAAGGCTTCGAGACCCCGCCCTGCATCATGATGCCGCACGGAAGACCCCAGTATGATGGCTGGCTGAAGAGCACCGGGCTCGACAAAGCCAAAGACATGTATGCCTATTCGATCAATCTGCGCAATCCAATGCCAGACCGCGCCATGCGCATCGTAAAAATGGCTGAGAAAAACAAGCGTGTTGTCATGCGCCCGCTCAATATGAAGAAATTCGACGATGAGCTAAAAATCATCATGGATATTTATAACGAAGCCTGGGACCAAAACTGGGGCTATGTGAAGTTTACCGAAAAGGAAGCCAAACACGCTGCGGCTGGCCTGAAGCCCGTTGTAAAAGCGTACCGCACCTATATCTGCGAATATGACGGCGAGCCCGTTGCTTTCATGCTAACCATCCCTGACGTGAACCACAAAATACGCGACCTTGACGGCAAACTACTACCAACCGGCATATTCAAACTTCTCTACCGCATGTTCAACGGCAAAGAAGACCGCTGCCGCGTGCCGCTGATGGGCGTGCGCAAACAGTTCCAGAAAAAGCCGCTCGGTGCCGCCATGGCCATGTGGATGATTGACGTCAGCCGCCAGCACGTTGAGAAACGCGGTGCCTACTTCGGCGAACTTGGCTGGATTTTGGAAGACAATGACGGCATGAACAGCATCCTGACCGAAATCGGCTGCGTAAAATACAAAACCTACCGGGTGTATGAGAAGCCCATCTAAAACTTGGGTACAGTTCGGGCGTTTATTGCGCCAATTTGGGGCTAGTAGCTGGCGGATCAGCGCTAAAGTCCTTTTCCTTTGAGCGTGCAAGCTTATGCTGCAAGCAAGCAAAGGGAGACCAGTATGAAATCAATTTTACCCATAATTACCGGCATGACTTTAGCGGCAGCCGCAGCTTCATCCGCAGTGGGTTTAAATGCGCGTACTGGGCTCACTTTAGACCAATATGAAATAGTCTTCGATTCTGATCGCTCCGGTTTTCAGGAACTGTATGTAATGGCTGCTGACGGCAGCAATGTACGCCAAATCACCCACCGACGAAACCGCATGCCAGACCATGATGCCCGCTGGGTTTGGGGCGAAGATAAAGTTGCTTTCCAGTCCTACCGGCGTGGTGGCTGGCGCACCTGGACCATCAACATTGACGGCTCAGAAGCAAAACGCTTCAGCGATTACGGCAATTATGAAGCGGAAGCCTACTGGTCCAAATCAACTGATAAGGTCGTCTTTTCAAGCTACCGGCCTACGATGAACCTTTTTATTGCCAATAAAAGCGGCAAAGTCCTGAAACAGCTAACCTTTAACCGGGATTACAGCGTACTCGTTGATCACGGAAAATTCTCGGATGACGGCCAGCTCATTGCCTATGTTTCGAACAAAGATGGCGATTTTGATATCTTCACCATGAACGCGGACGGATCAAACGCCACACAGCATACAAACAACACCGCCGCAGATTTCTCCCCAAGCTTTTCTCCAGACGGTAAAAAACTGATGTATTACAGCGACGCTGGCGGAAATTTCGACACCTACATTCTTGATGTATCAACAAACATTACTACTAAAATCACCAGCAACCCGAGCGAAAGCAACGGGAAATACCGTGCGGACCTGATGGAAGGACCGTCGAGCTTCAAGTCATTAGCGCCAAGCTGGTCGCCGGACGGAAAATGGATCGCCTTCTTTTGCTTTGAAAACCAAAACGCCGAAATATGCGTCAGCAAACCGGACGGTACTGAACGAAAACGCATAACCACGAACAATGCCCATGACGGCGCGCCGACATGGCGGTTCAAGCCCTGAATATAGTTGCGAACTGGGAATGCACTTTGGCTAGAGGCGTAGCGCCCGGCCTTGATGGCCGCAGACCTGAAGCACGGCCACCGGCTTGACCCGCCATAGCTTGCCGGAAAAACCGTAAAGCTTGGCATCGAACTCGGGGTAGAGACCCCTGCCAGCAGCTTTATCACCTCTGCGCTAGCGCTACGTTCCAATGGCCAAGTGTAAACGCAGCTTACCTATAGAACCATTTAGATACCTGTTCAGCCATCACCTGTCTCAGTATCCGTCATCTACTACGTCCCAGGTCCGGCCCCTCAGTTGGCGTCATACCATGAGACGCTGGTGCGAGAGCAACGCTCGTTCACAGACCGACTGCCTAAGCACCGCATCAAGACATAACTCCTTATCCTTTCTGCTGCTGGCCATTTACGGAAAAAGCCGTTACGCTTCCCTAACAAATCCAGCAACCGGGAGGGACCAATGAGCAGTGTATTTGATCCGGAAGGCACGCGCCTTCCTATTAAGGTGGACAGCACATCAAACGGCGAATTTGCACCGGAGCCCCTGCCCGAACGGCAAATCATTGGCAACGCTGAAGCCCATAAAGCCGTTAGCGAGGCCGCAAAGCGTACCGGGGCTAGCAGACGCAACTTCCTTACCAGCGTATGCGGCGCAGCTGCTACCTTGGCTGCCTTCAATGCGGTGAATGCCAAACTTGGCCACACTGGCGGCGCTTATGCGCTTGACGCTGAAGCACCCTTCGACAAAGCCGCAGCGCTCAACACCCTCGGTAAAAACGAATTTATTTTCGATGTACAGGGCCACTTCGTAAACCCGGAAGGTTCCTGGCTGGAAGGGCTGCCGGACCGCATCAAACCGCTGTCCGCCTTCCGCGGCGCGAACACATGCGTAGCCGCAGCCCTATCAGAAAGCGACGACGGCCGCGATTATCTCACGTGCCTGAACGCCGACAGTTTTGTTAAAGATGTGTTCCTCGACAGCGATACCGACATGATGGTGCTAACCTTTGTGCCGTCCGCCGCTGATCGCGAACCTTTAACCATCTCCGAGGCCGAGGTAACACGCAAACTGATCGACAGCATGGAAGGCAACCACCGCTTACTCGTACATGGCCGCGTCAACCCCAACCAGGCGGGCGATACTGACCGGATGGAAATGTTGGCGAAAGACTTCAATGTAAGCGCCTTTAAAACCTATACCCAGTGGGGTCCAGACGGAAACGGCTTCTCCATGGCCAGCGAAGATGTGGGCATCCCCTTCATCGAACGCGCACGGTCGCTTGGTGTCAAAAACATCGCCATTCATAAGGGGCTGCCTTTTTCCCGCACCCGTAGTTACGAATTTAGCCTGTCGGACGATATCGGCATTGTCGCTGCCAAATATCCAGATATGAACTTTCTGATCTATCATTCCGGATTTGACCAGCAAGTAACGGAAAACGAATTCAAAGCAGGCAGCGGCAAAGCCGGTGTAGACTCGCTTATTCAGTCACTGATCGATAACGGCATCGGCAAGCACAGCAACGTCTACGCCGAACTGGGCAGCACCTGGCGCTTCCTGATGCGCGACCCTGACCAAGCCGCCCACGTAATGGGCAAACTGATGAAATATATGGGAGAAGACAATATTTTGTGGGGAACGGACAGCATTTGGTACGGCTCCCCACAAGACCAGATTTTGGCATTCCGCAGCTTTCAGATCTCTGACGAGTTTCAACAAAAATATGGCTACGCCCCGATATCCGCCACGGCAAAAGCCAAAATCTTCGGTCTCAACGGCGCGGGCGTATACGGTATCAAAGTACCGGAAGTCATCAAGCATGCTAGCCAGGATGTTATCGCAAATGTACGCCAGCTGTATGCTGAGGCACCGGACCCGCATTTTAATACGTATGGCCCCAAAAACCGCCGCGAGTTTATGGCCTTCCTTAGAACCGAAGGCGAACCGAGATAGACCAGGCGGCAGATCCGTGCAAAACACGGCCTTTCGCCGTTGCCGCTACCAAGGGCGGTTAGGATCGTCGTTCGCAGGAAATTTGCATTGGCGCGGACTGTTTCATGTGCCGTTAAGCCACTAGATGACATGAAAAAACTAGCCTGTCGGGCCTAGCTGATCTGGCGCTACAGCATAACTGGACACCCTCCGGTGTAAACACGTCCCTTAACGCTCTTTTGCTTTCACGATCTGTAGATTTAGTGGCGGTTTTCGCACCGGACTGCTATAAAAAACGTTTAACTCCTTACCTTTCACATAACGGTGTTCGATGAACCGCCCAGCCATAACTGCCACCAATCACTCCACGGCGTTTGACGAACAAACCCTTGAAGAAATTGCTAATGCTATCAGCAAGCATGGCTACATCATCCTGCCCAATGTGCTTAGAACCGACTTATTTGAGCGGCTGCGGCAGCGGGCAAAGGCGTTCACCTCTTCCGAATGGAAAGCCGCAGGCATTGGTCGCAACAATGCGCATCATTTAGATAAACAGCTGCGTTCGGACAGCATTCACTGGATCACCGATCGCCATCCGTCAGAAGTAGATTTCATGGCGCTGATGGAGAGCCTGCGCATTGGTCTCAATCGCCGCTTATTCTTGGGCCTTTTTAACTTTGAAGCCCATTTTTCAAAATACCCAGCGGGTGCATTCTATGTAAAACACATCGACGCACTCAAAGGCCGTAGCAACAGGGTTTTGTCGGCGGTGTATTATCTCAATGCCGATTGGCAATTGGATGATGCTGGTGAACTCTTGATTTATCCTGAGACGGGAAAAGAGCCCATTGAGCGCGTACTCCCTAAAGGTGGAACACTGGTTCTTTTCGAAAGCGTACGCTTCCCCCACGAAGTGCTTAAAGCCAACCGCACCCGGTTCAGCATCGCAGGATGGTTTCGCGTTAACGAAAACAATTGAAAAAAGCTAATTCCAACACCCTTCAGCTAATCCTTTTGAGCGATCTGGACCGCTTGCAAAGCTGCAAACAGGCGCTTAATACGCTTGGCATTCACGCCGATGTCGCTGCCCGCAAACCGAGACACTGAGCGGGCATCGACAGTTACTTTACCGCCACCTGTCACCACGACACGCAGTACCAAATCATCCTTGAAGCGAAAAAACCTTGTGGTTTCAGTCGCTTCGAAGCGGCCTGTTGCGACATCAGCTACCGCAATGTCCCAGCCAAACCCATTGGCGGCAACCTCAGCTTTGGCGATAACGTCAGCCACGCTCATAGTCAGGGTGATTGGCTTCAGCTCCGGATAACCGCTCGCATGCAGCTCACGCCAATTGTCGTTATTTGGATTATTTGGCGAAAGCGTCGCATATGTCAGGATGTTCTCCAAATCCGTTGTAGCATCATGAATTGGCGGTACACTCAGCGCTGTACCTAACTGTGCGCTCATCATCATTGCCAAACCACCACATGCAATTACCGACAGCCCAGAAAACAAACTCTTAACCTTGTTACCTGCTTTGGCGGCGCCAACGGCCCCAGCAATATTGACCAGCACAAAACCCACCGCGGCAAAAGCAGCGAAACGCAGCATCGTGAAAGCCACGCCAACAGACCACCATTCGCTAGCATAACCAAAGCCCGCCAGCAGCGCCGTTAGTATCGTGGTCACAGCCGCAGCAATCGCAAACGCGCCAAAGGAAGCGCGCTTCTTATCCCAAACCAGCGTTGATACGCCAAGGATAAGCAGCACAACAGTTGCAAGGCCGATGAACATGTCCCCCTGCTGGCCGAAGCCTACAGTAAAAAGGGCGATAAGGCCCAAAAGGCCCAGGGCGGCGGCTGATACACCAATTTTATAAGTACCGCTTTTCGGCACCGTTGTGTCCGGTGTCATATGAAGTCTCCCCTTATCACCTTGAAGCAAACGTGCGCCAGAGCATGATCCCCGCATCGCGTGCATTGCACGTTCAGACCAACCGCGTACCGGCAAGCCTTTCATGAGCGACCTTGTGCTTATAGACAAATTCTCAATAGAAACGCGTATTTTAGTCAGATCTGACAAAAACGTGAGATGCCACGACGACCGCACAGCAAACATTTGCCGCTAAAGCCGCTCCTGCGCCAAATTCGCGAATTCGCACAGCAATGGCCGGGTCTCACGTGGGTCGATGATATCTTCAACCATAAAGGCCTCTGCGGTCCGGAACGGGCTGCGTACTTTATCAAGCCGCGTGCGAATAGCGTCCAGATGCGCTTGGCGGTCCTCGGCGGCCTCCAGCTCTGCCTTGTAGGCCACCTCTATGCCGCCCTCAAGCGGTAGGCTGCCCCAATCGCCAGAAGGCCACGCGAAACGGTACTGGAACTTGGTATGGTCGCTCATCGCAGCGCCGGCAACACCGTATGCTTTCCGGATAATCACGCTCGCCCACGGAACAGTTGACCGGTAAATGCCGTTGAGCGCCTCGACCCCGTGTCGAATGGTGCCTGCCTTCTCTGCCTCGAGCCCGATCATAAAGCCGGGGTTATCGACCAAATGCACCACCGGCAGCCGAAACTGGTTCGCAAGTGCAATGAAGCGGTTAATTTTGCGCGCGGCATCCGCAGACCAACTGCCGCCCATAAACGACGGGTCAGAGGCCAGTACCGCAATCGGCCAGCCGTCCAGCCGCGCAAACGCAGTGATGGATGACTGCCCCCACCGTCGCCCCATTTCAAACACACTGCCTTTATCAAATACACTCTGCAGGATCTTCCGCATACTGTAAGCCTCGCGCCTATTCTCTGGCACGGCGCTTAAAAGGGAATTATCCTTGCGGGTTGGTTTGTCTATCGGCGTAACACGCGGGGCTTTTTTGCCCACCGCTGACGGCAGATAAGATAAAAATTTCCGCGCCGCCTCAAAAGCTTCTTCCTCAGACGCTACCATGTCGTCCACAGCACCGTTACGTGTGTGGATCTCAGCGCCGCCAAGGCTTTCCTTGTCGTGTGTCTCGCCAATCGCCGCCACCACCGCAGGCCCTGCAGTGAACATATGTGACAATCCTTTGACCATCACACTGTAATGGCTGGCAGTTACCCGTGCAGCACCCAGCCCGGCAACAGAGCCAAGCGCGAGGGACACAACAGGCACCGTATCCAAATTTTTAACCACATGTTCCCAGCCCGGCAAATACGGCACATAGGTCAGCCCCATGTCTTCCAGCATTTTAACCGAGCCGCCACCGCCCGTGCCGTCAATCAACCGGATAATCGGCATTTTCCATTCGTGCGCCATCTGCTCAGCCAGCATCGATTTGCGCCAAATGGCTGCGTCCGCCGCCCCGCCGCGCACGGTGAAATCATCCGCAGCCAGCACGGTGTGCCGCCCAGCAACTTCGGCCTTGCCAAATATGAAGTTTGCCGGGGTAAAATCCACCAGATCGCCGTCCTCGTCGTAGGTGCCCTTCCCCGCGACCTTACCGATCTCGCGGAAAGTACCGGCGTCTGCCATCTTGGCCACGCGCTGGCGTACATCCAGTTTACCGCGACCGTGCTGCCGTTTCAGCTTGTCGGCCCCACCCATTTTTTCGGCAAGGGTACGGCGCTTTTTCAGCTCATCCAGTTCTTTTTTCCACGCCATAGGTACGGTTTCCTCTGTGTTGATAGCCTCTTATTATGAAATAGGCTCAACAGGCATTAGTCAATTGTACAAGGCAAAGATAAATCGTTGAAGGCCTTAACTACCCATGGGTAACGTGGCCCGTCACCCTTTCGCCAAAGTTTATAAAAATGGGCTTTCCACGCTTCTTGGCAAGTGGTAAAATCCTGAAATAGCCCCGATTAGATTAGGGTATGTATACTAGTTTTGCCCCGGACAATTCAGCACCCGCTGCCTGAGGAGAGCAAAATGCCGGAAATAAGTTTCGTCTGGAAGGAAGAGTGCGAATCCTTGTGTCACGCACCGCTGGAGCTCATCGAATGTACCGCACTGGACAAACGACATCCTGCGCTCCTTTTTTATGACTATTGGAAAAAAATAGGCGCTGGGCACATGCCGGACCGGTCGGATTTTGCGCCGATGGATGTGCCCACGGTGTTGAAATGGTTCATGTTGTTCCGTCGAGAAACTGTCGATGACGAAGATAAGTATTTTCTCTATTTACAGGGCTCATCAGCGGCAGATTTAACACTCGGCCTGCTTCAGGGAAAATATCTCGACGAATTCACCAACGAAAGCTGTTATGTCACGCGCCGCAATCTGATGCGGCAGGTTATTGAAGAAGAACAGCCAGGTTTTGCCCGGGTTATCATCGGCAAGATCAAAAGTGAGTGTGAATATGATGTCAATGTCACCGTGGGCATGTTTCCGCTAACCGACGGTGATAATCATCTTGTATTTGTTGTACCCGTGCCTGAATCGCTGTTGATCCGCAACACGTTCTAAGCATGCGTCTCAATAGCCTAGACCAGACACTTAGGTCAGCGGCGACACCTGCTGCGCCAAACAAGTGCACCGCACTACATTAAACGGCTGCCGCCCTTGTACCGCCTATAGGTTGCGCACCAGCGCCCTACCATCGAGGCGCTATTAAGCCTTTGCCCGGCTACCCTTAATCACAGGTTTGAGGCCAAAATCCTGACGCCGAAACACTTTGAAAATCAGCAAAAATCCTGACAAGCCAATCCATACCGCGATGAAGCCAAAAATGATATTCCACACATGGTTAAAACTTTCCGCGCGCGGATAATCCATCATATGCAGCATCCACACCGTATCAAACAGCCTACGGTCGTTTGTATAGCGCGCCGCCAGCCGCCCATTTGTCTGGTCAAAATACAGCATCGTTTCGTCGGCATCCGCAAATGCTATTGCCCATGTCGGGCCCGACCCGTCGCGTGCTTCCCAATTTTCCGCGGCGTTCACCAGCACAGCAGGTTGCATTGCCCCTGCGCCAGCATAATCCGCCAGCGCCATCGCTTCGGCTTCCGCCGCAGTGACAGTGTAGGGACGACCGGTGATCGCGTCATATTGACGTATCCCGCCCGTACCGCGGGTTTGGTAAACATAGCGGTTAAACACACGCCGTAAGGTGACGCGGTGCACTGCATCGGTACTGGCTGTGATAATCTCTGCTGCCGGAACAAAGGCGGGCTGCTCGACCATTGGCAGTGGCGCAGGCCGGTTGGCCGGACCTCTGCCGTGGGCTTTACTATCGTCGATCAGGCTCATGAACAGACCACTGCCCACCCACAGGATCACTTGTGCCCCGATCAATAGCCCCAACCATTTATGTAAAAACCGCATATAACGCATCGACATACGCGGAGTGAAGTCAGCAGGCTGGGGTTTGCGGGTAAAGCTATAGAACAGCATCCAGGCGCCGCTCAGCGCTGTGGTCAGCCCCAGCGCCGTAGCGATGATCAGCAGCCACGAATTGATATCCTCGCGATTTTCATAATCCATGATATGCAGCATCCACAGAAAATCAAACGCCCGCCACAAGTCATGGCGGCGCCCAACCTGATCCCCAGTGCTGCCGGAAAAATATATGGCACTATCATTGATATCATCATAGTCAACGCGCCACAGCGGCAGGGAACGCCCGCGCACTTCAGCCGGAATATGGTCCAGAGCGATCACTTGTCTCACCGCCGCGCCGTCATCATAGATTTCAGCCGCCAACGCCGCGATCGTAGCCTCGTCCAGCGGCGATATCACCGCGCCGGTTTCCGCATCAATCAGCAGGCTATCACGGCCACCACGCACCACATAATAGGCTTTGCCGAGCATGGTTTTCAGCTGCAGCGAGCGCGCTGCAGGATACTCTGCGCGCAAACTGGCTACCGTTACGACATGGTCCGTGGCAGATAGTGCTGTTGGCACCACTGGTTTGATCAGATGATCACCGTGGATCACCTCAATCGGCACCGTCACCATATAGAAGCCGCTGATAAACCAGAGAAAGAATTGAACACCAATGACCAGCGCCAACCATTTATGGATCTTGCGGGAGAATATTTTTGCAGTTTTACGAGACATTAACATGGCACACCTTTAGATGGTGATAGTATAAAAGGCAACGTCGCACTGGCAAACCCGGCAAAAATGGGAACAAACACCACCACAAAGGCGCGGCTCAAAGCCCAGGCTACCGGCCCAAGACAGAGCAAGCCAAAACACCTTCCAGCGCGTGCCTTTAGAATGTGAGAAAAAATACCAGTAACAGGGGTATACTCTAGGCGGCGTGCATAATCTAAGGGCCGTAAAGACACTATAGGACACACGGAGCGCACGGTGTACGCAGAATAACCAGCCGCTAAAGCAGCCAAATCCCGCACTTAAACCGAAATATCCAGGCGCAACCCATTGCCTGCTCCTGCAGAGGCTACAGGATCAATCCGTACGCGGCTTTCCGGCACCGATGAAATATCCAGCTTCGCACCGCCGCCTTCTTTTACATCAAGTTTAAGGCTATTAGATTGCTGAGATTGATGTCCGATTTGAAGCGATTGCTGCGCTGCACCGCCGCCAATACCACTGATCATACGAAATACCCTAAACTGAAAACTATCGGCTGAAATGCTGAGGCCATTATTGCCAGAAAAGGGGCCTGATGTACAGAAACGCCTAAAATTTTAACCAATTTTTAGCGATCTTTTCGCGCAAACTCCGACACGGCACGGACCAAACCGGCTTGGGCTGGTTCTGCTAGCATGAAGAGGGTTTAGCACAGTAGTTTTACTTAGTTGTGGGGTGGTCAAAAAAAAGCGCTCGGCTCTCAAAAAAGGGGCGACCATGGCAGCCGTCCCATTTGCATATTTATTTAAGGTACTCATCCGGGATCGGGGTATCAGGCGTTTCTCCCTGCCAGAAGATATTTACAATCCACCAGCGCTCGTCTTTATAGACCAACTGAAAGCTATTGATCCCGCGCGCGAAAATCTCCCCGTCCGGCGTGCGCCGCGCCGCGTATGTGCTGAACACATGCACAATGTTGCCATAACGCTCGCTTTTGCGGGACAGTTCAACTTCGAAAAAGCCGTTATCTGTGAAGGCCTTATCAACGCGCGCGATATATTCTTCAACACCGTATAGCAGCGGCCCACGCGGCGTGTTGGGGATAAGCCTACCGCCTTCTATGAACAGCGACCGCATCCGATCCCAATCCCGCACCTCGCCCACGGCGCCAGAGATCACGTCATAAATCGCCGCCATAATACCGTCCACCGAGCCCACATCTTTGGTATCCGCGTTCAGCATAGGCGCCTCAGCCGCTTCGTCCTGCGCCAGAGCAAAAGCATGCCCGGCAATCGGTACTACAAATAAGCTGCCCACCACGACCAAGCTACAAAGTATTTTCCTCATCCTAATGTCCCCTTACTATCATTTAAGTTCAGATATCACCTGCTTCGTCGCTTCCTTCAGGTCCTCATGCAGGATTTCCACTACCCGCGCCAGCTCGCGCTGAGGGGCTCGCGACAAAGGGGCTGAATTGGTTTTCAATTCCCCCAAAGAAAGCTCCGATAAATATGAGGATTATAGTGCTGCCAGCACCTTAGCAGGTTGCATGGGGACGGCAAGGCGGGTGACTGGACTTATCAGATCCCCCAATTAGGCCTGTTATAAAACTCCTGATATTATTTTGGCTTAAAGGAGATTCTCTGACCGTCGTTATCGGAGGCATCCAATTAGTGCGCGTGTTGCATGGCGCACAAGAGATCGACCAGCAGGGTTTTAAGGGTAATGGCAGCGCCTCATTTCGAAAAAGAGCCATCCGCTGTAATGAGGGGCTGGGAATCTTCTGCCCTGCACGCGGGGATGATGATCAGCCAAACCCGTTTAGATTGTATAGCCAATTGATGTGAGTCTTGACATGCCTGACTGGCGATAGGTCTTTGTTTAAATTGTACTTACTACTGAATTTTAAATCAAAGGTCAGTAGTCTCTCTATAGTAGGCAAAAGGTGGCAGGATTAGTTGGCAAAAGCCGGCAGAATTCTTGTTGCCGTCAGCGATGAGGTATTATTATCTCTATCATTCGCCGTGACCACTACAACCAGATCAAGCTCTTCGGATCACTATGATATATTGGCCTCGACGGCAGTGGCCTCCTGCGCGAGGTTTTTACCATCGTCGGCACCTGCGGCGACAAAGCTACTCATACCGTTCAAGAGAGCGATCCCGATTAAACTTTTAAATTTCAAGCTGAGGGTCATATGTATGCTCTAATTATAGTATGATTGAGCAGAAAGTACCGCAGAGCGCGGTTGAAAATATAGTTTCAGGGCGGTTCGGACGGATATGTCTCCCCTGTTTTCAGGCGTTGCACCTTCATTGATTTCAGGATCAACTTCATCTGCTTGGTAAGATGTTGCTTTAATTGAGGATCACCGGATTGGGGTTTAATCTTCAAAAAACCACGGTAGCTAATTAATCATAAGGCTGGCGGAATAGAAATACATCATCAGTCCCTTCCGCACAGGATTAAGCTAAAGCGTCTTCAAACAAATGCAAAAGACGGGCCCAGGCTTTTTCCGCTTGTTTTTCATTATAAAGAATGGAATCCGGTGTGCACCAACCATGCAAAGTGCCCTCATAAACCTCAATTTCGGCGGGCACACCCGCGGCTTTATAAGCAGCTCTTAAAATGTTTTTGGTTTCAGGCGATCTTTTATCATCATTTTCAGCAATGGCATGAAGCACATGTGCCGGTGATTTTGGTATAAGAAGATGCAGGCTATCAGGTCGATCTGAAACCAACCCGCTACTCCCATGAAATGAGGCCGCGGCCGCAACACGATATGGAACGGCAGCTGCCGTCAACATGATAAGACGCCCCCCCATACAATAGCCCATTGTGCCTATCTTGCGATCCAGGTCGACGCTGGCCTGATCATCAAGAAAATCGATATAGGCCTTCGCATCAGAGGTGCCGGCATCATTGGTAAGCTTACGCGCCATGCCCCTTAAGAATTTCATGGTGTCGGGGTCACGAGTACTAGCATCTGGCCCCACCACCGGCGCTTTAGCATCCCGGTAATAGGGATTTACCACCAAAACTGAATAACCGGCTTCAGCCAAGCGTTTAGCCAGTGCTTTATTGGCAGGCCGCAACCCCATAATATTTGGCCAAATGATAACACCTGGATGTTTACCACGAGAGGGATGGACAAAATAACAATCAGAAACACCGTCAGGCGTTGCTACTTCGACGCTTGTTTCTGTCACGGAATTGGCAAAGGCCACCTTAGGCAACATAGCCGTCAATAGGGCCGCTGCGCCCATTTTACTAAAATCGCGTCGGTCTATTTTTCCTCCATTTAAAAGGAATTGTTCATTATCTTTTTCTGTTAGTTCATCGCACATGATCATCTCCCTGTTGATATGGAAACCTGGGGTAACAGTCTCTTTTGACGGGGCTTTGAAAGACCTACCTCAACGGACCACCGGCGTGGTTGAAAAGTATAATTTCAGGGCAGTTGGAATGGATATGTCGCCACTGTTTTCATGATCCGCACCCTCATTGATCTCAAGATGCAACTTTACCTGCTTAGGAAGATGTTGTTTTAACAGCGTGGTCAATCGATCATAATCCGTTTTAAGCTCCAGCGTTTCTTTGCTGCCAACACTGACATAAACGAATGCTGGAAAGTCGATGTCCTGTTTAAACACCCGTTTCAGCTCACTAAACGTCTTGTCGCCATATTGTCCAATAGAGGGGCTGGTTATGAAATAGCCATCAAATAAATCCGGTGACTGACTTAACGCATAGGCTACAAATTGTCCGGCCCAGGAATGCCCAATGAAAACCCGGCGGCCATTGGTTCTGAATTTCTTGCTGGCAAAGGGGATGAGTTCATTTTTAATGAAGGACAGCAATTTACCGCCGTTGCCAAACACCTGTTTCCCGTCCCGCTCCACACTAATGAAGTGCGGCAGAAAATCCATCCCCCGGCGAATATTTTCAATTGCTATCACAATCACTCCAGGCACCATTTTTGCGTTAGAATATTCGCCTGCCGTTCTTGCCGCAATTTCATCAGCTTGATGATCTGCATCAAGCATATAGAGGACCGGATAACCCTCTTTGCTGTCTGGGTCATAATTTTCCGGTAGATGAACGACAATTTCTCTGGTTTCTTGCAGGATTTCAGACTGGATGCTGAAATTATCCTGCTGTGCCAAGGCCACAGGGCCAGATACCGCTCCGGAAACCAGACAGAACAGAAATATTTTTACAAATGATGTGCTGAACTTAAACATAATACTCTACTTCTAATTTTGGCAAATATGCCTGACACTTATTTCTGTACATTTATTATTTGGGCCTCAGCGTCTCAATAATCTGCGCATTCACCCAGTATATATCCACTTGTCTTTCGCCGTTTACGCGCTCCCCAACACGCCGATCGAAGAAGATAAACTTCCCGTCAGGAGACACACTCGGATAGTTTTCGGCGCTGTCGGTATTTATCTTGTCGCCCATGTTGATGGCAGGGCCCCATGCACCGCCCGCCGTCCGGTAGCTGATATAGAGGTCAGAGCTCCCGTGCCCGCCTTCTCTTCTGCTATCCCAGATAATGTAGCTCTCATCCGGTGCAATGAAGGGGTGGGCATTGTATCTGCCGACGGCAAACTGCGGGCCCAGGGACTTAGGTTGGCCGTATTTGCCGTCTACCAGCCGTGAGTAGCGCAGCGGCGTATCCAGTTTTGGGGTATAGGTATCAAAATAATAGGTGCCGCTCGATGCCGCGGAAAGCCGCATGATGGCGATGTCTTTAAAAGGTGCGCCGAGGCTTTTTAACTCCGACCAACCGGTGCTGGTGCGCTCTATGTATGTTTTTGCAAAATAGACGGTCATCCCATCGGGGGAGATAGAGGGCTCACTCTCTCCGTGTTTGACAACAGAGTGCTGCCACCGGTTATTTTTATATTCAATGACAGCCAACCCGTGTTCCTTATATTTGCCGCCACGCCTGACGAAATAAAAGGCCTTCATATCATCCGCGAACATGCCCTCAATTTCGCGGTGTTCTTCTGTATTAACAATGCCAGGCGCAAAAATTTCAGGCGTAGAGCCGGGCGGCGTTTGACCCAGATAAGGGCCATCGGGGATGGGAATAGCATCTTGGCTATGGCTGCCGCTGCTGATCATCAGTGCAGAAAGAAGCAGCAGTATTGTAGGTGAAAGTGATTTCATGATTTTTGCCCCTATTCAACAAACGCAGGTATGATGGTTTTTGAAACCTGAGCCATTATGGTGTCTTCCCTATCAACGCCGGTGATCACAACAATTAAGTCAAGCTCTTCAACCGTTATGATGCGTTGTCCGCCACCACCCCAAGATAAATTGACATCATAGCTTTTATCTCCGACTGATATATTCGTTTGATACCAAAAATAGCCGTAGAAAAAGTCTTTGGGATGCCAATCTGCAGTAGGCTTGGTAATTCTACTGGTGGCCTTAGCTAAATAATCTGCAGATATCAGTTGCTCGCCCTGCCAATTGCCTTTGCCGGTGATCAAGGTGCCCCACTTGACCATAGCGCGCGATGTCATGCTTACGCGCCAACCAGCTTCTGGCAGGCCGCTAACGGCAGTCTGCCAGCTATAATTCGTGATGCCCATCTTACTGAGAAGTTCATTTTTAATAAAGTCTTTGGCTGTGCCTGGCACAACGGCCTCGATGACTTGCATCACCAACCCTGGACCCGTGCCATATAAAAAGCTCTGAGACTCTGCGGTAATAGGCGCGCTATTCTCTAGAAGGGCCTGAACTTGGCCTTGGCCCTTTAACGCAGCGGGATCTTTCTCGAATTCTTCCCTTCGTTCGTCACTGATGCGAAGCCCCGTGCTCATGATCAATGCTTGGTGCAGGGTGATCTTTTCTGCGCCCTCAACAAATTTTGTTGGGTCGAGATCTTTGAGAAAGCTGACCAACGGCTTGTCTAAATCGGCCATCGTCAGATACCCCATCTGGATCGCGCGGCCAAGCGCCAGACTGGTGTAGGTTTTAGCCGCTGAAGATTGGCCGTGGGGCAGATTAATACGAGCACGCTGATAGTATGATTCAAAGAGGAGTTTACCCTTATGGGCAATGAGCAGGCTGTCGTATTCACCGTGTGTACTGTCAGCGATTTCTTGAGCCAGCTTGACAACTTTATCTTTATTGCCGCCATCAACGCCTAATTCGCCAACTGCAATACCGTCTTTTCTATCGGCTGGGCTTGAATCAATATAGGCTTTTTTGAGTAAAGGCATATCCCAGAATGAGAGCTTGGCCTCGGCGGCTGTGGCCTCTGGCGCGAGGCCATTATTTTCTTCGGCACTTTGGGCGGCAAAACTACTCATGCCGCTCAAGAGAGCAATCACGATTAAACTTTTGAATTTCACATTGAAGTTCATATCTATTCTCCAGATGGTCAATGCCTCTATTCAGGGCAAAAATATGGCTTATTGTTTGGGCCTGAGGTCCTCAATGATCTGCGCATCGATCCAGAACAAGTCTGATTGAGAACCCGTATCGCCGTTTGCTACCGGCACCATTCTATTGAAGAAGAGATGTTTTCCGTCAGGCGTGACCTGCGGGCCTCCTTCTTGAGCTCTTGTGTTGACCTTGTCGCCGAGATTAATCGCCTCACCCCACGAACCATCTGGCTGACGGAAACTGATATAGAGGTCACCTTCGCCAAATCCGCTTTCTCTTTCGCTGTCCCACAAAATATAAGATTCGTCTGGTGCGATGAAGGGGTGGGCATTCCACTTGCCAGAATTAATTTCTTTACCGAACGGCTTCGGCTCTTCACGTTTGCCGTCGACCAGGAGCGAATAGCGAATAATGCCATTGCCGTTTGTGCTTCTCTCATCAAGAACTAAAGTGCCTTTAGCTGAAGCAGAAAGGCCCATGATGGGTATATCTTCAAACGCGGAACCGAGGCTTTTCATTTTTGACCAGCCATCAGCCGTGCGCTCTTTATACTCTGCCTTAAAGTGCAGGGTATTGCCATCTGGCGCGAAGAAAGGCCTGCGCGTCTCAGCTGAGCCTGCCAGTCGCTGCCAACCATCACCCTCTCTTTTGTAAACAGCATTTTCAGGTTCTGGTGCGTCCCTAGTGTGCCGCCACCGGCTGACATAAAATTCGTTCATATCCGGGGAGAAACCACCAACATCCCCCCATTCTTCTGTGTTCACTATGCCGGGTGCAAAGGGCATAGCGGTTAAGCCCGGCAGCGTTTGCCCGAGATAAGGACCTTCGAGAACTGGCAACTCATCTTTACTATGGCTGCCGCTGCTGATCATAAGTGCAGAAAGAAGCAGTATTGTAGGTGAAAGTGATTTCATGATTTTTCCTTACTTAGCAAACGCAGGTAGGATAGTGCTTGAAACCTGAGCCATTATTGTATCCACGCGATCATCGCCTGTGATCACGACAATTAGGTCAAGTTCTTCGATCGCTACAATGCGTTGTCCGCCGCCACCCCAAACTATATTGGTGTCATAGCTTTTGTCTCCGACTGTTAACTTGGTTTGATACCAAAAATAGCCGTAGAAAAAGTCTTTGGGATGCCAACTAGCCGCAGCCTTCGTAATGCCACTGGTGGCCTTCGCTAAATACTCTGCGGATATCAGTTGCTCGCCCTGCCATTTGCCTTTGTTGAGGGCCAAGGTTCCCCATTTGATCATATTGCGCGATGTCATACTTGACCCAGAACTTGCCCCTGGCAGGCCGCTAACATCAGTCTGCCAGCCATAAGTTGTAATGCCCATTTTATCGAGAAGTTCTTTTTTGATAAAATCTTTTGCGGTTCCCGGCACCACAGCGTCAAGTACCTGCATTACCAGTACCGTATCAAAACCTTGGTATAAGAAGCTTTGAGTTTCTTTGGTGATAGGTGCGCTTTGTTCTAAATACGTTTGAACGTGCCCTTGGCCTTCTAATTGGCTGGGGTTTTCCCTGAATTTTGTTCTCTGATCCCTACTTACGCGTATTCCCGAGCGCATGGTCATTGCTTGATGGAGCGTGACTTTTTCTGCGCCCGCAACAAATTTTGCAGGATCGAGGTCTTTGAGAAAACTGACCACGGGCCTGTCTAAATCAGCCATGCTGAGATAGCCCAACTGGATAGCGCGGCCCAGTGCCAAGCTGGTGTAAACTTTGGTCGCTGACGCTTGCGGGTGGGGCAGATTGATACGGGCCCGCTTAAAGTATGATTCAAAGAGAAGCTTGCCGTTTTGGGCGATCAGCAGGCTGTCGTAGTCACCGTGTTTACTGTCAGCGATTTCCTGAGTCAGCTGGATAATCTTGTCTTTGTTACCGCCATCAACGCCTAATTCGCCAACTGCAATACCGTCTTTTCTATCGGTTGGGCTTGAATCAATATAGGCTTTTTTGAGCAAAGGCATATCCCAGAATGAGAGTTTGGCCTCGGCGGCTGTGGCCTCTGGCGCCAGGCTCTTATCGTCTTCGGCACTTTGGGCGGTAAAGCTACTCATACCGCTTAAGAGAGCGATCACGATTAAATTTTTGAATCTCACATTGATAGTCATATTTATTCTCCAGATTGCAAACAACCTTGCGCCGCGCCCCGCTGGGTGATGCCCAGCCGAGCCCGTTCGGGTCTTACTTGATAAAAGCAGGCAGAATTCTTGTTGCCGTCAGCGATGAGGTATTATCATCTCGAGCGTTGGCCGTGACCACGACAACCAGATCAAGCTCTTCGATCACAATGATATATTGCCCGCCGCCGCCTCTGGCCGCTTGGCTCAAGTAGCTCTTATCGCCTGCGGACAAATCGGCCTGCCAGAAGAAATAGCCGTAAGCCGTGCCGGTGACATTGGGGATATCCGCGAAGTTTTCATCAGTCCTGGATTGGACAATTTTACTGGTCGCTTTGGCAATATAGGCTGCTGGTATCAGCTGTTCGCCATCCCATTTACCGTTGTTGATGACCAGGGTGCCCCATTTGACCATAGCGCGCGACGTCATGGTCACGCGCCAACCAGCTTCTGGCAGGCCGCTAGGGCTAGTCCGCCAGCGATAATTCGTGATGCCCATCTTGTCGAGAAGTTCATTTTTAATAAAGTCTTTGGCCGTACCAGGCACGACGGCGTTAAGCACTTGCATCATCAAGCCTGGACCCGTGCCATATTTAAAGCTGTGAGACTCTGCGGTGATAGGCGCGCTATGCTCGAGCAAAACCTGAACTTGGCCTTGGCCTTTTAACGGGCCGGGGTTTTCCCTCCACTCTGTCCTTTTATCACTACTGATGCGAAGCCCCGTGGTCATGGTCAGCGCATGGCGCAGGGTGATTTTTTCTACACCAGCGACGAATTTTGTTGGATCGAGGTCTTTGAGAAAGCTGACCAGAGGCTTGTCTAAATCGGCCAGGGTCAGATACCCCATCTGGATAGCGCGGCCAATCGCCAGGCTGGTATAGGTTTTAGTCGCTGACGCTTGGTAATGGGGCAGGTTGATGCGACCGCGCTTATAGTAGGATTCAAAAATGAGCTTGCCCTTATGGGCGATCAGCAGGCTGTCGAAGTTACCATGTTTATTTTCCGCGATCTCCTGCGCCAGCTGCAAAATCATCGCTTTATTGCCGCCATCGACGCCCAATTCACCGACGGAGATACTGTCTTTTCTGTCAGTCGGCGCCGCATCGATAAAGGCTTTTTCGAGTAAAGGAATATCTCTGAATGAGATATTGGCGTCGGCGGCGCTAATCTCCGGCGCGAGGCGTTTACCGTCGTCGGCACTTTGGGCGGCAAAGCTACTCATACCGCTCAAGAGAGCGATCACGATTAAACTTTTGAATTTCGAATTGATAGTCATATTAATCCTCTAGATTGTAAACAACCCTGCCCAGGGCAAAACCGTGGGGAATAGTTTCTATTGAAAGGGCTTTGAAAATCTGATTTCAACAGCCCGCAGGCGTTATTGAAAAATATAATTTCTGGGCCTTGGGGATAGATAGGGCACCCTTGTTGTCAGGCGTTGCAGCTTGAACAGCAAGGCTCTACCGGCTCCAATTAAGGATGTGTCCGCAGAACTCCTGAAATTTTATTCCCTCCGTCACCATTCTCCTGTGAATCTTCTAAACCGCTGGTCCAGGACTGTCTTACGCACAATGTAATCCGGGTCGTGGGTTCGGTCCCGGAGAAGCGCACTGGCAAGGTCTTCGTGCCCTCCATGTTCAACCACAAAAAAGACAGAGAATCTTCGCACCCACGGATCTGGATGGTGTTTAGCCGCCCATGCGAGCACCTCGGCCGTTTTACGCTCCTGCCCCGGCATCCACCAAGCCAATGTGTACGGAATTTTATTCATTGTTCCTTCTTCAGCGGATGCAATCAATGCTTCAAAAAACGCGTTTTGAATGTCGGGAAAGTGTTCCTCTACGTCTACCCAAAATTCATTTTTTTTCTCTGAGAAGTCACTCTCTTCATCATGATTGAGCCGTGCATTCAAAGCGGCAAAAGCCATCGCTGTTTTCACCCGTTGTGCTTTCTCAGGATGGGTAAACAATCGCAGAAGCACGTCGGGCTTTTCACCATCCAAAACCAGGTTAAGCACCAACGCTTCTTCATTGGAGAAATCCGTTGTCAGTTTCGCAGATTCAGTTTCGTCACCCTGTCCGCCGTCTGTTTCAGGTTCCTTCGGTGGGGACGCTGGTTCTGAATGGTCCATTTCAGCTGCGTACCGTTCAATAAACGCTGGCGGGTCGGCGAAAACCACTGGACTTGCACCCAATCCAGCCAATGCATGGACGAGAAAAATGACAACGACCATTGCGACAACGGCCGTTGCCATGATTAATTTTTTAAATGTAGAACTGATGTTCATATTAATCCTCCAGATTGTAAGTAGCGCTGTGCCAGTGAAGAGGGGGCAGATACTGCTCCGGAAACCAGACAAAATAGAATTATTTTTACAATTGATGTGCTGATCTTAAACATAATATTCTACTTCTCATTTTGACAAACATGCGTGATATCGTAACAACTGAACGACAAACGACTTCAGCCAGTGGTCTCTCTGCTCCCAGCAATAGCTGCGAGCACGAGATGTGGTCGAAATTCTATTCATGCTCATTCGCCGGCACTATTCTCAGCCATCAAGTCTGATAGCCATTTGAAGCTGCGCACCGCTGTTGCCGGGAAAGCTTCTGAGTGGCTAGACTGCTCAACGACCTCAAGCTCTTTCGGGTTGAGGCCTGCATCCTTATGGCGCTGTAATATAGACATAAATGTTTGAATTAGCGGTATTGCGTCGGTTTCTTTCTCGCCCACACTCACATACACATTGGCATCCAGCGGTGTGCCATCAGCTTCGCGTTTTGCGGCGAGATCTTGGAGAAACTTTAAGCTCTCTGGGTCGAAAGCCGGACTACCCAGCACATAATGTTTGAATGTATCTGGCTCTTCAAAAAGAATATAGGAACCAAACTCACCGCCGAGGGAGAAACCAAAATAGATGCGCTCCGCAGGATCTGTCTGGTAGTTTGCCTCCACATATTTGATCACGTCATTGCGGATAAAAGTAAGGTGGTTCCGAGCTTGGCCAAAATTGTACTTCTCTTGTAGTTCATGGTTGATAGGTGGGATTATCGTGTAATCGCGGAAGCGACTTATATGAGCCCGTTCATCACCATCAAAATCTTCTGCGGCATCTTTCTGCCAGGAAATAACCACCAAAATGGCGTTCGGCAGCACGTATTCCGCAGCCCCTGAAAGCATCTCCATATGCCATGCACCATCCGTGGCATAAATCACCGGGTGTTTCGTATCTTCGGTTTTTGCATAATCGTCAGGCAGCCTGACATAAAGCTCATATTTCCTGTCGTTCGCTGTGTCCTTAATAGGCACTACTTGCGATCTCGGTATCTCATAAGCTTTTGGCTCACTCCCGCCGTCATTAGCTATCGCACCAATGTTAGTTACACTGCCGAAAACGAAGGCAATGATGATACTTTTGAATTTCGAACTGATGTTCATATTAATTTCCTATATTCTGCGCACCCTTGAATAATCAAAAACTGCGAGTAACGGCTTTTTTTGAAAAGGTTTTGGCAGCGTTGCTTCATTCAGCTGCTGGACTGGGGGTAAAATATAGTTGCATCGCTTTGGGAATGGATATTGCGGCAGTGCTCGCATGATTTGCACCGTCATGGGCCTCATGGTAAAACGTTACCTTCTCTGGCAGGTATTGCTTTAGCAATGCAGTCAAACGATAGTACATTGCCAGCATGATAGGGTCCTCGATCGCGCCAACACTTACATAAACAAATCCCGGAAAATCCAGACCTTGTTTTAAAGTTTGCTCCAGTGCTTCAAAAGTTTTTTTACCCCATTCCCCCTCAGTTCCAAAAGCCGGGCTGGTGATAAAGTAAGCATCGAACAGGTTCGGTGATTGGCTCATTGTATACGTCAAAAATTGTCCGCCCCATGAATGCCCGGCAAAAACCCGGCGGCCATTGGTTTTGAACTCTCTCTCAACAAAGGGGATGAGCTCATCTTTTATATATGCCAACAGCTTACCGCCATTACCAATTGCCTGCTCGCCGTCTCGCTCAGAATCGTAATAGTGCGGAAGAAAGTCTACCCCCCGGCGAACATTTTTAAGACCAATCACGATCACTTCGGGCATTATGTCCGCCCAGTTGTAAAAACTGGCTATTTCAGCAACCAGTTTATCGGTGGAACCTGCATCCAAATTATAAATGACCGGATAACCCTCTTCCCTGTCAGGATCATAGTTCTTCGGTAAATGGACGACAATTTCCCTAGTCTCTTGCATGGCTTCAGACTGGATACTGATCTCTTGCTGTGCAATGGCTAGTGGCGCAGATACTGCGCCAAAAACCACACAAAACAGGAAGGCTTTTAGGAATGATACACTGAGTTTAAACATAATATATTATCTCTTTTGCTTAGTATGCTTGATTGAGAAACTTCCGTTCGCTTGTTCAAACGCAGTTATTCTGTGGGCCTAAGCGTCTCAATAATCTGCGCATCCACCCAGTATATATCCACATTGTCCGCACCCTCTGCGTCTACAGATCTATTGAAGAGAATGTATTTTCCGTCTGGCGTCACGCTTGCCGCAGCGTCCCAACCGGCTGTGTTTATCTTATCCCCCATATTAATAGCGGGACCCCATGCGCCGTCCGGCTGCCGGTAACTGATATAGATGTCACTATCGCCGTATCCGCCGTCTCTTTGACTATCCCAGATAAGATAGCTCTCATCTGGCGCGATGAAGGGATGGGAGTTCCATTTTCCAGTGTTAATGGCTTTGCTCAACACCCTCGGTTCTTCACGTTTGCCGTCTACCAGACGTGAAGAACGAATAGGAGCATCTTCATACCCTCCTTTTCCGTCTTCAACTATCTCGTCAAAAACGTAGGTTCCTTCAGCGGAAGCGGTAAGGCGCATGATCAATATATCGTCGAAAGGCGCTGCAAGGTCTTTTCTCTCTGACCAGCCAGCCTCAGTGCGCTCCATATAGCGTCTGCCCAAATGCATGGTCCTGCCATCAGGCGCGATGATGGGTTGCCCCGGCCTGGGTCCCACAACTGTCTCAAGCCACCGGTTATTTTTATTTCGGAAAACAACAATCTCGTGTTTTTTAGTTTCCACATTTTCTCTGAGAAAATAGAACTCTTTCATGTCGGGTGTGAAGGTRCCGCCATATTCCCAAATCTTTGTTGAAAYAATACCGGGRGCGAAAGCTWCAGGGGTTGAACCCGGYGTTTTCTGGCCAAGATAGGGGCCTTCGATAACTGGSGGTTCATCKTGGSYATGGCTGCCGCTGCTCATCATCACAACAGACAGTAGCARAGCCAYTGAAGGGTAAAKGGATTTCATAGTTTCTTCCTTTTAAGGCTATTAGGAATKTATCGCAGRATTATGGCTTGGGTCTGAGGTCTTCAATAATCTGCGCATCCACCCAGAATGTATCTGTATTGTCTGGGCCCATATTCCGATTGAAGAAAAGATATTTCCCGTCTGGCGTTACCGACGCAGCAAACTCTGACGCCCCTGTATTTATCGTATCGCCCATTTTGATAGCCTCACCCCACGCGCCGTCGTTCTGTTTGAAACTGATAAAAAGATCAGCATTCCGAACGGCGCTACCGCGTTGACCATCCCAGATAATATAGCTTTCG
Source organism: Kordiimonadales bacterium (assembly GCA_002401685.1). Classification (GTDB taxonomy): domain Bacteria; phylum Pseudomonadota; class Alphaproteobacteria; order Sphingomonadales; family Kordiimonadaceae; genus Kordiimonas. Next base: position 56,271 of record NVTU01000013.1, read on the forward strand.
TCTGGTGCGATGAAGGGATGCGCGTTGTATTTTCCGGTGTTAATTTCTTTGCTGAGCGCTGTTGGTGCACCGCGTTTGCCGTCTACCAGCTGCGAATACCGAAGAACGCTCTTTCCGTCATTTGAACCTGCCTCATCAAAAAAGTAGGTGCCTTTAGTGGAAACCGTCAGGCGCATGATGCGTATTTCTTCGAACGCCGATCCAAGACTTTTTCTCTCTGACCAGCCGGCCTCCGTACGTTCCATATACCGTTTGCCCAGATGCATGGTCTGGCCGTCCGGGGAAAAAGTTGGTTGGCCTACTCTGGGGCCCACAACTGTCTCAACCCAGCGGTTATCTTTATTTTGATAAACAACAAATTCCTGTTTTGGATCTGTCTTCGCATTCACCTCTCTGATGAAATAGATCTCTTTCATGTCGGGGGTGAAGGCAACGCCGTATTCCCAACCCGTTGTTGAAACAATGCCGGGGGCAAAAACTTCAGGGGTTAAACCCGGTGTTTTCTGGCCCAAATAGGGGCCTTCAAGAACCGGCAGCTTGTCGTGGCTATGGCTGCCGCTACTCATCATAACTACAGACAGTAGCAAAGCTACTGGCGTACAAATACGTATCATAATGTCTTCCTTTTAAGGCTATTAGGAACTTATCGCTGCATTATGGCTTGGGGCGGAGCGTCTCAATTATCTGTGCATCTACCCAGAATATATTGGCTTTTCCCTCACTTAAAAACCGGTGAAAGAAGAAAAACTTCCCGTCTGGCGTCACGCCGCCGAAACCCTCTTCCAGGTCGGTGTTTATTGCGGCTCCCATGTTGATGGCAGCGCCCCACGACCCATTTTCCTGACGAAAGCTAATGTATAAATCGCCGCCACCGTGGCCTTCTTCTTTTTCAGTATCCCAGATCAAATAACTTTCGTCTGGCGCGATGAAAGGGTGGGCCGTCCATTCTCCAGCGTTAATCTCGGCACTCAGCGCTATCGGTTTCTCGTGTTTACCGTCGATCAGGCGAGAATACCGCATAACCCCCCGTGCTTCATCCAAATAGTAGGTACCAGCCGCTGAAGCCGTAAGCCGCATGATGCGAATACCTTCAAATTGGGACCCAAGGTCTTTCATCTCTGACCATCCGGCATCAGTGCGTTCTCTATATTTATTGCCCAGGTGCATCGTTTTGCCGTCTACGGAGATAAACACCTCACCCGGGCGGGAGAATTCAGCAAATTTTTGCCACCGATCATCTTTGAACCGCATTCCAACAATTGTGGCTTTGCTATACTCTCCGCCGTTCCGGGTGAAATAAAACTCTTTCATGCCCGGCGCGAAAACACCCTCAATTTCCCAGTTCTCTGTTGAAACAATGCCGGGCGCAAAAACTTCAGGCGTTAAGCCCGGCTGCGTTTGGCCGAGATAAGGGCCTTCAAGCACGGGCAAGCCGTCTTGACTATGGCTGCCGCTACTCACCACCAGTGCAGAAAGCAGCAGAGCCACCGAGGCACAAACACGTTTCATAATTTTTTCCCTATTTAAGACCAACACACCACCCACCGTCCGCATTACACTAAATGTCGAACGTGGCGCGTTGCCCTACCCACTTTGTTTTCCCTGCAGCCACCCAGTGCCGCGCTGAACCGCGCATCCCGGAACGGTAATCTGGTCCCCAGCGACATCCCTGCGCTTTGGGAACCACCCGTCTGGCTCTCGCGGTGCAGGAAAGGAATTACCGGCGTTCGGCGCAACGAAATTGCGATGAAACGTTATAACCACAAGGTGAGACGTTATAACCATAAGCAAGACGTAAGTTTCTAGTGCGGAAGGCCAATTGCAGGTTGCACCTGCCTCATTTTCGAGTGCCAATTCTGCTAGCGACCTGAAGCTTCAGCCCCATAACCTCTTAACAAAATTGGCTATTGCGCCCGCTGTTGCGACAGGTTCACGCCAGTAACTGGCAGAAAGTGAGGCGACGAGCTATTCTGTCGAAAAACAGAAGCCCCCTTACCCAGACTGCATCAACCTCACGCCCTCGTCGCGGTCAAACAGATACAGCAGGTGCCGCAGGGCTTGGCCGCGCTCGCCTTTTAGCTCGGGGTCTTGGTTGATGATATAGCGGGCGTCATCGCGGGCTAGCTCGATCAGGTCGGCGTGCTCGTTATAGTCGACCATGCTCAGTTCCGGCAGGCCGCTTTGCTTGGTGCCGAGTATCTCGCCGCCGCCGCGCAGCTTCAGGTCTTCCTCAGCAATCACAAAACCGTCTTCGGTTTCGCGCATAATCTTCAGGCGCGAGCGGGCGATCTGCCCGGCGTCTGGTGCCCACAGCAGCATGCAGCTGGATTTGCCGCTGCCACGCCCCACCCGGCCGCGCAACTGGTGCAGCTGGGCCAAACCAAAGCGCTCCGCATGTTCGATGACAATGATGGTGGCCTCGGGCACATCAACGCCCACTTCGATCACCGTGGTGGATACCAGCACGCTGATTTCGCCTGAGGCAAACTGCTGCATCACAGCGTCTTTCTCACGGCCCTTCATGCGGCCGTGCACCAAGCCCACATCGTCGCCAAACAGGTTTTTCAGCGAGGCATAGCGTTCCTCTGCCGCCGCTAGATCGAGCATTTCATTTTCTTCGACCAGTGGGCACACCCAGTAAGCGCGCGCGCCGCCAGCCACGGCCCGCTGCACCCCTGCCGCCATATCTGCCAGCCGTTCAATCGGCACAATGCGCGTATCAATCGGCAAGCGGCCCGGTGGTTTTTCGCGGATCAGGCTTGTATCCATATCGCCGTAGGCGGTTAGCGTAAGCGTGCGCGGGATGGGCGTTGCTGTCATGCCCAGCACATCAATACCGTGCGCAGCCTTCGCCGCCAGTGCCAGCCGCTGCTTCACGCCGAACCTGTGCTGCTCATCAATGATGGCAACGCCCAGATCCTTGAACGCCACATCATCCTGAATAAGCGCGTGCGTGCCGATAAGAATATCAATTTCGCCCGCCGCGAGTTCTTCAAGCAAGCCAGCGCGGGCCTTGCCCTTGTTGCGCCCAGTCAGCAATGCTGCCTTCATACCTGCGGCCTCAGCCAGCGGCATAATAGTTTTCAAATGCTGGTTGGCGAGAATTTCTGTAGGTGCGAGCAAAGCACACTGCACCCCGGCCTCAACCCCCGCTGCCATCGCCATCAGCGCAACCACGGTTTTACCACTGCCCACATCGCCCTGCATCAAGCGCAGCATGGCACGCTCGTTCTCCAGATCGCTTATAATCTCACCCAGCGCGGTCTGCTGATCCCCTGTTAGGGTATAAGGCAATATCTTGGTTAGTTTGGCGCGGATACTGCCGTCGCCCTTCAGCGAGCGGCCGCGTTTACGCCGGGTGCGTTCGCGCACAATCGCCAGCGCAAGCTGGGTCGCCAACAGTTCATCACACGCCAGCCGCCGCCGCTGCAAACTGGTGGGCGACAGATCCGCCACCGTATCCGGATGGTGCTGGGATTTGATCGCGGTTAGGAAATCTGGCCAGCCTTCACGTTCCATCAATGCCTTGTCGTGCCATTCGGGCAGATCGGGCATGGTTGCTGTTACTGCAGCAATCGCTTTCCGCAGCACTTTGCCAGATAGGCCCGCCGTTAAGGGGTAGGTGGTTTCCAAAAGCGGCATATCATCCGGGTTTTCTGGATCGACCATATAATCCGGGTGGGTGATTTGCGCCTTGTCCTGATAATGTTCCATCTTGCCGCTGATCAGCCGCAGTTCGCCCTCGGGTAATTGCTTGCCCAGCCAGTCGGCGCGCGCATTGAAAAATACCAGCGTTAGCTCGCCCGTATCGTCGCTGCAGATCACCCTGTAGGGCATGCGCCGGTTGGCGGATGGGCGGTGTTCCACCACTGTCACCAGCAGTGTCACAATTGTGCCGTCTGCAGCTTCGGCGATTTTTGGCTTGTACGAGCGGTCAATATGGCCGGATGGCAGGTGAAACAACAGGTCCCGCGTGCGGGTGCCTGCCAGCTTCTCAACAAAGCCACGCGTGCGTTTGCCGATGCCGGGCAGGCTTTCGATGTCAGCAAAATAGGGTGTTAATATCGCTGGGCGCATGTGCGCACATCTCCTGCCAGTTTCTGTCACAGTGTGACAAAGTTTCGCTTTATCGGATGAGGACCATAGCTTATGGTGTGCCGCCCGCCAATGGGCAGTGTGTTTGAATTTAGCGGAAGCAGCAAAATGGTTGATTTAACCTATGACCCCCACAAGGAAATTGACCTTGAAAACCGTAAGCGCCGCCTACTTTTTCGGGCCTGGCACCGCGGTATAAAAGAGCTGGATTTAATTTTCGGCAACTTCGTTGATGCCAATAATAAAGACTTCTCCGAGGCTGATTGCAATTGGTTTGAAGCCCTGTTCGAGGAGCAAGACCACGAGATACTAGGCTGGGTGACCGACGGCAAAAACGTGCCGGAGCAGTTCAGTGGCCCGATGATGAAGCGCCTACAGAAGCTGGACTTCATGACGCTTAAGGCCAAATAAAACAATATGTTACACGAGATTTCGCACAAAGTGATTCAAGTGCATTCCCGCTAGAATATTCTCCCATAATTCCGGCCTTATGACGGCCCCTATGACGACAGAGCAGTGTAAAGCCCCATGACATTAGAGCAGTTTGTAAATGAAGAATTAGCCCTGAAAGTAGGCGGTGTCCCCTCGGGTTTTGACGCCATGCTGTTGGGCGATGCAGCCGCCCGCGCCTTTGCCGACGGCAAGCGCCCTGCCCTTCATATCACCAGTGATGATAGCAGGCTTTCGGCGCTCGTCAGTGCAGTACAATTTTTCGCGCCAGAGCTTGAGGTTATCTCCCTGCCCGCGTGGGATTGCCTGCCGTATGACCGCGTTAGCCCGCAAGCTGATATCATCGCCAGGCGCATGGCCGCCCTCTCTGCACTGACCAGCAGAACCCTGAAAGCCCCTCGCTTAATCATCACCACAGTCAACGCCGCCCTTCAGCGCGTCGCACCCTGCAAAGCCATATCAGAAGCCACTTTTCACGCGGAACCGGGCGATACGGTTAGCATGAAAGAGCTCACCGAATTCCTTGCATCCAACGGCTATAACCGCTCGGGCCAAGTGGTAGAACCCGGTGATTTTGCCGTCAGAGGCGGCCTGATGGACCTGTTCCCGCCTGGCCAAAAAGAACCCCTGAGGTTGGACTTTTTCGGTGACGAACTGGATACAATTCGCCGGTTTGATCCGCTTGATCAGCGCACCACCGGCACCGCAGAATGGATCCACCTGAAACCCGCAAGCGAGTTTTCGTTGTCGGAAGAGGCAGTTGCGCGCTTTAGGCGCACCTACACCAGCACCTTCGGCCCGGCAAAAGCCGACGACATGCTCTATGAAAGCATCAGCGAAGGCCGTAAATACCAGGGCGCGGAACACTGGCTGCCCTTCTTCCACGATGGCCTCTCAACGATATTCGATTATATCGAAAACCCGTTGCTATCCCTCGATCACCAAGTAACCGAAGCCGCTACTGAACGCTTCAAGGCAGTGACTGATTATTATAACGCCCGCAAAGAAGCGCTCGAAATTTCCCGCGCTGACAGACGCAATACTACCCCCCTTTATAAGCCAGTTCCCGCTGTCAGCCTGTATTTGACGGACACTGAATGGTTTGACGCGCTTGAAGAACTGAATGCCCGCAGCTTCTCCCCGTTTGAGGAACCATCTGCGCTCAACGTGATTAGCTTTGCCGCAAAACCCGGGCGTAACTTCGGCCCTGAGCGCAACAATAAAGAAATAAACGTCTACGACGCAGTGCGCGACCATGTGAATGCGCTGCGCAAAGAAGGCAAACGCGTCGTGTTCGCAAGTTATTCACTCGGTGCCGCCGAGCGGATGAAAGGCGTGCTCGAAGATCATGACCTATCGCCTGTGGGCTTAGCCGAATCATGGGCAGACATCAGGAATGCAAACAAAAAGATCATCGCTGTTACTGTACTGCCGCTCGAAAGTGGTTTTGAGACCAGTGACTTAGCCGTAATCTCTGAGCAAGACGTTCTGGGTGATCGCCTTGTTCGAAAATCCCGCCGCAGCAAAAAGGCAGACAATTTCCTCAAGGAAGCCTCCAGCTTATCCGCAGGTGATTTGGTTGTTCACTCCAGCCACGGCATTGGCAGGTTTATGGGACTCGAGACGGTTACGGTGTCCGGTGCCTCGCATGCCTGCCTGCTGCTGAGTTACCACGGCGGCGACCGGCTGTTCGTACCAGTAGAGAATATCGAGGTATTGTCGCGTTTCGGCAGTGAAGACTCTGCATCGCATCTTGATAAACTTGGTGGCGTTGCATGGCAGGCTCGCAAGTCAAAACTTAAAGAACGCATCCGTATCATGGCAGACCAGCTGATCAAGTTGGCCGCCGACCGCGCCATGCGGGATGGGCAACGCATCACGGTACCCGAAGGTATATACGACGAGTTCTGCGCCCGCTTCCCTTACACCGAAACCGACGACCAGTTGCGCAGTATCGGCGATGTGGCGTCTGACCTGGCTTCAGGTAAGCCCATGGACCGCCTAATTTGCGGCGATGTTGGCTTTGGTAAAACCGAAGTCGCCCTGCGCGCCGCGTTCCTCGCTGTAATGGCAGGCCACCAAGTGGCAATCGTTGCGCCGACCACCTTGCTTGTGCGCCAGCATTTCATTAATTTCACGGAGCGCTTCAAGGGCTTACCTGTTCGTATCGGCCAGCTCTCGCGGCTGGTTCCAGCTAAAATTATTAAAGCCAACAAAGAGGAAATGCGTACAGGGACGCTGGATATCGTAATCGGCACCCACGCCCTGCTCGCCAAAAATATCGAGTTCCGCGACCTTGGGCTTTTGATTGTTGATGAAGAGCAGCACTTCGGTGTTGGCCATAAAGAAAAGCTGAAATCTCTCAAGCTTGATGTCCACGTACTGACGCTTACAGCCACCCCCATACCACGCACGTTGCAAATGGCAATGTCCGGCATCCGCGACCTTTCCTTGATCGCTACACCGCCCGTGGACAGGCTGGCGATCCGCACATTCGTTATGCCGTTTGATCAAGTCGTCGTCCGGGAAGCCCTGCTGCGTGAACATTACCGGGGCGGGCAAAGTTTTTACGTATGCCCGCGCGTTGCCGACTTAGAAGAAACCGCTCAGTTCCTGCGCGATTATGTACCTGAAGTAAAATTCATTGTTGCCCACGGGCAAATGGCACCGTCTGTTATTGAAGATGTAATGACCGCCTTTTATGACAGGCGTTATGATGTGCTGCTGTCCACCACCATCATCGAATCCGGGATCGATATTCCTACGGCAAATACCATGATCATACACAGGGCCGATATGTTCGGCCTATCACAGCTCTACCAACTGCGCGGCCGCGTTGGGCGTTCCAAAACGCGAGCGTACGCATACCTGACCACCCGTGCAGGGAAACGGCTAAATGAAAACGCGGAGAAACGACTGCAGGTCCTATCCGCGCTCGACACGCTCGGCGCTGGTTTCACCATCGCCAGCCACGATATGGATATTCGCGGCGCAGGGAACCTTCTTGGGGACGAACAGTCCGGCCATATCCGCGAAGTAGGCGTGGAGCTATACCAAAAAATGCTAGAGGAAGCCGTTGCAAAGGCTAAGGCTGGCGGCGGTGACGAAGACTTTGGTGAGCTTGATTGGTCACCGGTGATAAACTTGGGCGCTACCGTGATGATACCGGAAAAATATGTGCCTGACTTGACCCAGCGCATGGCGCTTTACCGCAGGCTCGCAGATCTCGACACCAGAGAGGACATTGACGCATATTGCGCCGAGCTGATCGACAGATTTGGCCCGTTGCCTTCAGAAGTGAAACAGCTCGCGGCCATTATGATCATTAAGGGCAACTCTAAGCGTGCCGGCATTGTGAAGCTGGAGGCTGGCCCCAAGGGCGTGGTTATCAGTTTCAAAGATGATAAATTTGATAACCCATCTGGCCTGATTGAATTTATTTCTAAATCAGGGAACACCGCCAAAGTACGTCCAGATCACAAGCTCGTCTATTTCCTCAGCATGACCAAAGTGAATGTACGGCTTAAAACCATGGCTTCGCTTACTAGAAAGCTCGCTAACATCGCGGCGGCTTCTTGATAAAGGCAAAACCGAACCTCAGAAAAGCGGCTGCTTAACCATTCCTTTATTAACAGAGGGATAGGTCCGCGGCCGACCTGATTTCGCCATTTTTGACCAAGATCGCCACTATTGCCTCATTCGGCCATAAACTTTCTTTTTATGGCCATTGAGCCTGCGCGGTAGCGACACACTCCTGTTTTATTTTCTCACCATCGAGCCCAAGCGGAAAAACCGTAGGGATTGGATAAAGATAAAAATTGGAGGAAAAAATGAAATTCACGACGCAGGTTTTAACGGCAGTAAGTTTGATTGCCCTTGCTACAACGGCTTCCTTTGCAGATGAGGACGATAAATTCGACGGCTTCTATCTCGGCGCGGAAGCGGGCATTGATTGGACCAAACTTGCAACAGACAACAAGCGTGACCGCAATGTATATTACGGCGGTGTTATCGGCATTCGCAGACAGCTTGCAAATGGCCTTGTCTTCGGGATCGAAGGGACTTTTGGCGACAATGGGTACGACAACCAAAGGCTTGGCATTACTACAGACTATGAATGGAGTGCAGGCCTAACTGTCGGTACAGTTTTCGGTGATGAAGGTGATAACCTTGTCTACGGTAAAGCGGCTTACGTTCAGACTCGGTTCGCTACAGACCTCTTAGAAACCAATGAGGGCGGCTGGCGTCTTGGCGGCGGTTATGAGCGTTCAATTTCCGACAATGTAAGCCTGCGCCTAAGTGGTGATTACACGGCTTACGGCAATGACAATGGTAGTTGGGCCCTAAAGTCTGCATTTATCTTTAAGTTCTAACAAGCCGGTAGGTTTCGAATGGTGCTGGCCCCTTTGAAACCTACCGCTGAACAGGCCCCATGGCCTGGGGTTCCGCGTAACTGCACATCAAACTTGGGGGCTATTATTCAGAAGAATTCCCTCTTCTTGTGGTTGTTGGACTTTCTTTATTCTGCAGCTGCATTCTGCACAAGTTTGTCCATCACACTCACCAAGACATCCGCAGGCTGCGCGCCAGAGACACCTGATTTTCCATCGAAAATAAACATCGGCACGCCCTGTATACCCATTTGGGAGGCTTCAATGATTTCGCGATGCACCACGTCTACATCTTTATCCGATGCCAACAACTCTTTGACTAATGCACCGTCCATCCCGGCTTTCTCCGCCACGTCGACGAGTAATGAAAGGTCACCCAAGAAAGCGCAGTCTTCAAAATAGCGCTTCATAATGTCCTCGACAACTGCATTTTGCACGCCCGGAGCGTAAGACCATCGAATAAGACGGTGAGCATCCAGTGTATTGGCGATGCGGCACGTACTGTCGAAATCAAAATCAATACCTAATTCGTCGCCTTGCTGGCGAAGATGTTCGCGCATCGCAGTAAATTTCTCGCTCCCACCAAATTTCTTTTTATAATGCTCGGCCCGGTCTACACCCTCTTTCGGCGTATCCGGTGCAAGCTGAAAAGGCCGCCACCGCAAAGCACTAATCACCCCCGGGCGCTGCTCCAACGCTTTATCTAACTGTTTTTTACCGACATAACACCAAGGACAAACGACATCTATAACCACATCTAATTGCATCAAAAGTCTCTCAATCCCAAACCTTGACCCTATTTCATCTGCCGCAGCTAAAATTGTAGCTACTTTTTTACGTGGCTTTTACCACATCAGGCTATGATAGAGTTTGAACTAGAGGGTACACTACACCATGATCAAAGCGTTGAACATAGCTACTAGTGGGCTTTTACAAGCTGAAAAGCGTGCAACAGACGTGGCGCGTGACATCTTAAAAACGACGGCCCGCGCCGCTTCTTTCTCTGCGGATAGCACCGAAGCAAACGCCTTCTCTGGTGATAGCACCAGTGCCCTAACGGGCCGAACTGCGGTTGTACCAACTGGGAGCGATTTTGGCGGTCTGGTCCAACAGTTTGCTGATCTCCGAGCAGAGGTTACTGCCTTCAAGGCAAACGCCGCTGTTTTCAATGCAATAGATGAGACTTTTGACAGAACACTCGGTACACTAATCGACGATGAAGGCTGACGCCGGCTCGCCCGACGTTAGACCATCTAAACTAAAATTGATTACCTATGACTTGACGCTGACCGAGTATCGGCCAACATTACCTATATGCCAGATAGTAGTAACATCACTTCAGATATGATCCCTGCCTCAATTGAGCCGCAGGTGAAAAATCAATTGCGCGACCAGTTTGGTCGTACGATTTCCTATTTACGGTTGTCAGTAACTGACCGGTGCGATCTGCGCTGTACGTACTGTATGGCAGAACAGATGACGTTCCTGCCAAAAAAAGAAGTGTTGAGCCTCGAAGAACTCCTGACAGTAAGCCAAGCCTTCATCACGCGCGGCGTGCGCCGCATTCGCCTTACGGGCGGAGAACCACTGGTTCGGAAGAATATTTTATGGCTCATTGAAAAACTGGGTGCAGAAATCGCTTCAGGCGGCCTCGATGAAGTTACTTTGACCACTAACGGCACCCAATTGCCACATATGGCCAAGGACATCTATGCAGCGGGGGTGCGCCGCATAAATGTCTCCCTAGATACACTTGATGCTGAGCTTTTTTCCGAGATCACACGCCGCAACAAGCTAGAAACAGTTCTTGAAGGCATTATGGCTGCAAAAGCTGCTGGCCTTAAAGTTAAACTAAACACCGTTGCCATGCGGCACAAAAATGAAGATGAATTGCCAGCGCTGCTAACCTGGGCGATTGAGAATGACCTAGACATCACCTTCATTGAAACCATGCCTCTCGGTGACATATCTGAAGCACGTGAAAACACTTATTTGCCGCTAACAGCCGTCCTGCCCAAGCTTGAAGCGAAGCACAAAATTATCCCAAGCACGGCCCGCACGGGCGGCCCTGCCCGCTATTTTACTGTAGACGACAGCGCAAGCAAGCTAGGCCTCATCACACCACTAACAAACAACTTCTGTGATGGCTGCAATCGTGTCCGCGTTACCTGTACTGGCCGCATCTATATGTGCCTTGGACAGGACGATCATATTGATTTAAGGGCCGCTCTACGGTCAGGAGAGCCTAGCACAAACCTTTCTGGCTGCCTCGACAAGGCGATGGGCCTGAAACCTAGAGGCCATGATTTTGCCATGTCTAATGGTAAGATGGTCGGCACAGTATCAAGGCACATGAGCCAAACCGGCGGCTAGAACCGCCAGGTAACAGTGCCACCTGCACGCAATTTAATTAACCTCTCGCCAGCATTCACATTTCCCTTATACTGCGGCCTCACTCAGGAGACGTAACAGCATGAAAATTGCGATTATCGCAAGTGATACCAAGGAAGCAAACGCCGCCGCCAAACTACTGAAAAGCCAGTATAGGGCGGTAGGACCGCGCGAGGCAGATGTGATTGTAGCCCTGGGCGGTGATGGATATATGCTACAAACACTGCATGCATACTTGGGTATCAAAAAGCCAATTTTTGGTATGAACAGAGGCACTGTTGGTTTCTTGATGAACGAATTCTCAGGAGAAGGCCTTATTGAACGCCTTGAGGCCGCCGATCGTTTCGAGCTCCACCCCCTTAAAATGCGGGCGATAAGCTGTGATGGTGAAGAAACTGAGCATATGGCCATCAACGAGATATCACTGCTGCGCGAAACACGGCAAGCTGCCAATATACGTATCTCGATCGATGGCCGGGTGCGTATGGCTGAACTCGTTGGAGATGGCTTACTAGTAGCAACACCTGCAGGCAGTACCGCCTATAATCTTTCTGCGCACGGCCCGATCCTGCCACTTGGCTCTGGACTACTGGCCCTAACGCCCCTGTCACCGTTCCGGCCCAGGCGCTGGCGCGGTGCCTTATTGCCGCACCATGTTAGTATTGAGCTGACAATCAATCAGCCGCAAAAACGTCCGGTTTCGGCCGTTGCTGATATGCATGAAGTGCGGGATGTACGTCGTGTAGTGATCGAAGAAGATAAAAACACTACGCTAACGTTGCTTTTCGATCCTGAGCACACGTTGGCGGAACGTATTTTTTCCGAACAGTTCGCTCACTAAAAACAAAACCATTCTCGATGGTTACTGCCAAATCAAAACGGGCTCCTGCATTCACATGCAGGAG
>NVTU01000035.1 GCA_002401685.1 Kordiimonadales bacterium
GACAGGCCGATACTCTAACCAACTGAGCTACACCCGCGCGTCTCTTGCGGGTCGGTTTCTAGGCGGAACACCCTCAGCTGTCAACAGCCCAATTGAAGTAATTTAAAAAAGAGACGATAAAGCGCTATATCCCGGCGTTTACGTGTTCAAATCAGGACCTCGGCGCACAGCAAGTTAGCAGCGTTATGACTACGAAAAACTACACAGGCCACAGGAAGGCCACAGGACGCCAACGTGTTTCAAACCGGCTCACACTAGTAGCGTCTTATATCAACCCACAAATCAGCTCTGTCCAATTTGGTGAAAGCTGGGACTCGCGCATTTGAAAGCTCAATGATTGTTCGGTTAGAAAGCGATATCTCCGCAAGCAGCGGATCATGATGCTTGCGCCATATTTCCTCAAATTTGCCGTTCGCGAGCACCTTTTCCATACCCTTCTCCAACCTGCCCACTAAATGAGACGCTGTTGCAGATACCTGGAAGAAGATTGGAAAAGGATAATGAAGTAGCAAATTTGGCTCAATCATAAGACCAGAACAATCATCACCACATTGCTTCAGGATGCTGGTTGCCTCCACAATGCCAAGTGGATAATAATCAAATCGCCCGGCCGCTAGCATCGAAAGAAGCGACTGAAATTGGCCCGTCGCCTCGACTGGTAAGTTATTTTCCAAATAGACCGACACATCCGGCCACCCCCTACCTTGCCCCGCAGTTAGGGCCGACAGATCCTCTTTACCTTTTATACCAACAAATCTTGCGGCGTCGCCTCGCCTGATCAGCAAAACACGGTATCCGTACAGGCCCTTATTAATATGATATCTAGCTGTAATTATACCGCTCTCTGCTGCCGCCGCTTCTGCAGTGAATAAAACATTCAGCGCGCCCCCCTGCTTCATCATCCGCGCGCGACGCCTTACTGAGCCGCCTGAGACGTCAGGAACCCAAGGCCGCCATATATAAGCACCGTGCGTATCCTTGGTAGCCTCCATCACCGCTTTCAAAAGATTTGGGAAATATCTAAATGCGGGGTCATTAGGCACCACCATTGGACGCACGATATCTACAGCTTTATCGTCTCCAGTCGCTTCGACTGGGGCACTGACAACCGCCAACAAAGCCAGACCATAAATTGCGAACCAAACCTTAGCAGCCAGCTTCATAAGAGTTTTATCCGTCTATTCTAAATTATCAACACCACTTCATCAGGCAACCCATAGCAACTCAGGGAGCAACCAATGCAAGCGCCTTTGAAAGAAAGCTCTCACCGAACGAAACGCACAACAAACCATTTAGCGCGACTGACTTTTAATTATGTAATCTGAAAACACGATGCCACCAACGAAAAAAGCAGCCTCCCCAAAAAGGAGAGACTGCTTTTTCAAAGTTGCAAGTGGCGCGAGTGACGGGACTCGAACCCGCGACCCTCGGCGTGACAGGCCGATACTCTAACCAACTGAGCTACACCCGCGCGTCTCTTGCGGGTCGGTTTCTAGGCGGAACACCCTCAGCTGTCAACATACTTTTTGAAATTACCGCACCACCCATAGAAACACCGCAGAGACTATATCGTCAGCCACCAGTATAGCACCCCTAAAGCTACAAAAAAGCCAACCCAAATACCGAGGGCTTTCACTGTACCGTATTTCTTAAAAGAATCGGCGACGAGGATCGGTAAATTCAAGACAGGGTGAAAGGACGCAAAAATCCGGTAAAGCGACTGCGTCTTTTCCTGTGCCGTTGCTGTATCGTCATAAAGTTTGTCGCGAGGGTCCTGTGGTGCCCAGGAGGCTTCTATCTCTATTGGCCGCTCACGCTTACGGGCAGCCGAAGCTTTCGCACCTTCCCCTGCTACTGCATTACTGCTGCTGTCGCCATTTGGAGTGTTTTCAGCCATATCGCGTTGTAGCCTATTTGCGATAACGTTTGCAACGCACTGCAATGAAAAGCCAATGATGACTCGAAGTGACTATGAGGCGTGAGGTCGTCGAAAATGGTGGGCGATGACGGGCTCGAACCGCCGACCCTCTCGGTGTAAACGAGATGCTCTACCAACTGAGCTAATCGCCCATTTTCGATCTGGCTCTCCCCGATTGGTGCGGGAAGAATATGGTGGGCGATGACGGGCTCGAACCGCCGACCCTCTCGGTGTAAACGAGATGCTCTACCAACTGAGCTAATCGCCCACATAACATGTGGTGAGCGCGCTTTTAGGACCTAAACAATCTGCTGTCCAGTGCTAATTTTTATTTCGCGGCTATCCGCGGGTTTCGCTGGGCTGAGACAGGTATTGAAGGAGCATAAAAACAATCTCGCTGATGAATTCCTTAGGCGTAATCGATCGCGGCGGGAAAAATATGTAACCGTGGACCAATCCCTCCACAGCTTGCACCAACATATGGGCCGCAAGCTCAGGGTTCTTGCAGTGCACCTCTGGATGCTCGGCTAGAAGCTTACTCACGCAAATTGAAAACTCATATTCTCTCGCTTCCTTCTTCTCGAAAAATTCACTAGGAAGCGGCGCCTCATTGAAGAGTACCCTGTGCAATTCAGGCTCGCGCATATGCAAATCAAACAGGGACACAACAAACTGCCGAAGGAACACCTCCAGTGCCGGGAGTTCAGCTTTAAACTCAGACAACAACCGGTGGATCATGACAAACCCTTCCTCGGCATGCTGCTCTGCTAAAGCCAGCAAGAGCGCGTCCTTGTTCGGAAAATACTGATAAAGAGAACCCACGGACACCCCGGCCCGCTTTGCTACCTTGTCTGTTGTCCCGCCGGCATAGCCCTCACGACAGAAAACCTGAGCCGCCCCTTCTAGAATCGCACTAACCGTGGCCCTCGAGCGCGACTGAGCTGGTTGTTTACGCGGACTTAATTGTTTTTTAAGCGGCATTTTACAGCCTTCCAGTATGCGAGGTGACGAACATGAGTAATTCCTCATATAATAACACCATAAGAAAACTACAGTAAATGGATGAAGCCCCAAAATGGATAAAGCCCTTAAATCCGCCTTTAACGCCGAAATGGATTCGGCCATCAACCTTTTTCGTAGCCAGCATTTCAAAGAATGCTTCGCGCACCTAGAACGGGCACATATCTTAGGCCAACGAAGCTACCTCCACCACTTGCAGAGCCATTGGTGGATGCTGAAAGTTGGCATCAAGATTAATGACCAAAGGGAAGTTTTTGGTCAATTCTTGCGCCTTCTCGGGTCTGCAGGTTCGCTCTTTGGAATAATTCCAATAGGGAATACGGGCGGCGCAAATGTGAGCCCTACGAAATCTATGGAAATTCCCACAGACTTAGCGCGCTACTTTACCAAAGACCGTCGCCGAAAGTTCAGTGCAAGCCGGGTGCTCCTCCTGCTGTTCACAGCGCTTACGCTAGTGATAGGAGGGTATTCCGCGTTCTGCCTGTGATCACACATCATCAAACCACTGAAGAAGTAAACAGAGACGGGGCGGTAACAAAGAAAAGAAACTAAAAAATATCGCCGGTGTGCGCTCGCCAAATATCCTGCCTCAAGTATATTGCAATAAAGAAAATATGGAATCGTGGGTCGGAGTGAGTGTTTCCTATTTAACGAACACAGACGAGCAAACTATATTGGTTAAGGATAACTATTATCAAAATCATACAGCCGCCTCCCCGCTCCTGCGTAACATGCAACGACTAGGTAACTTGCTCTCTGACATAATTTCATGGCATCACCACCTAGACCATTGTGGCAGCCTGCCCTTGGGGGTAAGAAACGACCTATCGCTTTCGGGATACCCTAGGCCCCACAACACAGCAGCGCCCTTAGCGGTGCCGCTACTGTATCCCGAACTAGCCCTAACTCGCATCAAGGCCCAACCGACCTTGGAACCGTCTCGCGGGCATTGAGTCCATTGAAAGCAAAAAAAATGGCCGAAGGATTACCTTCAGCCATTCTTAAGTCGATAAAGAATTAACTCTTAAGAGTTAACCGCGTCTTTCAGACCCTTACCAGCTTTAAACTTAGGCTGCTTGGATGCTGGAATATCGATTTCTTCGCCAGTCCGTGGGTTACGGCCTTTTGTTGCTTTACGTTGTGCAACTGCGAATGTGCCGAAGCCAACAAGACGTACGTCACCGCCGCCTGAAAGTTCACCAGTGATGGAGTTAAATACTGCATCAACAGCTTTGCCAGCGTCAGCTTTTGATAGGTCTGCAGAGTCTGCAACTTTAGCGATAAGATCGTTTTTATTCAAGGTATCCCCCTCTATATTGAAAGAGCATATTCCGAGGGCATCCCCGGAACGCGATCGCAGTTTAATAGGGATTTTTTCCGAATGTCAAAATAAAAAACCGCAGAAAACTGCGGATTTTTAACTTTTTTTGCTTGAAATAAAATTTCACTACGTCAAGCGACCTAATGAGTCGTTAATTCCGACTTATCAGACGGATCATCCTTTGCAAGGTCTGCAAGCTCCTGCTCCTCGTCCCATTCAAGTGGCTCAAGAGGACGAACAAGAGCATGTTTCAAAACCTCCTCAATCGACGAAACACCAATGATTTCAAGGCCTTTCTTTACATTGTCCGGAATTTCGGCAAGGTCTTTTTCATTCTCTTTAGGGATTAGAACTTTAGTAATGCCCCCCCTCAACGCTGCCAAAAGTTTCTCCTTTAGGCCACCAATAGGTAGGATTTTACCGCGTAAGGTTACCTCCCCAGTCATCGCAATATCCTTGCTAACCGGGATCCCTGTTAGGATAGAAACGATAGAAGTACACATGGCACCACCTGCAGAAGGTCCATCTTTAGGTGTCGCGCCCTCAGGAACGTGGATATGAATGTCTCTTTTTTCAAAGACTCGCGGGTGAATTCCGAATTCGTAACAGCGTGAATGCACATATGACCGGGCCGCATGGATCGATTCCTTCATCACATCGCCAAGCTTCCCAGTAGTTTTAATCATGCCTTTACCGGGTGCAATCACCGCTTCAATCGCTAGAAGCTCACCGCCAACCTGCGTCCACGCCAGGCCCGTTGTCAGGCCAACCTGGTCTTCTTCTTCCGCCAAACCGTAGCGATATCTTATTACGCCTGCGTAATGGGATAGGTTACGTGAGGTCAAAGCGACTTTTTCTTTCGATCCTTCAACGATCTCTTTCAGGACTTTACGCATGAGTTTTGCGATTTCACGTTCAAGCGAGCGAACCCCTGCTTCCCGTGTGTAATAACGAATAACATCCTTAATGGCACCGTCTGAGATCGACCATTCGCCTTTTCTCAAGCCGTGATCTTCAAAGAGTTTAGGGATCAAATGTCGCTTGGCAATTTCCAGCTTCTCGTCTTCTGTATAACCAGACAGATGAATAATCTCCATCCGATCCCGTAGGGGCCCAGGAATATTCAGCGAGTTCGCGGTGGTTACAAACATCACATTTGAAAGATCGTAATCTGCTTCCAGATAATGGTCGTTGAATTTGTTGTTCTGCTCTGGATCAAGCACCTCGAGCAGTGCCGATGACGGATCACCCCGGAAATCCTGACCAAGCTTGTCAATTTCATCGAGCAGGAAGAGCGGATTAACTGTGCCAGCCTTTTTCATAGACTGCATCACTTTACCCGGCATTGACCCAATGTAAGTACGCCTATGGCCTCGTATTTCAGCCTCGTCACGTACGCCACCAAGCGAGAAACGCACGAATTCACGACCGGTCGCATGCGCGATGGACTTTCCAAGTGATGTTTTACCAACGCCAGGAGGTCCAACTAGGCACAGAATTGGGCCTTTAAGCTTTTTGGCCCGCTGCTGCACCGCCAAATATTCAACAATCCGCTCTTTTACTTTGTCCAAGCCATAATGTTCTGCATCAAGCACCAACTGCGCCTGCGCGATATCTTTTTTGATACGACTTTTCTTGCTCCAAGGAACAGAAAGCATCCATTCAAGATAATTGCGCACCACTGTCGCTTCCGCGGACATCGGGCTCATCGACTTCAGCTTTTTAAGCTCGGAAAGGCATCTCTCGCGAGCTTCCTTAGTGAATTTCGTTTTGGTTATCTTATCTTCAAGTTCCTGAACTTCCTCACGGCCATCATCGCCTTCACCCAGTTCCTTCTGAATCGCTTTAAGCTGCTCATTCAGATAATATTCGCGCTGGGTTTTTTCCATTTGGCGTTTTACGCGGCCACGGATTTTCTTTTCCACTTGCAGCACGCCAATTTCACTTTCCATGAAACTGAATATGCGCTCAAGACGCTCGGCCGTTGAAACCATCGATAGCAGTTCCTGCTTATCGTCAATTTTCAGCGCAAGATGCGAGGCTACAGTGTCAGCAAGCTTGCTTGCGTCCTCAATTTGATTCACAGTTACCAGCACTTCCGCCGGGATCTTCTTATTGAGCTTTACATACTGCTCAAACTGAGAAATTACAGTGCGCGACAGGGCCTCGATCTCCGACGGGTCTTCTTCATCGCCAACCAACATCGTGGCACGTGCAGCAAAATAGTCATCCTCCCGCACAAACTCGTCGATATTTGCCCGATTAAAGCCTTCTACCAAAACCTTCACTGTACCGTCAGGTAACTTCAATAATTGCAAAACCGAAGCAACAGTACCGATTGAAAACACATCACCCGTTGACGGCTCATCTTCGCTCGCATCTTTTTGCGCCACGAGTAATATCTGCTTATCCTTCGCCATTACCTCTTCAAGGGCGCGGACGGACTTCTCCCTACCAACAAAAAGAGGGACAATCATATGAGGAAAAACAACGATATCGCGTAACGGCAAAACGGGTAAAACAACGCTATTCACGGATTCGGTATCGGAATCAGACATAAATCAGGCCTTAGAAAGGTTAAATCAATACTTTGATAGAGAGTGTAGGTTAAATTCGTCCCAATAGGTACGATAAGATCATAATAATGTGCTTAAGCAACGTTAAATTGCCCTTCACACATAAAAATAGGGGTTAAAAGCACGCTTTCAACCCCTTTAATATCATTTTAACTGTAAACTGCCCCAGATTGAGCCAGTTTTAGGCCGGCTGGTCAGCCTCTTCGCGCTTTTTCGCATATATAATTAGCGGAGTCGCGTTACCCTCGACCACTTCACCGCTTACAACTACTTCTTCAACACCTTCATAGGACGGCATATCAAACATAGTATCGAGCAGTGTATCTTCCATGATGGAGCGCAAGCCTCGCGCACCGGTTTTGCGCTTAATTGCCTTGCGCGCAACGGCAACAAGAGCATCGTCAGTGAAGGTCAATTTGACCTCCTCCATATTAAACAGCGACTGATACTGTTTTAGAAGCGCGTTCTTCGGCAACGATAAAATCTCAATGAGCGCGTCCTGATCCAAGTCCTCAAGCGTCGCTATAACCGGCAAACGTCCAACGAATTCAGGGATCAAACCGAATTTCAAAAGATCATCAGGCTCAAGATCCTGGAAAATTTCACCAACGCCACGCTCATCCGGCCCAACAACCGTTGCCCCGAAGCCAATTGTTTTGCCCTGCATCCGGTTCGTAATTACCTTATCAAGGCCCGCAAAGGCACCACCACAGATAAAGAGGATATTAGTAGTGTCGACTTGAAGGAACTCCTGCTGAGGGTGCTTACGCCCGCCTTGAGGGGGCACACTGGCAACAGTACCTTCCATAATTTTCAACAGCGCTTGTTGAACGCCCTCACCTGACACATCGCGTGTGATCGAAGGATTATCAGACTTCCTGCTAATTTTATCAACTTCGTCAATGTAGACAATGCCGCGTTCTGCCCGCTCCACATTATAGTCGGCAGACTGCAAAAGCTTCAAAATGATATTTTCAACGTCTTCACCAACATAACCCGCTTCAGTAAGCGTCGTCGCATCGGCCATTGTGAAAGGCACATCAAGAATGCGCGCAAGTGTCTGCGCGAGAAGTGTTTTACCGCACCCAGTTGGGCCAGCCAGCAGTATATTCGACTTTGAGAGTTCAACCTCTGAACTGGACGAGCTAGCATGATTAAGGCGCTTATAGTGATTATGCACTGCAACAGCCAAAACCTTTTTAGCCGGGCCTTGGCCGATCACGTAATCATCCAGTACGCTCAGGATATCAAGCGGCGTCGGAACGCCGTCAGTGCCTTTTGTTAAAGCACTTTTGCTTTCTTCCTTAATGATGTCATTACACAGCTCTACACACTCATCGCAGATGAAGACCGTTGGCCCTGCAATAAGTTTCCGCACTTCATGTTGGCTCTTGCCGCAGAAGGAACAGTAGAGTGTATTTTTAGAATCGCTATTACTCAAATCATTCACCGCTTAATATTACCTATTATCATCGTAAACCGAGCATGAAGTCTCACACAACTAAAAACTATAAGGCTGAAACCTTTTGTCTTTCTTAATGTGCAACGATTCCCTACCAACAAACCTATTCTTCCGTTGCCTCGCGGGCCGAATGAACACCGTCGATCAAGCCAAACTTTTTGGCTTCTTCTGGGCCCATGAAATTGTCTCGGTCCATCGCTTTCTCAATCTCAGCAACTGTCTTGCCAGTGTGCCGTGCATAGATACTATGCATTTGGCTACGCAAGTTCAAGATCTCCGCCGCCTGAATTTCGATCTCTACCGCCTGCCCTTGCGCGCCACCTGATGGCTGATGCATCATAATGCGTGCGTGCGGCACACTGTAGCGCATACCCTTCTCACCGCCCGCTAGCAGGAGCGACCCCATAGAAGAAGCCTGGCCAATACAGATCGTCGCGATCTTCGGCTGAATATATTGCATTGTATCATAAATCGCCAAACCGCCTGTCACCACGCCGCCGGGAGAATTGATGTAGAAAGAAATATCTTTGGCCGGGTTTTCAGCTTCAAGATGGAGCAGCTGGGCAACAATTAAACTAGCAACATGGTCATTCACCTGACCCGTCAAGAAAATGATGCGGTCCTTTAGCAGGCGAGAAAAAATATCGTACGAACGTTCCCCACGATTAGTCTGCTCGACAACCATCGGCACCAAGTGGTTAGCTACTGTTTCCATCGAATTGCTCATTGAGAGCTCCATATAAATATTTGGTATCGTAAAGCGAGAGAAAACCTCCCACTAGGCAAGCTTTAGCAAAATCAATTAACCAGCGGCAAGCAAATACGCACAGGCCTAACCAAATAGATAAACCTGATCGGGTTAATTTAAAGGCCTATAAAAAAAAAGGACCACAAAGGGCCCTTTTTCCAGAGAAATCTGAAGCTTCAACACCCGTATTCAGCGTCTTACTTTGCAGCTTTTTTTGCAGCGGCTTTCTTAGCCGGAGCTTTTTTAGCAGCAGGCTTCTTAGCTGCAGCTTCCTTGGCATCAGCTTTTTTCGCTGGCGCCTTTTTGGCTGGAGCTTTTTTGGCAGCAGCTTTCTTTTTAGCTGCAGGCTTCTTAGTCTTGACCGGGTTCGCATCTTCTTCGTCGATGGCACGAACCGCAGCATCAAGTTCATCACGCGTCACCGACTTATCAGTCAGCTTGGCCTGCTCTAGAACGAAATCTACAACCTTTTCTTCAAAAATCGGAGCCCGCAACTGAGCGCGTGCATCTTCATTTTTCTGATAGAATTCAAAAACCTGTGTTTCCTGACCTGGGAAACGGCGGGCTTCTTCAACAATGCGCTTGTTCACTTCTTCTTGTGTAACCTTCACATCATTTTTCACACCGATCTCAGAGAGCAGCAGGCCCAGGCGCACACGGCGCTCGGCAATGCCTTTAAACTCAGCGGCGTCTGCTTCGTCTTCCGGAGCGTCCTGACCTTCAAAATCTTCTTCTTTTGCTTCACCGCTCATCACAGCGTCACGCTTGATCTGTTCCCAAATCTGTTGGAACTCAAGATCAACCATGCCTGCAGGTACTTCAAAAGTGTAATCGTCAGCAAGGCTATCAAGAAGCTGACGCTTAAGGTGCGCACGGCTCAGGTTTGCATTGTCGCCTTCAAGCTGGCCTTTTACAGCTTCTTTAAGGGCAGCCAGATCTTCCATGCCGAGGTTTTTCGCCATCTCGTCATCAACTTTAGCTTCTGACGGCT
>NVTU01000036.1 GCA_002401685.1 Kordiimonadales bacterium
GGGCAGGCGTGTGAAACATAAAGATGGTAGCGCCCCGCTTCAGCTTTAAATCCTGCTTTACCAGTTGGGCCTGCGCTGCCGTCAGCTGTTATCCAGTTTCTGAACTGGCTAGCGCTGCGCACAAATTTTCCGCCGTTAGACTTGGTATCATACCAAGTGTCCGCCCATTTTCCGTCTACTAATAATCCCATGATGTGTCTCCTGTTGTTCTTATTCCAACAAGATAAGGTTTTCTTCAGGCGACAGTAGAGCCTTAATATATGATACCGTGTTGCATAATTTCGAACACTACAGGTGTTTTTTACAGGTCAAGTTCTTCGTTCTGATACCAATTGGACAAGAATTGCATCAAGGTCCGCACCTTCAGTGGCAGGTGCCGGCGGTCCTGATACAGTGCATACAGGGTTGGGGCCGGGTGCGGCCAATCAGCCAAAACTTCAACCAGCGCTCCACTAATTAACGCGTCTTTCACAAAAAACCTTGGTAACAGCGTGATGACCAAACCTCTCAGAGCGGCAGCGCGTTGCGATGTGCCTGAGTTGGATGTCAGGGGCCCATCAATCTTAACGGAGCGATATTTTTTACCGGCGGCAAAGCGCCACTGGGCTGTTGTATCGACATTGGCATAAATTGCACAGCGGTGCTGTGTTAGGTCTTCAGGCACTTTCGGCGTGCCGTATTTGGCTAAATAGCTAGGCGACGCTACGACATGAGACCTAAGCGCTGTCAGTTTCTTGGCAACAAGCGCTGTATCCGGTAGCGAATTCGAAATTCGCAGCGCTACATCATAACCACCGCCCGATATATCGACCATTTTGTCTGTTAGGTTCATATCGAGTTTCAGGTCCGGATGCTCATCCATGAAAGCAACCAAGGCATCGTGCAGGCTGCTATCGGCGAAACTGCGCGGCGCTGCCAGGCGGATGGTACCAACTAACTGCTGCATATCAGTGGAAACGGCCTGTTTGGCCTCTTCCAGGTCTGCCAAAATACTTACCGTGCGTTCGTAAAATTTCGCACCAGCCTCAGTCGCAGTGACGCCCCGCGTTGTGCGCACCAATAGCTTCACACCGAGATCATTTTCAAGCATTTGAATTCGGCGACTGGCCACAGATTTGGTGATATTCAAAACCTTTGCCGCCGCCGTGAGGTTGCCCTCTTCAACGGTTCTGCAGAATGTACGGATAGCGACAAGGTCCATTTCAGCGCGCCTCATGTTGTGTAAAATGCAACAAAGAAGCTGATATACTGCACCAGCACATCAGTTTAGGCAACAAGGTGGAAGGATAGCATAGCGCTAATCCACGAGGCTGCGCCTGATCTCCAACTATCCAAAAGCCGCGATAGTTTCATCCAAGCTGAAAAGCCCAATACAGGGCTGTTTTCCGCATGGTATCGCTTGTGTGCTAGGCGTTTGCACCGTAACCAATATAGCTGAGATGCCGGGGATAAAAACACCGGGACCTGCTCCACCAACAGATCGAACCACACCGCTTTCTCAACACGATTGTCACTTGCACCTCGCAGCCCACACGACAGAGCCATGAAAAGCGCAGCAGCTAGTAGCCGATATAAAACCATTTCGGCACAAGCACGGTATAATTTTGTTAAAAGCCAACCGTTGAGTTTAGGACCGATTAAGAGCCAAGTGCTATTTTTCAGACAGAAGGGTAAGCAAAGCATCAAGCGCCGTATCATCAAGACGGCCAATTTTTTTGGCGAGTAAATTGGCGGCCTTCGTCGCACGAGGGTCCAACCCTGAGGTATCAATGCTTACTTTGGGCTTGGATAGTCGCGCAACTTCTTTAAGGTCTTCGGCATCATCCCAGATCAGGCCAAAGTATTCGATGATTTTATGGACCAGTGCAAATGACGGCGCGCCGCGATTCCCGTGCTCAAGCGCAGAAAGATAAGCTGCCGATACATCCAGTGCCTTGGCCATTTCGGCTTGGCTCACCTCTTTTACCGCCCGGAGCGCCCGCATTTTTTCACCAAAAGGGGTCATGTAGTGCCTCTCCCGCCGGGACGCCTACTACCTGGCATACGTTTACGCAGGCGAATATACATTGCACCCTCGCCGCCGTGTTCTTGCGCGGCTGATCCGTAGCTTTCAATGAAAGGCTTCAAATCACCAGAGGAAAGCCAGACAGGCACCATTCGTTTCAGCACGCCGCCAAACTGGTCAAAGTCCGCGCGGGTACGGTAGGCGACAGAGCCGTCATCGCCAGTTTGGGAAAAGCGAGCGCCACCCTTGCCGGTTACTACGAGCAGCGTTTTGTCGCCGCGGCGAACAGCCCCTTCGATCATCGATTTTAATTTTCCCAAGGCCTGCTCCTGGGTCATACCGTGCAAATCGATCGAGCCATCCACCTCGATTTTACCTTTGGCCAAACGGCGTTTGGTTTTGCGGTCCACATAGGCAACCGGGTCCGGGCTAGCACCAATATGCCAGTCCATAGGTAAGGGCCGCGCCCCATCAAGTCGCTCCAACATTTTCAAGGGTTTCACGGCTGGCGCGTCCGGTCTATCGCCGAGCGGCGTCACCGTTTTAGTGGCTTCTTTCCACAAGGCCTTATCGGTTGAACCAAGCGCTGGCGCTTTTGCAGGCGGTTTGCGGGGTTTTTTAGCCACGATCAGGATTCGCCGCGGCAATCGCCAGTTTTTTAGGAAGCAATAACCAGTACCGGCCACCATTAGCCATGCGGCCAGCGATCTCTTCTGCTTCAGGGCCAAAGCCCCAGAACACGTCGCCGCGGATTTCACCGGCGATCGCGCCGCCTGTATCCTGCGCCACCATCAGCCGGTTAAATGCCACTTCACCAATAGATTTATCCGTCGGATCCGGATGGCTGGCTGAAAGCCAGATTGGGGCGTGAAGCGGCAGATGCCGCCGGTCAACTGCAATTGAATGGCCAGGCGTTAAGCTAACACCGGCCGACCCATAAGGACCGCCTTCACCCTCAAGCGGGCGGAAAAATACGAATGACGGATCTGTATTTAAAACACTTTGAATTTGATCTGGGTGATCGGCCAGCCACTTACGAATGGCCTGACCCGACATCTCCGCGCGTGGAATAGCGCCCATTTCTATCAAACGCCTGCCAATTAGTCGGTTTACATGGCCATTTTGTGCCGCATACCCAATGCCAAAAAAACTGCCATCGGGCATTAACACCCGGCCTGAGCCTTGCACATGGAGAAAATACGCATCAACCGCACTATCAACCCACAACACTTCCAGGTCGCGGCCATCAAGGTTACCGTTTTCAATCGAAGCACGGCTTGCGAACGGTTGCAGGCGCCCGTTTTTGACGGTTCCGGCGATGCGCTGTCCCGCGAGGTCTTTCCTAAAACGGCCTAGATCAACCATCACCAATTCTGGCGGTCGGGCATAAAGCGGCACCGTGAAGCGCTCGGTTTTCTTCAGGCTACCCTTCAGCAGGGCCTCATAGTAACCTGTGAATATGCCGTTTGTTGTTCCGCCGGCAGAGACTTCGAGCGGCAGGAAGTGATCCGCGAGAGCTGCCATTAATTCTGGCGCTGTCCCTGCGGCACTCAGCGCTACACAGGCATCTGCCCAATCACCGGCCTTGCCCCCAATGGCAGAACCGGGCATCGAGCGCGTAGATTTCATCTGTGATATTTTTGCGCAGCTGGCTTTCAGCGCCGGCACTGCGCCCAAGGTATTGCTCTCAGACCAGCCCGGCAGGTCGTTATAGCTAACCAACGCAAAGCGAAGGCCTGCCGGAGGCGTTTTGAAATAACCAAAAATGACCCATGTAGCCAACAAGCCAGTTATAACAAACGCAATGACAACCCAACTACGACGCCGCACTGTGTTAGCCCGAGCTTGTTGCAACAAGTGTCCAGCTTGGATCGCCGGATTTAACGTCGCGCGAGAACGTCCATTTATCGTTCATCTCAACTGCGTCGCTCGCATCGCCTTCGATAATTTTACCTTCTTTATCACGGGTAACAGCCACGACCTCAGAAGTGAAGTGAACCGTCAATTCAGCAACCTTCCCGAGCAGGTTCGCTGCAATGACCTCGGCTTTTGTGACATCAAGAAGCTGATTCTCGATTTTAAGCTCGTCGGCTTCGCGTGTATCAAGTGCAGATTCGAACTTTGACAGAACCGACGCGTCGAGGAAGTTTTTAAGCGTCCCGCGATCACCGGTCCAGAAAGCTTCCAGAATAAGTTGGTATGCTGACTTGGCACCTTCCGTAAAGATGCTCAGATCAAACGAAGGGTCCTGCTTGCGGATATCCATATAGGCGTGGCGCAAGCTTGGGTCTTCCTCAAGGTCAATAACCTGAGCTTCCTGCGGCTGCATATCAATAACTTCGCCACGATCATCGCCGTAACCACGGCGCTCATGAGGGCCTCGCCCCATAGCAGGAGGCTGAGGTTCGTTACCTGTTTTTTTACCTAGTTCGGAACGT
Organism: Kordiimonadales bacterium; assembly: GCA_002401685.1. Classification (GTDB taxonomy): domain Bacteria; phylum Pseudomonadota; class Alphaproteobacteria; order Sphingomonadales; family Kordiimonadaceae; genus Kordiimonas. The sequence goes on from NVTU01000036.1 coordinate 4,444, forward strand.
AGCCGAAGAAGAATAAATACCGCAACCATTGCGACTAGAATAATATCGAAATACATGATGTGATTTTAGCTCATCTAAGGGTTTTTGTCTTGTTTTTTGATCGGCCTATTGACGCATGCGCCAGAAGACCCCTTATAGATACGTGTTAAAGTATGAAAGAACAACAAATGGGTTGGATAATTTTTGCGTTACTTATCGGCATTCCCGCAGCTGAGCTGTATGTGCTGATAGGTGTTGGTAGTGAAATAGGGGCGTTTTCTACCCTGATGTTATGTTTATTATCGGCGGCCATTGGCTTGTCACTGGTACGCATGCAGGGCGTGCGTGTGTTCCAAAACATGCAAGCCGCGACGCAAACCGGAGAACCTGTTGGCGAAAATCTAATTCACGGATTTTTTCTTTTGCTGGCAGGTGTATGTTTGTTTATCCCCGGATTTCTTACAGATTTTGTGGGCGCTTTGCTGCTGGTGCCATTTGTTCGGGTAATTCTCGGCAAGGCGGGGCTCGCCCGTATAGTGGTGAAAGCAAATTTTCAGACTGCCTCTGGGAATGATGGCGGCGGACCGCATAATGGGCCTGGCATGCACAGTGGCGGCGTCACGATAGACGGCGAGTTTACGACGAAAAACGAAGATGAGAAAAACTTTAACAGCGAAAATATTAGCAGCAAAAAAAACGCTGACTCCGCAAGAAATGATGAAAAAACCAAATAAACTGAGAAAAACAACCTGAATCGATGCGAATCCATACTGAACGCGGCAATTGCTTATTGTTCAAAACTGTAAAGCATGATAGCCGTTCACCCAACTATTGCCTGTCCGGATTAATCGGGGGAAGGCTGACACAATTAAAAGAGTGATAAAATGGCTGATAACGATAAAGACAATGGACAAACTCCTGTAGGTGGGCCCGCTGAAGAAGGCACTGCACCACAAGCTGGCGTATTGGCGCAATATGTTCGTGACCTTTCTTTTGAAAACCCGAACGCTCCTGCAAGCCTGCAGACAATGGCAAATGCTAAACCTGCTATTAACGTGAACGTAAATGTTGGCGCGCGCAAAGTAAGCGACGATGTTTATGAAGTTGAGCTGAAAATTGCTGCTCAGGCTTCTCACAAAGAAGAAGGTAGCGACGAAGAAAAAACAGCATTTGTTGTTGAACTTGCTTACGGCGCGCTTTTTGGCATTCGCAACGTTCCAGAAGATCAACTGAAGCCTTTCCTTTTGATCCAGGCACCAAACCTGATGTTCCCGTTTGCACGCCGCATTGTTGCTGACGCCTCTCGTGATGGCGGCTTCCCACCATTACTGCTTGAGCCAATTAACTTTGACGCTCTCTACCGCCAGCAGCTTGCTCAAGAAGCAGCTCAAGGCACTGAAGGTGCTGCAGCAGAAGATGGCGCACCAGCGCCGATTAACCTGAACTAAGGGTTTTCTGAAAATATAAGGCTTACGCCTAACAAGAAACCGGCTGTCATTATGACGCCGGTTTTTTTGTGAGAGCTTGAGATTCGTCGTATCCTTTCAGCTTAATACTGCACTGTATCGCCAAAATAAAGCCGTTACCCGCCAAGGCCTGAAAGCAAGCCGCCCCTACGCTGTGACCGCTGTGTTTTTCACAGCGTACCAATAGCTTGCACCGATGGTTAAATCGATAATACCGTGCGTTAGCACTGCAGGCAGAAGCGAGCCAGATAACAGATATAACAATGTAAACCCGAGCCCCGTTAACGCGACCTGCAACAACACTTTGCCGTTGTTCTGATAGAGGTGCCCCAGGACAAACGCCACAAGCGCAAGACCTGCCGCCATCCAGGTATCCATAAAGAATGAAAAACCCCATATCAGAAAACCACGGAACAAAATTTCTTCAGTTACAGCGGCCGTAACGGAGACGAGCTTAAAAAGCTGATAGTCATCCTCGCGCTTGGGCAATATAGCGGCCACAAACGGCACTTCTTCAAAGGCGCTCACATGGGCTGTCGCCGCTTCTTTTTTTGACTGAACATTTTTCACCTGAAGAAGCAGCGGTACTGCAACCAGCACGGCAACGGCTAGGCCTATCCAGTTAGCAACCGTCCCCGCGTACATTAAGCCAAGATCTGAAAACGACCGGCCTTCATAAAGCCAGTAGGCAAGCAGCACAATCGTTGGCGCCCAAAGGAATAGGATTGTTTCTCTGTAAAAGGGTTTGAGCTCTATTTTTCGACCAGCAGCAACATCTTTTTTTAACTGGCTGGTGGACCAATAGCCATAGAGCGGCATGACCACCGCAATGATACCAAGCAACAAAAAATCCACCCATGTGAGCGCTTGAATTGTTTGCATTTTTCTATCCTTTTTAACGAAAAACCGTTGATTTACCATATGTTTATTGCTATTTTGTAATAGTAAATTACATTTACATATATAGGAAACACAAACCATGAGTCAAGGCGCCAAACCGACGCACCAATCCCGATCCCGTAAAACACGGGATAAGCTGTTGAATGCGCTTGAGCATTTACTTAAAGAAAAAGACTTTGTGAATGTCAGCGTAGCGGAAATCGCTACGAAAGCGGGGGTTTCCAGTGCATCGATTTACCGTCGCTTTGACAAGAAGGAAGGATTTATCCCCGTCTTGTTTGATCTATATATCGAACGCTTGAATGAATGGGCTGCTTCACCCGCGGCTCAATTGGATATAGAAGGCTTATCCCTCAGAGAAGCCTTGCAGGCCTTAACAGCCACAGCATGGCGGCAAATCATTGAGCACGCTCATATGATGCGAGCGATGCACCTGCACGGCAGGAATAATAAAATTGGTATGTTCGAAAAGCTGGCCGCTTTCGAAGAAGGTACCTTGGCTGGCATGAAAGCGCTCATCGGCCACTACGCTCCTGAGGTCAAGCGTGCGCAAAACGACACCACAGCCCGAATGCTAGCCTACTATCTCAACAACATTATGCTCGAGCGCGGCCTGTTTAATCAAAAAGGTGCCTGCTTCGGTTTAACCCTCACAGATACCGAGTTTACGAATGAAATCGCAGATTTCGCTTACGGATACCTAACGCTTGAGCCGTTCGCCGCCTAGACAGCCACTGCCATCTGCCACGCGTCCCAGTTTTCTACCATCTCAGTTATGAGTTCATAACCCTTGGCACCTGGGTGCACGCCGTCACCAGCTTCGCACTCTGCGGCCCAGACATCGCTATCTTTCATGGCCTTAAATAGGTCTAGATACGGAACTCGGTGCGCGGCAGAAAGCGCGCCCATCTGACGCGACAAATCTGCGATACGCTTGTTGGCTTTTAGATCACCAAGAATGGGGAGTGGCCCTACGATCAAAGTTGGCCAGGCCCTAGGTGCAGCCACAATTATTGCACGGGCATTTTTAAGCCTATCATTTTGGGGCAAACGCGCGCGACCATCTTCCCCTAGTGCGCAATCATTGGTACCGAAGGAGAAGACCAGCAGGCCTTTATCATCCGCGTTTATGCGCGCTTCGGCTTCCTGATGCCACCGGCCCACAACTTCAGCGCTGGTATCTCCGCGAATGCCGAGATTATAGTATGTTAGATCCTGTCCTCTAGCGCGCGCAGAAGCACTCACCCGCCCAGCCCAGCCAAGGCAGGCATCGTCGCCGGTGCCATTGGTAAAGCTATCGCCAAAAAAACAAATCTTCATTTTATATCCCCGTTAATGGCACGCTGCGCCACCAAGTTTCTGGTAAAGGTCTGCAGGTCTCACTGTATTAATGTTTGATAGCAAAACCACAATGCTGTTGTCTTGCTTATTCCAGCCCAAAAAACTATTCACGCCAAAAGAGGGCCCACCGCCATGGCCGTAAACCACCTGATCAATGCCGCAAATATCCCAGCGTTCGAGCCAGGTACCGTATCCGTATGCGCTAGTACCAAACTTTGTATGCGGTGTCAGCATCAAAGCTCTAGCGTGTGGCGGCAGCAATGACCCTCGGTACAGAGCATCTGCAAACACAGACAAGTCTTCAACGGTAGAATAAAGTGCCGACGCTCCGAACGCGATAGCACGATTGATCAGCTGTGCGCGCTCATATGTAGGGTCCATGCTGTTATACGTCAGGGCCGTATCGTCGCCGGTGCTGTGGTAATAGCCTGTATTCGTAAGACCCAAGGGATCCAGAATACGCGCCTTCAGAAGAGCTTCGTATGAAAGGCCTGATTTCTGCTCCAAAATGGCCGACAGCAGAATAAAGTTGGTGTCTGTATACTTCCCTTGCGTGCCCGGTGCAAAAATTAACGTACGGTCAAGACGCTGGACCATATCATCGAGAGAAATATCTGATTGCGCCAAGGCAACCAGCGCTTCGTAAGTCATGCCGTCATAAAATTCGTGGAGGCCCGACTGGTGCGACAGCAATTGGTGCAGAGTAATGCGGGCCGTTGGCGAGCCTTCTGCGGCAAACTGGGGCATGAGTGTTCCGAGCGTATCATCAAGTGCCAAAGCGCCGTCTACCACCAGCATCAGCGTCATCACTGCGGTAAACTGCTTGCTAATGGAAGCAAGATAGAACCGAGTTTGCGGCGTTGCTAATTTGTCGCCTGCCTTATCTGCATAGCCGAACGAGAGCTTCACCTGGTGCCCGCTGCCATCATCAATCAAGGCACTGCCGTTAAAGTCTTTGGATTTGTATGTGCTGGCCAGAAAATCAGCTTGAGAGTTAGGGCCAAGGGCAGCCAAACCAGCTAAAGGAATGAAAAGCGCGGCGTTGAAGAACAGTAAAAAACCCTTCATAATTCGCACCGTTTATTCTCCCCTAAAAACTACCGCGCTGCTTTGGTTAACCGCAACAGCGCGCGCGCGCAGATCACATCTGCAGGGTTGCCGGTGGTTTTGCAGTCAAGTTCAGCTTCGATCAGAATCTCAAGCGCCTTTTCGATCTTACCGGTGCTCCAGCGGCTCAGCTCTAATTGGAAACGGTCCCGCTCGCCGAAAAACACCGGCGGGCGCAATTTCCCGAGCGCATCGCCTGCCTTTTGACCGACGAAGATCTCAACGCGCGTCTGACGCTACAGCAACGCGACGGCATATACTTTCGGGTTCCAGACGACAGCCTGCGGTTTCTGATCAATATTTCCCATGACATGCTGCATCACACCGCGCTGGCAAGCGGTGCCACAAACCTGCGCTATTTGCTTACTCTGGCCGAGCAGATCAAGGACCCGCAGACCCAACTCGACTGGGGCTGGCTGCAAAGCAAAAGGCACGACTGGCGGTTTCGTCTCGATTTCGACTTGCAGTTGATGATGCTTTCCACCAATCACATTATTCAACATAAAGGGCAGATGCGAAATATGATCCAAATGCGCGTGCGTCAAAACCAAATGTTTGATTTTGCACATCTCTTGATGTTCTAACTGTTCAACCCCGGTGCCGGCATCAATCAAAAGGGAATCGTCAACCAAAAATGCGGTGGTTCCTTGACCCGGCGAAATGCCCCCGCTACAACCCAAAATGCGTAATTGCATAACCTCGTTACCTTGTCCCAATCGCTCTTTTATGTTTCGTTGTCTGTTTTTATTATGACGG
>NVTU01000014.1 GCA_002401685.1 Kordiimonadales bacterium
TATGGCTGTTGCCTTGGAAAAGATTACAGGCAACAAGCCCCTCATGGTCTGGCATCAGGAAACTGATTTTGATGCTGTGGACTTTATCGCCCTGCCCGGTGGCTTCTCATACGGCGACTATCTGCGCTGCGGTGCAATGTCAGCACGCAGCAATGTGATGGCAGAAGTGATTAAACGCGCTGATGCAGGTGTTCCAACCCTCGGCATTTGCAACGGCTTTCAGGTTTTAACCGAAACTGGCATTCTTCCGGGCGCCCTGATGCGCAATGCCGGCATGCATTTTGTTTGCAAAGACATCACGCTTAAAGTTGAAAATACAGACTCTGTATTCACGAACGCGTACGCGCAAGGCCAATCGATCACGGTTCCCGTCGCTCACCACGACGGTAATTTCTTTGCGGATAGCCAAACGCTAGACCGCTTGGAAGGTGAAGGCCTAGTGGCTTTCCGCTACGAGACAGACATCAATGGCTCGCAGCGCGCGATTGCCGGCGTGTTGAACAAAAAGGGCAATGTGCTTGGCATGATGCCCCACCCGGAGCGCATGATCGAACCCGCCCTTGGCGGCACCGATGGCCGCACCATGTTCACGTCCGTTCTCAACAGCCTCGGTTAGGAAATCTCGCTATGCAAGATGTTAAAATCACGCCCGAAGTTGTCAAAGAACACGGGCTTACAGTAGAAGAATATGACCGCATCGTCGGTGCCTTGGGCCGCGAGCCCAATATTACTGAACTTGGCATCTACAGTGTAATGTGGTCGGAGCATTGCTCTTACAAATCATCCCGCTTTTACCTGAAAAAGCTTCCAACAGAAGCTCCTTGGGTTATTGAAGGCCCTGGTGAAAACGCCGGTGTTATCGATATCGGCGACGGGCAGGCTGCTATTTTCAAAATGGAGAGCCACAACCACCCTAGCTATATCGAACCTTATCAAGGCGCGGCAACGGGCGTTGGCGGTATTCTGCGTGATGTATTCACCATGGGAGCACGACCAATTGCCAACATGAACGCCTTGCGTTTCGGCGAGCCAGACCATCCAAAAACCAAGCATTTGGTATCAGGTGTTGTTAACGGCATTGGCGGCTACGGCAACTGCGTAGGCGTGCCTACTGTAGGCGGCGAAACCAACTTCGACCCATCCTACAATGGCAACATCCTAGTGAATGCCATGACAGTTGGCCTTGCTGACGCAGACAAAATCTTTCTGTGCGCCGCTGCAGGCATCGGCAACCCCGTTGTGTATGTGGGGTCAAAAACTGGCCGTGACGGCATCCACGGGGCGACTATGGCCTCTACAGAGTTCACTGAAGACACTGAGGCCAAGCGCCCAACCGTGCAAGTCGGTGACCCTTTCACTGAAAAACTGCTCATTGAAGCCTGCCTCGAGTTGATGGCAACCGACGCGATCATAGCTATTCAGGACATGGGGGCTGCAGGCCTTACCTCGTCTTCGGTAGAGATGGCGTCAAAGGGCGGTGTTGGCTTCGAGCTTAATCTAAACAACGTTCCTCAGCGCGAAGAAAATATGACACCGTACGAAATGTGCCTTTCTGAAAGCCAGGAACGCATGCTGATGGTGCTCAAGCCCGGCCGCGAAGATATGGCCAAGGCTATCTTTGAGAAATGGGAACTGGATTTCGCCGTCATTGGCGTGATCACTGACACTGGGAACCTGACGCTTACATTCGGCGGCGAAGTTGTTGGCGACATGCCGATCAACAGCCTCGTTGATGATGCGCCTGAATATCAGCGCCCGTTCGAGTATACAGCCAAACGGGATGCTGTTTCAGTCCCGGCCCCTGCTGACCTGAACCGAACAGTGATGGATATGATTGGTGGCCCACACCTTTGCTCCCGCCGCTGGATTTGGGAACAGTACGACCACATGGTCATGGGTGATACAATCCAGCGCCCAGGCGGTGACGCGGCTGTGGTCCGCATCCACGGCACCGACAAAGCGCTTGCAATTTCAACTGATGTAACGCCGCGTTACTGTTTTGCTGACCCTGAACAGGGCGGCAGGCAAGCCGTTGCGGAAACTTGGCGCAATATTTCGGCTGTTGGCGGTACACCGCTTGCAATCACCAACTGCCTTAACTTCGGCAATCCTGAGCGGCCCGACATCATGGGTCAGTTTGTGGGATGTTTGGAAGGCATGGCAGATGCCTGCCGCGCGCTCGATTACCCAATCGTTTCAGGCAATGTATCGCTTTATAACGAAACCAACGGCTCTGGCATTATGCCAACGCCCGCGATTGGTGGCGTCGGTATCATGGCAGACAGTAGCAAAATGGCGACCGTTGCCTTCAAGGCAGAAGGCCAAACCATTTTGCTCGTTGGTGAAACCAAAGACGAGCTGGGCGTGAGCCTTTACCAGCAACACGTTGCTGGGGAAAACTCAGGTCAGCCACCATTCGTTGATTTGGATATAGAACGCAGGAACGGTGATTTCATTCGTAACCTGATTGAAACCGGCCAACTTGTTACGTGCCACGATTTATCTGATGGTGGCCTGATTGCAGGGCTTTCTGATATGGCTATCTCTGGCAACATCGGGGCCTCGATCACAGTCAGCGATGACCTACCGCTGCATGTTAGCCTCTTCAGTGAAACGCAAGCACGCTATTTGATTGCGGTTCCGGAAAGCATCGTTGACGCTATTCTGCAAGATGCAGATCAGTCGGATGTTCCAATTGTAGCGTTAGGCACCACAGGCGGAACAACCGTTTCCGTCAACGGTGATGCTGTGAACTTAGTGCTGTCAGAGTTAGCAAGCGCTCATGCTGATTGGATGCCAAATTTCATGGCCAATGCCACCTAAAAAAAGGCGGCATCAGTACCTAAATTGTACTGATGCCGCTATTTTTTGTCCTGTAGGGGCCGGATAGCTTAGAATTCGATAATTGCGTGAAAGTGGAAGGTTAGCTTTTGGGCTTGTTCCGAAGCGCTAACAATTGTTCTGTCGCATTGGAAACCGTAATCTCGCTGTTTCTGAGGGAAACTTCGATCTCAGATAGAGCGCTTGATACGTTTTTACTTCTGAAAAAATCATCCAGCAAGCGATCTCGTATTTGTGCATGCAGCCATGTCATACGCTGATTTACCCTGCGTTCATCACGTTCACCAGACGCAGCCATAAGCTTTTTGTGTTTCTCAATATGGGCCCATAGTTCCGGCACGCCCTCGCCCGTCAGGCCTGCACAGGCAACAACCGGCGGATGCCACGTTGGGCTGGCATCAGTGAGTATATGCAGCGCGGATTTATATTCCCGCATAGCCTGCTTCAGTTTCTTTTCAAAAATATCAGCTTTATTCACCGCGACCATATCAGCGAGCTCAAGAATACCTTTTTTGATCCCCTGCAGTTCGTCCCCTGCACCTGGCAACATCAGCACCAGAAAAAAATCGACCATATCCGCAACCATGGTTTCCGACTGGCCGGTGCCTACGGTTTCTACCAGAACTGTGTCAAAGCCAGCGGCTTCCAGGATAACAATGGTTTCCCGCGTCGCCCGCGCAACACCTCCAAGTACGCCTGAGCTAGGCGATGGGCGAATGAAGGCATTGATATCTATAGATAACTTATCCATCCGGGTCTTATCACCCAGAATAGATCCGCCTGTGCGGTTGCTCGAAGGGTCAACGGCGAGCACAGCCACTTTGTGCCCCTCGCCGGTCAGCCAGCAGCCAAGGTTTTCAATGAAGGTAGATTTCCCAACACCTGGGACCCCAGAGATACCAACGCGCTGCGCCTTCCCTGCGTGCGGCAGCAATTCTTGCAACACTTGCTGCGCTTTGGCTTGGTGCGCCGTATTACGGCTTTCAACCAAGGTGATAGCCCGTCCAATTGTTGCGCGGTCAGAGGCCAGTACGCCTTCAACCAAATCCGCGACACTGATATCCTTTAAGGAAACTTCCACGATGTCTCACTCTGCCCCAAGGCTGTAGCCGAGGTTGGTGGCAAGCTTGCCTAACATTTCTTCAGCGGCTTCTGTAAGCACAGTACCGGGCGGGAAAATTGATTCTGCCCCTGCTTTATAAAGAGCATCATAGTCCTGCGGCGGGATAACACCTCCGGCCACAACCATAATATCGCCACGACCCAGCCTGGTAAGCTCCTCCTTAAGGGCGGGTACCAGCGTCAGATGACCTGCCGCCAATGAAGATGCTCCAATAACATGGACATCGTTTTCCACGCCTTGCCGAGCTACTTCTTCCGGGGTTTGGAACAGCGGGCCAATGTCAACGTCGAAACCAAGGTCGGCATAGCCAGACGCGACAACTTTTTGGCCGCGGTCGTGCCCATCCTGGCCCATTTTTGCAATCAAGATGCGTGGCCGGCGACCGTCTTCTTCAGCAAATGCCTCAACAAGCGCGTGAATGCGCTTAACTGCCGGGTTGTTTTTCCCAATTTCGCTTCTATACACGCCAGATACCGCCCTGATTTCTGCTTTGTGACGGCCGTAAACCACCTCTAAAGCATCGGTAATTTCGCCAACCGTCGCCATCGCCCGCGCCGCATCAATTGCAAGCGCCATCAGATTACCCTCGCCTGAGCGAGCAGCGTCGGTCAAGTTTTCCAGGCAGCCGTCTACTACCGATTGGTCACGCTCAGCCTTCAGGCGCTTCAGTTTCTCGATCTGCGAAGTACGCACTTTACTGTTATCAACCTTCAACACATCAATGTCTTCGGTCTCATCAAGTCGATATTTGTTGACGCCCACAACAGTTTGGCGGCCACTATCGATCCGAGCTTGTGTACGTGCTGCAGCGTCTTCAATTCTCAGCTTGGGAATGCCGGCTTCGATGGCTTTTGCCATGCCGCCCTGTTCTTCGACTTCCTGAATGTGTTTCCAGGCTTTCTCGGCGAGATCTGCCGTTAGCTTTTCAACATAATAGCTGCCGCCCCACGGGTCGATTACTCGGTTGGTACCGGTTTCCTGCTGAATGAAAAGCTGGGTATTACGGGCAATACGGGCTGAGAAATCAGTCGGCAAAGCCAGCGCCTCATCCAGCGCATTAGTATGCAAGCTCTGAGTATGGCCTTGCGCTGCGGCCAGCGCCTCAATACATGTGCGCGGCACATTATTAAAGACATCCTGCGCCGTTAGCGACCAGCCAGAGGTTTGGCAGTGCGTACGTAACGACAAGGACTTTGGATTTTTAGGATTAAACTGTTTCACCAATTTCGCCCATAGCATACGGGCCGCGCGCATTTTTGCTACTTCCATGAAGTAATTCATGCCAACCGCCCAGAAAAAACTAAGTCTCGGCGCAAACGCATCAATATCCAACCCAACATCAAGCCCGGCACGGATGTATTCCACACCGTCCGCAAGGGTATAAGCGAGCTCGAGATCCGCGGTCGCTCCTGCTTCCTGCATATGATAACCGGAGATCGAAATGCTGTTATATTTCGGCATATGTTGGCTTGTGTAAGCAAAGATATCCGAAATAATCCGCATGGAAGGCGTCGGTGGGAAAATATAGGTGTTCCGTACCATGAACTCTTTCAGAACGTCGTTCTGAATGGTGCCCGTAAGTTGTTCAGGGCTCACGCCTTGTTCTTCTGCCGCAACGACATAGAGCGCTAGGATCGGTAGAACAGCGCCGTTCATCGTCATAGACACCGACATCTGATCCAACGGAATGCCGTCAAAGAGTGTGCGCATATCATAGATGCTGTCGATCGCCACGCCCGCCATACCCACATCGCCGGTTACGCGTGGGTGGTCACTATCGTAACCTCGGTGCGTCGCCAAATCGAAGGCAACGGACAGGCCCTTTTGGCCCGCCGCCAAATTACGCCGGTAGAAAGCGTTAGAATCTTCCGCGGTTGAAAAACCTGCATACTGCCGGATTGTCCACGGGCGGCTAACATACATCGAAGGGTATGGCCCCCGAAGGAAGGGCGCCATGCCAGGCCGCGTATCAAGAAAATCCAACCCGTCAACATCTTCTGCTGTATAGGCAGACTTTACGGAAATACCCTCTGGCGTCAGCCAAGGCTCACTGGACCGTTCAACATAGTTTGCCGTCAACTTGAGAGGGATAGATGAGAAATCGGGGATTTTACTCATGATTTCTCTCCTGTAAGTTTGGTTTCAATGGCGGAGTACGCCTGCTCTAGTGTCACCAACACATCACAGCCCATATAAATGAAGGTACAAACACCGGCTGCAACCAAGCCTTTGGTGTTTGGTGGCTTACCTGCGAGATAAATATGTTTCGCCCCTGCACCTGAAAGCGCCGCGGCCACCGCGGTGCCGTAACCTTCATATTGTTTGTCACTGCTGCAAATAACGGCAATCGTAGCGCCTGATTGCTTAAATTCCTGGCCCAGTGCCACCTCGTCTTCACCGCCAACTCCGATCACAGCTTTTATCCCACCAGCCTCAAAGAAGTTTTTTGCGAAACTGCTTCGTGCCGTAAAGTCTGCAGCGCTGCCAATATTTGCAACGAAAATACTGGGACGATCTTTGCCCTTTGCAACATATTCATCGCTCAGGGCCCGTAATTTTTCAAATTCTTCTGACGACCGGTGAAACGGCAAAGCCGGCAGCGTATCGCCCGCGTCTTTGAGTACACTGTTCTGGGCTGGCATAGCGCCAATATTCTTCAGTGGCGCCTCATCAATATTTGGGAATTCTGAGATACCGGTGAGAGCCTCTTTTCGCTTTGCAATATTAGCCCGACGCCCAGCCCAAGATGCTTCCAAATCACTATGGACTACGCCAGACCGAAGGGCTGCAACAATTCCCCCTTCGCCTTCAATTTTCTGGAAGTATTCCCATGCCTTAGCGGCAAGGTCCGATGTGATTGTTTCAAACGCATAAGCGCCCGCGGCCGGATCAGTAACATTAGAAGTGCCGCTTTCTTCCTTAAGTACAATTTGGATATTACGCGCAATACGCCGAGCATGTGCACTAGAAATGCCGAGCATGGTATCGTGTGGAAGAATACAAATACTGTCCGCGCCCCCGACACTTGCGCCAAAACAGGCAGTCGTTGCACGTAAAATATTAACCCACGGATCCTTAAGCGAAACCATACGCAGCGAGCTTATGGCATCAACATTGAAACACACGTCACCGCACCCTGACTGCTTTAATATCTGCGCCCACAGAAGTCTCGCTGCGCGAAACTTTGCTACAGTCAGATACAAGTCGGCATCAGCGGTCAGTGAAAGCTGAATTTTACCGGCGGCTTCTGTCAAGTCGAGGCCAGCTCCTTCCATAGCTCGCAAGTAATAAACGCCGCTTGCCAGAGCCAGACCTAGCTCCTGAGCTTCAGTTGCGCCCGCCATATGGTAGGGCCCACCGTCCGCCGTAAAGCTAGTAAGATTCCAGCCCTTGTTCAAAACATTGCGTGTTATCTGAACCGCGTTCTTGCACGCTGTTTCAACAGTTTCCAGCAAACGGCCAGTTTGCGCCAGCGTTCCCACGGGGTCTATCCCAAGTGAACCATGCACCTCATCATGTGAATAGTTTCTCGCGTCCAATAGCGCCAGCAAGGCTGAGCTGGCCGCTTGGTATTCCTCGCCTGCGATAAGGGTCAAGCTAGCCATGTTCAGATGGATATCTTCCAGTGCTACCCCTAGCTCTGAAACGTCGACCCCAGGAAACGCACCGGCGCTCAGACGCAGCATTACGCCTTCTGCACCGCCAGTCAGGTCTTCTAGGATCGCTTCATTGGTCTCTTTTGCATTGGGGTTCCAATGCGGCACCTTAAGCGCTGCTTCGCCACCGGCGCCATTGGCACGTGGGCTTAACCGGGCGTTTGCCTCTGTATATAGCCCGTTCACAGCAATACCGTCATAGGTATGGCTCGTCATGGCCTTGTCAAAATCGCGGCCTTTAAGAGTTTTTTCTACAAGTGAGCGCCACTCAGCTTCCGTTGCTGCTGGAAATTCAGCAGCTAAAGAAAGGCCTTGCTTAGTCATGCGATTTTGTCCTCAACGCTATATGCCGGTGGGATATAGTCTCAGTTTTTTTACGGTCATCTACTTGCCCGCAACATAGCCAGTCACCGGGCAAACCGCAAACCCTAAACCGCGCTTAACATCCGCACAGCTGCGGCTATCAGGAATACGCCAAAAATGATGCTTAGTGCCTTTTTCGGCAGCGCGTGCGCTGCCTTCACCCCTAATGGCGCTAGCATTACGGCTGCTACAGCGACAATCACCATCGACGGCAAATGAATGAACCCTGCCATCCCAGAAGGCAGCCCAGCAACATTCCAGCCGCCAGCCAGATAACCAAAGCCGCCGCTGATGCTAATGACCAAGCCTGCCAGAGCCGCGGTGCCCACGGCGCGGTGAATTGGCACACTGTAAAGTGTTAGGTACGGAACAGAAAAACTGCCCCCACCGATCCCCATGACAGAGGAGAAAAACCCAATGATGGCGGGGTTAGTGAAGCGCGGCACACCGCCGGGAAGCGTCTTACCAAGTTTAAATTTATCCAGCGGCAACAGCATCTTGACTGCAAGCAGCCCTATGAGCGCAGAGAAAAAGTAGATAAGTTCTGTTGTTTTAAGCGACTTGGCAAAAAAAGCACCCGCCAGCGCTCCCAAAGCAATCAGGTACCACCAGTCTTTCACTATTCCCCAATCAACGCCGCCCTTTTTGTGGTGCGCATAAACACTACTGCTATTGGTTGCAACAATGATGGCGAGCGACGTCCCGATCGCCGCGTGCATACGCCATTCGTGTTCAATGCCCACTTCAGCGAAAACGGTAAAGAGCGCCGGTATTGTAACCACCCCGCCGCCAATTCCGAGTAAACCCGCCATAAAACCGGCTATGGCGCCCGCTAGTAGTAACGGCACCAAATGTTCGCTTAAGCCCATAAATAACTCTGACACTAACGCAACTTCCCTTCATATTCGGCAATACGGTCCGCCAATATTTCGGTCCCGTTTTCATCTATTAGAAACCGGCGCCTGCCTTCAATTTGCACCCAAACCGCTTTACCGCCACCCCAGAACATTCTGTAACAGGCCTTTGCGGCATCACTGAACAGGGCATCCTGCGAAGCGCTAGGTACAGCAACAACGCATGATTTTGCAAACGGGTTCCAGGTTTCATCATCAAGGTCATACCGAAACATCACGCCGCATATGTCCGGCCGGGTATAATTGGGCATTTGTTCTAATGTCAGCCAAATACACTGAAAATAGCTACAATCCTCAGGTCTTTTTTTATAGAAGCCACATCCGCCGCCCTCTAGCTGATGCTTGCAGCGCTCACCCGCAGGCTTCTCGTATTTTGGGAATTCCACAAGCAAAGCTGAACAGCATACAGAGCATGCGCCGCATTCGCGTCCTTTGACCTTTTCACCAAGTGTTCTAACTAGAGTAACTCCCATTGGGTTTAAGCCTTTATAGAGACTATGCTGCGTTTTTACACACTCATTTTAGGGGCAAAACAAAACCTGCAAAAGGTCAGTATCTGGGAGAGGAGACCCAGGCGGATTATATCAGGCCGCTTGAAGCATCAAATGCTTAGGTGCGTTCCCGACGCAAAGCTATCACTACTTCAGTGCCTTCACCCTTTTCGGAATAGATGTTGAATGTTCCAGATACCCGGGCGACAAAGCCATCAACCAAACTAAACACAAGGCCACCTCAGTATTATAGAGCATTTCGGTTATCCCGAATTCGGTGTTTACCCGACTTTGCCACATTTACCGTCTCGCGCACTATCACCAGTACGAAAAGGCCGCCCTGCAAATAGCGGTTTCTTTCTAATTAGAGCGCCTAAAAATCGGAAAGAAAGTGAATAAAGGCGCGGAGGTTTTTTTTCCTCTATCGAAGGAATATTTGTAAGGTTTTTGAAAGGCGGGTGACTTACCCATTGATATTTAAGTTTAGCCCAACGATATTTAAGGTTAGCCAACGATATTTAAGTTTAGCAACGTGTACGCAGCCAACTGCGGACACCGGTTTTAAAGGTAGGGGGATTACCATGAACCAGTCCACTTCAGCGTTTTCAGCGCTTATTGATGTATTTGTCGACCCAAAAAAGGCGTTCGAAGGCCTTGATGCCAACCCTGGTTGGTTTTGGATGGTGTTTATCCTAATCATTGTTACGCCAATGGCTTTAACCACCTACTATTTTCAAACAGTGGATATTGCTTGGCTAGTGGGTCAGGCAGAGACAGCGGCTGAAGCCGCAGGCACACCTCTACCAGAAGAAGCCAAGGCCTTTATGACTGCTGGTGCCATGACTGCGACAACTGCCATCGGTCAGTTAATCATCATTCCGGTAATTTTTGTGATTTGGGCCGTCTATCTAAATTTGGTCAATAAATTCACAATGAATGATACGCGCGGATTTAAAAACTGGTTCTCTCTCTCAATTTTTGCAGCAGCACCTAATTTGCTCGCGTCAATTGCCGCCCTTGTTTACTTTATGGTGTCAGGAACCAACCAAATCAGCTTGGAAGACGTGCAATTTTTTAGTGCCAATTCCCTGATTACGCATTATCCAACAGGCCACTCAGCTGCGACGTTTATGGGTAGCATCACACCGTTTATGTTTTGGAACATTGCGCTGATGACTATCGGCATAAAAGCATGGACTAAGCGCTCTTTCATGAAATCTCTGATGATCTCACTTGCACCTTATATCGTTATATACGGCGCATGGTCCTACTCGGCGTTTGGATAAATAAATATGCGTAAATTTCTTATAGCAGCTGCTATTATTGGGGCCATCGCACTGATGGCCTTCTTTTCCAAACGCGGTGAAGAAGGTGCGCTGCAAATGCGCATGGCCGATGCGGAGCGCGGCCGGGTTGCTACCTCTGTGCTAGCATCCGGTACTGTTAATTACCGCGAGAACATCAAGCTCCGCACCGAAGTGACCGGCCGCATTTCCATCCTCAATATCGAGGAAGGCGATGTGGTTAAGGCCGGGGATATTTTGGCCGTTATCAGTCCTGAGCTCTTTGAAGCCGATGTAGCCCAGCAAAAAGCACAGGTTAAATCCCGCGAAATTGCCATCGAACGGCAAAAAATATTCCTAGCGCAACAAAAACGTAAATTGGTTCGTCAGCAAGACCTGCATAAAAGCGGCATCCTAAACACTGACGTGTTTGAAAGCACTGAACGTGACTATGCCATGGCAGGGCTTGACCTTGCTGCACGCAGACAGGAATTAACACAAGCTGAAGCCCTTTTGCTGCGATCCAAAGACCAGCTCGCCAAAACGGAAATTCGATCTCCGATTGACGGCATTGTGACCGCGCTAAATGTAAAAGTGGGCGAAACAGTTGTTGCCGGTACCACCAATATAATTGGTTCCAGTGTGATGGATGTAAGTGATCCGTCTGCCGTCCTCGCAGAGGTTCAAGTTGAAGAAGCCGATATTCTGGCCGTGAAAATTGGCCAGGAAGCTGAAATTACCATGGCTTCTGCGCCGGACAGCAGCTTTGAAGGCAGAGTAATCAGCATAGGCACAACAGCAAGAACTGATACAAGCAACAGAAAACGTTTTCTGGTCAAGTTGTTGGTACAAAAAACCAGCGACGACTTCTCGCGCCTTGCAGTAAGCGCTCGCGCAGAAATCTACACAAGCATTGTAGAAAATGCGGTAAAAATACCTGTTGAAGCGGTTCTTAAAGACGAGGACGAGGACGAGGACGGCGACAGCAAAGAAACCGCCTCAGACTATGTTTTTGTAAATATAGACGGCATTGCCACACGGCGCGATGTGAAAATCGGCACCCAAACAGATACGTCCGTCGAAGTACTCGAAGGCCTCACAGAAGGGGAGACACTTATCATCGGCCCTTATCGGCAGTTGAAGACCCTTAAAGAAGGCAAGAAAGTCGAACCCATTAAAAAAGCTGATAAGGACGACAAATGAGCGAGGGTCTCATTAGCCTAAGCAATGTTTCGCGGTTCTACGAGATGGGCGGCGAAACCATCAAAGCACTTGACGGTGTTGATCTCACCATCAACAAGAATGAATATGTCGCCGTTATCGGTGCTTCGGGCTCAGGCAAGTCAACAATGATGAATATTCTTGGATGTCTCGACAAGCCAACCGGCGGAGATTATGTCCTTAACGGCACGGCCGTCAGCAGCATGGCAGATAACCAACTCTCGTCCATCCGCAATAAAGAAATCGGGTTCATATTCCAGAGCTTCAATCTCCTTGGTCGTGCTACCGCTTTGGCAAATGTTATTCAGCCACTAATTTACCGTGGTGAGGGCCGAAGAAAACGTAAGCAAATGGCGATGGATGCGCTTGAGCGCGTCGGTCTAAAAGGCCGAGAAGGTCACTTGCCCAACCAGCTTTCTGGCGGCCAGCGACAGCGTGTCGCAATTGCCCGAGCCCTGGTGACCAACCCGACCATTATTTTAGCAGATGAACCAACAGGAAACCTGGACAGCAGTACAACTGTTGAAATATTGGCGTTGTTCGATGATTTGATCAAAAACGGCCACACAATCATTGTAGTGACACACGAGCACGACATTGCCCAGCGCTGCAAGCGCGCCATCACAATTTCCGACGGTAAAATCATCAGCGACAAGGTGAAATAATCATGAGCATCATGCGCCATACAGAAAGCCTTATCCTTGCAGTTGTTTCGCTCCGTGCAAACCTAATGCGCAGCATTCTTACTACGCTGGGCATTATTGTCGGTGTTGCCTCTGTCATTGCTGTGATCAGCATCATGCAAGGGTTCGCGCACAGCATCACTCAGCAATTCGAAAATATGGGCAGTAATACAGTTATTGTCCGACCTTATGTAAGCTTTAAGGATCAGTTGTCGGGAAAGACCGCTCAGCTAACAGTGAACGACCTCGACGCAATCGGCCGCTATATCGAAGGGATAGACATAATTATCCCGGCTATTGACCAGCGCGGCGTGCGCCTTAGCTACAAAGGCCAAAACACTACCCTTCAATTTGTCAGAGGTACCGTTACCGGCTACGACGACATGAACAATCACTATCCTGAAAATGGCCGTTTCATGATCCCCAGCGACGATGCCTTCAGCAGAAAAGTCATTGTTCTCGGGGCTGACAACAGAAAAGACCTGGATCTGCCAGAGACCCCTGCCGGCGAATATGTTCAAGTAAATTCTCAATGGTACAAAGTTGTTGGCGAAATGGAAAAAACCGATGCCTTTCTTGGCTTTAGCCAGGACAATGTGGCCTTCATTCCATTCCAGAACGCTGTAGCGATCATGCGCGAGCAGGCTCAGCGAAACATGTTCTTCATGATCAAAGCCACAAACCTTGACGATTCAACAGTGTTGATTGCCCAGATCGAACGCCTGCTGAGGAAAAGACATAAAATCCGCAAAGGCGATAAAGACGATTTCCAAATTGATACGTCTGAGCAACTGAAGGAACAATTCGAAGGCATTCTTGATACCATGACGCTGGTAGTTGCTGCCATCGTTGGCGTTTCACTGCTGGTGGGCGGCATTGGCATTATGAATATCATGCTGGTTAGCGTAACTGAACGAACACGCGAAATCGGAATCTGCAAAGCACTCGGCGCAACGCGCAGCGATATACTCATTCAGTTCCTGGCTGAAGCCGTGGCCCTGTGCCTGCTTGGTGGCCTCGTTGGTATCGCCATTGGCTTTGGGCTCGGCAAGATGGTTGGTGCACTGGTGCCAAGTTTGCCTGAAATTGTCGTGCCACTTTGGGCGATATTGCTTAGCCTCGGTTTCTCAAGCGCTGTAGGTGTTCTGTTCGGCATCGTGCCAGCGTCAAAGGCTGCTAATCTCGACCCAATACAGGCGCTGCATTACGAATAAGCTGATCTATAATATTCCAACTTAGAAAGGGCGGAACCATTAGGTCCCGCCCTTTTCTTTATTCTGCCGCTTTTACAATTGGCTCTGGCGTCGGGTATAATTCTTCCATCGCCAATGATCGACCGTCTCCTAAAACAATCCGTGCATGGAACCGTTTTAGTTTGCGCGGCTCGCTCACGCCGCAACTATGGGCAATGATGCTCACTTCCTTGACCATATTCTTGGCGTAATGAGCAACACGCTCTGCTTTGTTTGCCGGCACCAGTCCGCGCTGAAGCTTCTTGTTGTGCGTTGTGATGCCCGTGGGGCAGGTGTTTTTGTTACACTGAAGCGCCTGAATGCAGCCGAGCGCAAACATGAAACCCCGTGCTGAGTTTACAAAGTCAGCCCCCGCACAGAAAGCCCAAGCTACATCGGACGGGTTGATTAACTTTCCAGATGCACAGACCTTCACACGGCCCTTAAGGCCATGCTTGGTTAGAATATCAACAATCAGCGGCAGGCTCTCGCGTAGCGGCATACCCATATTGTCGATCAGGCTCATAGGCGCAGCGCCAGTTCCGCCGTCCGCGCTATCTATTGTTACGAAGTCAGGCGCGCTTTCGATGCCGCGCTTGTTAATCTCCTCGCACATGCTGATAAAGAAACCGTATGCCCCTACCACAGCCTTAAAACCAACAGGTTTCCCTGTGACTTCGCGGACATGCTGCACCATATCCAGTAACTCGCCAACATTATT
This sequence comes from Kordiimonadales bacterium, assembly GCA_002401685.1. Taxonomy (GTDB): domain Bacteria; phylum Pseudomonadota; class Alphaproteobacteria; order Sphingomonadales; family Kordiimonadaceae; genus Kordiimonas. The sequence goes on from NVTU01000014.1 coordinate 14,529, forward strand.
GGCCTCTTCATGGCGGTTCGGGCTAATTGCATCCTCACCGGCAGGAATTCCGCGAATTGCTGCAATTTCTTCTGTAACTTTAATGCCCGGAAGAATGCCTCCTTTACCCGGCTTAGCACCCTGACTAAGTTTGATTTCAAACATTTTCACTTGGTCGTTCGCAGCGACAGCCTTCAGCTTTTGGTCATCAAAACCACCTTCGGGTTTCCGTACACCAAATTTCGCCGTACCGATCTGGAAAACAATATCGCAGCCGCCTTCAAGATGATAAGGGCTCAAGCCACCCTCCCCCGTATTCATCCACACACCGGCTTTTTTCGCGCCCATTGAAAGAGCCTTAACAGCAGGGATCGAAATGGCTCCGTAACTCATCCCAGAAATATTGAAAAGAGAGCGTGTGGTGTATGGTTTCCGAGCGTATGGGCCTACTGTAACTGCGGCCACTTCTTTTTGCTCATGGGGCAGAGACGGAAACGGGCAATTTACAAAATAAACCGTCCCTGGGCGCCGTAGGTCCCTTGAGCTACCAAAAGCTACTGTGGAATCTATATTCTTCGCCGCGCGATATACCCATGACCGCTCGGCACGGTTGAACGGCATTTCTTCGCGGTCGAGGGCAAAGAAATACTGACGGAAAAACTCACCCATATGTTCAAACATATAGCGAAAACGAGCCACAACTGGGTAGTTCCGTCTGAGAGTACTCTCGGTCTGGGTTTTATCACGCACATAGAGCACGCCGATCCACAGCACGCCTACGCCTATTGCGAAAACGAACAAGTAAACCAGCCCTTGAACGACAGCTAATACAAATTCTGGTATCTGGCCTATCAGATTATCCATTGTCTAAACTCCGTGTTTAACTATTTGTAGTTGGTACAGCATCCGGCATGTCGCCCGCGCGCCGTTTCGCTAGCCAGTGATCAAGGCTAATTTGATCCACGCCTTTTGGTAAGGCCAGTAAGATCAGCACAAAAACAAAACGAGTGAATGTATGCCCATCAATGTCGAATAGTGGCTGCTGCAGCGCGTGGCCGTATGTGGTAAGAAGCAAGAGCAATCCGACACACGCAGTAGTGAAGCGGCACCACAAGCCGATCAGCAGCGCAATACCCGCGGCCAGCTCTAAAACCGGGATACTGTAGCCTAGCCCCCAAAGCATGAAATCCGGGATCCACTGGTCCTTGAAGCCGTCCACAAAAAAGCTCTTCGCGTGCACTTGCGGCGTCAGCACGAACACTTTCCACGTGCCTGCCACTGCGAATATTATTCCGAGCATCCACCGCGTGAGTGCCGCAACTAATGTAAAATTTTGTACTGAGTGCCACCACAAAACCATGATGTATTCTCCCCTTCACCGTTGACCCTGACACCAGATATGGCAGAAAGAAATCAGAACAGCCAGCAAGTGCTCATCACAATTTGTGGTGGCGTCTGTGTATATTTTTGTGCTTTGATTTACCGAGGAGCTTCCGAGGATTAGAGCCCGCGACATTATACCAAATGAAACGACGCCTCCGTCAAGGATAGTTTGGTCCATAACCGCTTATAATAAATATATAAAATAGCCCAATAGGGATTTTCGATATGATAAAATTTAGGTACCTCACAACAATAGCACCCTGCTTGATCGTGGGTTATTTGTTAACGGCGCCGGCTGTTGCGCTCCCCTCACCCGCAACCACGGATCCAATAGACGTGGACCCTAAGTTTCCACCAACCACTATTGAGCTTACTATTACTAGCGGCGGCAAACAGATGAACGGGCATATGTATCTTGCAAACGGTTCAGGCCCACACCCTACAGTCATTCTGCTACATGGTTTCCCGGGGAATGAGAAAAATCTGGATGTTGCACAAGCGCTGCGAAGAGCCGGTTTTAATGCGCTTTATTTTCACCACCGAGGCGCTTGGGGCAGCGAGGGAGAGTTTGGCGCTCGCAACAATACTGAGGATGCAGCGGCAGCCGCTGATTACGTCAGGGCCAATGCCACGGAACAACGTAGCGACCCTGATAAAATCAGTTTTTTCGGCCATAGCCTTGGCGGATTCACAGCCCTGTATAGCGGCGCAATTGACCAGGCCATCCGTTGCACTGTTGCGGTTACCCCTTCGAACCTAACACTGTCTATCAAATCAAGGATTGAAGCTGGCTTTGATGTGGGCGCGTCCGCTGTACAGCGGAATGTCCCCGGGCTCAATTCCTATTCAGCAGCCAGTCTATTTAGGGAAGTCGCTGCGGATTATGCGTTCTTTGACCTGACCAACGTGATGGGCAGATATAATGGCAGGCCGTTGATGATTATATCGGGCGATAAGGACCGAGCTGTGCCTCTTGCTGTGCAATTGCCCCTGGCAGCCGCAGCAAAAAAGGCGGGTGCAAAACCCTTCATTCATCTGATAATGGACGCTGATCATGTATTTTCGTGGAACAGAATTGCCTTCACAGAGAATGCAGTGAACTGGATGACCCGCAATTGCCGCTAGAACATTGAGCCCCTACCCTGGAGCACAGACAAAAGAAAAGCGCGCTAAGAGCACCGTCTTAGCGAAGCTTTCTATCCGTAGAGCCCTAAACCATGGCCTTACCGAGACCGCGCGCCTATAGGGCCTTCAGGGCTATACCTTGAGGGTTTTCAAGACCGCACCGCTGAAGCAAAACCGAGTAACTCGAAGTCAGGCCTTTTTCAGCACGACATCAAAGCCGAATAGCAGCGCGGCCTCGCCGTCTTTTGCGGTACCCCGTGTAGCTTTGGCTGTTATGCCAGCCCGATCGGCTATGGCCACCGCAAGATACAGGTTGTCTATATCGTTCAAGGGCTCGCCCTCAAAAAACATCTGTGTGGTTATTTCATGATAGCCGCGCTTTGAGACCTTGAAGTGGATATGCGGCGGGCGCACCCATTTCTCTTCTGCAGGATAGGCCCCGGGCTTAATTGTCAGAAAACTGTAGGCCCCTTCACTGTCGGCTCTCACTTGCGCCCAGCTTTGAAAGTTTGGATCGATCGGTGCGGTGCTTGGATCTTTTTCATGGTCGTAGCGACCTGCGGCGTTTGCTTGCCACACATCCACCAGCGCGCCAGAAACTGGCTTCCCAGTATCATCAAGAACACGGCCTTGGACTAGAATGATATCTCCTTTAGCGCGGCCAGCAGCGCCCTCAACCCGCGTCATATCATAGTCGCGCTCAGTCTGACCGTTTATGGGGTAAAATGGGCCTTCGCCGACTGGCGCGGTCGCACGTTGCGGCGAGCTAGCCAGTGCCGCAGATACTGCGGCGCCCGAAAGAACGGCGGCGCCCAAACCAGCCCCCAGGAATTCACGCCGTGATGCAAATTTTTTGTTCATTCTAAGTTCCCTTGGTTAAAGGTGCCCGTATCAACTTACTAAAGCCTCAAACTCGGAACTCGGAACTCGGAACACGGAAGACGGGGTCAAACTACAGCATTTTCACCCGAAATTCAAACCTTCCTGCGGCGCGATCTATTAACTTTTGTCAACTAGGCTAGCGTCCGAGGAACCCCACGCTGTATCCCTCAATTGGGGCTATGTTTAGGGTCTGTAAAGGCGGACGGTTTATAACTATGGGTAGATTGCATATGATTTCACGGAAGTTTATCCTCTGCTTTTGGGAACAAGTAGGGGCACAACTCCTGGGGAAGTTAGGCCAATTGGCATCGAACCAGCTCTTAACCACGGCGAGTTATTGCCAGCACCCTAACGGTAGCGAAGATAGAACCGGAGCCCTTTAAAGGCGATGCATATAGACGAAAAAACATACCCTCGCCCACGAGAGATGCCTGTGATGATGCTGGAAGCAGATGGTATTTTCAGGGTGGACTTTGGTACTATTTTAGTGACGCCGTCTCACATTATGCATGCCGTTGTCGTTCAGGATAAGATGGCGCCGGGCCGAAGGCCTGTTCTAACCATCGGGGAAGCTGCAACAAAAGCACGCAGTGGTATGGTGACCGTAGGGGCGGCACAGGAAACTATCAGCGTGACATTGGCGCTCGCGATTGTCACCAGAGGCAAGGCCGCAAGGATAATCGGGAATGTTTTTATGGCTTTTACTAAAAACCCCTACCCAACCAAGCTATTTAGCGATGAAGACGACGCACGCAATTGGTTGAGGCAGTTTTTATAGACCGGTTCTGCGACTTCTCATCAAGACTAAGGGATGATTGCTCCCGTTCTACCCATAGGAAAAGCCGTTAAGTTTTTTTTCAACTTAACGGCTTTCCATTATTGGTCGGAGAGACAGGATTCGAACCTGCGGCCCCTACACCCCCAGTGTAGTGCGCTACCAGGCTGCGCTACTCCCCGATAAGATTGGGCATTGTGTATGGGCGGGCGGAATATACCGAGGCCAACGGGTTGGCGCAACCTGTCTTGTGAATTATTTTTATCCTTCTCGTGTGACACTTGCCCGGGCTTGAAACGCCGTACGAGCCGGGTGTCGCTGCCGCAACCCGGAGGATAGATACCTATTCAGCGCTGCAACCAGCAGCGCACCAGTTTCAATAGTAACGATACCAAGCAACCGCTCAGTAGCGGTGATTAATTTTAGCCGGTGTACGCCGTAAATATATTCGCCGGCATCCATATCAAACAGCGTGGCTTTCTGCGTAGCAAAAAATACAAGCACATCAGCAACCCGCCACTGTTCGAACGTGTTCACGGACAAAGATTTAGCGTTACGGCCAATGAAACAAGCCTGCTGCAAATGTCCGGACCGCCAGAGATCACTGTTTAAAGAGGCGTGAGTATATACGGCTTCAGCAAACGTGATGGCGTGGGTGAAATCAAGCCAGCCGGTATTCTGGGCAATGGATTGCTCGATACCGTGCTGCAGCGTTTCCTCAAACTTCAACATATCCAGCGCTGAGCTAGCTACCAGGACATCCCACTTTTCGTGGTTGTTGCCATTAGACGCTGCCACTTTTGGCAACAACTGCCTCACAGATGTGCCAGAGAGCTCCTGCGCCACCAAGGCACCGCCGCTTAAAGCTGTTGGGTTTTCTAATAAATTGCCAAAAAGGCGAAACTCAGGGATCAGATCTTCGCGCGCTGCCAAGCACAGGTAGCGAACCAGTTGCCTACACAGCACGCCTTCTACACGCTGGCCTAAGTGTACGATCATTTCCTCGGCTTTGCCAATATATATCGCGGGGTGACCGAAGCCTGCATAGTGGCTAAAAACGAAATCGAGAAGGACGGGCTTAATATCAGAAAAACCCAAGCCCTGATCCAAACCTGCAGTACATATTGCGACGGCGGTTTCTACATCCATACTTTCAATGGCCGCGAGCAACGCTTCAGCAGTAAAAGTTGTCGCAGCCGCTACGAGCACGACCTTCGGGCTGAACAAGGCATCCCACGCGAAATGGCCAAAGGCCTCTAGAAACGCCACAAAGCGCAGCTCGTCGTCAGCGCCCGCTAATGATATCCAATCCGTTAGGCCTGCGTGGGCATGGCCAAAACCGCGTTCTAGCCGCCCTTCACTCCAGTTCAGCACCCAGATAGCAGCATCCTCGTAAGTGCCGCCAGCCATCTCGAACCGGCAAAGGGACCGAGCAATCCTTTCATAGTCATGCTCTGCCATCGCTTCAGCGAGCTCAGCCATTGCTTCCGTTCGCACAGTGGACGCCGGTGTTTCTACAATATGCACAAAAACCCGTCCTGAACGCTTCTCTACAGGATACGTTTTTACAGGATCCCGCCCGAGAATTGTTTTGCCGGTTTTAAGATCAAACGACCAGCCGTGCCAATTACAAGCAAGCACACAGTCATCCTTTACCGTGCCTTCCACCAACGGATAGCCTTCGTGCGGGCAGCGATTGTTAACCGCATAGAGCCCGCCAGCAGTTTGGAATAGTGCCACCTGATGGCCAGCTATTTTTGCGACAGCTCGCCCGTTGGCCTCCAGTCGGTCCAAAACGCCCAGATCATGCCATACGCCTTCCTCATCTGCGCCGACAGCACGGTCGTTTTTGGCTTCGCTCAGCTGAGTATTTTGAGTGTGGCTAGCCCCTGACATCGGTTTGTCTCCTTATAAAGTCGCGCACTTATGATCTTACCGTATTCAATCCGTGAGGGCTCGATACGCATCGCTTTTCTTTTATTAAAGTTTTTACTTTAATTAATAGATACAGATACCACTTGATTAAATCAAGAATATTTTTTAGAAAAGACAAAAGGGGCGAAGATGACCACACGCGAAACAATATTGACTGAACTAAAAAAACACGGCGAAGCACGGGCTGATGAGCTGGCGGCACCGCTTGGCCTGACACCAATGGCCGTACGGCAACATCTTTACCAATTGCAGGAAGAAGGCGCCGTAGATTGCATCAGCAAAGCACAGGGGCGCGGCCGACCCGCCAAGTTGTGGAAACTTACCTCAAAGGCCGATGTCTATTTCCCAGATACACACCGTGACCTAACGCTCGATCTAATAGACAGTGTCCGCAGCATTATGGGCGAAGAAGGCCTGGAAAAGCTGCTGGTGCACCGCTCGGAAAAGCAATTGCGCCAATACAAGGCCGCCACCAAATCCTCTCGCAGCCTTAAGGACAAACTAGCCGCCCTCGCCCATGAACGCAGCAGCGAAGGATATATGGCTGACGTAGCAGAAAATGAAGCCGGGGAATTACTGTTCATTGAAAACCACTGCCCCATTTGTGAAGCGGCAAAAGCCTGCAGCGGTTTATGCAGCAAAGAGCTTAGCGTATTTCAAGATTTATTTAACGAGATTGCTGAGGTAGAGCGCAGTGAACATATGATTGCGGGCGCTCGGCGCTGTGCCTATAAAGTGACGCCCAAACCTTAAGCTAGACGCGCTCGAATAGATTTAAGCTGCGCAAGAATGGATATGAGCGAGCTAGCGTCCACATTTGTAGTGCCCTCGGCTGCCGCCACCGGCCTACCGTCCTCACGGGATAATTCCACTGGAGACTGTGTTTCCGCCTTCACGGGCACGGCCTCTCCGGAAGCATTTCCCTTAGCCTGCAAAGCTCCACGAACATATGATGCCGGCTGATAGTCAGCGTACGGGTCCATCGCCTGTGTGATTGTTGCCTTTACGCCTTGGGCCTTGAACAGCTTTTGTACACCTTTGATGGTGTAGCCATCCGAGTGCAGTAGTTTTTTAATTACAGTGATAAGTGTAACGTCGTCAGGCCGGTAGTAGCGCCGATTACCGCCACGTTTCAGCGGTTTGATCTGGCTAAACTTGCTTTCCCAAAACCGCAAGACATGCTGTTGCAAATCCAGTTGATCGGCCACTTCAGAAATGGTGCGAAACGCATCACGGCCTTTATCACCGCGGCTATGGCCCAAACTCCCCCCGTTACTCATGATAGCGAGCCTCCGCCTTAGCCGTTAATAAGGTCTTTCATAACCTGACTAGGACGAAAAACCAGGACGCGCCGAGGATCAATCGGAACTTCTTCACCAGTTTTGGGGTTACGACCCATACGGCCGTTTTTTTGGCGCACAAGAAAGCTACCAAAAGAGGAAATTTTTACGTTTTCACCACTGACGAGGCAATTGGATATTTCGTCCAGAATGCTCTCAACAAGGTCACCACTTTCATTCCGCGAAAGCCCAACTTCTTCGTAAACCGATTCAGTTAAGTCAGCTCGTGTAAGTGTCGTTCCCATGGTGAACCCTTTTCCATAAAAATTTTAACGTGGCCAAATGCTAACTGAAACAGTCCTTAGTGTCAACGCGAGACTAAATTAAGGCAATCTTAATAAGGGCTTAAAAAGCCAACCTCAAGCAGAACCCCCGTTAAGAAATCATCCAAAACGAGCTATGTTGAACTTGCAATGGCCTCATCAGAAGCCATCTCTTGCAAATCCTCGCCGATCAAACGAAATAGATCATTCTCGGCCATATCAATGGCTGACGTCACAGCTGACGAGAAACCACTAGCGTTCGCACCGCCATGACTTTTCATCACCAAACCGTTCAAGCCAAGGAAAACCCCGCCGTTATGATTGTTCGGGTCTAAATGATCTTTAAGCGACCGCAATCCCGGACGAGCAAGCAAATACCCCATCTTGGTCATAAAAGTAGACTTGAAGGCACGCCCAAGCAGTTCAGTTACCAGTCGGGCTGTTCCCTCAGCGGTTTTCAGCGCCACGTTACCAGTGAAGCCATCCGTCACAACAACATCAACATCGCCCATTGCAATGTCGCTACCCTCAACAAAGCCAACAAAATTCAGAGGTAGATGACGGCTTTCCTTCAGCACGTCCGCAGCCGCTTTAATGCTGTCTTTGCCTTTAAGTTCTTCAGTACCAACGTTTAGCAGTGCGACAGATGGGCGACTTAACCCCATCACAGTACGCACATACGCCGCGCCCATAATGGCAAACTGCACAAGGTTATTGCTGTCACATTCTACGTTGGCGCCGAGATCAAGCATGACACTTTCGCCGCGAAGTGTTGGCAGCGGGGAAATAAGCGCAGGCCGGTCAATGCCTGGCATAGTGCGAAGCATAAACTTGGACAGAGCCATCAACGCCCCCGTATTCCCGGCGGAAATAGCCACATCAGCGACTTCGTCTTTAACAGATTGAATGGCCAGCCCCATCGAGGATTTACGGCCCCTACGCAACGCCTGAGAAGGCTTCATACTTGAGGACACGCGGTCCTCTGTATGGATAATTTCGCTGCACATTTTCAGGTCGGGGAATTGCTCAAAAAGCGGCTTAATCTGCTGCTCATCGCCAAAAACCAGGAATTTTGTATTCGGATACAATGTCCGAGCTTTTGCGATGCCCTCAATTACCATTTCGGGCGCGTGATCGCCGCCCATAGCATCAACAGCGATGGTTATTCTTTTACCCACCAAATACATCCAATCTCTGCGGGACTACCGCTTTACGTACCGAAGGGAAAATCCCGCACATTGCTATTAGGGTCAGCAAGTTTTCACCAACCATAACGATTTTAGGTCAATCTTCAAGATTTGTCCTTAAGCCCCTTCAAAACCGCGAACGGATTGGGTTTTTCGAGCTCTGGTTCGTCCAATGTAAAATGTTTGGATTTGGGGATCTCTACTTCTTCCCCTTCTACACGGGGATATGGGTCCATTGAAACAGAAAGTGTCTGCGCAACAATCTCTCCTAGATCAACATCATCGCCTTCGAGCGCATCATATTCAATGGCATCAGGGTCCATAAGTGTTCCGTCATTATCCATCCGCTCAGCGACCTCCTGCGAGACTAGAAGCAGCTCGAACGGGACATCCAGCTCTTCAGGCACGTCCTTCAGGGATATAGTCGATCTGTGCACAATTGACGCCTTCAATTGCCCCGTAATTTTCACGCCTTCTTTGCGCGGCAAATCAAGTACTTTCACTGTCGCTGACACAGCGCCAATATCTGCAAGGCCAAACCTTTCTGCAAGGGCTGTGCATTCTTCAGACGTCGCTGTAACGTTGAATTCACTGGCTCTTTTCCCGAGCTCAGAAACTTTGATTTGGTGATAAAATGTGGATGTATCAGGCATTTGTCGTTCCATCAGTTATAGAGGCATCACTGATTGCATCAGAAATCAGCGTGTCCACAAAGTCTAGTTCGCATTCTTTTGGGCTAACGAGGCTCGAATTTGAAAACATATTGGTGGCGTTTATGCAGTATTTTGAAAGAGTCTTTACTTTATTAATGCCCTCACTGCGATAAACATTTTTTAAAAGTACCGCCTCCACGCAGGCTTCCTTATCTTCTTCTTTAAAAGCCGTAGCATAGGCAGACCGGCGGCCTAACCACGCAGCGCCGACTTTCTTCATCTCTTTACCTACACTCATGTCGCCCACACCCAGTTCCCTGAACGAGCGGTCCATATCACTAACCATGGCTTCTTGCATATGCCTGCGAAGGCGCGTGTAGGCGTTACCGCCGCGCTCGAGCCACGCGTCAACCAAATACAAATGGAGCAAAATAAGGTCAAAACGACCTTCCATCGAATCTTCCACACCCATTTCCAAATAGAAAGCAGGCGTGCGGGCTTGCTCGACTAGTGCCTTATACAGCCGAAAGGCATTCTTTTTTTCCGCATTAGCTGCGAATATGCCGCTAAACATGAGTACGACCTTTTTCTTGCCAAAATTGCTGCCTATTTAGTAAGGCAGCTATCCTGTTGTTCTTAGAATTCTTTGGCACGCTCTAACATGGAGCCTTGCGCCGCGCAATGGGGACAGCTATTAAAGCAGACGACTGCGTCAAACTGTAATAAGATACGCGGATAAAAAAACTACGGATGATTTTCGGTATGCCAAATTTAGTAAGCAAAAAGCTACCTCTTGCACTTCTTCTAACCGGCAGCCTCGTGCTGACGGCGTGCGGGGATAGGAGACAGATACGCGGCTATATTTTTGATAAAGAATTGGCCGGTGCAATCCTTGCCGGTGTCGACAACAGGCAATCTGTTCAGTCGACGCTCGGCACGCCAACATCCGCAGCGACGTTCGACAACGATACTTGGTATTACATATCAACGACAGTCAGAACTCGCCCGGTTTTCTGGGCCGAGCCTAAAGAGCACCAGGTTCTTGCCGTACACTTCAATGATAAGGGCGTAGTAGACAATATAGACAATTATGACTTGTCTCATGTTGTTGTTGTCAGCCCGGTTTCCGACACGACACCGACCAAAGGTCGTACGCTAAGCTTCTTTGCACAGATATTTGGTAGTGTCGGACGCTTCGGCGGGCAGGCCCCTGTAGGAAGCGGCGAAAACCGTGGCCCGAACGGCTAATAGCTAACTTGCGTTCAGACAAATAAAAGTCTCAAAAGTATAAGAAAAAAGCCCCGGCAAAACCGGGGCTTTTCTTTTGGTTATGCTATCTGCCTTTAGTGAGCGAGTGACGCCAACAGCAGAAGCGCCACGATATTCGTGATCTTAATCATCGGGTTAATCGCAGGACCAGCGGTATCCTTATACGGATCACCAACTGTATCACCAGTTACTGCAGCTTTGTGAGCCTCAGACCCTTTACCGCCGTGATTACCATCTTCAATATATTTCTTGGCGTTATCCCACGCACCACCACCGGCAGTCATGGAAATCGCAAGGAATAGACCGCCGACAATCACACCAACCAGCAAGGCGCCAAGGGATGCAAACGCTGCCGCCTGTCCAGCCACTGCATTAATCGCATAGTAAACTGCAATTGGCGCAACAATCGGCAACAAGCTCGGCACAATCATCTCTTTAATTGCCGTTTTAGTCAGCAGATCAACTGCGCGCGCATAATCAGGCTTAGAGGTGCCTGCCATGATGCCAGGATCCGCTTTAAACTGTCGCCTGACTTCTTCAACCACTTGGCCACCGGCCCGGCCAACAGCTGTCATGCCCATCGAAGCAAACAGGTACGGCAACATGGCGCCGAGGAACAAACCAACGATCACGTACGGGTTAGAAAGACTGAAATCAACGGTAACGTCGCTGAAGTATTCTTTCAGATCAGCCGTGTAGGCGCCGAAAAGAACCAATGCAGCAAGACCCGCTGAACCGATAGCATAGCCCTTAGTAACAGCTTTTGTTGTATTACCAACAGCATCAAGAGCATCCGTACGGTCACGCACTTCGCCTTCAAGACCTGCCATTTCAGCAATACCACCTGCGTTATCAGTTACAGGGCCGTAGGCGTCCAACGCCACTACCATACCTGCAAGWGCAAGCATTGCMGTMGCAGCAAAGCCGAGGCCRAGRACACCAGCAAGACTGTAAGCGACGATAATACCCACAACAATGATGATTGTAGGAACCGCTGTTGATTCCATTGAGATWGCCARACCCTGGATCACRTTCGTGCCGTGGCCAGTTTCAGAAGCTTTAGCAATAGACTTCACCGGGCGGWACTGAGTGCCTGTGTAATATTCGGTTATCCAAATAATAAGACCAGTCACAACCAACCCAACAAGGCTGCAATAAAACAGCGTCATSCCTGTGAAAGTTACGTCACCAGCTGTGAAGACTTTATCCATACCGCCTAGCGCCCATTCCATTGCAAAATACATTGCACCAGCGGACGTAACAGCAGTAACCAGAAAGCCTTTATACAAAGCRCCCATGATCGAGTTGCTTTYKCCRAGTTTGACAAAGAAWGTKCCRAGGATYGAYGTMAGRATACAWACACCGCCCATGATGAGGGGAAGCTGCATGATGTCTTCAGCGCCTGTCGTCATATAGAGCGCTGCGATAATCATCGTTGCRCCMACGGTYACRACATAKGTYTCRAACAGATCAGCYGCCATRCCWGCACAGTCMCCAACGTTGTCACCAACATTATCRGCAATCGTTGCAGGGTTGCGTGGGTCGTCTTCCGGGATACCGGCTTCAACTTTACCAACCATATCGGCGCCTACGTCGGCACCTTTGGTGAAGATACCRCCGCCAAGACGTGCGAAGATCGAAATGAGTGATGCACCAAAGCCAAGAGAGACCAAGCTGTTGATCACTGGACGGCTTGTTGCTTCCAGACCCATTTGCTCAGTCAATATCCAGTAAAAGCCTGCGATGCCGATAAGGGCAAGGCCCGCTACAAGCATGCCGGTTACTGCCCCTGCTTTAAACGCGAGCGTAAGCCCCGCTTGCAAACTGGTGCGCGCCGCTTCTGTTGTGCGAACGTTAGCTTTAACCGAAATAAGCATACCGACAAAGCCAGCAAGCCCTGACAGGACCGCGCCAATTACAAAGCCGATGGCTGACAGTTGATCGATGGTTATGTAAATAACCACGGTTACTGCGACACCAACAACAGCAATCGTCCGGTACTGCCTGTTTAGGTAAGCTTTTGCACCTTCTTGAATAGCGTGCGCGATTTCTTGCATTTTCTCATTGCCTGCGCTTGCAGCCAAAATTGAGCGGCGTGTTACCACACCGTAAACTATTGCCGCCAAGCCACAAAGCATGGCAGCCATTAACACCGTCATGGGATATCCTCCCCCTAAATTTACCTTACAAAAGGCATCTGGCTACATGTCTCCCAACAGCCAAATGTGAAACGGCGGTACTCCCAACGCACCGTTTCGCCCCTAAATTAACGACAAAAGACGCGAAGCGCTTTTTGTTCGAAATCACCTTAGGAAGCAAAACCATGGCTGGCAAGTGTCGTAGTCAGTAATTCAAAGAAAGAGAGATTTATATATATCTAGTATTCAAACCGCACCGATCGAGCTGATTTAGTTGGATATCACCATCGACTGCATAATGGTGACACTTTCAACGATACCCGCCCCCAGCAATTCATCTGCCCGCTTTTTAAGAACAGCAACTGTTTTATCGTGATCAAGTTCTGTCGGCGAATCTTCACGCATCAATTCAGAGCGGCTAATAACTGCCAGAAAAGCATGTTGTATCTGCGCTCGGGAACGGATCACTGTAATCTGGTTATCTTCCCCAAATACATTTACCTGTAAATCAATGAAGTAATTTCCAACCAGCCGGCGTCGGCCACTCCTGCTCGTGCGGAATATTTGCACAGCTAACCGCTTAAATTCCACAGGAAAGGTCTCTTCTTTAACGACCTTTTTAGCCGCGCCTTGCTCGCCTTCAACCGCCGTATCATCTTGGCCGAAGTAAAAATAGACACCGCCGCCACCAAGCCCCAAGCCTAAAAGCAAGCCAAGCACCAAGAATACTTTGCCCGAACCACCTTCGTTCTCAACTTCTTTTTCAGCCATGTAACCACCTCAATTTATTCAAAAATGCTGATATCCTGCTTTTCCAGGATGCACCAATTCCCCAAGGGAATCAATAAGTTCAACGCCTATCTCCGCGTTAATCACTCCAACATCAGTAAAGCAGGTACCCGTCTTTGCCGCTAGGGCCTCCAATTGCCCCTGCTTCGCGGTGCTGACCGTGAAAATAATCTCATAGTCATCACCGCCGGACCAAATCAACGGCATAAGTGCAGGATTTGCTAGCGTGGCATTCGTCGCCGCAGAACACAGGGGTAGCCGGTCTTGTTGAATAGTCGCCCCTACAGCGGACGCGACGCATATATGGCCCATGTCTGCAATAAAGCCGTCAGAGATATCAGCGCTGGCTGTCGCCAGACCAACCAACCCTTGGCCAAAGTCATGATGCGGCACCGGCCTGAGGTAGCTATTTACAAGAACTTCATCATGCGCAGCAAGACCCTGCAGACACCTTAGCCCCAGTGCGGCACGTCCCAAGCTACCCGTAACGTACACCCTGTCCCCAGGCACTGCGCCGGCCCGCGTAATYATTTGGCCTTCACCAACGTAGCCTAAAGCTGTGACGCTGATAACAATACCACTCTTTGTTGAKGTGGTATCGCCGCCAGCCAGCTGAAGGCCGTACCGCGCCTGTGCTTCACCCAAACCTTTAGAAAAGCCTTCGAACCAATCCGTTGGCGTTTCTTTGGGTATGGCTAGGCCAACAAAATACTCAGTTGGCTTTGCGCCCTTTGCCGCTAAATCAGAAATATTTACTGAAAGCGCCTTGAAGGCTAAGTCAACGGGGTCCGAATTCGGCAAAAAATGGACGTCTTCAACCAGCATATCCTTACTGATTATCAAATCTTTTCCTGCAGGAGGCCGAATACAGGCGGCATCGTCAAGCAGCCCTAGCCCCGAAGGCCCTGCGAGCGGAGCAAAATACCGGGCAATAAGATCAAACTCACCCGCCATAACCGTCCCTTTTTTCTAGAAGAATAGTCTTTAAGAACGCAGGGTACGGGCCAGTTTGTCAAGCACACCGTTTACGAAGGAAGTTTCTGTCCGCTCGTAAAATGCATGAGCGACATCAAGATACTCATTAATGACAACCGCCGTTGGCACGTCAGGACGCGCTGCCAGCTCATAGGAGCCCGCACGGAAAATGGCCAAAACGATTAGCTCAAGGCGACCGATCACCCAATCACGGCTTAGACACGGCGTAATAAGAGCATCCCATTCCTCGCGGCGTTCCCAGCCGCCAGCAGTGACATCTGCAAACAAAGTTGCGTCCGCATCAACAAACTGCTCACCGTCCACTTCAGCACCCAAGCGGTGCGCCGTGAATTCGGCTATTGTCGTTTTAACGTTTGGCTCTTCTGACGCAGCCAACTGGTAGAGCGCCTGAACAGCCGCTAAGCGAGCTGCACTGCGAGGGCCTGCGGATTTAGTCTTCTTACCAGTCATGGTCATTACTTAGTTCCAAAATGTGTTTTTAACTGTATTACCGCCAGCGCAGCAAGTGCCGCACCAGCGCCTTTGTTCATTTGATCGCGTTTCGCCCGCGCCCAAGCCTGATCCCAATTTTCAACAGTGAGAATTCCGTTCCCAATAGCCAGATTATGGTTCAGCGCCAAGTCCTGTAACCCACGAGAGCTTTCATTACAAACTGTTTCGTAATGTGTCGTCTCACCGCGGATAACGCAGCCAAGCGCAACATAGCCGTCAAAATGAACAATTCCGTCCGCGGCCACCTTTATTGCGATCGGTAATTCAAGGGCACCGGGCACAGCCACGCGCTCCCAAGTGCCGCCAGCTTCTTCAATTGCTTCAATTGCACCAGCGGCTTGTTCGTCTGCAAGTTCGTTATAGAAGCGCGCCTCAGCTAGTAAGATATGGGGCTTCGACATGGGCTTTTCCTCGGACTGGTTGCTGACGGGCAGCGCTATAAACTCGTTGTTTTACAAAATTCGCATTCCTGAATTAGCAGGCTTACGTATTAGGCTTTCGGGATTTGACGCTGCTCCACAACATCAAGGCCGTACCCTTCAAGCCCAACAATGTGGCTCGGTGTATTAGAATACAGCACCATATGCTTTACGCCGAGGTCCCGCAGAATTTGCGCACCAACTCCGTATTCCTTCAAAGCACCAGACTTCTGCACATTACCGCCGTCTTTGATCGCGGCGGAAGGCCGCATCCCAATAAGGCCGGAGAATAGCACAACGACACCTTTGCCTTCGTCTTCAATCGCCTTCATCGCACGTGAAAGTTGGCCGCTTCGTGGATGATCCATCTCAAGCAAGTCCTCAAAAGGGTTGAGCGAGTGCATGCGCACATGAATAGGCTCGTCCTCATTGATATTGCCAAGTGCCAACGCAACAGTTTCCCGATTTTCGCCAACAGTTTTATAAACGGCTACACGCCACTCTTTTCCGCTCAAACGGCGGAAGGCAGTGTCGGAAATTCTTTCGACCAAATGATCATTCTTCAGTCTATAGGCGATCAAATCGCGGATCGTCGCCACATTCATCTTGTGCTCTTTAGCAAACTCAACCAAATCAGGTAGGCGCGCCATTGTGCCGTCTTCATTCATGATTTCACAAATAACAGCCGACGGGTTCAGGCCTGCAAGGCGCGAAATGTCAACTGCAGCCTCGGTATGCCCTGCCCTTACAAGCACGCCGCCATCGCGGGCAACAAGCGGAAACACGTGACCAGGCGTTGCGATATCCGCACTACCCGCCTTCGGATCAATTGCCACCTCAATAGTCCGAGCTCTATCAGCCGCTGAAATGCCTGTGGTTACACCCTCACGTGCTTCAATTGATGTCGTGAAGGCGGTTTGGTGACGGCTTTGATTGTTTGTACTCATCAAATCGAGACCAAGTTCGCCAACGCGCTCTTGCGTGAGCGGCAAACAAATAAGGCCGCGGCCATGCTTGGCCATAAAATTCACTGCGTCTGGCGTTGCCATCTCCGCAGGAATGATAAGGTCGCCTTCATTTTCGCGGTCTTCGTCATCAACCAGAATGAATATTTTTCCGTTGCGGGCGTCTTCAATAACGTCCTCAATTGGGGAAAGGAAAGTGTGGGGCAAAACTGTTCCTAGCTTTTATCTTGAAGACGCGCCACATAGCGCGCCAATACATCAAATTCTACGTTTACTTCGTCGCCAGCTTTCAAAGTGCGGAAACTGGTAACTTCCTGCGTGTGTGGGATGATATTAATGGAAAAGCGTGTGCCTTCCGTTAAGTCTTCCACCTTATTCACCGTTAGCGATGCACCATCGATGGTGACACTGCCTTTCTGGGCAATAAGTTTGCCCTGATCGGCGGGAATAAGGATCTGCAGCAGCATGCTGTCATCTACCGGATCAAAGCGCGCGACTTTACCGACGCAATCAACATGGCCAGACACAATATGCCCGCCAAGCTCGTCGCCAACCTTCAGCGCCCGTTCCAGATTGACAAGCGTTCCTGCTTGCCAGCCTGCGATGCTAGTAACACTGATGCTTTCCCGCGACACATCAGCGGAAAACCAATCATTATCTTTATCGACAACCGTCAGACAGACGCCAGAACAAGCAATAGAAGCGCCAATCTCAATTGTCGTCGTATCATAAGTGGTTTCGAAAGCAATACGGACGTCGCCATTGCCTTCAACTGACCGTACGGTCGCTACATCTGTGATTATACCTGTAAACATGCGCCTGAATTACTCCGCATTAACGTAGGTTGCAAGCAAATCCGCGCCTATTTTGCGGGAGCTCTTGAGCGTAAAGTGGGGCGCACCCCCTAAGCTGGCAAGGCCAAAGGCCGCAATAGCGGGCAAGCCGTCGCCGCCAATCGCTTTTCCTGCCGTAAAACACACCAGTTCATCCGCCATTTTTGCAGCCAAAAACGATGCGTGTAGCTGGCCACCGCCCTCAACCAAAACCCTTGTGATGCTAAGTTTAGCCATGACTGAAGCCACTTCTGCTAAATCGCGTGTGTCTGCGACATCGACTATGCTGACACCCAGCGCCTGTAGTCCAATACGTTTCTCAGTTTTTCCCGCCGCTTTGTTACAAATAACGGTCGTAGGCTGCGATCTAGCTGTTTGCACTAACTTCGAACCAATCTCTATCCTCAGCTCGCTATCTAGCACCAACCGGTGTGGCGATGAATTTCCTAGCCCTTCCACCCGGCATGTAAGCGAAGGATCGTCAAGCAGGGCTGTATTCGCGCCGATCAGTATTGCATCATGGCTGGCCCGCAACAAATGGCCGTAGGAGCGCGCAGGCGAGCCAGTGATCCATTTACTCTCGCCCGACTTGGTTGCGATCCTACCGTCTAAACTTGCAGCCAGTTTCAAAGTAAAATGAGGACGAGCCGCCGTAACGCTTTTGAAAAAGCCGTCATTGAGTAATACTGCCTGCTCCGCCATTACGTTTTCTAGGACGTCGATGCCTGCGTCTCGCAACAATGCGAGACCTTTTCCCGAGACACGGCTATCGGGATCTGAAGTAGCAGAGATAACTTTGACAATACCGGCGTCTATAAGGGCTTCAGCACATGGCGGCGTTTTACCGTGATGTGCGCAAGGTTCCAGCGTTACGTAGGCTATTGCCCCCTTAGCGTTAGCTCCTGCCTGCGTTAACGCCACCGTTTCCGCGTGCGGGCGACCGCCCGGTTGTGTCCAACCACGACCAACTACTTTGCGATCCTTAACGATAAGGCACCCAACCGCAGGGTTAGGTGCCACATTGCCAAGCCCTCGCCTAGCAAGGCCAAGTGCTGCTTTCATCCATCGTTGGTGCTCTGACACAGCGTCAGTTCCCTACCTTGTTACCCACCACTAGTTATCGTGATAGTCTTCTTCGGTACCGCTGAGATTACCCAGAAACTTCTCGAAATCAGAGGCTTCACGGAAATTCCTGTAAACCGACGCATAGCGCACATAGGCAACCTGATCGAGGCTCTCAAGCCCTTCCATCATCAAACGACCAATCTGATCCGACTCGATATCGCTTTCGCCCATCGATTCGAGTCTACGCACAATACCATTGATCATACGCTCAACACGTTCTGGCTCTACAGGGCGTTTGCGCAAAGCTATATCCAAAGACCGCTCAAGCTTATTCCGTTCGAACGGGACGCGCCTTCCTGATTTCTTCAATACTGTAAGCTCGCGCAACTGCACCCGCTCAAAGGTGGTGAAACGAGCGCCGCATGCCGGGCAATAACGCCGCCTGCGAATAGCCGACTTATCATCAGTTGGCCTAGAATCTTTAACTTGAGTATCTTCGTTTTGACAAAACGGACAGCGCATACCGCCTATACTCCCCCGAATTAGTTACATTAGTTTACACACATAAACGCAGCCCCCAACAGACTGCGCCATTTCGACCTTAGCCTACTTACCCATAAATTGGGAAGCGTTCACATAGATCAGCTACTTTACGACGTGCTTCTTCCTCCGCCGCATCATTATCTTCTGGGTTTGAGGCCAGACCGTCAAGCACATCTGTAATCATATCAGCAATTAGAATGAAATCTTCTTTGCCAAAGCCGCGTGTCGTGCCTGCAGGCGTACCAAGGCGAATACCGGAGGTAATGAAAGGCTTTTCCGGATCAAACGGCACACCGTTCTTATTACAAGTCATCAAAGCACGTTCTAGTGCTTCGTCAGCCGCCTTGCCTGTAAGCCCTTTTGGCCGCAGATCAACCAGCACAACATGGGTATCCGTACCACCCGACACGATGTCAAAGCCGTTCTCTTTCAAACGGTCAGCCAAAGCCTTGGCATTTTCGATCACTTGTTTTGCATATATTTTAAAATCGGGACGCAGTGCCTCACCAAAAGCGACCGCTTTCGACGCGATCACATGCATCAAAGGACCGCCTTGCAAGCCAGGGAAAACTGCAGAGTTAATTTTCTTGGCAATGGCCTCATCATTCGTAAGCACCATGCCTCCGCGTGGTCCCCGCAGTGTTTTGTGCGTTGTCGTCGTGACAACATCGGCAAATTCAAGTGGATTAGGATGCTCACCGCCAGCAACAAGGCCTGCAAAATGCGCCATATCAACCATGAAAATCGCGCCAACTTTATCTGCAATTTCGCGAAAGCGTTTGAAATCAATGATCCGTGGGTAGGCAGAGCCACCAGCAATAATCATTTTAGGCTGATGCTCTTCAGCAAGGGCCGCTACTTCATCAAAATCTATCAATGCGTCTTTTTTGCTTACGCCGTATTGAATAGCATTAAACCATTTACCGGAAAGAGCAGGCTTTGCTCCGTGCGTCAGGTGTCCACCGGCATCGAGAGACATTCCTAAAATCGTATCGCCCGGCTTCACAAGCGCAAGCATAACAGCGCCGTTGGCTTGCGCACCAGAGTGAGGCTGCACATTCACAAAACCGGCACCAAAAAGCTCTTTCGCCCTGTCAATCGCCAACATTTCAGCGATATCCACATGATGGCAGCCCTGATAATAACGGCGCCCAGGATATCCTTCGGCATATTTATTGGTTAACACAGAGCCCTGCGCCTCAATAACCGCCTTACTGACAATGTTCTCGGAGGCAATCAGCTCAATCTGGTTCTGCTGACGCTTAAGCTCACCGTCAAGCGTTGCCAAAAGTTCTGGATCAGTATCCGCCAAACCAGAAGTGAAATAGCCGTCGTGTGTAAAATTGCTCATGGCATACAACCCTAATTAACAAAGATAGTTAGTACTTAGCCTCCCAGACTTGGAGACTAGCTCATTTTCTCTACGCGTTTTTGGTGACGCCCACCTTCAAATTCAGTCGATAGAAAAGCGTCTACGCAGTCGTAGGCTGTTTCAATCCCAATCAGACGGGCACCCAAAGCGATCACATTTGCGTCGTTATGGCGTCGAGCAAGCTTTGCAGCCAAGCCGTTCTGCACAAGCGCCGCCCGAACTGCAACGTTTCGGTTTGCAGCGATTGAAATGCCAATACCGGAGCCACAAACCAATACGCCACGAGTGGCTTTACCTGAAGCAATAGCATCCCCCATTGCTGCACCGAAATCCGGGTAGTCCACAGATGCAGGACCGTCAGTCCCAAGATCAAGAATTGTATGATTCTCCGCTATCAGCCACGCTTTAATCGCCTCTTTCAAGTCATATCCAGCATGGTCGCTGGCAAGCGCAATTACCGTATCGGTCATGAAATCAATCCTTCAGCCTAGTGGTACACACAAGGGGCCCTGTACATATGTGCGCGGTAAATATCACAGATATAGACATAACCCAAGAGAAGCTTCGAAATATGGTATGCATCAAATAAATCGTTGAAATGAATACAAGTAATACTTGAGCAAAAACTTAGTTAACGCTTTATTAACTAAATAAAAAACAAAATAGACCCATTCGACCTTGTATTCATAAATGAAATGCGGCAATAACGAATAAATACATGCACTAAATAAGAGAGATAATTTAATGCCCGACAACTCGATTGACTTACCACCAACTACAGACATGCTTGGTCTTACAGCAGATATAGTTGCAGCGTACGTCAGTAATAATTCAGTTACTTCTGACGAGCTGCCGGATGTTATTAAAACGGTTTACACCACGTTAGACCACCTGCAGGGCACTCGTGCGCTGGCTGGAGCGCTCAAACCCGCGGTACCGATCAAAAAATCATACAACGCCGACTATATAATTTGTTTGGAAGACGGTAAAAAGCTAAAGATGCTGAAAAGATATCTACGGTCCCATTTCAAAATGTCGCCTGAAGAATATCGCGCGAAGTGGAACTTGCCTGCTGATTATCCTATGGTAGCACCGAGTTACGCAGCTAAACGATCTGCGTTTGCAAAAGAAATAGGCCTCGGAAAAAAGCGTTAACAGGTAAGAGCGTCGAAAATCTATTTTAGCGCACCGAATAATGCTTCAACGCAATTTACACACAATGTTTCTTTGAAAAACGGAAACTGATTTGCATTTTGCCGTACAAATATCAGTGATTTTTGACTGAACCGCAAACCGAAGTCCTATTTACTCCCAACTCGACTAGATAGTTATCCCTCTTTTTCTCGCCTGAACACCCGCCGCTTCATTTTCCATAACCCGACGCAGCTTATTTACTGCTATGCGCTCTAGTGTAGCTTTGCTGGCCTTTGGGTCACCCACAATGCAGACCTCACGACCTGTTCGTTCACAGATAGCGGACACTTTTACGGAGTTACCGATTTTTAAAAATTCTATATAGATACGGTCTTGTTGGGGCATTAGGCGATTATACAGCAATTGCCCTAGATATTCCAAGACGTTTCCACACTTCCTTAAGAGCTTCGATCAGCGCATGCATCGCGGCGTCATCATGAAGTGGGCCTGGCGTGAAGCGCAGGCGTTCAGTTCCGCGCGGGACAGTCGGGTAATTAATAGGCTGAACATAAATACCATATTCGTTCAATAAGATATCCGACACGTCTTTACATAAAACGGGGTCACCGATGAAAAGTGGTACAATATGGCTAACAGATTCCATAACAGGAAGGTCAGCGTCCCTCATGGCCTGTTTTAAGAGCGCAGCGCGTATCTTCTGCCCATCACGTTCTTCAGCACTTGCTTTCAGATGCTGAATACTGGCCAACGCGCCTGCCGCCAAAACTGGGCTCAGTGCCGTTGTGAAGATAAACCCTGAGGCAAAGCTACGCACAACATCAATGATTGCTGTTGAAGAAGCAATATAGCCGCCCATCACACCGAACGCCTTGCCAAGCGTCCCCTCAATGATAGTAACCCGGTCTGCAACACCGTCGCGCTCAGCAATGCCACCGCCGCGAGGGCCATACATACCAACTGCATGAACCTCATCCAGATACGTCATCGCGCCGTAACGGTCCGCTAAATCACAGATTTTTCCAATTGGCGCAATATCGCCATCCATTGAATATACAGATTCGAATGCGATAATTTTCGGCGCGTCCGGGTCAGCAGCTTCCAGCAACTCCTCAAGATGCGCCAAATCATTGTGCCTAAACACATGCTTCGCGGCACCGCTATTGCGAATACCTTGAATCATAGACGCATGGTTCAATTCGTCTGAAAAGAAAATGCAGTTCGGAAGCATTTTTGAAATGGTGGAAAGCGTGGCTTCATTCGATATATAGCCCGAAGTGAAAAGCAGCGCCCCTTCTTTATCATGCAAATCCGCGAGCTCACGCTCCAGCAGGACATGGTAATGATTGGTACCTGAAATGTTTCGTGTGCCACCAGCGCCTGCGCCTGTCTCGTCAAGCGCCTTGTGCATCGCACCAACCACTTTAGGATGCTGCCCCATACCTAAGTAGTCGTTTGAGCACCACACTGTGATCGCACGCGCATTATCGCCCGCGTCATAGCGTTGAGCGCGGGGGAAATTCCCACGCTCGCGTGAAATATCAGCAAATACTCGATACCGGCCTTCTTCCCGAATTACGTCGATGGCGTCGGCAAAGATTTTTTCGTAGTCCATTTCAAATCCTGTTTCGATATCGCTTGGCCGTTACCTATGTCAGTTCCATAAGCAATGCAATATAAGCTTCAATAGAAGCGTATACCCACCATAAGATACACTTTCTCCGACTAACCAATCAATTAACCCGATACTGGACGATTAGACCCAAAAAATAGGCAGAAACGCAGTATCTTATAGCCCAAAATGTATCTTGTCTGACCAAAAGCGCTCCAAGTTACGTAGGTTTTTGCGCAAATCTTTCAAGTTATCGTGGCTAATCAAATCATCCTGCATCAATTCTTCAAGGTGACGCTGATACAGATTATCCATTAGCTCTCTAATCTTATACCCTTCATCAGTTAATGAAATACGAACGGCGCGGCCATCATGTTCTGCCCGCTCATGCCGCAAATAGCCCATTTCCACCAACTTCTTAAGGTTATAAGACACGTTAGAGCCTTGATAATACCCGCGTGTCTTCAGCTCACCAGCTGTAATTTCATTTTCACCGATGTTGTGCAACAGTAGGGCCTGCACCGGATTGAGATCATTTTTTCCGATATGCTCGAGATGATTTTTTAATACATCAAGAAGCCGACGGTGCAAACGTTCCACTAGGGAAAGGATATCCAAGAATAAAAAGCTTGGGTCGTTAAAGTCATAACCACTCATTTTAGATCTGCCTGTTTAAAATTTTCACACGTCCAAAAAGCTGCCTAACCATTTGAAACAATTTTTACCGAATCGTATGGACCACTTTGTGCGCGCAATCGCTAACGCTTTGTTAATGCTAAAATTCTAACAAAATTACATCTAAAATCGTTTTATCACAATCCCAATCATTGTGCAGATGACATTTTGCCGCAAGCCCGCTAGTCTCGCGTTAATTCTTTAAAGAGGTTTCCCTATGTCCGCACGCTTTCCAGCTACCCGCCTTCGCAGGCCCCGTTCCACCGATTGGTCTCGGCGTCTTATGTCTGAAAATAGTGTTACGGTGAATGACCTCATATGGCCCTTGTTCATTCGAGAAGGCACCAATGAGCGCGAGGCTGTTGCCTCTATGCCAGGCGTGGAGCGTCTATCCGTAGACCAGGCAGTGCTCGAAGCAAAGAATGCGCGCGACCTTGGCATTCCCTGCATTGCGTTGTTCCCGTCGACACCAAAAGGGTTGCGATCCGATTTTGGTGATGAGGCCTTAAATAAAGACAATCTCATCAATTCCGCGATGCGTGCAATTAAGGACGCCGTACCAGAGATAGGCCTACTGGCAGACGTTGCACTCGACCCATACACCAGCCACGGACAGGACGGGCTCCTTAAGGACGGAAAAATACTGAACGATGCCACGATCGGGATACTGGTCCAGCAAGCAGTGCTGCAAGCACAGGCCGGCGCTGATATCATAGCCCCTTCGGATATGATGGACGGTCGCATTGGCGCCATACGGGCCGAACTGGATAAAGCCGGTTTCGACCACGTGCAGATCATGGCCTACAGCGCCAAATATGCTTCTGGCTTTTATGGTCCGTTCCGTGATGCGGTTGGGAGCACTGGCGTTTTGAGCGGTGATAAAAAAACGTACCAAATGGACCCTGCGAATAGGGCTGAGGCGATCCGCGAAGTTGCTCTTGATATTGACGAAGGTGCAGATAGCGTGATGATCAAACCCGGCATGCCCTATTTAGACATTATCCGTGAAGTAAAAGACCGCTTTGGCGTACCGACCTATGCATATCAGGTATCAGGAGAGTACGCGATGCTGGTGGCTGCGGCGCAAAATGGATGGCTGGACAGAAAAGCGGTAATTATGGAATCGGCTCTTGCTTTCAAACGCGCAGGAGCTGACGGAATTCTTACCTATTTCTCAAAAGAGATCGCAGAATATTTAGCTTAATTAGGGGTAAGCGAAGGCTGCGACCCTTAGATTGCCCCGTCACTGCCTCGTCCCGGTAACCAGCCTGGCACGGGCACGACTAAAGCCCAAATAAGCGCTTATTGCGTTCCGGATTTACTGGCTTCGTCGTCTTTCACAACAGCCTTGCTTTCGGCCTCATTTTCTTCTTTTTTTAACGGCACAAACTCAACGATCATATACCGAACATCTGTGCGAGCGTTGGCTGCCTCCCAGCGCATCCCAAACTTGCTAGAATTGTAATAAACTGGGAAGCGTTTGAAGCTGGAAGCGCCCGCTCGGCACCCACGGGAAATTTTACGTTGGGCTCCGTCACTCCAGGCCCTGAAAGGGGTAGCAACCAAAGCCGTTCCGTCCACCCATTCAAACGCTGTGCCGTCCCGGCATATTGCCGTCAATCCAAACCACATATTCACGGTACCAACCAATGGGAAATTACCCAGTAGAAAATAGTGAACATCAGCCGTTGGGATTTTTGCTAGTTGGCCCGGCACCCCTTCGTGCATATAGCCGCTAACCATCAATTCGGCATGTTCCCAAGTATGGGGAGGGCGCCCTACGAATTCGAAGATCTGAAAATGATGACCTGTTGTTTCTTCAAGCACCGCCTTGCCCAAAGGCTTAGCCGCAGCAGTTCCAGTTCCCGAGAAGCTCTGGACCAGGAGTGAACTTGCGATAACCAACGAAGCAAAAAACATAGAGTTTCCTTAAAAACGGTACCTAACGAAATTCAGGTTATAATACAAGGTCTTGAAGAAAAGAGAAACTTAATCCTCTCGCGTCCGCCCCAAAGACTTCACCACTCCGCGCAAGGTGCGCACATCCTGCGATGCAAATTCCGCATTCTGAAGAATATTGCGAAGTGCTAAGCGCTGAGTGCCCTGTCGGCCCTCGCTGCGAAAATATCCCTTCTTCGTGAGAACCTGTTCAAGATGCTCCATCAAGCCGACCAGTTCTTCTTTGTCGGCAAGGCCTTCTGGATGAGCAGGCAGATACGCCGGCACGTCGGCTTTATGCTGAAAAAACTCGTACGACATTAAAATGACCGCCTGCGCAAGGTTTAGGCTGCCGTAATCTGGATTAACTGGAACTGTAAGAACAGTATCAGCCAAGGCAATATCATCGTTTGTCAGGCCAGAGCGTTCTGGACCAAACAACACTCCCGGTCGCTCACCCACATCAATCATTGATGCCATCTGCGCCGCGGCCTCCCGCGGCGTTACAACTGGCTTTGGCATATCGCGGTCGCGCACTGTGGTAGCATAAACATGCGTGCAGTTGGCTACTGCTTCCTCCACAGTCTCATAAACAGTTGCCTGATCAATAAGCAGCAAAGCACCTGCGGCAGAAGGCCCTGCATCGGGGTTAGGCCAACCATCACGCGGCGCAACAAGACGTAAATCCGTTAGGCCAAAATTATACATGGCGCGCGCGGCTTTACCTATGTTTTGCCCAAGCTGGGGCCGCACCAGAATGACGGCGGGTTGAATATCAGCCATATCAGTCAGCCTTCCGCCACGTGGTGCCACCAGCGCTGTCCTCTAGGGCTATACCCTTTTCCGTCAGCGCTGCGCGAATACGGTCTGATTCTGCAAAATCCTTATTGGCCCGCGCATTCTTGCGTGCCTGGATCATCGCTTCAATTTCTTCAGTCGTTATGCCTTCGGGCGCATCGCCGCGGAACCAATCATCTGTGGCTGTTAGCAAAAAGCCCATAAAGTTGGCGCCAGCCTTCAAGTCAGCAGCAGTCTCAGCCGATGCAAGCGCATCAAGCGCCGCGATAGCCTTGGGCGTATTCAGATCGTCTGAAAGCGCGTCAATGACAGACTGCGGAACCGTTGCAGATGCAGTTACGCCGTCAACAAGCCGGTACCAGCGGTCAAGCCGCCGCTTCTGCTCGGTCGCATTGTCATGCGAGAAATCAACCGGCTGCCTATAATGTGCAGTCAACAGCGATAGCCGCAGTGGCTCGCCACCATGGTCATTCAGCAAATCACGGATAGTGTGAAAGTTCCCCAGCGACTTGGACATTTTAACGCCGTCCACCGTCAGATACCCATTATGCATCCAGTAGCGCACAAACTGTTTGCCGTTTGTGCATTCAGACTGCGCTATTTCATTTTCGTGGTGCGGAAAAATCAGATCTTGGCCACCAGCGTGAATATCAATGGTTTCGCCGTACTGTTTTTCGATCATGCAAGAGCATTCAAGATGCCAACCCGGCCGGCCACGGCCCCAAGGGCTTCCCCAGCCAACTTGCTCATCAGAAGACGGCTTCCACAATACAAAATCTGCCGGGTCTTTTTTGTAAGACGCTACTTCCACACGCGCCCCAGCAACAAGCTCATCGCGGCTATGGCGGGAAAGACGCCCGTAATTTTCCATCGACGGCACATGGAACATCACATGGCCGTCCGCCTCGTACGCATTTCCTTTTTCAATAAGGGTGCGCATCATCTTGATCATTTCTGGAATATGGTCTGTGGCCCGAGGCTCCGTTGTAGGCTCCAACGATCCAAGTGCCCGAATATCTTCCTGAAAAATCTTGGTGTAACGGTTAGTAATCGTCTTGATACTGACGCCCTCTTCCGCCGCACGGTCCATGATTTTGTCTTCAATATCAGTGATGTTACGGGCATAGCTTACGTGCGTTTCGCCGTAAACGTGGCGCAACAAACGGAAAAGAATATCAAATACCGTATAAGGCCGCGCGTTGCCGATATGGGCCTCGCCGTAAACCGTTGGGCCACACACATACATACGGACGTTTTTCGGGTCTACTGGTTCAAAAAGAACCTTCTTGCGTGCCTCGGTATTATAGACAAAAATTTCGGTCACGCACTTTTGCCTTCTAGCCGCGCAATAACCTTGTCGCGGCCGATCAGCGGCAAAAGAGACGCCATGTCAGGGCCATGCTTCTGGCCGGTTAGCGCATGCCTCAGAGGCATAAACAGGCCTTTGCCTTTAACGCCGGTTTCAGCTTTGATGCTGTCGGTCCACTCTTTCCAGCTATCCGTCGTTAATTTGCCCTCAGGCAGGAGGCTGATGGTTTTCGCAATATGGTCAGCGTCTTCAATAATCGGAGTGACAGGCCCATCAATCATCATGCGCCACTCTGCAATATCCGAAAGCTTCTTCAAGTTTGGACGAATGGTATTCCATAGTGTTTCGTCCACACCATCAAGACGGTCTTCAATCATGCTGTAAGGCGTAGCGTGGAGAATTTTAGCGTTCAACATATCCAGATCAGCCGGGTCAAGCTTCGCGGTGGAGCGCCCAAACTTACCAAAATCAAAGCCTTCAATCAGCTCTTTTACTTCAGCAAACCCTTCAATTGGTTCACTTGTACCAACGCGTGCAAGCAAGGAAACAATAGACATGGCCTCTAGCCCGGCTTCAACACGGTACTCTTCAATCGACATCGCACCGTGGCGTTTCGATAGGCCTTCGCCGCCCTTGCCTGTTAGCAAGGCAAAATGTGCCATTTCTGGTGCCTTGCCGCCGATAACTTCAAACAATTGCACCTGAACTGCAGAGTTGGTTACATGGTCTTCACCGCGTACAATGTGTGTAATGCCGTAGTCAATATCGTCGATCACACTTGGAAGCGTGTACAGAAAGCTGCCGTCACCGCGAATAAGGATCGGATCAGAAACCGATGCTAGATCAATCGACACGTCGCCGCGGATCAGGTCTTTCCAATCAATTCGCGCAGGTACATCAAGCTTGAAACGCCAGTGCGCGGTGCGGCCTTCAGCCTCAAACGCGGCAACTTCGTCAGCGGAAAGTGCCAGCGCAGCCCGGTCATAAACTGGCGGCTTACCCTGCCCCATCTGAATTTTTCGCTTCATATCCAGCTCTTCAGCTGTCTCGTAGCATGGGTATAAACGGCCTGCGTCCTTTAGCTCTGCAACAACGGCTTTATACCGATCAAACCGGTCACTTTGACGGAAAGTATCATCCCAGTTAATGCCAAGCCATTTCAGATCGGTGTGGATCGCGTCAACATATTCCTGCTTGGAACGGGCCTTATCAGTATCATCAATGCGCAGAATAAAGACGCCCTGCTGCTGCTGAGCGAACAACCAGTTCACAAGAGCTGCACGAATGTTCCCTACATGGAGTTTACCTGTAGGTGACGGGGCGAAACGAACTTTTACAGTCATATCTTTATCCTAGAGCTTACGCTTTATCAGTATTTCTTTGAGCACTTCGGAACCCGTTTGTAATCGGGTACCTGCGATCTTTACCAAAATTCTTACGTGTTATCTTAACGCCGGGCGGAGCTTGACGCCTTTTATACTCGGCGATGTACAGGAGGTGCTCGATCCGCGCAACCTCTGATGCACTGTGACCGCGCGCCACCACCTCTTCTGCAGACATTTCTTCATCCACCAGACAGCGCAACATATCATCGAGCGCTTCATACGGCGGAAGGCTGTCTTCGTCCTTCTGATCTTCACGAAGCTCAGCAGTTGGCGGCTTGATGATAGTATTGAGCGGCATCACTTCGCCGTCAGGTCCAAACGCACCCGCAGGCATATTAGCGTTCCGCCAATGCGACAGCGCAAACACGTCCAGCTTATACACGTCCTTAAGCACGCTGTAGCCGCCGCACATATCACCGTAAAGCGTTGCGTACCCAACCGACATCTCGGACTTGTTGCCCGTGGTCAGCACCATTTTACCAAACTTGTTCGACAGCGACATTAAAATAAGGCCGCGCAGCCGCGACTGGATATTTTCTTCTGTCGTATCAGGTTCAGTACCTTCGAACACCGGCCCCAGCATATCAGCAAACGCATCTACACCAGGCTTTATGGTTATTGTCTCATACTGAACGCCGAGCGATTTCGCGCAGGCTTCCGCGTCAGAAACACTTTCTCCGGTGGTGTATTTAGAAGGCATCATTACACAGTGCACTCGGTCAGCACCAAGCGCATCCACCGCCACGGCAGCAGAAAGCGCACTATCAATACCGCCCGAAAGGCCAAGGATTACACCAGGGAACCGATTTTTATTCACATAGTCCCGTAGGCCTAGCACCATCGCCTGATAAATATTTGTCAGACGGTCAGGCATGTCGCTTTGAAGGCGCGTGTCGCAAACAAGCTCCGTGCCGCTTCGCGTCCAGTGCGTCAAAAGCCCTTCTTCGCGCCAGCCACACATTTGCACAGCAACGCTGGCGTCCGCCGCGAGCACATAGCTCGCGCCGTCAAACACCAATTCGTCCTGCCCGCAAATCTGGTTACAGAATACCAAAGGCAAGCCAGTCTCAGCAACACGGTGCGCTGCGTGTTTCTGCCGCTCGGCATGTTTTTCAATCTCAAACGGGCTACAGGTCGGGATAAGCAACACCTCGGCACCTGCGGCTTTCAAATCAGCCGCGCAGGCCTCGAACCACATATCTTCGCAAATCATTACGCCAAGCTTATGGCCACGGAATTCCATTACTTGCGCAGCAGGCCCAGCATCAAAAATGCGCTTTTCATCGAAAACACCGTAATTGGGCAGTTCTCGCTTCAGATGAATGTCTTTGATTTCGCCCGCTTCCAGTAGAAGGGCTGCATTATAGAGTTTGCCGTCTTCAATCCACGGGCTGCCAACGATCAAACCAAGCTCGCCGTCACCTGCTGTCA
The DNA here is from genome assembly GCA_002401685.1 of Kordiimonadales bacterium. Classification (GTDB taxonomy): domain Bacteria; phylum Pseudomonadota; class Alphaproteobacteria; order Sphingomonadales; family Kordiimonadaceae; genus Kordiimonas. The sequence goes on from NVTU01000014.1 coordinate 45,232, forward strand.
AATCCGCTAGCGCCCTGACCGCTTTCATCGCTTCTTCGACAAAATGGGGCTTTAACACCAAATCCTCAAGCGGATAGCCTGTGACCGATAGCTCGGGCGTCAGTATTAGTTCAGCGCCGCATGCTTTAGCTGACGCGTAAACTTCTGCGATTTTTTCGCAGTTGGCTTGTACCGCGCCAACGGTCGCGTTCATCTGGGCGATATAAAGGGATAACTTTTCATTCATGAGCTGCTTTTAACCTGCTTAAGCATAAGGAACAAGACAAACAAAAGGTGAATGGCGTTATAGGTTTATCATAGGAACTCTTGCGCCGTAGCCGCCAATAAATGCAAGAAAAGCCGACGCAAACAAGGAAGAGGGACAGCGTCGATAAACTTTCATCGCGCGACCACTTAGACAAGGCGTGCCTTGGACGGAAAGAAGAACAACCTTACCGATAATTAATACCCAAAGAACCCGAAAAATACCGATCGGAGGTAGATTTTTTAACAAAAATATGGTAAGTAAAAGAAATGCAAATGCGTTCCAATTGAAAAACTGGAGGTCGATATGCAATATTCTAGATTAATCGCTGCCATTGGACTGCTTTCTGGAACAGCGATTGTTGCCCCCACATCTGCGATGGCTACAAATCCCCCTACTACAGTTACAGCAGCCACACTTTTGCAAATGGTTGTAAGCCTTGAAGACGCCCTTGTTGCAGCTGCTGGTGACGCTGATGCTGTACAGCGCATTATTGACGGCGAACTTGCTGCTGGAAATGCAGACGGGTTGGCGATTGCGCTGTCGAAAGCAGCATCAACCATAGCCGTGACGGACATATCAAATGCAGCCTCATTGGTTGCTCAAGCTGTTACAGTGGCAGCAAGCGCTAGCGTTGCAACACAGCAAGCTGTTGGCGGCGTAGCCAGTGCTGTTGCGACTACCGCTTCTGAAAGCGGCGACGCAGGTGCCGCCGCGGCAGTGGCTGTTGTTACTGCGGCAGTTAATAATGCTGGCGGCAGTGCAGCAGCTTCGTATCAGGCAGCTGGTGGGTCCTCCGGCGCGAATGTGAACAACTCGGTGGCTGTTGTCATTGTACAAGCAACACCGACCCCGCCAAGGGCACCTTCAGCACCAACGCAAACAGCGGCCGGACCACCTCCTCCTGCGGGGGGCCCGCCACCACCACCTCCTCCTACGGCAGGGCCGCCACCGCCGCCGCCTCCTCGTCCTCCTACACTTCCACCTGTACCTGTGGAGCCAAATCCTTCACAGTCAGGAAGCCCGACGTAGGGCCGCGGCAGATAGAAATATAAGAATTGAGGCACCTACATTTTGAGTGCCTTTTTCTTATATGGTTCGGATGAAAATGACTTCCGAATGAAGGTTGATGCACCACAGCATTTAGTTGCCGGCCAGCAGGTGAAAGCTTTCAACCTGGGTATTGAATGCTCTACAAAAAAAGGCGGCACAGGTGCCGCCTTTTGCCATTTGTTTACTTAGGTCGGTTACGCGACAGCTGTATCTGCTAACGCTTGACGCTCTTCCTTGAGGCTTTCGGCCACGAGGAAGGCAAGTTCGATGGCCTGGCTGGCATTTAGGCGCGGATCGCAATGCGTATGATAACGAGATGCGAGGCTTTCTTCAGTAACCGCGACGGCACCGCCGGTGCACTCCGTTACGTCCTGTCCGGTCAGTTCCAGATGAATACCACCAGCATAGGTGCCTTCCGCTTTGTGGCAAGCAAAGACCTGTTTCACTTCTTTCATAACCCGCTCAAACGGCCGCGTTTTTAACCCGCCCGCCGCCTTAATGGTATTGCCGTGCATCGGATCGCACGACCAAACGATCTTGCGGCCCTCTTCTTTGACCCGGCGCAATAGTTTCGGCAGATAATCTTCAACTTTATCTGCACCAAAGCGCGTGATCAGCGTTAAGCGCCCTGCTTCGTTGTTGGGGTTAAGAATATCAATCAACCTGATCAAATCATCAGGATCAGTGGTTGGCCCCACTTTTGATGCGATAGGATTACCAATGCCGCGTAGGAATTCAATGTGCGCGCCGTCAGTTTGGCGCGTCCGGTCGCCTACCCATAGCATGTGAGCAGAGGTATCGTACCAATCACCGCTGGTAGAATCGACCCGTGTTAGGGATTGCTCGTAGCCAAGAAGCAAAGCCTCGTGCGACGTATAGAAATCTGTTCCTTGCAACTGGCGTACATCACCAGGATTAATGCCGCAGGCTTCCATGAAGGACAGCGCTTCGCCGATACGGTCCGCAAGTTCCCCGTACTTTGCACCGACGCCTTGGGATTTCACAAAGTCCAAATTCCATTTGTGAACAGATACCAAGTTTGCATAGCCACCCTGCGCAAAGGCTCGCAGCAGGTTAAGCGTAGCAGCCGATTGGCTATAGGCGCGCAGCATGCGTTGGGGATCTGGTATCCTTGAGGCCTCATCAAAATCAATACCGTTGATGATATCGCCGCGGTAGCTTGGCAGCTCAACACCGCCTATCGTCTCGGTATTGCTAGAGCGAGGCTTGGCGAATTGGCCAGCCAAACGGCCCACTTTAATTACGGGGCAACTGGCGGCATAGGTAAGCACCACAGCCATCTGCAGGAGCACGCGGAAGGAATCGCGGATATTATCGGGGTGAAACTCAGCAAAGCTTTCGGCGCAGTCGCCGCCCTGCAATAAAAAGGCACGGCCTTCAGCGGCTTCCGCCAACTGTGCTTTCAAATTCCGGGCTTCACCAGCAAATACCAGCGGCGGATAGCCAGAAAGCTCCGCTTCAACTTGCTGCAACGCATCCTGATCAGGATAATCCGGCAGCTGTACCACTTTACGTGATTTCCAACTGTCAGGGCGCCATTCACTCATCACATATCCTCACTCTAGTTCAATTTTTATTGTTCATATATTTCAAAAATATACGATTCTACGCAATATCATTATCTAAATAAGCATGAAGGAATATTAGATCAAGCGAAAAGAACGAAAGCTCTAGCTAGCAATACCCTTGTATTATAGAAGACAGGGATATTGACCTTCTTCATTTAAGTGACCGTAACCTCTTACTTCAGGAAACGGAAATCAACTGTTTCATTTGCGACTATTTTTATGACCCAATTTACAGCCCAAAAAATCCTCTTCGATCTTGATGGTACACTGGTTGATACCGCCCCAGATCTACACGCGGCAACAAACCACACGCTGCAAACAATTGACCGACCACCTGTGCCCATCGACGCGGTTCGCCACATGACAGGGTTTGGTGCAGTAAAGCTGATTGAAACGGCGCTTGAAACCACGGGCGGCATTGAAGGATACGATTTTGCAAAATTACGTGATGTTTTCTTAGAGTATTACAGCGAGAATATTTGCGTTCATTCTGCCTTGTACCCCTATTGCCTTGATATGCTTAAACAACTGGGCGGCGCAGGCTTCCAATTAGCTGTATGCACCAACAAGCCAATCGGCCTTGCTGTGCCACTCCTTGAAAAACTTGAGATCTATTCGCTCTTTGGTGCGGTAACCGGGGGTGATAGTTACAGTTTCAAGAAACCCGACCCTCGCCACATCCAGAAAACAGCCGAACTGCTTCCAGGGCACGGCCCCGCGCTTATGGTGGGTGATGCATCCCCTGATATTCTAGGGGCGCAAGCCGCGAGCATTCCTGTGATTGCAGTCGATTACGGCTATGCGGACCAGCCAATCGAAGCCTTAAAGCCCAATCATATCATTGGCTCTTTAGCGGATCTTCCCGCTTTACTGCGTTTACCAACTGCCTAGCAGCTTTCCGCATCAGATGAAGCGCCAGCTGAGGGATCGGCATCCGCAAATAGTGGCTTCTGACATAGAGAATAAGTTTTGCAAAGTAAGCACCACTGATATTCTCGAGCTTGGCCCTAAAAGCGCCCCTTACTAGAGCTGACGCTGGCTTTATCATACTGTCGGCACCAACCCCAGGGACTTTTTCACCAAAAAACTCGTTGAGTGCCCAAAGCGCTGTCGCCACCGGCATCGACGCCCCAACAGTCACTGACCGCTCAGCCAGTGCAGATTTATCAGCTTCACTTAGGCCGGAAAATAAGAAATAGAGCTCCACCAGGCTTCGGGCTGGTGTATCAAAGGAACCGTCGGCGAAACTGTGGACCGACGAATGAATAAAGAGGTCAACTGGCTGGAACGTGCGCAACTCCCGCCCCTTTAAATGTTGCGCCGCGTCAATGAGCATGTCGTTCTTAACCAAAACACGCGACGTACGCGGCAATATGCGGTGATGAACATCAACTACCGTGCGACGTCTGATGTGGCGAAGCGGCGGTAGTTCGTGCATAAATTCGCGGTAATAAGCTTGATCGTATTCGTTATCAGTCGTTTCCTCAAAAGCCCACCCGGCCTCCTTCAATCTATTTTCGGTTTGCTCCAGATCGTCTTCCGCGACAAGGATGTCGATGTCGGCCACCCTGCGGCCTTCGCTTGCAGGAAGCTCAAGCGCCACATAGGCGCCGCCTTTCAGCAAAACAGGCGCAATGCCCGTTCCATGAAGCGCACGCTCAATGCGGCCCATCTCAAATGCCAACATACGGTGATCAAACGCCGTACGAATAGCAGCATTTTCAAAAACGTCTTTCAGTTTACCTGTAGCTTCGTTTTGCCAAACCGTCGCCATCTGCCCCAAGACATGATGAGCCTCGGCAAAAGCAACCAGATCAGATAAAGATTCTGGATCTGAAGGCAATGGCGACTGCCTAACAATAGATTTAAGCCAGGCTTTTGTCATAACCCGACACCTGCGGCCAAATCTTTCACAATTTTCATGCTATCATCGGTGTTGCCGTACTGTATTTCGTAAGACCGCGCACCGGCTACCATTGCTGTCAAAGCTTCAAAACCCCCTTGCCCTAAAAGGTGATAATTGGTTGAACTAGGGATCAACCTCATAAGAGCCTCTGACTTGGCTAATTCTTTTGCTACTGGGCGTGCGCCCTTTGTAAACACAGGAAAAACGATAAGTTTGCTTGATAATTTTTTATCAGCCTCCTCAATGTCACTAGGCCTGGCACGCCGGTAAGCGATGTCACCTTTAGGTGTATCGCTAAGCACAGGGGTCAACCAGTCGGCCCCAGTGAAGTCACGCACAATATTTATGCTATCCCCCTTCAAAGACACCGGTCGTGGATACGGCACTAAAAGCGAGTTCGACATATCAAGCAACCCGAATTCGTCAGAAAAAAGCCGGTAACCTTCCACCATCAAGGCGGACGCAAGTGTACTTTTACCGCCACCAGAGTGGGCAGAAATGAAGATCGCACCTTTTTCGTTGCCCACCACTGCCGCATGGAAGGAAACCAGCCTGCAGCATTTAAGGGCAACTGCCAAATTTAGTCCCATCTCAAAGGACAATGCCGAAAGCCTGACAGGAAGCGGTACAGCAGGAACAATGAAGCCCGGATCTGCAACGACTTGCCTGCGAACATATTGCCTGAACCATGAAGGAGATTTTATAGTGACAGCAACATCGGTGATGTCGCCAAGCTTAGTCCGGACAGGCACGTCACGGTAAGCATCCTGAAGAAACTCTGTAACTTGACTGTTATTTGCTTTCAGTCGCTTGCTAAACGGCCCCAGCGACATCTCAAGACAGCCATCTTTTAGCGATTGCGCCAATTCTGGGTACGGCACATCACCCAAGCGGCGGAAGTGCTCCATCACTCACCGCCCCTAGCAGGGATCACAAGCCCAGCTTCATCGAGTTGCAGGATTGTGTCTTTGATCAGCCCCTTTGGGCAATCACTTTCTTCCATTCCTATAGTCTCTAAAACTCTAGGAGCCGCACTGGCGAAAGTTTCCTTGCCGCTCGACAACACTTGAATTACTGCCGCCGATAGAAAATTCAGAGCATGCGTATCGCCTGAAAGAGTATCAAATGTCAGGTTAACGTCTTCCATAACGCGAATAACCAAACGCGTTATGTCAGCTGTCCATAAAGTCTCGTCAGAATAAGGGCCTGCAGCCATTCAAGTGCCCAGTGCTTTGCGAATGTAATTTAAAAAATAGGTAAACCGGACATTGGGCCTCAAGGTTTATTGCCCAACAAAATTCAACACAGAAATCACACACGACACGCCAGGGAACGAACTGTTTAGGCCTGCAGATTCTGAGTGTGATACGGCAAGAGCAAGGAATACACCTTCGTCTCCGGTATAATTAAACCCAGAACCGTTTACAAAATCGCCCGGCGTTATAGTAGATCCAGAGCTATATTCATAACAGGCATAGCCGCAATCAACGACCCCTTGGTCGTGACCGTGGCTGCTATCATCATCGTCGCCGCCACCGCCGTGACCGTGGCAGCTGCCGTCGTCGTCGTCACCACTGCCTGCAAGAAAATCATTCAAGGCGTATGAACCATTTTCGTCTACTAGGTGCGCCAGCAATTCATCGTCATCGTCGCCATCATCATCACCACCACCAGAAGAACATTCCTCGACTTCCTCGCATTCGTCGGGACGGAACTCGGAAGGTACGCTGCCTTCGTCAAACACAAAGTCGGCATTCTCTTTGAAAGCGTTAATGCTCTCCAGGGTCCAGCCTTCGGATCCTTTGCCCTTACCTTTGCCTTTGCCTTTACCTTTGCCTTTGCCCTTAGTTGTGCCTGTTTCCAAGCTGCCATCACCGACCCAAGCCGCGCCAGTATCGTCTACAAGGATTTTAAGGCTTCCGGGGAGCGTGATAACACAAGTGAGCTGAGAAATGACGGCCTGTGCCGCAGAAGCGCGCAACGTGAGCACCATAGGCATGCCCGCAGCACCAAGCTTCAAGAGCTGGCGACGCCGATTAAGAAATGTTCCGGACTGATCATTCTTCTTTTGCATGCTTTTAACCACTTGTCTAAATACCCATTGCAGCCATTTTACACTACTTTAACAGCCTAACCTACTGCGGGTCCAGTAAGATTTTAGTTAACAAGACCATGAAACTTAAATGAAATGACCATAATCACCCTCGTACAAATCTCGCCACCCGAGTTAAACACCTTGAACAATCAAATCTCTAGACCAAGACGCTCCAGTGTTTTGTCCAGCATTAGAAGGGCCCATAAACTGGTGTGATGGTCACGTTTCCCTGAAATATGCTCTTCACCAAATTCTTTTATACCAGCATAATCAAACAAACCTGTATCCAACAAGGCGGTACTTTTACTTAATTTCCGGACTTCACCCTCAAGTTCCCCCCGTAGCCAAGACACCATCGGCACATCAAAGCCCTTTTTTGGTCTGTCTAACACATCGTCTGGTAATGTACCGCGCAGCGCCTCTCTAAATACGGCTTTCCCCTTGCCTTCTACAATGCGCCCATCGGCCGGCAGCCGCAGCGCATATTCAACGAACTTATGATCAAGTAAAGGGACACGAACTTCCAACGAATGCGCCATGCTTGTTCGGTCGACCTTGGTCAAAATATCACCAGGCAAGTATGTTTTAAGGTCTATATATTGCACTTGCGAAAGGGCATCGGCGCCTTTCACCTCGTTTGCAAGCTCAACAAATCGATCGTGCGCTCGGTAGCCACCAAGGCGTTTCTTCATTAAATCACTATGCAACCGAGCCCGGTCCCGATCGGGAATTTTACTGACGCTATGACAATACGCTTCAGGCGATGACCTACTCAAAGCTTCGAATGTAGATTTCGCCCGCAAGAATTGAGGGGCCCGGTCCAGTTTCGGATAAAGAGCAGCAAGGGGCTTAAAAATGGGCCGTCTTAAGCCAATTGGCAACCGTGATCGCAGAGCCTCTTCCATCATATGGAACCGATAACGCCTATATCCGCCGAATAGTTCGTCGCCACCGTCACCTGATAAAGCAACTTTCACTTTCTTCCTTGCGAGTCCGCTCACCCTGTAAGTCGGGAGCGCCGACATATCTGCAAAGGGCTCATCAAAAATTTCGGCCATACGTTGCAGCATAAACCCGTCAGAAGCCGAGGCTAGTCGGGACTGGTGATGCGTACCGAAATGGTCTGCAACAGCCTGGGCAAAGCCGCTTTCATCATAAGCAGCATCTTCCGAGCCGATAGCGCACGTGGCAACGGGGTCATTGGAAAATTTACTCATCATGGCAACGACGGCCGAACTATCAACACCACCTGACAAAAACGCACCAAGGGGCACATCAGCGACAAGCCGCATTTGCACCGCATCTTCTAACCGCTCTAGCAGATCCATTTGGCTGTTGGGGCTCGTCGTACCCGGCTCCAAATCAGGGCTCCAGTAGGTTGAAACTGAAAGATCAGGCGAGCCTTGCTTCTTGACGAGCGTACAAGCGGGCGGCAATGTCGCGACCCCGTCCACGATCGACTTCGGATCGGGAACATAGCCCAGAGTCAAATAGTCTTCCAAGGCGTCTAGGCGCAGTTTGCGTCTTAACTTCCTGTGACACAATAAGCCCTTCAATTCTGAAGCGAACAAAAAGGTACCGTCCGGCAACAGGGTGTAATAAAGCGGCTTGATACCAAGCCGATCTCGCGCAAGGAACAGCTCTCTAGTTCTTGTGTCCCATATTGCAAAAGCGAACATTCCACGTAGCCGCGTTACACAGCTTTTGCCCCATTCCATGTACGCTTCCAGCAATACCTCAGTGTCGGAATGGGTACGAAACCTATGGCCTAGAGCTTCGAGTTCCCGCCTAAGGTGTTGAAAGTTATAGATTTCGCCGTTGTAAGAAATAACCACCTTACCATCTGCGCAATACATCGGCTGTGAGCCGCCTTCAATATCAATGATACTCAGTCGGCGGTGCCCCAAGGCCACCGTTTGACCAAAGTAAAAGCCATCGCCGTCTGGCCCACGGTGCGCGATGCTATCAGTCATCTTCCTGATAGTTGCTTGATCAAGATCAGTGCCTGTTGGCACCATTATACCAGTTATGCCGCACACAAGCTGCGCCCTTTCGGTGACGAAAATAATTCATGCCATAGAAACCTATCGTAGGAAAAAGTCGATAGAAATTTGGTTATTTTTTTCCCGCCACGAGCTGAGCCATCGTACGCTGTAGACGAAATCACGAGAACCGCCCCAGCTGCGGTACCCTGAAGTAGCCGCTGCTTCACTGTTTCAAACCTTACAGCCAAACCAGACACTTGTGGGTTGCCGTTTATAAAGTACCCCACTAGTACATGCCTTTTTTTATCCCGAAAACTATAGGTACGGGGCTGTAGGCGCCAGATTCCAACGTGGATTTCCTCCAGCGCATCGCCAGCCACCTCTTCCCACCTGTGACCAACAGGGAGAACTCCCTTTTGTAGTAAACTATCACCAGGGCGCAACGGGCAATAAAGACCCGCAGACACCACAAAAGTGTCGGCAGCATTACGGTAAGCAAAACTATACTGCTGATCAGAGCCGCGAAAAACCGATACGCCCTGCCCTGACGCCTCCGGCAACAGCCGGTAGTCACAATCTTGGCACTCTGGGGCCGCCAGTGCATCTACTGTAACGGAAACACCGCTTTTGGCGGCGCCAACCACGGCCGCCAAGGGCGCCATGATTATAGCCACAGCGGGGATAATCATGGCAAAGCCAAACGCAAGGGGCTTGTTGCTAGCGGTCTTTAGTAAATTGCTCGCAGGCGTTACTTCATCGACCTTATCGGCATAACGGTAGGCCAGAGCGATCAACGCAAACAGCACAAACGAGAGAAACCCCCACCCGTACACGACATGGTCTACACCTTTCGCAAACGACTGATCCGTTGCTTCCGAGATCAGCAATATGCCAAGCACACGCAGCGCATTAGCCACAATAGGGATAAGAGCGGCAGCTATCAAGATTAAGACCCTACCTCTCAAACTACTATAGGCAAGGTTTGCCAATAGTGCGCCGGTTACCAAGCTGGTAAAAAGAAATTTTATGCCTGCGCAGGCCCGGGCCACTTCATAAATACCACTCGAAATAGTAATTAGAACACCGTCCGCTTCAACGGGCACGCCCAGCACCGGCAGAACCGCGATTACCATTTCAGCCGTCACAGTTTGCAGAATGGGTATAAGACTGATCCCAATCGGGATGGCTAAATAGAGGAACAGCAACGGGAACAAAAACCGGTAAAACAAGGCTCTGCCGTAGCAAGCCATCAGCAATCCTTGAAACGCCGATATTAACGCTACGTGCGATAGGAATTTCGCATCGCCCGCTTCACCTAGTAACCACAGCAGCCCCGAAAGAAGGACAATCGCGGTACCTCGCCAATCAAACGATAGCAGAGAAGCAGAAAAATGGGTCCGCCGACTCCAGAGCAAGCCTGCGCTTGCAAATGGTACAAGAATACCATGAGAAAAACTGTCAACATTCCATACGATGTCGGCCAAATGAGCCAAAGTGCCAAACCATGCCCAAAACAGGCTGATAGCGCCTAGTAAAAAGGCGGCTGTGTGCAGCCCTATCTTTTGGCTTGAGTTCAACGCAGGGCCTCGTTGATTACACTTGATAAATCTTGATATGACCTGCTCCAAGAAAAGTTAGCCTTAACAAAACCATGCCCAGACGCGCCGACCTTTTTGGCAGCTTCTGGCCCATCCAACAATGCTGACACTCCCGTAGCAAACTCCTTGGGAGAACCTGCAACATAAAGGTGTTCCCCGTGCTCAGCATTAATGCCTTCATTGCCTAAAACAGTTGTCACAACGGGTTTTGACATAGCCATTGCTTCCAGTATTTTATTCTGAATACCTCTTGCCGTCTTCATTGGCGCGACACAAACAGCAGCAGCAGCTAACACTTCAGCCATATTTTCGACAAAGCCGAGTACTGTTACATTTGGGTTAGCACTTAAACGCTTAACTCTGGCTGGCACGGGCCCGCCACCAATTGTGAAAACCGCGTCAGGATGCTCTGCACGAATGAGTGGCCACATATCACGGCAGAACCATTCCACCGCCTCGATATTTGGTAGGTAATCCATTGCCCCAGTAAAAACGATGTTTTTTGGCTGCGCCTTACCCTCATGCTGCGACGCATCGAACTGCTTAAAATCCACGCCATTTGGAATACCGCTTATTTCCTTAAGCCCACCACCGTGTAGGGCTGAAAAGAGTGTAGCTTCGTCTTCACTAACAAAGACTGATCGCTGGCTGGTCCCATAAACTGATTTCTCAAACTGGTTTAATTTCTCTGCCTCTCTGCGATAAACCCATGACATCGGCCAAGACGCAGTTTCTGCGTAAGCGCGCCATTTTTCTGAATCGACATCAACGAAATCGCAAACCACGGGAATGGTTAGCCGGGACGGCAGCAGTGAAGCGGTTGCTGCGGAAAACAAAAAGATCAAATCAACCGAACCGCCTTCTATCAGATCCTTGACATATGATCGTAACCTCTTGTGAGGATAAGCGTTTTCAGTTAAGCACTGCCCCTTTAGAAGCCCGCGTAAACTCAATAACTTCTGCTGAAACGGCGCAGTATGCTGAAAACACGTTGTTTCCATGCGCTCCTTCAAAAACGCCTCATATTGTCGGTCATCTTTTAAATCGACAAAACATCCCAAATGGACGGTATGTTCCTCTGCTAACCGCTTCAGAAAATTCCAAGAACGAATTTTATCCCCCTTATTAGGCGGATAAGGAATTCGGTGCGAAAGGAAAAGGATATTTGCCATCTGCGCTTATCCTAAATGCCGGCTGAGGAACGGCCCGATGAAATTCGCGACAGGAAGCGGTAACTTTTTCCAGAGCTTAACCATCAGTTCGAACTTCTTGTTCGTTGGGCTAATATCTGCCTTCGCAAATCCAGCTGCAGTCTTTGTTTCATACTCAAGAAACGTCGGCGAAAAGCCCCAATTTTTCTTAAACTTAAAGGGTCCGGTTCCTTCTTTACTTCGGCCAAAGTCAAATATGTTATAGCCCCGTTCAACGGCGTTGGTCATCAGGCGGTAATACATAAAGTCGTGCGCCCCGTAGCGCCGAGCTTCAGCTGTGCCGCCAGCATAGTAGGGCAAGACGGTTTTCCCGTGATAGAAACTTAACAGGCTTGCTACCGCCTCGCCAGATGGTGCTCGAATGACCTGCACCGAAACATCTTCGCCAAACTGCTCAATAAACAGGGAGAACATCTTTTTGGGAAACACAGGCGTGCCAAGATTGCGCACACTTACAGCGTAGAGCCTATAAAATGTATCGATATCCTTATCCCAAGAACAGGTAAGCCCCGCCTTCAAGCTCTTGCGTACAACGGCACGCTGCTTTCTTGGGATATCCAGCAACAGCGCCTCATCGTCAGCCGCCAGTGGCTTCACGAAAGTCGCGGCCCGCGTAGCATCTGCCGCCCATCCACCTTCACTATGGATTTTAGCTTTCACAGTGCGAAACTCAAGCTGTCCTAACTTTTCAGTGCGGCTTATAGCCCACGCTGCATTCTCAAGCGCAGCTAAAGCATTCTCATCCTCTGCAAGCGGGCCACCGTAAACACCGAACATCGTCGAAATCAATGCATTGCCAAAAAGCCGGCTACGCCGCGCAGTCAGTGGCAAAACGCCAACAATCTTACCCTCTATTTCCGCAATCAGATAGGGACATTTATGGCCCGCGCCCCCTTCGATAACTGATTTCCAGCCGGCACGGTGGCAGAAAGTACCGTCCTCGTGAGCCAAAACATAACCATCCCATGCGGCGCGGTCTTTGTTTTCCATCTGGCGTATCAGCACAGGCGCCATCACGCCCCCTTGCCGCTAAAAAGCGGGGCATAAATCTTATCCATGCGTTGGCAGTCAAAATCGCGACCCAACGCCCTCAATTTGTCTGGCAGTGCTTTTTGCCCAACATAATGACGAAAACGGGAGAGCCTTGAAGCCTCTTTGACATAAGGCTGACCAGTATCCACTTCCCAAGGGTGCATATAGAAAACGCTGGGGCCAGAGGTCTGGTTTGAGGCTTTCTGCAGCAAATATCTGCCGAGCATATAAGGCATAAGCCGAAAATACCCGCCGCCAGACGCCGGCAGCCTTTTAAACGGCACGTCACATACGGTCAGCGGTATTTCCAATACACCGTGGTTTCCAGCTGGGAAATAAGGCGTTCTCGGCGCATTTTTAGATCCATAATGGTCGGTTTGCACAGGATAGACACTTGATGAATAAGAAAACCCTGTCACGGCTAGTTCTGGATACACCCACTGGGTAGTTGAGGTGAGCGAAAAACTCGGCGCACGGTATCCCTGCACTTTTTTCCCCGAAGCGTCTTCCAACAAACGTTTCGCTTGCCGAACGTCATTCGCAAAGTCGCTTTGCGACATTGTGAACAGACGGCGATGGTCCATGCCGTGGCACCCAATTTCGTGCCCAGCCTCAGCAATCTCGAGAATTAGTTTTGGGAAACGTTCCGCAACCCAGCCAAGGCAAAAGAAAGTAGCTTTGACCCCCATTTCCGCCAACAGAGGCAAGATTAGCGATATTTGGATTTCTACACGGCTTTCAAGAGACTGCCACTCACCGCGATCGAAGACATTCTCGAACGCTCCAACCTGAAACCACTCTTCCAAATCAACCGTGAAAGCCAATGAGGAGGACTGTTTCACCAGGCTAATATCAGCGATGGCAACTTCGGTTTTGCCGATTGGTTTATTACTTGCCATCGCCTTTAGACCCAGCCGCCAACTGCGCCATAATACTGGTGAGTTTTTGCAGAGTTTCATCCTGAGACTTCATCATCTTCTCAAGCTTTCCCATCCTACCTTCTAGCACATCTACATTCTTCTTATTCTCTAACGGAATAGAAGCGTCATTCTGCGCATTCACGGCTGGCCCCCCATGAGACATGGTGGCCGAGCGGGCCGAACTAAGTGCTTTAACAGGCTTCATATCGCTGGACATATCTGCGATTACAGCCTGCACAGTTTCGGCGTCAATCGTATGTATTTCTTCAAGTGAGCCAAACAAAAGCAACCGCGAACACAGTGTGTTCAACCGGCGCGGAACTCCTTCGCTGTGATTATAAATTGCTTCTACCGCATCAGCCGTAAAACAAGGATCATTATCCCAGCCCACCAAACTAAGTCGGTGGCCGATATAGGAAGATAACTCTTCTAGTTCCATTGGCTCAAGGTGGTGCGTCGCAATAACTCGTTGGCGTAACTGCTCCAATTCGGGCGCTTCAAAAATACGTTCTCTAAATTCTGGTTGGCCCACGAGGAAACTTTGAATAAGCGCCTTGTCACCTTCCTGGAAATTGGACAGCATGCGCATTTCTTCGAGTGCAGCGTTCGAGAGGTTTTGTGCTTCATCAACCACAAGGAGGGCGCGTTTGCCTTCCTTAAACTGGGTCCGAAGATGTTGCTCAAACCGAGCGAGCAATTGCCCTTTGTCATCAGCCTGCGCATCTAAGCCAAAGGCTGCTACCACGCTCCGCAACAGATCTTCAGCACTGAGCTGCGTACTAACGATCATCGCGGCAACATATTCTTCACGGTCGAGAGTGTCAAACAGATGGCGGAGCAACGTAGTTTTACCCGTGCCAATGTCACCAGTTACGATAATAAAACCTTCGCCCTGGTTCAGGCCGTAGGTAAGATATGCCATCGCTTTTTTGTGGGTACGCGAACTAAAATAGAAACGCGGGTCAGGTGTCAGCTGAAAGGGCCGCCCCTGTAAATTGTAAAAACTTTCATACATGCCTGCTTAAAAAGTCCCTCGTAAATAAAACGTCATTGAATTTTCCTCGAGGTCAGCACCTGGTTCGTTTGACTGACGCTCAGAATGGCTGAAACCAATAGCAGCCTTAAAGTATCGTGACAATGTTACCGTCCAATCCAAACTTGCCCGTATATTGTTATCTATACGAGTTTCTCCCTCAAATCTACTACGTCGAAAGCTAATATCACCGGATATTTGCGAGCGTGTTGTGATCCGCCGCTCAAAACCAGACGAAACACCCCAAGACTGAGCTGTTCCTGAAGCATCGTCAAAAGTTCTCAGTTCATAGTTTCCGCTTAAAAAGAACTGTGTACGTTTTTGGCGCAAAGTCAATGTTCCCCGCGTCGTCCTTCGTCGGAAGTCCGTGTCAGAGAACGTAAAAATAGGATTGGTCTCGTCAATAGGGAGCCGTTGACCATTGGTAATACCGTTGTCTTCATCAAAATTGAAACTCTGAAGGCTATCATTTGTAACAATGGTGTTCGCGGTAAGGACGTCCTGATAGGTCCCGTTAAAGTCCAACCGACTAGTCAGCAAATAAAGCACCTGTGCAGAGTATGTCTCCCTACGGCCATCTTTCCCTGCGGTCGCTGTTATGTCCAGTTTTCTACCCGGCGTCCAGCGAAAGCCTGCTTGCCAGGTAAAGCCATCTTCCGATAGTTCAGCCGACTGAAAACCATTATCGGAAACGCCAACTTCGCCAATCAATTGAAAGAAGCGATTGAATTTATACTTTAATTCAGCGCCAGCCCGCTCTGTCCAGAAATCATTCACGTCAACTTCGTCAGATACGGTCAAACTTCTTGTCACTTTTGACGAGTTCGCAAATATCCGCCAGCTGAAACTATTGAAACGATCCCCCGAGCCAAGAGCGGCTGAGATTTCCTGTGAATTAGTATCCGAGAAATTTACCGTCAGGGTTTCATCTTCCAAATTGTCAGCTGGTGTCCGCGATATACCATACCGATACGTAATTCTCCAATCGGCAAAATCCCTCACCCCGCCTTTAAGAATGGCCGTCCCTGTATAATTTTGCAGCAAACGGCGATTATCGCTCTGGTTCGCGAAATTGCTAGAAATTGATCCCCGTTGATCAAGAAATTGTTCCCGCAAACTAGCACGAGCAACAATGGTCAGATGATCTTCAATCACTTCCGCATCAAGGGTGCCAAAAAGATTTTGACGCGTATCGGTCGTATTGTCCGACAGGAAGTAGAAATAATCGAGCGCATAATCTGCCGCCGCAGTAATGCGCTTGCCTTCGTACCGCACGTTCAAACCAGGCGATAGATTTAACACGGCATCGGATACACGACCAGACTCGGTAAGGAGCGCATTATCGGTCAGCGAAAGGCGTGCCTCGGTACGAGGATCAAAAAACCAATGATCGCTTGCAAGTGCGGTGTTTGCTGCAAACAAATACAAGCAAAACATGAGGCACAGTTTAGAGAATTTTTTGGGCCGAAAATAAGCCACACAGCACCCCTTAGCGCCCGCCATACCCATAATAAGTGGCGAATTTTTTATTGCCACCATTAAAGCGCGTCTGGTTCAAAAGTAAATTAATATGTTCGCATGAACTAATCATGTTCAAGCTTTCTTTAATTTGTGGTTCTGTGGTTTGTTCTGCATGGATTACGAACACCGTTTGTCCCATGTAGAGTGCCATCACAGACGCCGCCGAGCTCGCAAGAACTGGCGGGCTATCAAATATTACAAGTCTGTCCGGGTAGCGGTTCGCTATCTCGTCAACTATTGCTTCCATTCGGTCGGACGCAAGAAGCTCGGTGGTTAGGTTATGTTGTCTTCCCGCTGGCAAAAGCACCAGGTTCGGCACGTTCGTGCGTATCAAACAGTCGCCCACTTCCAAGTCTTTATCAGCAACGACATCCATGAGCCCGCGTCCACCACCAACGCCCATTCGGTTTAGGACTTCTGGCTTAGAAAAATCCGCGTCGATCAGAAGAACCGTTGTATCTTGTTCTGTCGCAATGGAGAGAGCCAAATTGATTGTGCAAAAGGTTTTTCCTTCGCCGGGATTGGAGCTCGTCACCAGGACAATATTGCTATTCTTACTTTTTTGCGTTCCTTTTGAGAACGCATTCAGAAGAATAGATCTTTTGATAATTCTAAACTCTTCAAGCATCAGGTTTGGCGGCATATCAGGGGTTATATACCCGCTTTCCCGTAACCCAACTAAGTCAATCTCTTCGACTTTACGCTGTTTACGAACTTTTCTTACGACGCCAGGCGCAGTTGCCGCTGCGTTATCTTGCCCGGTAAGGCCAGCCGCGCTTGGTCGTGCAACAGAAACGCCGTCATCGGCATTTTTGGTTACATCCGTTTTAGCAATCTCGTCATTTTTTGTGTTTGCGGGCCCCGTATTTTGGCCAAGGCCTGTAGCCTTTTGCCCAAGACCGGTAGCGTTTTGTCCAAGGCCTGTAGCGCGTTGAACGCCCACTGCTACATTCGCCCCACGCGGCTTCTCTGGAGCCCGGCTAACGGGCTCAGTTGTAGTAACACTAGGGTTCATCGCAGAGGGATCACGTTGATGCTTTTTAGGTGTCCCTATTCCGACAGCTAACTTTCCGGCAAACGGATTTTTTTCAACGTTTTCCGCCGCACGCTCCACCAACGAAGCACCTTTTTTGCGGGCTTTCTGTTGTTTCGCGGCGCGTTCGATCAAATCCATTTAACTCTCAACTTTCTTAATACTAACCGAACAATGACAGATTCAGGTATTCTGAAATAACCAGCCCGACAAAAACCAGCAAAAGAAGCATAAACGTTCCTGCAAATCCGAGCATCTGAATTTTGCGGTCCTTCGCCTCGTCTTCCGATAAAATTCTGGTTACGTTCCCTAGGACCGGTAAATCGAACTGCGCCCGCAGCTGCTCAACTGTAATTATAACCGGGCGCAATTGTGACAACATAAACGCAGCGCCTAAGCCGCCAACAAACGCGCCTGCAAACGCTACAAAAAGAAACAACAGCCGGTTTGGGCCATTAGAGTTTGCGGGTAACACAGGGGCATCAATAATATTGAAGGCCAACGCTTCGGTGCGAGTTTCAAATCCTTCACGTAGTTCCAGGCTTTCGATCTCTTCTTGAACGTTCTCAGCTCTTTTTCTCAAATTTCTATGCGTTGCTCTCAGAGTTGCTTCTTCAGCTTTTTTCTCAGGGACAGACTTTGCCTTAATGGTCAGATCATTCACCACGGCCTGCTGATTGGACAAGCGTTGCTCAAACGTCCTTAAATCAGCTTGAATACCAATTTTTTCTTTAAACAAAGTCTCATAGAGGGGATTAGGAATGGACGTTGTCAGCGTATTCGTCTGGCCAGCTTCAAGTGAACCAGCGAGTTCGGCAGCGATTTTCTCCTGCTTGGCATCAAACTGGATCTGCAATTGGTCAATGAGAACAATTAAACGCGCAGAGTCTGGCCATGCATCCTTAAAGCCCTGAGTGCGCAAATCATCTAGTGCCTTTTGACGATCAAAAATTCTTGCCAATAAGGGATCCTCATCGGATTTCCCTTTACTTGACTGTTTCGCCTGCCGGATAGTTGGGGCCGTGTTCCGCAATTGAATACTTATTTCTTCCTCACGCACACGTGCTTCTGAAATGCTATGTTCTGTGTCTCTTAGGTCTCGCGCTGCAGACTCTCTTTTTGAACCAAACCTACCATCGCCTAAATACTGAAAATTCTCTGAGCGAAATGCATTCAGTGCTCGTGATGCGGCCTCGGTCTGCTGCTGGTAACCTCTATATGCGCGTTCTAGCTCGTCTCGCGTTCCAGCAGTCTGCCCACTATTATTAGCGCTGGCGCCTTGTTGGAAAAACGACAAAAGATTATCCACAACGGTTTTTACAACAATCGCCCGATCCCGTTCGGTAAGACGACTATCATTGTTCTCATAAAGGATGCGGAAATTATTTTTGTCTAAAGATACAATACGAATGTCACGGGTCATCTGTGCAATCAGGGCATTTTTGACGTTCACGTTTGACCCCACCAACTGATCTAGTTGATCCGTACGCTTTATTATAGTTTCCAGTGTCGTGCGATTAACAACCGTTTTGCGCACTTGCTCCAGTTTCTTTTTAACATCAATATTGATGCCTAAGTTTCTCGCAATTTCAGGCAGCAACGTATCATTAATGCTGACCCTCGCATCCGCGGAATAGATAAGAGGCATGCGCAAAATAATCACCCAACTTACAAGCGCAATTACCCAGGCGGTTGCCAGCATAGCCCAGCGTTTACGCCAAATGCCGTAACCAGCAGCTTTTACCTGCAGAAACAGGTCATGCAATCCGGGTGTTTGCGATGCCATTGCCATCTCCTACGTAACAAAACAGACGCTATTAAAGCGCAAGGTTCTGTTCAGTATACTACAAAATGCTCTCAGGTATAATAAGTACGTCACCTGGTAGTATTTTTACATTCTTCTTGATGTTCCCATCACGAATTAATTCGTCAATTTTCAGACGGTATTTCTTTTGTTCCCCATCGACAACCCGGATCAATGTGGCTTGATCGCCAGCTGCAAATTCTGTCAAACCACCAACCTGGATCATCACATCCAGCAGTGTCATATTAGCAATATAGGGTATCGCCTGAGGCGTGCCTGCCTCGCCAACTACGCGCACTTGTTGACCAAAGGGGCCGTTGAAGCTGTCGACCATTACTGTCACACTGGGCAAAGCCATAATCACTTCAAGCTCTTCGCCGATTTCCTTTGCAAGTTCCGCTGGGGTTTTCCCCGTTGCTGCCAAATCATCGATCAGGGGAATACTCACGGACCCATCAGGCCGTACGGTTACACGCCGCGTTAGATCAGGGTTACGCCATACGTGAATATTCAAAACATCAAGCGGACCAATAAGATACGCCGGTCCTGGACCTTCATTCGGTGAGACAAATGGCTCAGGTGGAAGTTCTTCTAGGGACCCGTAGAAGACCGAGCAACCTGCCAAGGACAAGGCCAAGAACGCCGCGACCAATGCTTTCGAATACAATTTTATACTAGCAGCCACAGCAGCGCCTCTTCTAAAATTCTAATAAATCGAGTAATTAAACTCTAGCTAGTGTCCCTTATGCATAGTTAAAACACTATAAATCAAGGATAAAACACGTTAAACGCCGATTGCTCGACGAAATTAACTTAGTCTATTTCATTTTTGCTCGGCGTTTTCTTTGCTAAACTGAATTTCTTATCCCGGATCTGCCCTTGAAACTCGAATTGGTCGTCTTTTAACAGGCTCCACATAATTACAAATGCATTTGCTACACAAAATGTAAGAAAAAATAGGGATAACATACCATTAGGGCCTTTCGGTATCGTCTAGTTTCTTTTTCCAAGCTACTGCTGAATTTATAATTTCACGCAAGTCATCAAATTTTGGCACCCAATCAAGAGCACCTAGCAAAGTATCAATATTAGCAACAACGGATGGGGCCTCCCCATCACGGGCCTCAACAAATCGGTGAGGTACTTTACATTGCAGTGCATTTTCAATGCATTCCATTACTTCCAGCACACTGGCACCGCGGCCATAGCCTAAATTCATCGTAACACTAGCAGGATTTTCCCCCAAATGCGACAACACAGCCAAATGTGCCATCGCCAGATCATAAACATGGATGTAATCTCGAACCCCTGTCCCATCCGGCGTTGGCAAATTGGCGCCAAACACCTCTAACGGCCCCGCACTGCCAAGAGCAGCATCTATTGTCCGTCCAATTAAATGCACTGGGTTTTTCAAAAACTGACCGTGCCGCAGCTTGGGATCCGCACCGGCAACATTAAAATAGCGTAGCGCCGCAAACTGTAGGCCGTGCGCCCTGTTCGCATCCCGCAACATTCTTTCGGTGAACAACTTGGACCACCCATAGGCGTTTAGGGGTATTGTTGTAGCGCACTCGTTAACTGTCTCCTGACCCTCGACAGTGCCATAAACAGCCGCCGTTGAAGAAAAAACAAAGCGCGGAACCCCACAAGACACCGTGGCTGCAATCAGCTTTCGGCTCGCTTCAGTATTATTATCATAGTATTTGAGCGGATCACTTACTGACTCGTCAACTTTGATACTGCCCGCAAAATGTAGAATTGATTGAACACTGTTGTCGCGAATTATACTTTCCACAAGGGTTTGGTCTTGAATATTGCCTTCATAAAACTTGACCTGATCATGAAAGGGTCTCATCGACCCAGTTGAAAGGTCGTCAATGACTATAACTTCTGCGCCTAAATCCAGCAGACAAAGTACGGTCTGGCCGCCGATATAGCCCGCGCCCCCAGTCACCAAGATTGGGCTGTCCAAATAGCTCACAGTTTTACCTTCACTTTAATCGCCTCAAACGCCCTGATGGCCCGTGTGAATATCTCATTCTGCGCGTCTGAAGTCTCCCGCCATCCGAAGTTTTCGGCAAACCTTCTAACATCCGCCCGCAAAGGATAATGCGTCATCAAGTCCCTCACCGCCACTGCTATATCATGCGATTTATCGCTATCAACTACTCGCCCGGCAACCGGGTCAGTAATGAGGTCAGGAGCCGCACCAACCGAGCGCGTTACTACAGGTGTACCGCACGCCATGGCTTCCAACAACACGTTCGGCCAGCCTTCCCGGTCTGATGGCAACAGTAAAATATCAGCACTTCGATACAGGCTTGCCATTTCCTCCGGCTTCTTCTGCCCCAAGAATTCTACGCGGTCGGCAATGCCGAGTTTTTGCGTAGTTGCCTCCAAATGCTTTTTGAGAGGGCCGTCTCCGACAATGATAGTCTTTAGATTAGGAATTTGCTTTGTAACTTCTAACACCAAGTCCAAGCGTTTGCGCGGTATCAACCATCCAGCGTAAAGCATGACCCAAAGCTTGTTCGGGCCCGCTGACTTTTTTTGCAGCGAAACGGTAGACTGCTGAATTTGAAAACGATCGAGATCAACCCCATTTCTTAAAGTGGAAATCTGCGAGGGCTTTGCTCCTAAATCAATTAGATCCCGTCTCAAGTTTTCGCTAACGCAAATCGTACGTGAGGCTTGGCTGATGGCGGTCAATATTGCTTTTTTCGGTTTTTCCAAAAGAGCAATTTCAGTTACATCACTACCACGTGCTGTCATTACAAATGGCTTCTCAAGAGCACCCGCCAGTTTCGACGCGGCGACACCATCAGGATAAAGATAATGCGCATCTATCAAATCAAATTCCAAACCAGCTGTGAGGAGCTTCTGCACGCATTTCAATGCGGCTCGAAACAGAAAGTTTGGGGTCATCAGCATGCCAATTTTTGGGATCACCAAATATCTGGGATGATAAATTGTTATCCCATGCCTCTCCTCAACATAAGGTGCAGAT
>NVTU01000037.1 GCA_002401685.1 Kordiimonadales bacterium
TTTAATTTTAAAATTTTATTATTAAGTATATTTGCAGTCGTATTATTATAGGAATTATGGCTGAGAGGTTTATAGCGTTGGTTTGCTAAATCAATATATAAGTTACGATCTTATATCGTGGGTTCGAATCCCACTATTTCCGAGGAAATGATCCGCTTATTTGGTGAAATTGGTAGACACGATAGACTTAAACTCTGTTTCTTACGAGTACCGGTTCAAGTCCGGTAATAAGTAAATTTATCTGTCGGAAAGAGTGGGATTTGAACCCACGATATTGCATAAACAATATACTGGTTTTCAAAACCAGCACTATAAACCTCTCAGTCACCTATCCTAATTAATACTTTATGAATTAATATATTTTAAACGTCTAGCTTTTTTTGGGCGACATCCATTAAAAGGAAATCCCGAAATTTTTTTTATTTTAAAAATTTTAAGACGGGATTTTCGTAATACTTTTAATGTTTGAAAACGTCCCGGACCTCTACCTTTTAAAAATAAATTATTAATTTGCCTTATTTTTAAGGATTTAATTTCTTTTATTACATTGATTGTAAGTTCGTATGCAGTTAAAGGAGAACGTTTAGTAGCTCCTTTTTTTAACATTCCTGCGGTTTTTGTTAATATAACCGCACCGTTTAAAATATTGGTTAATGTTAGTCGTGTATTATTTTTAGAACAATGGATATATAAATTACAGATTAATCTTTTTATATTTTTATTTTTCATTCCCCTCTATACGATGCATTTTTCATTTTTTTTTGTGTTCTTCCATTACTACGTGTTCGTTGACCACGTACAGGTAAACGTTTTTTATGACGCATACCACGATAAGTTTTTAATGTGATTAGCATATCAATTTTAAACTTGATTTTTTTATATAAATTATAACTGGTTTCATTTTTATAATGATTTTCAATATATTTTTTTAAAAAATTAAGTTGTTTTGTACTACACGCATTTAATTTTTTATTTTGATTTAACCCTATTTTTTGGCAAATTTCATAGGATTTTTGTTTATTAATACCATATATTAATGTTAATACTTTAACTAAACGTTTATCTGTTGGCAATTTTGTATTTAAAATTTCAATCATTAGATCTTTATCTATACCAATATATTTTAAAAATAAAATGTTACTCATTAAAAAAGGTACTTCACCGGGACAACGTCATTTAATTTTAATTAATAAACAAAATTTATCAAAACAAGAAGATTTATTAAAAAATTTAAGTTTTGGTTTAGGTAAAAAAGGCGGGCGTAATCAGCTAGGTCGTATTACAGTTCACCATAAAGGCGGTGGGCATAAACGTATTTACCGTCAATTAGATTTTAAATTGAATTCCTATTCTTTTAAAATAGTATCCATCGAATATGATCCAAATAGGTCGGGCTATATTGGAAAAATTTTTGATAAAGTAAATAAAAAATTATTTTATATATTATTAGGAAAAGATATTAAAATAGGAGATTCTTTTAAACAAACATATTTTTATAATCAAAATATACCTAAAATCCCAGGTAATGTTATGTTTTTAGGTAAAATCCCTGTAGGCTTTAACATTTATAATCTTGAAATATTTCCTGGAAAAGGAAGTCAATTTGTTCGAAGCGCAGGAACTTTTGCTCAAATTATTCAAAAAAAAACCACACATTCGTTAGTTCAATTACCGTCTGGAGAGCAACGCTTATTTTCTCATTTATGTAAATGTGTTATAGGTCGAGTTTCTAATTTAAATTGGACAAATCGAAATTTAGGAAAAGCGGGTCGATCTCGTTGGTTAAATATACGGCCAACTGTTCGAGGTGTCGCGATGAATCCTGTGGATCATCCACACGGAGGTGGAGAAGGAAAAACTTCGGGTGGACGACCTTCAGTTACTCCGTGGGGAGTACATACAAAAGGTAAAATTACCCGCAATAATAAACGAAAAAATTTATTAATATTTTCACGATGCAAATCTAAAAAATAAATACTTATATGTCACGTTCACAATGGAAAAAACCTTATATTGCACATTTTTTACAAAAAAAATGTGTTAAATCAAATAAAGAAGATAAAATTGTTCTTTGGTGTCGTAATTCTACAATACCAGCTTATGCTGTTGGATTAACTTTTGAAATACATAATGGTAAAACATTTACTTCTGTTAGTATTAATGAAAAAATGGTTGGTTTAAAATTTGGTGAATTCGCCGCTACTAGAAAACCTTATTTCTTTAAAAAAAAAAACTAAATGATTGCGAATCCAAATAGCATTAGATTAAATATTAGTAGAAGTTGGGAATCTGAATGGTATGGTAAGAAAAAATATCCTGTTTTTGTTCAAGAAGATCTTTTCATTAGAAATTATCTGCAACGCCGGTATAAAAAATATTATACTTGTGGGTCTTGTTTAATTCAACGGTCTGTTAATAATGTATTAACGATTACTTTCTTAGTTTATTCAACAAAACGTATCTTTTTTCCGAAATATTTTAAATTAAATGTTGTTAACTTTTTATCAAAATATACCAACATGAAAATATATTTACGAACATTACGTTATAAACCTGCCAGTTTTCACAGATCACGTCGATTTTTTAAAAAAAGAGATGGTAAACCTGTTATGGATTATAAAACATATAGTCGTAGCAAACCTACTTTTAAATTACAAAATCAAAAATAATTTGTGGTTAAATAAA
Organism: Kordiimonadales bacterium; assembly: GCA_002401685.1. Taxonomy (GTDB): domain Bacteria; phylum Pseudomonadota; class Alphaproteobacteria; order Sphingomonadales; family Kordiimonadaceae; genus Kordiimonas. The sequence goes on from NVTU01000037.1 coordinate 2,686, forward strand.
ATATTATGGCACTAAATGAACTTTTTTATACTAATCAACAAACAAATAAAAATTTTTTACAATTTATACAAACAAAAACATATATTAAATATTTAAATAAAGTAATTAATAAACCTGGCATAAAAAAAATAGCTAAAACACCGGCATCTTCAAAAATACCAAAACGTGTTTGGTTACGTTGGCCTTGGAAACCTTATCAAAAGCTTTTTGAATTTTTTAAAATTATGCGAAATAAACCTAATTCATTATTAATTGCAAATTTTGTTAAACAAGAAATTGAAAAAATTGATAAGATTAAAAATATCAACCTAAAACGCCGCCGATTATTATTATTTTTAAAATATTTAAAAAAATATATATTTAAATTAAAATTTTTAAATAAATATAGTAATACAATTTATGGAATAAAAATTCAATTTAAAGGCCGTTTAAAAGGTCAATCACGTTCTCGCAAACGAATACTAAAAGCGGGAGTTATGCCATTAAGTACTTTTAATATCCCAATTCAATATACTACCGTGTCTGCATTTACCCGTAAAGGTACTTGTGGAATTAAAGTTTGGGTAGCTTTTAAATCATTAAAATAAAATATGATACGACCTAAAAATGTTAAATATGAAAAATCAAGACGTTCATTATATAAAAATAAAACAAAACGCGGTTATTCTTTAGAATGGAAAAGTAATCAATGTTCTTTTGGYGATTATGCATTATGTGCTGTACAGGGAGGTATGATTTTAGGTTCCCAAATAGTTTCAAGTAAACAAGCTATTTTACATAAATTAAAACGAAAAGGGCAGTTATGGGTTATTATTTTTCCAAGCGTYAGTATTACTGGYAAACCTAAAGAAGTTCGTATGGGTAAAGGAAAAGGTAATGTGACGGATTGGGGAATTTCGGTTAAACCAGGTCAAATTTTATATGAGCTTACAGGRGTTCCTTATTCAATTGCAAAAATTGCGTTTAAAACGGGTGGTGCTAAATTRCCTATTMGAACAAARATGCAATCTAATCTTTTTTTATCTTAATCCTTAANGCAGGGCATATAGTTTAATCGGTTAAAACTTACCGCTCATAACGGTTACRCTAAGGGTTCAAGTCCTTTTATGCCTATTTATTTATACGGCAAATATACATTAATKGGTTAAATCGTTTGTCTTCCAAACAAATAATATGAGTTCGAGTCTCATTATTTGCTTTTATTATGCCACAATTTGATAAAGTTACGTTTAATTCACAAATAGTATGGTTATTAATTACTTTTTTTAGTTTGTATTATTTTTTTTTAATATACAGTCCAGTATTATTTTCATTATTAAAAATGCGAAAAAAAAGGTTAAATTTTTATTTATTTACATTTTCATTACAAAAAAACCTTTCAGATCCTATAATATTAACTATATGTACAGTATTAAAAAATATGTTTATTTTATTTAAAATTGGAGTTATAAATTATTATGTATTTTTTAATCAATATTTAGCTAACAAACTTGTAGCTATTTTCCGAATTCCAAATCAAATAATTTTAAATTATTATAACGAAATATTTAGTGTTGTTCAAATACAATTTAAAAAATATTTATAGCTCAATCGGTAGAGCATTGGTTTTTTAAGCCATAGGTTTTGGGTTCGAGTCCCATTAAATATATAAGATTTTAAATTTGTTAAAAATGTATAACTACTTTTTAAATTATTTAAATGTATGGTATTAGAATAGGCTGTTATTTTTTAATTAATTTAACAAAATTCAACTCAGAGATGTGGCTGAGGGGTTAAAGGCGACAGATTGTAAATTTGTTAGTAACAAACTTTCATAGGTTCGAATCCTATTATCTCTACAAATCCGAAATCATATCGAATTCGAAGATTAGTAGTAAATTTTAAAATAAGAATACTTGATAAAGGGAAATATTATTTTAGAATTAAATCTTTATCTCTGATAGCTTAATTGGTAGAGCATTTGGCTGTTAACCATTATGTTGAGGGTTCAAGTCCCTCTTAGAGATAATCATTTTAAAAAGTAAAATATAAAATTTTTAGAAGCATTTAAGGGAAACCTAGATTTTGAAATAAAAAGACGTATAATACGAAATGTTTGATATATATAACGATTCTTATGAGAAAACTCTTTTTTATAAAAAAAACACGAGTGAAATGAAACATCTAAGTAACTTGAAAATTGAAAAATCAAGCGAGATATTGAAAGTAGTGGCGAACGAAATTGATACAGTGTTTAATTTAATAGTATAATTTTTATACAAAAAGTTAAACTTTTTAATTAGAATATTGAGTAAAAAACAGTTGAAATACTGTGCTATATAAGGTGATAGCCCTTCCATACAATATGATTAAAAAAAAAAGTAAAATGGAACACAATTATTTTATTTGAATATTGGAAGACCGCTTTCAATACTAAAAATTTTTCAAAAATCGATAGTGAACTAGTACTGTGAAGGAAAGGAAAAGATAAAACTTTTAAAAAAGTTTTTATGAAATTGAATGCTTATATGCAATTGAAGCTTTAAAGAAAGTAACAGTGTACCTTTTGTATAATGGGCCAGCAACTTTATATTTTTAGCAAGTTTAATTTATATAAAAAAAACGTAGGGACATCAAATTATAAACAGTGTTATTAGTTAAAAATATAATACCCGAAGCTGAGTGATCTAATTATGAACAGGTTGATATAATATTTTAATTATAAATTTATGGAGGACCGAACCCGTATCTGTTGCAAAAGATTGGGATGATTTGTGATTAGGGGTGAAAGGCCAATCAAACTCAGTAATAGCTGGTTTTTCGCGAAATCTATTTAAGTAGAGTTTTTATTAATTAAAGGTTGGGGTAGAGCTCTTGTTAAATGAGGGAAATGTCATATTTTACTGAATTTAGTTAAACTTCGAATACAACTTTCTTGTAAATAAAAAAACAGACTATGGGTGCTAAGATTCATAGTCGAAAGGGAAACAGCCCAGATTGTTAGTTAAGGTCCTTAAATTATATCTAAGTGCGTAAGGTTGTGAAAAAATAATGACAATTAGTAGGTAGGCTTAGAAGCAGCCATCCTTTAAAGAAAGCGTAATAGCTCATTAGTTTAGTTTTTTTGCGTCAAAGATTTATAGGGACTAAAGATATATACCGAAACTACAAATATAATTGTTGAATTTTTTTGAAATTCAATTTATATGGTAGCGAAACGTTTTATTTATTATATATATGATGCTGTGAAGTATTATTATAAATATTAAAAGTGATTATGCTGGCATGAGTAACATTAAAAGATGTAATGAAACATCTTCGTCGAAAATTCAAGGGTTCTAAATAAAAATATTTTATGTATTAGGTTAGTCGGCCCCTAAGGTAAAAATTAATTGCGAAAGCCTTTATCGATGGGAAAATCTTTATGAAAATGACTTTATTAATTGATTATAGGATTATTTACTAGAATATCAATGTTTTGATATTTTTTAAGTATATATGTATAATTTAATAAACAGGAAATAATTTTCAACTATAAAAAACCGTACTGTAAACCAACTCAGGTGAATAGGTAGAGAATACTAAGACGTATGAGATAACAATATTGAAGGAACTCGGCAAAATGTTCCAATAACTTCGGGATAATGGAAACCTTATAAATGGATTTTCTATCTATAAGGCACAATAATTTGGGGGGAGCGACTGTTTATTAAAAACACAGGACTCTGCTAAATAGTAATATGAAGTATAGGGTCTGACATCTGCCCGGTGTTGGAAGGTTACGGTGATATGTATTTTAGCATTGACCTTAAGCCCCAATAAACGGCGGCTGTAACTCTGACGGTCCTAAGGTAGCGAAATTCTTTGTCGGGTAAGTTCCGACCTGCATGAATGATGTAACGACTTCCCTACTGTCTCCAATATTGACTCAGTGAAATTGAATTGTCCGTGAAGATGCGGATAACTTATAGCTAGACGGAAAGACCCTATGCACCTTAACTATAACCTTACATTGCAAAAATTTTTTTATTTAGTAAAGAGTAAGTGGAGATGTAGTTTATATTTCTCGCAAGTTTGAATATAACATGTCCTTGAAACACCACTCGTAATAATTTATTTTTGCTTAACTGATAAAAGGACCGTGTATGGTGGGTAGTTTGACTGGGGTGGTCGCCTGCAAAAAAGTAACGGAGGCGTGCATATGGTAAACTCCACTTGTTTTTAAAACAATGTGTTGAATATAATGGTATAAGTTTGCCTGACTGAAAGATTTACAAATCAATCAGAGACGCAAGTCGGTCATAATGATCCGGTGATTTTGTGCGGAAAAATCATCGCTTAACGGATAAAAGGTACGCTAGGGATAACAGGCTAATAACTCCCAAAAGTTCATATTGACGGAGTTGTTTGGCACCTCGATGTCGACTCGTCACATCCTGGAGCTGAAGTTGGTTCCAAGGGTTCGGCTGTTCGCCGATTAAAGTGGTACGTGAGTTGGGTTTAGAACGTCGTAAGACAGTTTGGTCCCTATCTACTATGAGGGTAAAAAAATTGAAAGAAGTTTATTTTAGTACGAGAGGATCGAATAAAGTAAACCTATGGTGAACTGGTTATTATTTTAATAGTATGCCAGGTAGCTACGTTTATAAAAAAAAATTGCTGAAAGCATCTAAGCAAGAAATTTATCTTAATATAAATTTTTTTTTAATTGTAATAGAATATTACGTAAATAGGATTGGTGTATTAAAACGGTAACGTTTTTGCTAAAATTACTAAAAATTAATCTATTTTATATTTTTCTTTTAAAAGTATAATTACATGGTATAGGAGATATACTATGTAGCTATTCAAAATGGCTGTATGTATTGGTTAAACGTGAAAGTCTCATAAGCTTTTATTTATAGGTTCAAATCCTATTGCTGTCATATTAGTGGTAAGAATAACTCAGTTGGTTAGAGTATTAGTTTGTGGATTTAAGAGTCATGGGTTCGAATCCCATTTTTTGCCGTATCATTTTTTTAAATGAATAACTTTCTTACAAAATAGAGAACATTAGGTGTTTTATTTTTCAAGATAAATTATTATATTAATTATTATAATCAAATAAATATGAGTTTAATCCTGGCTCAGAATGAACGCTATCAATTTACTTAACACATGTTAGTTTAATGATATTTTTGTTTATGGAAATATCATAGCGCACGGGCGAGTATATATAATATTTTACCTTAAAGTTTAGAATAATGATTTATCAAAATACTAAAAAGTACGTACAGTACGCTTTAAGATAATTTTATTGAAGATTAGGTTGTTGGTAAAGTAATAGCTTACCAAGCCGAGGATCTTTAGTTGGTTTGAGAGAATGTACAACCGCATTGGAACTGAGATAAGGTCCAAACTTTTTTGAAAAGGCAGCAGTGGGGAATCTTGGACAATGAGCGAAAGCTTGATCCAGTAATATTGAGTAAGTGAAGATAATTGCATTTTTGTAATTTTAAAGCTTTGTTAGTAAAGAAGATTATGACGTTATTTACAAATAAAGCGCCGGCAAATTTCGTGCCAGCAGCCGCGGTAATACGGGAGGCGCTAGTGTTATTCGGAATTACTGGGCATAAAGGGTCTGTAGATGGTATTATAAGTTTATTGTTAAATATATTAAAGCCTAACTTTTAATAATGCAATAAATACTGTATTACTTGAGTAAATATAGAGGATAGTAGAATTTTTAATGTAAGGCTGAAATCTTTTCATATTAAAGGGAATACCGATTGCGAAAGCGACTATCTGGGTTTTACTGACATTGAGGGACGAAAGCACAGGTAGCCAATAGGATTTGATACCCTAGTAGTCTGTGCCGTAAACGATGAATGTTTATTTTTAGAGTAATGATCTTTAGAGATTAAGTTAATACTTTAAACATTCCGCCTGAGAACTACGGTCGCAAGGCTAAAACTCAAAGGAATTGGCGGGAGTCTATACGAATGGTGGAGCATGTGGTTTAATTCGATAATACGCGCAAAACCTTACCAGTCTTTGACAATGTAATATCATCAAATGTAAAACTATTTGATGTTTTGTAGAAATTACAGATATTATAAACAGGTGTTGCATGGCTGTCGCAAGCTCGTGCTGTGAAGTGGTTGGTTAACTCCTTTTAACGAGCGTAACCCTTTTTTTTAATTGCTTTATACGGCTCATTATATTTTTATAGTGAAATTGTATAAGAACTTTAATAAATACGAATATTATCATAAGATATAGGAAGATAAGGATCAAGGCAAGTACTCATGACCCTTATAGACTGGGCTACTCATGTGCTACAACGGTAATTACAATAAGAGGCTAAAATGTGAATTGGAGCAAATCTTTAAAAATTATCTTAGTTCGGATTAAAGGCTGAAACTCGCCTTTATGAAGTTGGAATCATAAGTAATCGCAAATCAGCATGTTGCGGTGAAACTGTTACTGGATTTTGCACACACCGCCCGTCACATTATGGGAATTTGTTTTCTTTGAAAAATAATTTATTATTTGTATATTATATAGCAAATGTTTTATTATATGAACTTATGTAATATACAAATAATTATATGACATTTGAAAACGTGTAACTGTGGTGAAGTCGTAACAAGGTAACTGTACGGGAACTTGCAGTTGGAAGTAATTAAATTATTTATATAATGTATTGTAAGGGAAGGACTTAAGTGGTGCAATATGGTAGACACGGTAATCTTAGAAGTTATTTGTTAAGGGTTCAAATCCCTTCTTAAGTATTAAATCAAATGTCAAAATTAACACAATTATGTTAATTCATGATTAACGGCTATTATTTGAAACGGTTATGTTATTTTAATAAATGGTACAAGGTGCTAAAT
>NVTU01000038.1 GCA_002401685.1 Kordiimonadales bacterium
GAGCGCCTCTCCACCTCAGCCGTAGAGCGCACCCTAATCGAAGCCGACACAAGCCGCGCCCGCCGCAAGCAAGTGATCGACAAAATGGCCGCAGCCTACATCCTGCAAGGCGCGCTTCATGCTCTCTAAGGAAATCTAATTGTCTAAACCAGGCAAAAAAACACCGTTACCAGGCACGCCCGTAAAAGGCTCGACCACGGGCAGGCCTATTATGGCGGCGTTGGACCTTATGGGACGCAGGTGGGCTTTGCGCATCGTCTGGGAATTACGGGGTGGACCACTTGGCTTTAGGGCACTTCAGGCCAAATGTGACGGCATGTCGCCAACTGTTTTAAACACGCGCATTAAAGAACTTTCCGCAGCTCAAGTTATCGAACAACGTAGCGACCGCAACTGGTCTTTAACGCAGGCAGGGAATGCCTTTCTGAATGCAATTGCCCCTTTATCGGATTGGGCCGACATGTGGGCACGGCAACTGGAAGACCATCCTCCTACGGAATAAAACTAGCTTTTTCCTTGAACTCACACAAAACGTGCCTATCTTTCCTATTGCTACTAAAAACGTATCAATAGGATTTTCGTATGTTTATTACCCCGCTCTCGCCTCCCTATACGCCTGACCAAGAAGCCACTCTCAAAAAATGGATGCCACCCGGATCCACAATTGAACCACCGCTTTTATTTCGTCTGTTGTCCACCAATCCTGCGCTTTCCGAAAGCATGATGCCAATTGGCGGATACTTCCTCGGCAGGCAGAAAGATTTCTCCGTTCGCATACGCGAGATCATTATATTGCGGGTTACGGCACAGCGCGGTTGCGAATATGAATGGGGCATCCATGTAACGGCTTTTGCCAAACAAGCAGAACTCACACCAGAACAGATCCACGACACGTGTTCTGACACCGTGAACGCCATGTTATGGCCTGATGAAGAACGTGCTGTCATTGAGGCCTGCGACCAGCTTTCCGCCACCAGCAATCTCGACGAAGCAGCAAAGTCAGCACTGAAAAAACACTTCGCTGACGCAGCTATCCTATCAATGATCACAATTATTGGCTGGTACGGCATCATTTCAATGATTGGCAACAGTACCTGCGAAACGCTGGAACCATGGGGTGCGAAGTTCCCCAAACCCTAAGTTAGCCAGTGTCGGTTCGCGTTCAGTACGACATTTAGATATTGAACGCACCTTCCCTTGCTCATTTTCATCTTTCAAGCCGGGGTTAAAGAACTGCTAATAACAATTTTCACCTCATAAGCTTCTTGCAGCCAACAAGAATACTGCTTATAAGGCCACTTTAATGAGCATGCATTCAACCAGTACGGTTTCCTACCCGCGCGCGGACGTTGATCCGCCTTCGGGTTCGCTTTTCCCGCATAAACATCTCCTTGGCATTTGGGGCCTGGACCCAACGTCGATCAAGCATTTGCTGGATGTTGCTGATGGCTACGCTGACCAAAACAGGACGGCCAACAAGAACTCGTCTATCTGCGCCGGACTTACTCAGATTAATCTGTTCTTTGAAAATTCAACGCGCACATTGATGAGTTTTGAGATCGCGGGCAAGCGTCTAGGACTGGATACTATCTCCATGTCCACCGGCAGCAGCTCGATCAAAAAAGGCGAAACTCTGTTGGACACTGCCGCGACCCTCAACGCCATGCACCCTGATGTGCTGGTGGTTCGGCACGGTGATAGCGGCGCGGTAAAGCTACTGTCTGAAAAAATGGATTGCGCAGTGATCAATGCCGGCGACGGGCGGGCGGAACACCCAACTCAGGCACTTCTCGACGCGCTAACGATCCGCAGACGCAAAGGCCAGATCCACGGTCAGACCATCGTTATCTGCGGCGACATCGCCCACAGCCGCGTTGCACGCTCCAATATCTACCTTCTTAATGCAATGGGCGCCCGTGTACGACTTGTTGCACCGCCAACCTTGCTGCCAAAGGACGTAGACCGCTTGGGCGTCGAAGTCTTTCACCGTATGGATGAAGGACTGAAGGGCGCGGACGTTGTCATGATGCTACGCCTGCAGCAAGAACGCATGAAGGGCGCTTTCCTGCCTTCCCTGCGCGAATATTATAAATTCTGGGGCTTGACCCGCGAGAAGTTGAACGCTGCCAAAGACGATGTACTGATTATGCACCCTGGCCCAATGAACCGCGGTGTAGAAATAGCGTCTGATGTAGCGGACGACATCGACCGATCAGCTATTGAAGAACAAGTTGAAATGGGTGTAGCCGTGCGCATGGCCTGTATCGACGTGCTAACCAGAGGCCTGCCACAACGCGTAAATGCGGACAAAGCTGAGGAGACAAAATCATGAGCAAGATTTTCGTCAACGCCCGCATTATCGACCCTGTCACCTCTTATGACAAAAAAGGTTCACTGCTAATACACGGTGACAAAATAGTTGGCTACGGCGAGCATATGGAAGCGCCAGAAGGCGCACTTGTTATCGATTGCGGCGGCAAAGTCCTTTGTCCCGGTTTTATCGATATGCGTGCTCACGCTGTGGATCCAATAGCCGCACCTGCAGGCGGCATCACCACTGTGATTTTGCAGCCAGACCAAAATACAATGATCGACACCGACGCGGTGGTAGAACGCATCCGCCGACGCGCTGAAGATGGCGGCTCCAGCCGCGTTTACCCAATGGGTACGGCAACGCGCGGCATGGAAGGCTCACAAATCGCGGAAATTGGCCAAATGCAACAATCGGGCGCTGTGGCGTTTACGGATTGCCGCAAAGCAATCGCCGACGCACAGGTTTTAAGAAGGCTGCTCGAGTATGCTGGGTATTTCAATGCCCTAGTAGTGCAGTTCCCAGAAGAAGCCAGCCTGGCTGCGGGCGGGGTAGCGCACGAAGGTGAAACCGCGACACGGCTTGGCTTCGCAGGCATACCGTCTGCGGCAGAAGCGATGCAGATTGAACGTGACACAAGGTTAGCGCTTCTCACCGGCGGGCGCATACATTTTGCGCTAATTTCCAGCCGAGAAGGCGTGGAAGCCGTTCGCGAGGCTAAAGCCAAAGGCGCAAAAGTTACCTGCTCCACGGCACCGCACTATCTGCTGCTAAACGACAATGCTCTTGAAGGTTACCGAACCTTTGCAAAGGTCAGCCCGCCCCTGCGGGAAGAGGAAGACAGGCTAGCCCTGATCGCAGGGATAGCAGACGGCACCATTGATACGCTTGTCAGCGACCACGACCCCAAAAGTGCCGATGTAAAACGCCTGCCCTTTGCCCAAGCTGATCACGGCATCATTGGTTTTGAAACCTTACTGCCGCTTTCTCTAACACCCGTTCATGCAGGCAAAGTTGACCTCATGGTCGCGCTGCGCGCTCTAACGTCAACGCCGGCTGCACTGCTCGGCCTAGAGACAGGAACGTTGGCCAAAGGGGCCCCGGCAGACATCACCATATTTGACCTTAATAAGCCGCTGCGTATAAATGTGGACGAATTGCATTCGAGCGCCAAGAACACACCGTTTGATAGTTTGCCCGTTCAAGGCAAGGTATGGAAAACGCTGGTTGGCGGCGAAATATTGTTTGGGAAAGATGCATAGATGATCTCTGTTGAGTTAATGGCCGTTCTTGTTGCCAGCTATTTGCTTGGTTCTGTTCCTTTTGGCTTAGTTCTGACGCGCCTTGCTGGTCTCGGCGACATTCGGGAAATTGGATCCGGAAATATCGGAGCAACGAATGTACTGAGAACCGGTAGAAAAGACCTCGCGCTGGCAACTTTGCTGCTCGATGCCGGTAAAGCCGCCATCGCGGTTTTGCTTACTCGTTACTTTGTTGCGCCGGACCTGGCTGCCATGGCTGGAACAGCCGCCTTTATCGGCCACTGTTTCCCTGTATTCCTGCGCTTCAACGGCGGCAAAGGTGTTGCGACCTTTATGGGCACAACCGTCGCCATCGCGCCCATGTTAGGGTTAGCGACTGGCGGTGCCTGGATTGTTATGCTCGCATTATTCCGCATGTCGTCACTTTCTGCGCTGATTGGCGCGATCGCCGCGCCTATCTACAGCTACTTCTACCTCGGGCAATATGTATGGGTTGCCTGCCTGTTTATGGGTTTGGTCATTTATATAAGACACGGCGAAAATATTGGGCGCATCCTCAAAGGAACCGAGCCCAAGGTCGGCAAGAAAAAGAAAAAAACTGAAAACGCTAAAGATTGACAGACATCCCGCCTATCGCCACGGTGCGGCTATGAGCTTTTCACCCCGTGATATTGAAAACAACGCTGACATGCTGGATCGCCTGCGCCTCATCCGCACAGACGGCATTGGCCCCATAAAATATTTCAGGCATATTGAGAAACAAGGCAATGCTGCTGCGGCAATTTCCTATCTGGAAAGCGCGTTTGAGCACTTCGGCAATGGTCCAAACCCCGCAAATTTAGCCATAGTCAAAACAGAGCTCAGCTTGGCCACTGAATTAGGCCTCACGTATCTCTTTCACGGCAAAACGGGGTACCCGGAGCAGCTGGCCAGCATTCCTGATGCGCCGCCCGTTTTGACCTGCATTGGCAATTTGGATTTGCTTTATAGACGTAGTATCGCCGTCGTTGGTGCCCGAAATTGCAGCGCCGGCGGCATCAAATTTACGCGCACCATATGCAAGGACCTTGCAGAAAGCGGCCTTGTGATAGTCTCAGGGCTTGCGCGCGGCATCGACGCGGCAGCGCACGAGGCATCCGTAAGCAAAGGCACCATCGCCTGTGTGGCGGGCGGCATTGATGTCATTTATCCGCAAGAAAACACGCTCTTATATAAGGACATTGCTGAACGTGGGCTTTTAATCAGCGAGATGGCGCCTGGCACTAAACCACAAGCACGGCACTTCCCAAGGCGAAACAGAATCATCTCAGGCCTTTGCACTGGCTTGCTTGTAATAGAAGCCACTTTTAAATCCGGCTCGCTTATCACGGCCCGTTTTGCAGCTGATCAGGGCCGCGACGTATTCGCTGTTCCCGGCTCCCCACTAGACCCGCGCACCAAAGGCACCAATCAACTGATCAAAGACGGCGCGGTTCTAACGCAGTGCGCTGGGGACATTACGCAGGAACTGGATGCGATGCCGCTCCTAAGGCAGCAGGTTACCTTTGCAAATCAGAAACCGAAAGTGCGCGTTGACCAAAAAATGCCAGTGCAGCATGCAAAGCCATCGGTAGAGCCGCAGGCTGCGCGTCCAGTTTCAGATATATTAGACCTCCTGAGCCCAGACCCCACGCATATCGACGAGCTGGTCCGGCTCTCTGGCCGTAGCGCTGAGGAGCTGCTTGTGGAATTTACTGAACTTGAAATTATGGGCGATATTTTGCGCCATGCAGGTGGCAAATATAGCCGCCTTTAAACAAATAATGAATAATCTCATTGCAATCAGCGTTGCTACGAATTAGGTGAGAGCAAGGTTTTAGAGCATTTTGCGCACCAGAATGCACCAAATAGGGACTTTCGAACGAATGAATGTCGTAATTGTGGAATCGCCGTCAAAGGCGAAAACGATCAACAAATACCTTGGCAAAGACTATATAGTTTTGGCCAGCTTTGGACACGTGCGCGACCTGCCCGCGAAAGACGGATCGGTTAAACCCGATGAAGATTTCGCTATGGATTGGGTAGTTGACCGCGACAGCGCCAAACGCTTAACTGAAATTGGTAATGCCGTGAAAGGCTCCACAAATCTCTATCTCGCGACCGATCCAGATCGTGAAGGAGAAGCTATCAGTTGGCACGTGCTGGAAGTACTGACGAAGAAAAAAGTACTTAAGGGCGTAAACGTCAAACGAATCGTATTCAACGAAATCACCAAGTCAGCCGTTATAAAGGCTGTAGCCGAACCTCGGGATCTTGATCAGGAATTGGTGCGCGCCTATTTGGCTCGTCGCGCCCTTGACTATCTGGTGGGGTTCACGCTGTCACCTGTACTTTGGCGCAAGTTGCCCGGTGCTCGTTCAGCTGGTCGCGTACAGTCGGTGGCTCTTCGCCTCATCTGTCAGCGCGAAACTGAAATTGAAGCCTTCCGTAGCCAAGAGTATTGGTCTGTGGAAGCAGCTCTAAAAAGCGCGGCAGGCAAAGCCTTTAACAGCCGGCTCTTTGCACTTAAGGGCACTAAACTAACAAAGTACGCGCTCGGGAATGAAGCAGATGCGAAAGCGGCCGCGGACACAGCTGGCAAAGCACCGCACAAAGTGCTTAGCGTTGAACGCAAGCCAGCCCGCAGACACCCGCAGCCGCCGTTTACAACGTCGACCCTACAGCAGGAAGCCGCGCGCAAGCTCGGCTTTGCTGCAAACAAGACAATGCGCGTGGCGCAAAGTCTTTATGAAGGTAAGTCTATCGGCGGCGAGACCACCGGCTTGATCACCTACATGCGTACCGACGGCGTTACCATTGCGCAGGAAGCCCTGAACGCAACACGCGGAATGATACAGAGCCGCTACGGCGACAAATATCTGCCAGCATCGCCTAGGGTTTATAAAACCAAGGCGAAAAACGCACAGGAAGCACACGAGGCGATCCGCCCGACCGATCCAATGCGCCGCTTAGCAGATGTTGCAGGTGTTTTGGATACGGACGAGCGGAAACTCTATGAGCTGATCTGGCGCCGGACAACGGCCAGCCAAATGGAAAGCGCCCAGATGGAGCGCACCACGGCGACGATTGTGAATACTGACAGCAGCGCCGAGCTGCGCGCAACCGGCACAGTTATTCAGTTTGACGGCTTCCTATCCGTTTACCAAGAAGGTCGCGACGACGACAAAGACGATAAAGACGATAAAGACAACAAAGAGGCATTATTGCCTAAACTGGAAGAAGGTGAGCTGATATCGCTTGAAACCGTGTCGCCGCGCCAGCATTTCACCGACCCGCCACCACGCTTCACGGAAGCGAGCCTGGTAAAACGGATGGAAGAGCTTGGCCTTGGCCGCCCGTCTACGTACGCCTCGATCCTTACTGTACTGCGCGACCGCGAATATGTGGTGATGGACCGCAACCGGTTTATCCCTGAAGATAAAGGCAGGCTGGTAACAGCATTCCTTGAGATCTTCTTCGCGCGCTGGGTGGAATATGATTTCACCGCTAACCTTGAAGAACAGCTTGATCATGTATCTGCTGGCAAGGAAGACTGGAAAAAAGTGCTGGCCGAATTCTGGACAGCTTTTAAGCCGAAGACCGAAGAAATCATCGCCATTCGCAACTCGGAAGTTATCGACGCGCTTGATGATTACCTCGGCCCGATGCTGTTTGAGAACAATGAAGAAGCACGCAAATGCCCAACCTGCGATGACGGGCGCCTTGGCCTAAAGACTAGTAAGTACGGTGCATTTGTAGGCTGTTCGAACTATCCTGAATGCGGTTACACGCGTCAGTTTGGGTCGAAAGGCAATGACAACGACAACGAAGAGGACGCAGGCCCGTTAGGTACTGATCCTGAAACTGGCCTTGATATCCTTGTTAAAACCGGTCGCTTTGGACCTTATATCCAAATCGGTGAAACCGTTAAAGGCGAAAAACCTAAACGCGCGAGCATCCCTAAAGATATGGATGCAGGCACGCTTGATCTGGAAAAAGCACTGCAACTGCTCTCGCTTCCACGCGAGGTTGGCATGCACCCAGAGACAGCAAAACCAATTACAAGCGCTATTGGTCGCTACGGCCCCTATGTAGCGCACGACCGTACTTTTGCAAAACTGGCCTCTACCGAGGAAGTATTCTCGGTTGGGCTTAACCGCGCCGTTGCTTTGATCGCTGATCAAGCAGCAAAAAAGGGCGGTGCAAAAACGACACTGAAAGAACTTGGGGAACATCCTGACGACAGCGAACCAATTCGCGTGCTCGACGGACGCTACGGCCCCTACGTAAACCACAAGCGGACAAATGTGACGTTACCTAAGGGTACGGAACCAACGTCTGTTACATTAGAACAAGCGCTGGAATGGATTGCAGCTAAAGCGGGCAAGAAGAAACCTGCTAAGAAAAAAGCTGCGGCTAAAAAGAAACCGGCGGCAAAAAAGCCGGCTGCGAAGAAAACTGCTGCGAAAAAAACTGCAGCAAAGAAACCAGCGGCAAAGAAAAAGGCGCCCTAACGGGACGCCTATAGAAGGAACGCCTTTTGGCAACTGAACGACGGGGTCATTTCCCCACAAAAGAAGACATACTGAAATTTATCCGCGGCTATGAAGGCAAAGTGACAAAGCGCGAGATCGCGCGCTCCTTTGGCATCAAGGGCCCAGAGAAAATCCAACTGAAACAAATACTGCGCGAGCTTAAAGAAGAAGGCCATTTGTCTGTAGGCAAAGCCAAGGCCCTTCGTCCGGCAGGCAGATTGCCGAATGTGCAAGTTATTGAGTTTTCAGGCGTTGATAAACATGGTGACGCCCTCGCCCGCCCCGAAAGCTGGGACCAAGAAGGCACACCGCCAACGATCTATATTTCAGATAAAAAGAAACACCACGGCCCTCCGATGGGGCGCGGCGACCGGGCACTTGCGCGGCTAATCCCTATTCAGGATGACCCGCCGCTTTACCGGGCCGAGATTATTAAACTATTGAAACCAGAGACAAATATCGTGTTTGGAATGGTCTTAATTATACTATTGGTATGATGCAAATGACATTTGGTGGGCTGTCTTCCCATGCCATGACTTTCCAAATGAATAACGACGACACTCGCGGTTTTTGGTGGGGTGATACGACACACACCAATGCCCAAGGCGCAATGTCTCTGACAACACAAGGCAAACTGTCCGTAGCTCACTCATTGCGCCTTGGCTATGGTGAATCTGATACAACTGCGCCTGGCGCTACGTATAGACTGGATGTCTCGGGCATATCATATTTCACTGATGATGC
>NVTU01000015.1 GCA_002401685.1 Kordiimonadales bacterium
ATAGGCTAGCCAAAACCTGTATTGGGATAGGGGTCGGCAGCGCTGAAGAAGCCGCGCAAAAAATGTCGATTAGTGATTCAGCTCCGACTTTCTTGCAAGTGTGTTTCAATATTTCCCCGAACAGATCAGGCAGCGACTTTCCATTTGGCCGCAACAAATCTAGCGCACCCTCAATTTCGTTGGCATGAGCACAAGCAGAAGCGAGGACGCGTGGGTTACCCGAAGTGAGTAGATGAAATTGCTCGATATCTTCTTCGGAAATACCTTTCCACTTTTGAGATACGAACAGCTTAACTTCTTCTAGTGTAAAAGGTGCACAGAGCACCTTCACACATGATGAAGGTAGCATAAGGGATTCTATTCGGCTTTCCCTCGTGGAAACAACAACCCGAACGTTTGGTGGAAGCTCAGAGAATTTAACCAAACTGTGAACAAAAGGAACGTCACATGGCGTTTTCTGGCTTGCTGCGAAAACTGAATTATCGGCAGCGTCGGCCATTATCACAAGTAGTGCTTCAGGCTCCTTTGTCGATAGTATTGTGGCCGCAAGATCCAACCGGCGTCGAAATGCCGCCATCACATTCATAAGTTCTTGATGCGGGAAGAGAAACGGGAGGTCTGCGACCAAAGAAACTTCGTTAGATAGCTGAGTAAATGCCTCTAAGTCTCTATGGCGCGGCCTACTAGGGTCCAAGTAGCTACCGGCACCATAGCAGTCGAAAACAACGACTTCAGACCCGGTAGGAAGCTTTTTAATTAAGGCTGAAGAGGTAGTCGATTTACCACACCCCCCGCCACCATATAAGCAAACAAGTTTGTTTTTGGTGACAGCCGCTGTGAGGTCATCTTCTACGTGTCTCGGTATTGGGGCTTCTACTATTTCTAATTCATTTGGGCAGGGGAATATCGCTCGCTCATCAGCGACTTTAAACCAAGTGAGGACTGTTCCCTTTGTAATCGCCATACGTTGGCTTTCAGGGAGCATAAAGCCTCGAATGGTTTGCCTTAAATCGTCGAGTGTATTGGAGACTTCTCGATCGGTGAAAGACGCAATTTTCCTAATTATATCTGCTTTTAAGAAGCTTCTGGCATCCTCTCCGCCTTTGAGTTCGAGGCAACCGCAGAATAATTCAAATTGTTTTCTTGAAAGCCCTGTAGCCTTTTTCAACGCATCGGTGTCTTTTGACGTCCTTCCATCAATAACTGTATTTATTACGCCAATTAATTTCGGGCCGATTGGCTGATTAGAAACCAGTGATGGCTTTAGCTGGGCTTTTATTTGTGAGGACGTTTTTCCTTTTGCCGCAGCTTTAAATGCATTGCCGAGCCGTCTTGCAACTGAATTATTTGATATTTTCGATGTGGATTTTATTAACCTACCAGGTGTCCAATTGCTTTCTGGTGAGGAGGCAGAATATTTGAGTTGCACAAGCTCAATTCTAGAAGAGGATTGCAAGTCCTCACCGCCGAAATATAACCCACAATCAACACCGTCCCAATCCCGTCCCCCGCTAGTCTTTTTGCCACTAACAGCGACGCCCTCTAGGGTGACCGCGCTAAGCTCAGTTTTCGGGGCAATGAGTTCTAATGATTTCTGGATCGCCCAGATTTCATGAAACTCATCGCCAGCGTTTGACGCAACTGCACCTAGGAAGTCGGTTGGGGTAGTCATAAGTTTTCCGTTAGTTGATATAAACTATATAAGCCCTTAATAAATCAGAGGTTTTAGATGGAGGCTAGTTATTATTGTTCAGATCAGTGCTTTATAAGGTTGTTCTAGGTCAACCCAACCATTTTAGGTCTGGTACCCGAGCGATACAGTCGCAATATGGCCGCTCCCTTTCCGGAAGCGGCATATTGCTGCAGAATGTGCTTTTCCAGAACGGACGCTATCCCGCCTCGAAAGAAGCTCTTTTCTACCCCGAATGACGAAGCGAAGTTGTCAGGCGAAGGCCGCCCTTAAGGGCTTCCTTCCAGTACGCACCCCGAATGCATTGCACTATTTTCATATGGCTTTTCCATCCTAAAAATGGTGATCCAATGTCAATCCTCTCCGCGAATGCCTCAAGTGTATCCATATCAAGGTCATACAAGTCCAAGCCGAGCAAAGCTGTATCAATGAGGCGCAGTGTTATTTCGCCGAGCAGCTCTTCTGGCAGTGTATCATCGGAAAGTTCGGCAATATCAGCATTACGAATAGTCGCGAGCTCTCTAAAGTCAGATTGTTCGAGGCACTGGCCAATCTCGACAGCCTTCTCGAGTAACTTGGGGAGTTTCCGTGGGTGCTTTTCCAGACCATCCTCGCGTAGCTGTTCGATATTGGAAAGTGCTTGGCGCATTGCATCAAAATAGTGACGCTCCGCACCTTGATTTACAGCGCCTATTGAGGTGGTTTTTTCTTGGTGACCAAGCGTGAAAGGGCTTTCCCTTTTCTTTGACACCTCTTGCGCTGCGTCGAGCACTTCGAGGGCTCTTTGGGGGCTGTCAGGGGCGCTTTCGGGCTTTATTAGCGCTTTTTTCGGGTTGTCCCGGATGCCATCCATAGCGCTAACCGGTTCACCAAACATCAGCCAGTTGCGGTTAACGCCGAGTGCTTTAGAGAGCATTTCTACGCGTGGGCCAGTTGCGTCCGTGGTGCCATTCTCTAGATGGTCAATAACACGCACTGAAAGTGCGTCACTTGTGAGCTTGGATAGTGCCGGACGGCTTAGGCCCTGTTCCTCGCGAGTGTGACGAAGGCGCGCGCCAAATGTTGTTAGGCCTTCTGTTGAAATAGTGCTCTTCGTAGTGCTCATTTTCATTCTTTCTAATATGATGGTGGATGTACCGAGATTGCTACCGGACGGCCCGATTTGTTGATTTTATTGATGTTGGTAATGTCACCGGGTGTATGCCCGGTCGGTTTCCGGCGGATGCCGGTTCTGGAACCGAGGGGTTCCGAGAAACTGAAATTCCTTGTCTGGATTTTTGGACAGTTGGCCTACTGGTGTGAACATTAAAGGCGCGCACGTTTCGGGCTGCGCCCTCAGCGGCTGCTTTTTGGGCCCGACCAAGCGCGAGCGCTGTAAGCGGGTCAGGTGCGCCGTTCGCATCCCAATAGCGCCGCGCTTCACGTTGGCGAGCCCTGAGCTCTTCTAGGCGCTCCTTGCCGCCAATCGATTGTGGGTCGTCTGTATAGTTCTGAATCAGTGTTACGGGTTCGGCATAAGGCGAGAACCGGAACTGCGGTGAAGTCCGGCACAGGATCATATTCTCTCTCAGGCCATCAAGGTCGATAGAAGCGACTTCGCTCTTTGGCCGAGCCTTGCTTCTGGCTTTCTCTATTAGTCTGAGCTGCGCGCCGCCTTCCACATTCACGTAGCCAACTTTAAGCGGCTGCTCGCGCTTCTGTTTTACTATGTGCGTGGTGATTTCACCGGTTTTTGGATCAACCTTTTCTTCGGCCACCATCTCGTTGATCAAGCCGTCGCGCCAGCGTTTGAACTCGCGCATCGGCTGGGCGATCTTGAGCCGATATGTTTGGAAATACAGCCAAACCAGCGCAAGGCTATCGAGCTTCTGAAGCTCAAGCGGCTTGAATGGGTATTTCAGCGCCTCTTGTGGTTTCTCAAGCTTGCCGCAGTCCTTCCAGTGCGCGCCTAAGCGCTGGTGCGTCCATGACAGGAACTTTGCCCACTGGTCGCCCTTAAGCGCTTTACGCGGCGCGTACAGCACGTTGGCATGTGGGTGAAAGCTGTTTGTCTCTTCGTCATAAGTGAATTCGCTGCCGCGGTAGATAACGGCAACGTTCCAATATTTGTCAGCCTCATGCGCCCAACGGGATATGTCCCGGTGCATCTTCTGCATTGTACCGCGAAGGTCACCGTAAAGCGGTACGCGTTCGCCAGTGGTTACAACGGCCAGCCGTATGAACTTGCCCATTTTGTGATGACGTTGGAAATAGCAAAGGCCGTTCAAGGTCGGCTTGCGTTCGCGCTGTGCGATCAGCGGCAAAAAGCAGATGGAACGGTAACTATCTACTTCGTCAATTTGGCCGGTAACCTCGCCAATAGCCTTGATGCCGCCGTTCTCGAGCCGGGTTTGGATGCCGTGGTTTTCAAGCGCTTCAGCAATACGGCTGTTTTCCGCTTGGAGCAATGCACGGCGCGCAGCACTCTCGCGGTAGTTTTCAGGTGATTGCTTCCATCCCGTGTTGGTGCGAAAAAGCTCATATTGGCTGATCGAAGCCCTTGGCTGATTATTGACAGCTGGAGGGAAAGCGACGACATTGCGGCTATTATTTTCAGAGTGGAGGGCAATCATGATGCGCCTCCCAATAGATTGGGCGAGGCCGCATAATGAACGTCAGAACTTATGTTATAGCGGGCAGTTGCTTGCTGATTGGATATATTGGGGGTCAATTGGTCGCTTTTGGGCCGACAAAATGGCTCGATGCGGTTCACTATTGGCAAACAATGATTGCGGGCTTTATGGCCATAGCCGCTGCTTTGATGGGCGGTGTTTTTCTTAGCCAAAATACCCGTCGGCAGCTTAAGGCACGCAAATCGGAGCGCGATGAGGATCGATTTCAGGAAAGACTGGCGACCAACATACCGGCGTATAACGAACTCATGCCTGAGCTCGCAAAGGCCTTGAAAATTGTCGAAATAGGGCGAAGTTGGTTGGTGGACGAGGAAAAGCCGCATCCAGATTCTTTGGATCATGCGGAGAAACTGGAGCCCAATTACGACGTCATCGCCAAATATTGTGGTCCTGATACAGTTGTTTGGCCACAGGGCTTTGCGTCTCCCAGAATAGTCCGGATTTTTCTCCAGCGTAGGGACGGTACGGACTGTGGGGACGGGTTTTCTATCTCGAAGGAACAGGCTGCGAAAATGTTTCCTGTGATTGTCAGAGAGCAGTTCGACCCATTCATAGAGTGGGCCAAACCAATTGTTGAAAAGCGAGCTTTTATTACTCCGTTTCGTAATTTCGGCGCCGACTACGGTTATGAGAATTTGAAGCCATAGTTGCTCGCCGTTTGCCAAGGGACCTGACTTTGTCCTGACTCCCCTGAGGCTAGCGTATGGATCCGTCGCCCGTTCAAACCTCTCTCGTATACATTGCGCATACGCTTGCCGTTGCTGCTCCGCACCCGCTTGCGCGGGCTTGGGGTAACAAAGGGTTTTATCAGCAGGATTTAGGGCAGGAAAACAAACCGGAGAGATCGGCGTTAAGCCTCTCTCTCCGGCCTGCCGACAAACCCCGGTCGGGTTACCACATCCTTCCGGGGAAAACTGTTGGTGGAGCGGAACTAAATAAGGAAATGCAATCATATCTGCACCTCCGGGCATCCCGCCTCTTGCATTCCTGCATTATTGGCCTCGATGGCCTTGCTCAGTTCTTCAGGGTAGGCTTCGCCAAGGTCGATGCGCCACAAAAGGTCGAGCAGCTCCAAAGTTTGGAAAAGCCGTTTCCCTTCGCGTTTACGGCCTCGAGTTTTTAGGGAATGCGCGATACATGCGCCTTGCACTCTCCAAGAGGCAAAACTGTGTGCTAGTTCACGGTCGGAACCCGGCTCGCGCTCATGACTATTGGGTGTTTTGTTAGTCATGATCGCCTCCCGAGCGGAGGTCACAATCGTTCGACTGCATGCACGTGTCGCAGCGCCGATCACTTACGGGAATGGTTACGCATGGCTGGAGGCATTCATAAAACCTTTGCCCAGAAACTTGGGTGCCGTCTTTAGATGCCGTTTCGATTTCTGCTGAGGAAATTGCCGTTTGTTCAGGCATGGCTCATCCCCTTGAGGGACTTGCCGCCATTTTGAGAAAAGGCCGCTTGCAGAGTTGCGAGAGAGTTTCGCAAACTGGTTTGACTTACAGAACAATCATTTCCGTAAGTCATTGATTTTGCTAGGTGGGCAGTAGCTGGGCTAAAGAGTGGTTTTTGGCGGAAACGCTGGCAGTTCAGTTTTTTCGTAATGACGGGGCCGCCGGTTCGAGTCCGGCAAGCGGCACCATAGTTGCCACTATCGGTTTTTTACTATGATACAAAAGACCTATTGGTTGACCGGTTTTACCATCTCTGTTTTGATGCGCTAAGTATTTGAAACATCCCCCTTTAGGGCCCTGTTTTCTCTTGGGGTTTTTCCGCAATAGAAGTTTACGCAATCTTGATATTTATTCGCTTACACTCTGACAGAGTGCCTCAGCGGCAAACAATAGAAGCAGTGAATGGCTATGAGTAATCTGCAAAACCCATTGACACCACCTATAACGTGGCCCACCGGTTCAGGTTCAGGTTCAGGTTCAGGTTCAGGTGAGGTCCCATTCTTCTCTCGGCTGACAAGCAAGTTTTTGGCGATGACGCTGTTGCTGTTCTTGGCGCCGCAAGTAGCGATGTATTATTACACCTCAAATGCCGCATCTCAAATGCTGGTTGATAGCCTGCGAGATGATTTGAAAGAGAAATCCTTTCTTGTGGGTGCTGATATTGACCGGCTTTTTGACCAGCGATCAACCGATGTTTTGATCCTGTCACAGGCGGATGTTTTAGAAACTGAGAATGTGCCTGCGATCATTCAGTATCTGACAGAAGTTATTGAAGGTACGCCGTATCTGGATGATATTGATGTCATCCAGATTGACGGCACCATCATTGCCAGTTCTGGTGAGCAGAATGAAAGAGGCCAGAATATCCTGCAGCTTTATCCCGAACTGCGGCATATATTTGTAGATGTTCTTGCCGGTAAACAGGGCGATCTGTTTGTCTCCGAAATCCTAGAGTTGGACAGTGGCGCTGGGCTCGCATTCCTAACCCCGATTACGGACGATGCGAATGTCAATGTTGTGAAAGTGCTGTTGGTAGAGATCAACCTGGATACAGTGAAAAATATTGTCGCTGAATTTGATGAGCGGGTGATCGGTGATAAGTATGTTTATTTGGTGGACAATGACGGCAGGGTGATCGTGACCGCCGACCCCGCTGTAAGGCTTTTGGCACCGTTTCCTGACCTGAAGGTTCAGCCAGATTTGCTGGATAATTTCTCTCTCCAGGGTGATGTAGGCAGTATTACCTATACCGATGCAACTGGTGTGCAGGTGATGGCTGGCTTTGCTGATATGGCTGAATTTGGCCTCAATAAAGCAATGGACTGGAGTATTATCGCCGTTGCCCCTATTTCAGACATTACCCAACCGGTTACAAAGTTTCAAAACGCCCTTCTTATCATTTCAGCGGTACTGTTTGCCGCAGTGGCGACGGCAATGTTTCTGATCAGTCGCGGCATCGGTGGCTCGGTGAAGAAACTGCTGGACGGTGCCGTGCGCGTGGGTAAAGGCGATATTAAATATAGGGTGAAGCTGCACCAAAATGACGAGTTTGGGTATTTTGCCAAGGCGCTGAACCTAACACTGGATAATTTGGTGTATGCTCAGGAAAAAGCTGAAAACGCTACAATGACTAAATCAGATTTCCTTGCGGCGATGAGCCACGAAATTCGCACGCCAATGTCAGGCGTTATCGGCATGTCGGAACTGATTTTGGATCGAGCACAGGATAAGCAGGTTCTCAGCTGGGCCAAAGATATCCATACCTCCAGCCAGCAGCTTCTAAAAATACTCAATGAAATTCTTGACCAGTCAAAACTGGACGCGGGTAAAATTGTCATTGATCCGCTTGATTTTCACCTCGCCTCTTTTGTTGAAACGACAGCAGGTATGTTTAGAAGCGGTATTTTATCAAAAGGGTTGGAGCTACACATTACTTTTGCTCCCGGTATGCATGAAGGCATTTGCGCCGATACGTTGCGTATTGGCCAGGTTTTGAACAACCTGCTCAGCAATGCGCTTAAATTTACCGAGAACGGCAGAATTTCAATTTTTGTCGAGCACGATAAAAATGAAGACGGTGAATTGATGACACGCTTCACTGTATCAGATAGCGGTGTTGGGCTTACTGAGGAGGCGCTTAACAGTTTGTTCACACCGTTCACCCAAGCCGATAACTCTACATCCAGACTGTATGGCGGTACAGGGCTGGGGCTATCGATTTCCAAGCAACTTGTTGAATTGATGGGCGGCGAACTTGGTGTGAACAGTGTTGAAGATATAGGCAGCAAGTTTTGGTTCACGGTGCGGTCAGAGCTAGCGACAAGCGACGTCGATCCACTGCTTGGTGAAGCCTCTGCGGAATCATGGAAAGCGTCTCGGCCACTGCAGATACTGGTTGTGGAAGATACTGTGGTTTTGCAGAAGCTGGTTGGGATTTTGCTTCGGAAATTAGGACATGTCGTATCTATTGCGAATAACGGCAAAGAGGCGTTGGAGTTTTACGACGCCGAAGATTATGATGTGATCCTGATGGATGTACGGATGCCCGTGATGGATGGGCTTGAAGCGACTGCCATTATTCGTGCCAGTGATGGCAAGAAATCTACGATACCGATCATCGCGATGACAGCTGATGTATCCAGCCGCAATATTAAAATTTACAAAGACACGGGCATGGATGCCACCTGCGCCAAACCACTTGATGTCCCCTTGTTATTCAGGACAATTAACAGCTTGGTTGGCGAACAAATCCATACCACGACGGCGAATATAGCCAACTCTGCAAAAGGTAAAGAAGCCAAGAGTAGTCAGGCCGACACTCGGGCCACTGAAGCTATGAACGGGGGCTTCGCCGGTGTAGTTACCCATGTGACGGATACGATTGCTAAACAAGCCAAACGCAAAATCAAGGTGCAGGGTCAGATGAAACCAGTGCCTGGTGTTAGCGAGGCGACCCTCATTCAATTGCAAGTGGAATTTGAAGAGGATTTGGTGATTAAGTGCGGTAAACTGCTGATGGCGGTTAAGGAGCTTAAAGAAAACCCAGAGGACCTAGACCTGCGCTGTAAAATGAAACTGATGATCCATTCAATCAAAGGGGACGGTGGATTGTTCGGCTATTCGTTGGTCTCTAAAATTGCGGCCGACGCCAATGATTTATTGGCCGGTGAAGGGTTGCTACTTAAAAAAGACACTGACACACTCGGCAATTCGATCGAGGCACTATCCCTGCTGGCTAATAATAAAGTCTACGGAAGTGGCGGGCAGGCTGGGCGCATATTGCTGCAAGGGTTGAAGGATAATTAGAATAACTGCCTAGGTGTTACGTGGTCCTGTTCAATGGCAATTGCTGCTGGGTCGGCTCTGCTTGATTGCGGTTTAAAATTCCACGCTTAACTGGACGCCAAAAATCAGGGCGTTGGCCTCGGTGCCGCCGGGGTTGGACACATACTGTGCCACTGGCTGCACTGTGATAATGTCGTTTACTACTGCAGTACAATTCAACTCAAAAACCACTTCATCTCGTAAGCTTTCTAGTCGGTTTGAGATTTTGCCGTAAGCAATGCCGAGGCTCATCCTGTCGCGCGGCCTTGCAGGGACAATCCCGTTCCACGAAAGCGCGCCAAGTATAAACAGCGGAAACAAGTTTAAGCCTTTCTCAGGTGCGAGTTGCAGCATGATCATTGCGGTTGGCCCGGTGGGTGTGAGTGGCCCCTCGATATAGCTATAAAACCCGTAATCAGCGCGCGCGTCTCTTGTGGCTTGCGTTTCAGTTAAAACCTCAGCGTCCGCCGTGTCATAATAGGCGCCGAAACCGAAGGCGGCCTCGCTGAAGGCCTGGCGGTATTCAGCAGCGATAAGCACGCCGTCACCGGGGTTGAAGCTAAAATCAAGGCCGTGATCATCTGTACTAAAATTGTTTTGGGCCGATAAATAAGCGCCGACAGTAAATGTGCTGGTTTCGCTGGTGGCATAAGCCAGATATGCCCCCCATGTGGACGTAGGCCCCGTCGTGAAACCACCTGCGTTTGTAGAAATGGCGCCAGCGTTTGACGAAAATGTAGCGTTGACGAAATTACCCATTATATCAAGCGACGCGAAGGTATCGCCTGCACTTAGGCGGCCAGCTGCAAAAGCCAACTTTTCGCCGCTGTAGGCGGCGTAGGCTTCATAAAGCCACAAGGCGTTGGCATCGTTAAATGTGCCCTGAAGTCCGCCGAAATCCCCGACATGCTGATCACTAAGCGCAGCGCCTTGGGTCCAGGCCCCCGTAACCGCGAAAGTCCATTTGTCGGCAATTTGAAAAGAAGCTCCGACGTCTAGTTCGTGGGTATAGCTCGACCCTCGGGATTGGCCGCCCGATACATTGGAGAGGAAGTTTCCGGTATAGCTGATACTGAAAACCTGTGCGCCTTCAGCGTCCTCCCTTTCCTGATAAGCAAGGGCCGAAGGAGCACACAGGCAGGCGAAGGTGGCGGACAGAATAACTAACCGCCGATGACAGCTATGAGGTCGCCAATGCCGTTTTCCGGGCATAGAACTCTGCGCCCAAACCTTGAGGAAGCTAGCTATGATATTGCCTTCCTATTGTTAGCTAATAAGCAGGTAGGTTCGTTTGTTTCCTAAGGGTATACTTTAAAAGGTGAAAGTAAAATTAAGCTGACGCTGATAAATCGGCTATCTAGGAAAGGTACGCACTAAGCTGTGGTTTTCTGCCTGCCCCCACACTGTGGCGCTGTGAAAGAGACCAAAGGCGAAAAGACCTTCCCCGCATTCACCAAGGCGCCTTAAAGTGCTGCTAATGTTTTACCCAGCCGTTTGATTAGTTTCTGTAGGGCCTTATCAGAAGGGCCCTCAAGGGCGGCGTTCAAAAACGCTCGGGCTTGGCTGATGCTGCCGTCTGCAAAAAGCAACGAAGCAAGATGATATTGGCTGTATGTTTTGCGAAGTGGCGTATCAAAAACACCCAAGGCGAGGAATTTACAGAGCGCTTTGATCCCTTCTTGGATATGGATTTTGCCAGCACTTGCAGTTGCGCCGAGCAAATAGGTGGCCATTATGGTGGGCTCTAGCCGAACCCTGAAATTACCACTGCTGGTACCTTGCTCATCAAAAGCCACGGTTTGAAAGTCTTTGTAGGCTGCTTCAAAGTCCCCGTTTTCCCGGTGGAGGTCACCGCGCTGTAATCGTCCTGCAGAGTTTTCAGGAAACTCAGTGAGCATATCGTCATACACAGCGATCTCTTTCGCACGGTCGCCGGTGGTTCTGTATATTATGGCGAGGCTTACGTATCCCCGTTCGCGGTCGCGTTCTTTGATTGCGTAGGCTTGCTCTAACGCGCGGGAGGTGCGACCACCGACAATCCCGGGTGCTTTTAAGTGGAACAACATCAGGCCACTTCGGGCGTCCAGGTTTTCCGGGGCCAGACGCACTGCATTTTCAAAGGCGCGCTTGCTTGCTTTGGCGAGGCTTGCAGCGGAAAATACGCTTGCCCGTTCTGCAAGATCACCGTAGGCGCGGGCAATCCAAAATTGCGACGCAGCGTGTCCATCGTTTTCAGCGACGGCCCACTGTAGGTATTTGACAGCGTTATCGCTGTCACCGCTGATAAAATAAGTAACGCCTATGCGCCAATTGGCCTCAAAGCGCGTTGCATCGGCGGTCGTGTCCTTTTGAAATTCCGCTATGGCAAGCGGCCAGTTGCGCTCTGCATGCGCCCGCAGGCCCGCACTAATATCGGCGGATACTTGGGGGGCCATTAGGCTGTGTAGGCATAGCATTATGAATAAGACAGCAAGAATGCGGCTGATCACGGGGTATCCTTGTGGTATTGTTTTCTTCTTTTTTATACGCCTGTTATAGCAGGGAAAGGGTCTGTAAATCTGCACACAAAGCCGCACATTGATGTGAGTTACATGGGATGTGGCTACTCGGGATGTGGGCAATGCTGGGCAATAAACAGCAGAAACACAAGCGGCGAACAAACTTGTCGCCGCTTAGTCTGCTAAATGTTAGGTCGTGAAATTTAGATCATTCGCCCACGAGAAAGACACGTGCGGGGCAGTGGATGCCGCGTTCTTTTTCTAAGGTGTAGAAATGGGCTTCAGGCATTTCAGCTGCTCGTTTTTTATGAATAGGCGACGGTTGATACAGCGAGCCGTGCTTCACTAGATGCACCTTCGGTTTCAAGCTCTCTGCCTTTACACAGTTAGGCTTAAGGGTGCCGGGAAAGCTGCCGTAAAGTTTGCCAAAGGGAATGACTTCCGGCAATCCGTCTAGCAACGGGTCTATGATAATATTGAGCTCCGTAAGCCCATGCCGCTGATAAAGGTGAAAGACTTTTGGGGATTTTGTGCCCCTTTTGCGTAGCGCGGATAGCACGGTTTCAAGTTCAGAGGTAACCGCGGTTTCAGGCTCAGGGTGTTTGCCGGCCCCCACCGCAGACACGGAACAGCAGCTTATCAAAAGGGCTACAGAGAGGCAGGGTCTTATCATCGGAAAACTCCCAAAAAAGGTGCAGTTAAAACGACGTCAAATGCTTGTCTGTGGTTTATTATCGGCAAAAATGTGGCGATTGTGAGGGCTCACAATCGCCGTGTTCGGTAAAAAGGCTTTAAAGTGAATTCACGTTGCTTTTTTCAGCACTTTCTTGAACTTCTTAAGCAGCTTTTTAAGGTCCTTGTCTTTGCGTTTGCTTGA
Source organism: Kordiimonadales bacterium (assembly GCA_002401685.1). Classification (GTDB taxonomy): domain Bacteria; phylum Pseudomonadota; class Alphaproteobacteria; order Sphingomonadales; family Kordiimonadaceae; genus Kordiimonas. The sequence goes on from NVTU01000015.1 coordinate 12,513, forward strand.
TTGGGCAGTGTCAAAGCTGGTGCGTGCAGCGGTCAAGTTGCCGTTCTGCAGGTATAGGGATGCGAGATAATAGTTTGCATAGCCTTCAAGCGGGCTGCTTTCCAGATAGGGCTTTGTAAATTCGGTGTCGCTGAGGAAACCGGTCATCGCTTCAATACCTTCGGCAATATGGATTTTGCCCTTGCTGGCAACTGCGCCGAGGTAATAGTTACCGAATTTGATGTTATCGATCTCGTCCTCTTCGGTGCCGGTTAGGCTCGTGAGCGCTTTAAAGTCAGCATAGGCTTTTTCCATCGAGCCATCGGTGCGGTGGATTTGGCCTCGTACGGAGTAGCCAATATAATTGCTGGGATCGAGCGCCACGAGTGCGTCGGCTTTTGCCATGGCTTCAGCGGGTTCTTCGCGCGCCTGATGCGCCGCTATCAGGTTGACCAGGCCTTTTGATTTGTCGCGTGCAAAAATTTCATTGGCTTGCACCAGCGCTGCGTCTTTATCACCACCCGCTATGCCGGGCGCCTGCAACAAATACTGTACCAGGGCCCCGCGTGCTTCAAGGTGGTCAGGGTCCAGCTCAATCGCTCTCTCAAATGCTTTTTTGCTTTTTTTCGCATAGCCAAGAGCGGAGAAGATACTAGCGCTTTGGGCGGTTTGGCCGTTGGCGGCTCCCCACCAATATTGCGCTTCTGCATGGTCGGCATTTTCTTCAATCGCGGTTTCCAGATAATTCAACGCTTCTTTAGGGTCACCCATCATTATGTAGGTCTGGCCTGTGCGCCAATTGGCTTCAAATCGGCTGGTGGTAACGTTGATGTCTTTCTTGAACTCAGTCAGGGCAACGTCAAACGCCCCGTCTTCCTGCGCCTTAATACCAGCTTTAATGTCTGAAAGGGCGGCAGGGGCAACCAGAAGCGCTGCGCTCAGTGCGAAGGCGAGAGTAGTTTTAGCCATGGAGTCATTATCCTAAAAATAAAACAAATCGTTCAAATAACGTAGGTCAATAGGACGTAATCAAAACAGAAAATGTGGCGATAGTGAGGTTTGTTAGCATAGCCCGCGGTCCGGATACCTATAAAAACAGGCTACACGACTGCAACGAAACGCCCTGTCAGGTTTTTCTGTTTTTACCCGAATCTTAGAGAAATCCAGCCAATTCAACGGGTCCAGCCAATGTGACACGGCTGCTGTCATATGACAGTGGGGGTGACTGTCATACCGCTGTCGCTGTGCAGGGGAGAATTAGCTGCCACATAAGCATCACCGAACAACAACAGCGAGTTAAGCCTGACCCCCCAAAAGGGGACGGCACAGAGGGAACGGTTATGATGATCAAATCTATATGTCTGGTGGGAATAGTGATGTGGATGGTAGATCCCACCATTTTCAGTCCCGTGCGTTGCAGTGTTGAGGCACTTAATAGTGCGGTGACCGGGTTTGAGCAAACCGTTCAAAATAAAATAACAGCGCTTGGAGGAAACACCCCTATAGTGCGCCGATCGGGCAGGAGCGAGTAAGATGGCAGACGCAGCAATGAAACAACAAGACAGCAAATTTGATATGGTTACGCTGTCTAGCGGCTATTGGTTTGCATTCGACTGTGACGGTGATGAGATCACTGTGCACGGCTCTGCCTTCAGTGGTAAAGAGCGGGTCTATATAAATGACGCGCTTGTTTTCGAAAAGCGTAGTTTTCGCTATCATAGCAGGCACAAGTTTCCGCATGCAGGGCATGACTATGAAGTCCATTTTTCGACGGTGAGCGTGTTCAAGGCTAGCATCGAATGTCTGGTGATAAAAAATGGCAGCATTGTAGGCGTAAAAACGGCTGGCTATTACGTCGGCTCTAAATCGAAAATCTTGAAAAAAATGCTTGTGCCAGTCTCTGCTGGCCTTTTGGCAGGCTTGGCCGGCGCGACTATTGGGTTAGATTGGTCTGGTTATTTTGAGGAAATACCGTTTTGGGGCTTTTTGGGGGTTTTGGCAGGTGCACTAGGCCTGCTGGTGGCGGGCGTTGCTGTCTATTGGCACCGGCTGAGAGCGAAAGAACAGCGTGACGCTGCCTCTACCGGAGACAGTGAAACAACAGGGCAGGGCCAATAGGATGAGGAACAAGGACCAGGCTATAGAAAGCAAGTTCGATGTCGTTTCGATGACCAGTGGCTATTGGTACGCCTTTGAAGATGGCGATGATGAAATCACAATCAATATCTCATCTTGGTCCGGCAAAGGACGCCTGTTCATTAATGATGAACTGGTCTTTGAGGGCCGAGGGTTTGGCGTTTATGCCCGTTACAGAATTTCCCATGCTGGGAAAGAGTATGATCTCCGTGTCTGCACCGTGCGGGTTATTACCTCCGATGTGGAGGTGATGCTATCAAGTGGTAACAGGATTATCGGTGTTAAAACCAGTTCATTTTACGGGGGCTCGACGTCGCATCTCGTTAGAAAGCTTGTGCCGCTCCTGATTGTCGGGTTTGCCTTTGGTATTCTCGGTGGGATGGTATTGGGTCAATCGATCTCGTTGGATTATGCCCTCGGGTTGGGGCTGGGTCTCACCGTGTCGATGGTCGGCGGCGCGCTCTGGGCAAGATATAGTAAAAAATCGGATCGTGAGCAGTGATAGACACCTCCCAGACCCGTAACATGGCGGGCCGGTAGATGGACATTAAAGCATCCGTCATAAAGGCCGAACGGCAATCGCGCAGCTGGACCCAGCAGCATCTTGCCGACGTGTGTAATCTGAGCTTGCGGACTGTGCAGCGGGTTGAACGCTTCGGCAGTGCAGCGCCTGAGACGGTCATGGAGCTCTGCTCAGTACTTGAGATCGAGCAAGCGCAATTGATGGCTGAGCCAGAACCGTTAAACGTAACCAACGGAGCATTTGTCTCAATATTGACGTCGCCTGTGGTTATGATGGTTGTTGCTTTGACGTTGATGGTGGGTTTAGGGCTGGGCGCGGTGCTGATGTATTTGCTTGGCCAGTAAGAATAGTCAGGTTATTGCGCCGGCGTCAAAATGACCGCCAGCCTTGATTTATCGCTGGCTTCAGCGTATGACGCGCCGTGTTTGCTATGCTTTTTACTGTCTAATCATCAGGTGATACGCCCGTGTCTAATTTTCTTGTTGCTGCGCTTTATAAGTTTGTTCGCCTACCGGATTTTGCTGATCTGCAAGGGCCACTATTGGCCATGTGCGACGCGAACGGCGTGAAGGGCACCTTGCTGCTGGCGGATGAAGGCATCAATGGCACTGTTGCGGGACCAGAAGCGGGCGTGCGCGCGCTGCTGGCTGATCTGAAGTCTCGCCCTGAGTTTGCGGATTTGGTTCACAAAGAAAGCTGGGCTGAGACGATGCCGTTTCTACGTATGAAAGTGCGGCTGAAAAAAGAGATTGTCACCATGGGCGTGCCTGGCACTGACCCCAATAATATCGTCGGCACCTACGTAAAGCCTGAGGACTGGAACGCACTGATCAGTGACCCAAATGTTGTGCTGGTGGATACGCGGAACGATTACGAAGTTTCAATCGGCACCTTCAAGGGCGCGGTGGACCCAAACACAACAACCTTCCGCGAGTTCCCCAAGTGGGTCGCTGAGAATAAGGACACGCTCAAAAAGCCGAAAATCGCGATGTTCTGCACTGGCGGTATTCGCTGCGAAAAATCCACAGCCTATATGAAAGACCAAGGATACGACGAGGTTTACCACCTTGAAGGCGGCATCCTGAAGTATCTGGAAGAAATGCGCGAAGAGCAAAGCCTATGGGAAGGCCAGTGTTTTGTCTTTGATGAGCGGATATCTGTCGGCCACGGCTTGAAGCAAGGCGAGTATGACCAGTGCTACGGCTGCCGCTGGCCGATCACTGAGGACGATAAAACTTCACCTAAATACGAAAAAGGCGTTAGCTGCCCGCGCTGCTATGACGGCCTGAGCGACGCGAAAAAATCCCAGTCTAAAGAACGTCAAAAGCAGATTGAGCTAGCAGAAATGCGCGGCGACAACCATTTGGCAGCTGATATGCCAACGGTGCGAAAAGCCGCCGCTGAGGCCCGCGCCGCGAAGCGCGAGGCCGATAAAGGCTAGTTACTAACCGCGTTTGGTTTTAACCCCGCGCTTTGGCGAGAAATTCCAGATACTGCGCCGCAGTTTCTTCAGGCTTTTCGATCATTGGTGAATGGCCGGTGTTTTCCAGAACATAGTATGTTGCGTTCTGAAGTAGCGGGCGCATCACGCCTACTGCAGATACATCAATCAGCCGGTCCTCCGTGCCCCACATCACCATTGTCGGCATGGTCAGCGCTGGCAGCAGCGGCTCAAGCGCCACTGGGTCTGCAAACAGGTCAGCGCTCAACTTCTCATTCAGTGGCCTGCGCAGGGCAGATGTTTCTGCCAGATAGCCTTTAACCGGGCCCGGAATGTCCGGCACAGTTACAAAAATGAATGCCAGAAGGCGGTCAAAATCTTCGATGCTGTTGACCAGAAGCGGATTGGTGCCGCTTTCGAACAAGATCTGAAGCTCGCTTTTCTTCGGCGTGGTGATGCCCGCATTATCAATCAGGCCGAGGGAAAGCACATCGTCCGGATAGGTGGCTGCGAGCGCTCCTGCGATCCAGCCGCCCATTGAATTGCCGGCCACATGGTATTTCTTGATGCCGAGTGCGGTGGTGATGGCCTTCAGGCGCGCGACCTGCTTGGTGACGCCGTAAGTTTCTGTTGGCAGGTAGGTGCTTTCACCCCAGCCCGGCATGTCGAGTGCAACCACGTGGTAGCTGCCGGTCAGACTTTTGGAAAAGCGTGTCCAATTGTCTTTGTCGCCGCCAAAACCGTGCAGCAGCAGCAAGGTCTCGCCTGTGCCGCCTTCAAGATAAACAATGTTGTGGTCACCCACAGTGATCTCTTTTTGCACAAGGCCAGCCGCGCCGCGCTCAGCGTCGCGCGCCAGTGCAAATACCGTTGAGGGGAACAGGAAATAAAGCGCAAACAAGCCCACGATCACCAGTACAGGAATACCGATAAGAATTTTCTTCAACATGATTGTCCTCCTCAAAATGCCTAAGCTTATGATTTAGAGGGTTATAGCGCTGCGTCAAGCATCTGACTTCCGCACGCGCCGTACCCTTAAAGCCAGCGGCGGACCCGGCGGCTATAATCGGTAAAGGCATCGCCGAATATGTTGGCCATTTTGGCTTCCTCGAACGGGATGTACCACCAGTTGGCGACCGCGAAATACAGGACGCTGAACAGCAGGCCAACGACGGTGCCGTAGAGCGCAGCAACACCCAATATTACCAAAAGCATACCCAGATACATCGGGTTGCGGGTGAAACCAAACGGGCCACGAGACACCATTTTATCAGGCGACTTATACGGGATGATGTTGGTTTCTTCTTGTTTGAAGATCATCGCCGAACGGATCGGTAGGAAAATACCAATGAAAAGAATGAGATACCCAATTTTTGTGGTCACCCCGTAAAGCCATACGGTTTTGAGTATATTGTCCTCAGGCAGGTACCAATTGGCGGCAACGGTGGCCACTAGGCAGGTTACTAGAAGAACGGGCGGCAGAATAATTTTGCGCATGCTTTCTCTCCCCGGCATTGCGTGATGGCGCAGTTTGGCCTTCTTCCCGGTGAATATCAAGTGCTCCGGCCCATAGGCCGCTACCAAGAAACTCCGGCCCATTAGTTTTCTCAACAGACGGCGGAAACCGACGCCTGTTGAGAAGTTGCTTTATCCCGTTAGGGCGAGGGCTTCTCAGTGCGTTGTGTCAGCCAGCCTATACCCTCAATACAAAAATATACCAGCAAACCGAGGCCGCCAGAAACAAATGCTACCAGCAAAATTGCTGTTGTTGTTAGGCGCGCTAAGCGGTGGGTTTGTGCTTGCTCAATAATCCAGCGTGTTACGAAAAGTGCCAATGCTAGGATTTCGATCCAGACATTTAACGCCCTCTCGGGCCTCTCGAAGATGAGCAGCATACCGTCGTACGTAAAGATGGAGCCCGCAGGTTCCATGCCGTGGGTTAAAAGTGCGCCCGCGAAAAAAAGAGTTAGCAGGAATATAGGCACTAGGCGCCCACCGAACCACAGGAGTCGGGGCCGCCAACGGGACGTGCGGCTGAGCCATACCGATATCAGCAGCCCGAGCCACGCTAGGACAAAAAGATTTGATGTGAAACCAAAGATGATTTCTTCAAGGGAAATTGTAGTCGAGATTAATGACATGTCTGACCTTTTCACAGAATGCCAAAGTATAGAGGAAGGGGCTCGCGTTGCTGCCGTTCGGCATTCTACTGATGAGGTCACTACATACAGTGCCAGATCTTCACCGTGGCAAAGGCCAGCGAGCGGCGGGCGATCTGAACCCTAGTGCAAAATAGACAAAGGCCGCAGACAAGTCAAATCCTTGCACCAGTTGCCCTTTAAATCTCCCGGACCCGCTCCGCTACCGGCCGCGCCGCGTTAGGTAACGGCGGGCTTCGTTGCCGCCGGGCGTGTGCTCTTGTTCAATCACCTTGTAGCTGCCCACATCATGCACCGAGAGGCGAATGGTGGCGCCGCCATGAGGCCCGCGGGCACGCAGCACGCCGTGCGCTTCGTTACCGTAGGAAAAGTCGTGGAAGCCGCGCCGTGAATGTTCGCGGCACGCTGCCTCTCGCATGGTGGGATATTGCTCGCGCAACGCTTCAAAATGGCGCGCGGCGCGGCGGTAGTCATTATCGTGGCCATCGGTCATGCCAACGGCTTTAACACGCACCACACGGCCCGTTTCGCTGCCGACTGATATTTCATAGCGGCTGAAGGGTGCGCTTGGTGAAGGCACCAGCACGCTGGAGTGGTTTTCAACATAATACTCGCGGCCTGATCTCTGCGGCGTATATACCTCTGATGAAGGACGACCGGAGGACAGCATGGCGCGGTCGAGGCGGGACCCAAACGCAATGCCGAAGGCAGGCGGCGCTTGCACCCGAGGCCGCTCGCGGTTTGGGCGCTCTGGGAAGTCCGGACGCGCAGGGGGACTGAGCGTATAATTGGTTTCAAAGATACTGCTGTCTTCATTGCGGCGTTTCACTATGCGTGCGGCATAGCCGTTTCTGGCTTGGCGTATTTTGGTGAAGCGGCTTACCTTGCATTTTCCAACCTTGGTAAACCGGCGGAAGTTCTTTTTCACGAAATTCCGAAAGTTGTAAATTAATACAGGGTTAGGGTTGCCGTCCACTTGCAATATACCGCTAATCACATACCCATTGCTGCGGACGGTTTTTGCCTCGCATTCAATGAATTTATAGGCGGTTTTTGCCGCGGCAGGTACCGTGAAGAGCAGGGCCGCGAAAATGCCTGTGGCCAGTATGAATACCGATTTCCAGCTTGTTTTGTAGGCGATAACCTTAGTGCGTACAGGTGTGTTTTTTGGCACGAAGCCCCCCTATGTGATCAATCAGTATGGTAACCACCTTATGGCAACTTGAGCGTTGCGACAACAGCTGGTCAACAAGGATCACAACCTTAACCAGACATTAGGAAGTGGCGCATATGCTGGCACTTCACGACGTAAACTCCGGACCTCCTAAATGGCAGCTATCCAAGATCACCGATCTAAATATTGGATCAAAGCAGAACGAGACCTGCCTGAGCATGTCTTTCAAAACTGGCAAAGCATGGTCGATCTATTAGCCAAGCTGACCAACACGCCAGCTGCCCTGATCATGCGTGTGCATGAAGATGAGATAGAAGTTTACGCGTCGAGCAATTCTGAAAATAATGTTTACGGAAAGGGAGACAGGGCAGGTCTAGATACTGGCCTCTACTGCGAAACAGTTATGAGCACGAAAAGTGCGCTGCTGGTTCCCAATGCCTTGAATGACCCGGACTGGGCTCATAATCCCGACGTCGAGCTGGGCATGATTTCTTATTATGGCTTGCCGATCAACTGGCCCACCGGAGAGACATTTGGCACGCTGTGTATCCTCGACCGTAAGGAGAATAATTTTTCCACGGATAGCCACCTGCTGATCCAGCGCTTTTGCGATAGCCTTAACCAAAGTCTCTATATCATTGAGACGGCTCGGCACGAAAGCGAGAAGCGCATAGAAGCCGAGCAAAGCCTGGAGACTTGGACGTCGAAGCTGAACCAGATCATACTTGCTATGAAGGGCCAGGTTGGTGAGGGCTTTCTGCGAGCGATAGTGCCAGAAATTGGAGCCCGGTTGAAGAAAACGCATGTCTTCATCGGCTTGCTCAATAGCACCAAGGATGAAATTCACACGATTGAGTATGCGTGTAAGGGTGTTGCAGGTTCCAACACAATTTACCCATTAAAAACCGCACCCTGTCGTCAAATCCTCGAAGAACAAAAGATCTTAGGCATCACCGATTTTCATCCTGAATTCCTCAATATGTGGGGGATGCAACAGGAGGCTGATGTGGAGTATATTGGGGCGCCGCTAATTCACTCAAGTGGGGAGCCGCTCGGTATCATTGGTTGCCTATGCCAAAGCAACCACGCCTATAAGGAAATCACTCTAACAATATTGGGCATTATCGCTAGCCGCGTTGCAGCTGAACTTGAGCGTGTCAAATCTTACCAAGACTTGAAATTGCTGAGCGACCAGCAAAAACATACGGAACAAGAATTGCGTATTTCTATGGATGAGGCCGATGTCCTGCATACTGCTACGAAAGTGGCCAGCGAAGCAAAATCAAAATTTCTGGCGGTGATGAGCCACGAGCTTAGAACGCCACTAAACGCGATTATCGGTTTCTCTGAGTTCATTAATTCGCAGCATTTGAAGATGCCGAGAGAGAAAATCCATGATTACGTGGGCAATATCTTCGATAGCGGCCAACATTTACTGGCCTTGATTAATGACATCCTGGATTTGACAAAATTAGAATCCGGAAACCTGGAGTTGACTGTCTCGGAATTTCAAGCGGATGAAACTTTCGGCGATGTTATCAATTTCTTCTCGCCGGAGGTCGAGGATAGACAGATCAAGCTAGTCAGGCATATTTCACCGCTAGTGATGCGCAATGACAGCCGCATTTTAAAGCAAATCCTGACCAACATCCTGTCGAACGCGGTCAAATTCAGCAAAGATGAGGGCACCATTATTCTAACGCTCGATAGGCTTCAGGATCATAAACTCGCCTTCACTATCGAAGACACGGGAATAGGCATGAATGAAGTGGAACTGGCTGACGCCAAAAAACGTTTTGTCCAGGCCAGCACCTCGTATGCACGGTCTGAAGGCGGTAGTGGCCTCGGCTTAACGCTTGCAGACCAGTTTACCACCTTAACGTCCGGTACCCTTGAGATTAGTTCTGCCAAGGGAATTGGTACCAAAGTTGTGCTAATTTTCCCGGACAGAATTGAAGGTATTGGCACCGACGGTGATCCGGCTGCAGTTGGCCAATCTGCCGATCAAACAAGCAAAGAACCTATTGGATTGCTGGACTGATCTCTCGACAGCCACAGTTTCTGTTGGTCTCGTCTGTTCATGAAGCGCGGGTTCAAAGGCCCTGAATTCTCGCAAACGAGAAAAAGTATTTAATAAATATGGCGGCCTTACAACAAGGCCGCACACCAGCTTGCCGCCGCGCAGCCCAAACTTTTGCAAGGTGCATAGAGCGTGCACAAGAGCGTGCACGGAACGGTGAACGACCTGCTGGTTACGAATGCGCTCGCTCAATACCGACAAGAGCTCATCGCAGCGGTTGATCGGATGATCTGCGATAGTTTCAAATATTCAGGTCAGCCATGCCTCGGGTTGATACCGTTTGGCTTGGCAGTTTCCAACGGTATATAAGCCGCAGCGGCGCGTTCACTGCTCCGGTCTGAGCCATAGAAAAGGAAGTTTTTCCTGCCAAGAGCAATGAGCGCCTGCACAGGAAAAACTTTAAGCTGCTAGAATATTATGGTCGCTTCAGACAGTTGTTCCAGCGTAAAACCGATCAAAGAGAGACTGTTGCCACCACCCAAATCAATAACCACTTGAGTGCTAGCATCTATCCCGCCGATGAAGGTCGCCGCATCTAGGATGCTTTGAATGTCCGTAAAGTCGGTGACCGTATTGGCAAGAAAAAGGACATCCTCCTCGATATCGAAGTCAACAACAGTACCCCCGCCGGTGGTATTGAAGAAAAATGTATCCGCGCCTTCGCCGCCGATCAGAAAATCGTGTCCGGCACCGCCGTACAGGCTATCGTCACCGGCACCACCTATAACTATGTCGTCGCCTGCACCGCCGTAGAGCTCATCATCGCCGTCACCGCCTAAAATCTCATCACGGCCCACACCGCCAAAGACAATGTCATCCCCCGCATCACCTGAAAGGGAATCGTTACCTACATTTCCAAAGATCTGGTCATTGCCGCCACCGCCAAAGAGCACATCATCGCCCGCACCGCCAAAAATTTTGTTGTCGTCTGGTTCGAAACCAGCCAAAATGAGATCACTATCAGCGCTACCGGAAATCGCACCGGCCCCTTCATAGGATTCTAACAGGAATTCAGACCCTTGTGCTTCGTTCACACTGCCGAGGAAAAGCTCTTCGGTCAGATCACCAAGCGTCAGGCCTTCCAGCGTCAGCGTTTGGCTGGATGTAAGGGTAATAACCACACCTCCGTCTATTTCAACCGCGTTAGCAAGCAAGTCATCAAAGCTCGAGAAAATCCCGTCAGCAGATGACGATCCGGCGGGAAAAATCAACGGAATGGGTGCATCCACGCCGGGCTCGTAATCGGCAATAACGGTGTTAACTAAGGTATCACCATCAGGATCGGGAGCAAGGCTCACCCGGAAGGTATCTGATCCGACCCCACCAACAAGGGTATCATTACCGAAACGAGCAACAAGTGTATCGTCACCGAAACCGCCCGCAAGAGCGCGATCGCCAGTATTCCCGATGACAAAATCATTAAATGAACTTCCGAAGATGGGATTAAGTGCGGTGATGCCAGGTGGCGGAGTGGGCGGGGGGCCATCATCTCCCGGTCTTGCGATGGATATCGTGCGGAAAAGTGCTAATTCTACCATATGTGTCTTCCTTGTATTATTCAAATTCCTTAGGTGGGCTTAAGACCATCCCCTAGGGTATCGATTAGAAGACGCCGCCGTTTCCTGTTAACCACCATATCTAAAATACTGCTAACCCAACCAGATACTGTGCCTGCCTTACACAGGCAGTCTAAAGTTTGCAGGAATGTCTCAAATGTGAGGGTTTCAGCGGCCGCTTACCTGGCACGCTACTTTTTAGACTGTAAAAATCAAATGACTTTTTGGGTATAGCAACTCCCCAGAGGCCTATTCGGCGTTCAAATTTCAAGTGTAACACCTTGCTTTTTAACGAGAGCCTAAATCTGAGCTGAATATCTACCAAATGAGTTGCAACGGAACACAGTCAGGTTCACGTGGGTTGGGCGGTGGCTTCCCTCGTTACGTCCCGGCTAGCAATGCAGACACCGTATTTCCAAATAAGAATTGCATGTTTGAATACAACGGGTACGCCAGTGCCCCACCAGTATTTTGGCGAAGTGCCCTCTAGTGCATTGGCAAAGCCTAAGTGGTGGTTGAGCGCCAAATCGGTAAAACTTACTTGGAAAGACTATAGTGTCCACAAGATGCCTAAGTGTGGCGCTATTGTTTGCTCAAACGTTCGATTGCTTCTTGGATTATCTGTTCTGCCTTTTTCATATCAAACGCTTGGTCAAAAACTGTTTTCAGTAAGCGGCCTCGCTCGTTTTTTGCGAAACAGATATGCAGGTTTTGTTCAGCAAGAAGGCGTGGGTTGAATTCCAACAAATTTCTGTAGGGCTTCAACTGCTCATCCTGGGTCAACAGATGTTGCAACGTCAGCCGGTCAATCACGGCTAGGTCAATACGGCCGTAGGCCACGCGCCGTAGATTAAGCCTATCAGTATAAACGGTACTGGCGTCTAACACTTTGTCTTCGACAAGCTTGTCGAATTCTTTGGTATTCAAATACCCTAGAACCGTCCCTATGCGCACGCCTTTGAGGTCCTCGAGTTTATTCCAGATGATGGGCGTATCCCGCCTTTGCACAAACCCGAGCGAGCTTTTCCCGACCGGCCTAGAAAAGAGGCAATCTTTCTCCCGTGCTTTGGAATAATAGATCAGGATAATGCCGTCATAGGCCGTACCGCTGATACCAGCTAAAAATGAGCGCTTCCAGGCTGCGAACTCGACTTCCAGTGAATAGCCAGCTGAGGCAAATGTTGCTTTCACAATTGCCGCTGATATGCCTTGGTCTGATAGATTTGCACTAAGATAAGGCGGCCATTCTGTCGCTGTTAGGCGGACCACTTTACTATCCGACGCTTGCACAGATGTTAGGCTGAAACAGGATACGGCTAGCAAGATTGCAGCGAACTTTAGCAGCATTTTTCCCCCTGAGCGGTTCAGCTTATTGACTGGCTGTATCCAGCCTATCACACAACTAGCGAACTTTTCAAATTACGCAAATATCTAGTCGGCGTCGTCAGCATACGGGTTTTATGGTTTTTCCAAGCACTGATAATTTACATGTGCTGATCTTGCAGAATCTTTGACGACGGACCAACGTACGCTTTATTCTTATACGCAGACATATGCGAATTGTAGATTTAAAAATCGGGATCGCGTCTCTGAAGGTGTAAATAAGTTTTGCTTCTGGAGCACCTTATTTGAAGGTCTGCTGTTCGCGCAAACGAATATATTCTAACGAAGGTGTTACATCCCTTTGATTTGCTTTTTTTGGCACATGCCGTACTTTTCCGGGACCTATAAAAATAAAAATGAAAGTTTGATATGATGTATATAAATACACATGTCGAACGCCCGGCGAGGACATCCTGTTTTATCAATTCTGCGACTTTTGTCGCTTGTTTCGCCTTGGCGTTCGATTACCGATCCAAATTTCTTTGTTTTGCAGCTAGGTGCTCAGAGCTGATTAATCAGCCTGAATGCCACAGACCGCTATATGTAAAAAATCAATCTTCCAAGACGCCTTTTTCAGTGGCTGAGCTTTCAGCCTTCGTCGGCCAGCATGCAGTAGACGGGGTGGCCCAATGAAAAAAAAGTACAGATGGATGGCAGCCGCCACTGTGGCGGTGCTGGCTATTGGTGGTTGTAGCTTTTTTCCCGAAGGAAAATATCTGCTAAATTTCCAGTATGCCGAGGCTGAAACCTCAGAGGGCACGTTTACGGTCGCCCATCTGAGCAATGGCGCCAGTGGTCGCCGGGTGATCTTCCTGCACGGCACGCCAGGACCCTCAAACGATACCATGAGCAACAACAACACAAAGAGCACCATTGAAGGCTTGGAATTCGTCATCGTCCACCGTCTTGGCTGGGGGCGGACAACGCCCAGAAGGCCAGTGACGTCGCTCATGGCGCAAGCCGAGGCCATCTTGCCGCTGCTCGTGGAAAAAGACGGTAAAAAACCGATTATTGTCGGCTTTTCCTACGGTGGCCCCGTCGCAGCAATGATTGCTGCCAAATACGGCGACAAAATTGGTGGTATGATCCAGGTCGCCGGGGCGATCGACCCCGATTTGGAACCAGACCCACACTTTATGCAAAATTTTGGAAACCTTTCTTGGGTCTCTCCGTTCGTTCCTGAAGGGCTCCACACGGCCAACCAGGAATTGTTAACGCTTGAAGACGAGCTGCGTTTGATGGCCCCCATGCTTGAGCGGATCAGCGCGCCAACAGTGGTTCTCCACGGCACGGCAGACGGCAATGTGGACTACGGTAATGTCGATTTTATGAGAGCGAGGTTTTCAAACGCTGCGTCGCTGGAAATCGTGACGATCGAAGGCGGTGGCCACGGAGCAGGCTTCAGAAATAACCTTCTGTTCCAGGCGATAAAAAAGCTGGCCGACGAAGATTTCAATACGCCAGTACGGGACATTAAAGTCGACCTAAGCCGGTGTTCGCTCTGCTTCGTTGAATGATATATCAAGAAGGCCCGAAGAAGCTTCGAAGCGCATATAATAGCGCCTCGACGCTTCTATAGTAAACCGCCAGAAATACACAAATGACAGCACCACCAACACCGTTCGGCCGCAGGCATTGCACATTTTGTTCAGGCCCTAAGAGGTTATCAACTGAGGTACAGCGTACGTCCTTACCGTACGCCAGTTGTCGAAGCACTGAAAAGAGCTTTGACCATGATAGGACTTTTACTATAAATATGAGCAATATGAAGGTTCGGTTGGGGGAATTCGACTATGATAAAATCATACACTTGGCACATAATTGTTGCGATGCTCTTCGTACTTTGTTGCCCGGAAATTGGAATTGCTGCGGACAAAAGCATTTCAATTCGAAAATCCGCCAAAAAATGTTTGGCTGGCGAAGCCAGTTATTGTGAACGCCCCGCCGCAGCCGCTTTTGCTAAGAAAAAATACAAACGATCTTTCAAACTGGATAAAGCTGGCTGTGACGGCGGAAACCTTGGGAACTGCAATAGGCTTGCCAGCCACTATATTGACGGCCTAAGCGTCGATAAAAACCACGCTCAGGGTGTATTGCTTTTAGATACAGCCTGTAAAAGTGATCATGCCGATAGCTGTCAGGATTTGGCATTGATGTATATGGCAGTGGCGGGTGAGTATAGGAATATAGAGCTTGGCGAAACTATACTAACTGGATTGTGCCTTAAAGATTACGTCACCTCTTGCCACCTCCTCGGCGGTTTATATCAAACAGGAAAATATTTAGCCAAGAACACTGCTCAGGCACTTTTTTATTATCAGCGGGGCTGTGATTTAGGTGATCCTGAAATATGCGCGCTTGCAGGTTATCTTTATGTTACCGCTGATGAACTTAACCGGGACCCAAGAAGAGGCGTTTCAATATTGGAATTAGCGTGTACAGCGAAAGCTAATCTGGCTTGTTACTCTCTTGCTGTAATTTATAGCGCGGGTACCGGTGTTGAAAAAGATCAAAATAAGGCAGTTAAATATGCCGACCTAGGCTGCGTTGGTTTAGATAAAGGGAGTTGTTTTACCGCAGGACTCTTATATTTTGAAGACAGCTGGCAGGGCAGAGATTTGAACAAGTCTATGGAACGCTTTTCGAAGTCTTGTGAAGCAGGCCACAGAGACGGTTGCAGGTTTTCCAAAACTGTAAAAAAGATTATCAAAAAAGCACCCAAAAAGAAAAAATAGGATCACTTGCTCATTGTTTCGAAGTCTTCATCTTCAGCACATTGAATATTTATTGCTTATGGCAATAGGATGTTGTTGAGGCAAAGAGGCAGTGCTCACAGACAGCATTTGCATAAAGAAAATACGCCAATCTAGTCAAAATAGTCCGCAAAAAGGATTTTAGCGCCGGTGTATACTTGCGACAATCGGGTTGTCGTACCGGGATGTGATTTCTGCATAGACGCCGGTTTCTTTGAGTTTCTGCAAAGCCTGATTAAATTCAGTACACATTGCCTTATCATGAAAGCGCGCATGGTAAAGCGAGGGTGGCATTATATAATGGGTTTTTAGCTCTTTATAGTCGCCTGTTTTTTTGAAATAGGCCGATTGTGCCAGCCGTAGAATCCGCCGGTCACCAACAACTATGTCGAAGCGCTTATTGTATACTAATTTAATGTGATTAGCTTGATCGGGAGATTCTATATAGCGGGGGTTTTGCGAAACAGCGTCGCGAAAGTTCTTGCCCAGGTATTTCGTAGCGCCATCGAAAGATATGGTAGACAAGTTTCTGATGTCCAGTAAATCAGCGACGACCAAGTCAGTGTCGGCGAGAGATAAAGCAACATTCTGGTGCTGGAGGTACCAATCCGTCGCACAACCGACCTCGGATACTGTGACGTTTTGCGTTAAAATGCCGTCGATGGCCGCATTGTCGAAAGATTGTATCATTCGGATGCGCGGTAGTTGCACAAATTCGATCTTCTTGCCGATCTTCTTGAAGATTGCTGTAACTAAATCAATCTCTATTCCCGACCGGGCCTGCTTTTCTACATAAGGCGGCAAATCAACACGTGTTGCCAACCGTATTGTTTCTTCGCTAAAGGCGGGTAATTCTGTTGTAAGGCTCAGTGCAATTAGCCCAAGGGCCGAGCGACGCAAAGTCGTGCTATACCAGTGGAGCCTTCTTACGAAGCACGTTAGGCGAGTTAGGATAAAAGAACGATTACAGCCGCCGGGCCGGGCCGTAGATAACCGCCATGTGTAAACATGTTGCATCAGATGATATATTTTACGAAGCAAGTACATATTAGTTTACATCGTCAAATAGTTGAAAAATAAGTTGGGTTAAATTCTACTTTGTATGTTTGGAAAAATGTTAGCGGCGACAGTACGCTGACGCAATGCCCTTTGACAGATTCTTCCACCTGATTGTAGCAGAAGCGGCAGGGTGAAAGTCCATCCCTGTGGTTGCACGGGGACGTTTCGCGGCACTTCAAAGAGGAAGGCGGTAATCCGGGTGGGTATCTCCGCCATCCTTGCTTATACGTGGAAGCTTTCGCCGCAGCCGCAACGGCCTTTTTCGTTGGGGTTCGAAAATTTGAACCCGGTGGAAAATTGGGTGTCTTCCCAGTCCATCTCAGTGCCAAGTAGGAACAGCAATGATTTGCGGTCTACAAAAACTTTGACGCCTTTGTCTTCTACCAGCTCCAGCGCGGCGTCTGGTTCGTTAACATAGTCAACCGTATAGCCCATGCCCGAACAGCCGTGGGTTTCGGTGCCGAGCTTGATGCCAATCGCAGTATCGCTTTTCGAGAGCAGGTTTTTGATGCGCTCGGCGGCTTGGTCGGTGATGCTGATTACTGATTTCATACGTATTTCCTACAGCAGGCCAAGTTCAAGGCGGGCTTCGTCTGACATTCGGTCCATCGTCCAGACAGGGTCCCACACCAAATCAACGTGGGATGATTTCACGCCAGTGACACCAGCGGCTTTAAGTTCCACTTCGCCTGGCATGCTTTCGGCCACCGGGCAGTTTGGTGTTGTCAGCGTCATGCGGATTTTAACATTATAATCAGCGTCCACATCCACATCGTAAATCAGGCCCATCTCGTAAATATTCACCGGGATTTCCGGGTCGTAAATTTCTTTCAGCGCTTCAACGATATTAGCCTGCAGTATCTCAGCGCTTTCCGGCGCTTCGCCCGCCGCCGCTTCGTCGTTAGCTGCTTTTTCTTCAGTGGCCTTAGCTTCGCCAGCGCTCTTTTCGCTCTGCTCAAGAAACTTGTTGAGGAAATAGCCGCCCTCTTGTGGGCTCACGGAAGGACGCGGCGCATTTACAGGCATATTCTCAGCCGGAAATTCTGCTGCAGCTTCAACCCCAGTTTCAACCTCTACTTCACTGGCAGGCGCACCGCCTGAAAGATCCATCACATCACGTCTGTTTTCGTTTTCACTCATCCGAAGATGTCCACTACCTTTTTAAGTCCGGCGACCAACTGGTCGACGTCGTCTTTATCATTATACACACCGAAGCTAGCGCGCACAGTACCGGGAATACCGAACCTGTCCATCACCGGCTGCGCACAGTGGTGCCCGACCCGCACGGCAATGCCTTGCCTGTCGAGGATGGTGCCCACATCGTGCGGATGTGCATGCTCCATCACAAAGCTTAGTATAGCACCCTTGCGCGGTGCCGTGCCGATTATCCGCACGCTGTTCAGTGCTGACAACTTCTCTGTTGCATATGCCAGAACTTCGGCCTCATGGGCAGCGATATTATCTTGGCCCAAGCGCGCGATAAACTTTAGCGCCTCGGCCATGGCGATACCGCCTGCTATATTTGGGGTGCCTGCCTCGAATTTGTAAGGCAGATCATTATAAGTTGTTTTCTCAAACGTCACTGTCGAGATCATATCGCCGCCGCCCTGCCAGGGCGGCATCGCATCGAGCAGTGCTTCTTTGCCGTAAATTACCCCGATGCCAGTAGGGCCATAAGCCTTGTGGGCAGAGAAAGCGTAGAAATCAGCACCCAGATCCTGCACATCAATTTTCATATGCGGCGCAGCTTGGCAGCCGTCCACCAGCGTCAGCGCACCAGCACCGTGCGCGAGGCGGATAATTTCCTTGGCCGGTGTCTCTGTACCGATCGAATTCGAGATATGCGCAAACGCCACCATTTTGGTGCGTTCGTTCAGCAAGCCTTTATAGGCAACCATATCCAAGGAGCCATCATCAAGGATCGGGATCACTTTGATCACTGCGCCTTTTTCCTCGGCCAGCATTTGCCACGGCACGATGTTCGAATGGTGCTCAAGGTAGCTGAGGATAATCTCGTCGCCAGCCTTTATGTTTTGGCGGCCCCAGGTTTGCGCTACAAGGTTTATGCCTTCGGTGGCACCGCGCACAAAGATGCATTCTTTGGTTTTGGCCGCGCCTATAAAGTCGCGTACAGTTTCGCGGGTGTTCTCGTAGGCCTCAGTTGCATCTTGGCTAAATTTATACACACCGCGGTGGATGTTGGCGTAATAGCCCTCGTACAGACCGACCTCAGCCTGAATGACCGAATTTGGCTTTTGCGCGCTGGCTGCTGTGTCGAGAAACACCAAGGGTTTGCCGTATACAGTCTCCGACAAGATCGGAAATTCTGCGCGGATGGCCGTTACATCCAGCGCTTTGGTGATGGGTTTTATTTCATTCATGGTACGCGCTAAATTAGCCCTCTAAACTGCCCGCGCGGATTGCCATCCAGTCATTAATGCGCGTCGTAATAGCTGCCTTGATATCATCATTGCTGATGGCTTCAAGGGCGTCAGCCGTGAAGCTCTCAACAAGCATTTTACGGGCTTCAACTGGATCAATTCCCCGGGATGTCAGATAAAAAATCGCTTCGTCGTCAAGCTGGCCAACGGTTGCCCCGTGCGCGCACTTAACATCATCTGCTAGAATTTCTAGTTCGGGCTTGGCGTTCGCCTCAGCCGTTTTGTCAAAGACTAAGGCTTTAAAGCTCTGGTCTGCCAACGTATTTTGCGCTGCTTTTTCAACAGTGATCTTGCCTTGAAAGCTTGTCTTGCCGCGCTTGTCTGCAATGGTGCGGAAGGTTTGGTTACTGGTGGCGTTTGGCACCGTGTGATTAATGTGCGTCAGCATATCGTGGCTTTGGCCGGACCCAGCGAGGGCCACACCGTTTACAGTGGCATTGGCTTCATCAACCAAGATGCGCACATGCGCTTCAAAGCGGGAAACTTTGCCGCCGAGCGCGATGTTGGTGCAGTGGTACTGTGCTCCAGCGCCGAGATTGATATAAGCCTTGGCCGTATGCGTGGCGTTTGGCCCTTCTTCCTGGACTCGGATATGCTGTAGTTTAGAATTTTCGGTTACACGAGCCTGCAATACACTGTTGGTCCAGTAGGCGCTGTCATCACCGATAAAGCGTTCGATAATGGTGATGGAAGATCCCTCGCCCAGCTCAATCACTTGGCGAATGTGCGTCGCACCGTCTGCCGCATCATTGACGATATGAACAATCTCAATTGGGTCGTCGATTTGAATACCAGAAGGGACTGAAAATACAAGGCCGTCCCGGAGCAGTGCCGTGTTCAAATAAGACAGGCCGTCATTGCCGCGTACAAGTTCGTTGGCGCGGTCTTCATTTGACATAAAATGATTGGCCAGGGAGCGAATAGATATCGCCTGCCATAGATCGCCAAAATCACTGGCTTCTTCGTCGTAGCGGCCGTTGATAAACACAAGGCGTGCAGCCGTTTCGCCGAGCGCAGGTGGTAGATCAACCGAGGCTTCGTAACGGGGGGCCAGGTTAAACACATGATCCCGAAGTAATTTGGTGCTGGTATAGCGCCAGGCTTCGGTTTTACTTGTAGGGAAACCGGACGCCTCGAAATCGCGCATTGCGTTACTTCTCAGGTTGTCAGCACCCGGGATCGTACCAAGAAGGCTTTTAGACTGGGTCTGGTAGCCTGTCACTAAATGCTCATTCAACGATCTCTCTCCTCACCAAATCCATACATACGCTGCAGAAAGAAGCGTTTTTCTCCAGCCGGCCTCCGTCCTTAAGCAACGTCTGCGTATCCGTTTTCTTCCAGTTCTGCGGCCAATTCCTTACCGCCAGACTTCACAATACGGCCGTCAATCATAACATGAACCACATCTGGCTGCACATAGTTGAGCAACCGCTGATAGTGCGTAATCAACACGATGCTGGTGTCATCCCGCCGCTGGGCATTGATGCCTTCGGACACAGTTTTAAGGGCATCAATATCAAGGCCAGAATCAGTTTCGTCTAAAATAGCTAATTTTGGATTTAAAACGGCCATTTGAACCATTTCATTACGCTTTTTCTCACCACCTGAGAAACCAACGTTGACGAAACGTTTCAACATGTCGGCTTCCATGCCCAGTTCAGCTGCTTTCGCGCGCACCAGCTTCATAAATTCAGCGGCAGACATATCGTCCCCGCCGTTATACCGGCGGATGCTATTCAGCGCCGTACGCAGGAAATTTAGGTTCGAGACACCCGGAATTTCCACTGGATACTGAAAACCGAGGAACACGCCTTCGCCGACGCGCTCATGCGGGGCCAGTTCCAACAAGTCTTTGCCCAAATAGGTAATAGAACCACTTGTCACGTCGTATGCGTCGCGCCCGGCAATGGCGTTCGCGAGCGTGGATTTTCCTGCGCCGTTCAGGCCCATAATCGCGTGCACTTCCCCAGCCTTGATGTGGAGGTTCACGCCTTTAAGAATTTCAGTACCGTCCACTTGGACGTGTAAGTCTTTGATATTAAGCATTATAAATTGGTCCAGTTAGCCTACGCTGCCTTCAAGGGAAATGCTGAGCAGCTTTTGTGCTTCTACGGCAAATTCCATTGGCAAATGTTTCATTACTTCTTTGGTGAAGCCGTTGACGATCAAGGCAATGGCTTCTTCTTCATCCAGCCCGCGCGATTGGCAGTAAAACAGCTGTGCCTCGGATATTTTCGAGGTTGTTGCTTCGTGCGCTATCTGGGCACTGGGGTTTTTAACTTCAATATAAGGCACCGTATGCGCGCCGCACTCGCTGGAGATCAGCAGCGAATCGCACTGGGTGAAATTTTTCACATTGTCAGCGCCCGAAAGCACCTTCACCAAACCCCGGTAAGTATTGTGTGATTTACCGGAGGAAATACCTTTCGAGATGATGACCGAACTAGTGTTTTTGCCGATATGGATCATCTTGGTGCCGGTATCGGCCTGCTGGTAATTGTTGGTAACCGCGACCGAGTAGAACTCGCCTACGGACCCGTCGCCTTCCAATATGCAGCTAGGGTATTTCCAGGTGATGGCGGAGCCGGTTTCAACCTGTGTCCAGCTTACTTTGGCATTTTTACCTTTGCAGATGGCACGCTTGGTCACAAAATTAAAAATGCCGCCTTTGCCGTCTTTGTCGCCCGGATACCAGTTTTGTACTGTTGAATATTTGATCTCAGCATCATCAAGGATGATCAGCTCAACCACAGCGGCGTGCAACTGGTTTTCGTCGCGCATCGGCGCCGTGCAGCCTTCAAGGTAAGATACGTATGAGCCTTCGTCTGCGATAATAAGCGTGCGTTCGAACTGGCCTGTGTTTTCAGCATTGATGCGGAAATAAGTCGATAGCTCCATCGGGCATTTAACGCCCTTGGGGATATATACAAACGTGCCGTCTGAGAAAACTGCGCAGTTGAGCGCAGCGAAGAAATTATCGCGCTGCGGCACGACTGTACCCAGATACTTTTTGATCAGGTCGGGGTATTCTTTAACCGCTTCCGAGATCGACATGAAAATTACGCCAGCTTTCAGCAGTTCTTCGCGGAAGGTGGTCGCAACAGACACACTGTCGAAAACCGCATCAACGGCCACACGGGCCGCTCCCTCAACGCCTGCAAGCACTTCCTGCTCGCGGAGGGGAATGCCAAGCTTTTCATACATACGCAGTATTTCAGGGTCTATTTCATCAAGGCTTTTAGGCTTGTCCTGGTTCTTCGGCGCAGCATAGTAATAAATATCGTCATAATCGATTTTTTGGTAGTCGAGCTTGGCCCAGTCGGGTTCTTCCATCTTGCGCCATGCGCGATAAGCCTTCAGCCGCCAGTCGAGCATCCATTCGGGCTCTTCTTTTCTGGCAGAGATAAAGCGTACAATGTCTTCTGACAGGCCTTTAGGTGCCATTTCCATTTCAACGTCGGTGCTAAAGCCGTATTTATACTCACCGGCCATCTCATCGACTTGTTGTTTGGTTTCTTCAGTTGCGACCAACGCCTTGGCTCCTTAGGTCTGTATATTATACTCGGTACTTAGTTGTTAGCTCGATAATTTCAGGTCTCAGCCTTGGCTTTATCAGCCTCAGCGGCCATTTTTTCAAACTTCGCAGGTGGCTGCATTACGCCGCCGAATGTTGGTTCAGCTAGTTCGTGCAGGCTAACGCTTTGCAGCGCCCCACGCACTGCGCCGTTAATCAGTTGCCAGCGGGGTTTCAGCGAACAGATATCGTCAAACCCGCAGTCACAACTACGCGCATCATTGCAGGAGGTGATAGCGATCGGGCCGTCGATTACTTCAATGATGTCTGCAACCGATATATCCTGTGTCGATTTCTCAAGCGCAAAACCGCCCTTCAAACCGCGGTGTGATATCAGTAGGCCGCCGCGACTAAGCAAATTCAATATTTTCGATACGGTTGGCACCGGAATGCCAGTGCTCGCGGCCAGATCCTGCGCACTCAAACGGCTATCGCTGTGCGACATCTCGCACATCAATATAACAGCATAGTCTGCTAAGTTTGTTAACCGGATCACGGATGAACCCTTTGTTTTGGCCCGTCACGACATAATCATGACTAAATTACTCAGGTTTAGATATGGGAAGTTGGGGGGTGGAGTCAACCGCTATGCGCGCCTTATGACGTATTTGTCGCACCTTTCACAGCATTTTCTTTGTAATCGCGGTGTAAACAGGCTTTTAAAGCGGGCAGTCACCCCTTATTACAGAGAGGTACTCTCGGAATAGGCAGCAGCGGACTTTATGCAGCAACTAGAACAACTTTATACACAGGCGGCCTTTATCCGCGCTTTTGAACTGGCGATTGGCCGGGCGGCTGACGCAGGCCATGTGCCTGGCCTAGCGCACCTATGTTGCGGCGCTGAACTAGCGGAAGTGGCAATCTGCGCTGAACTCTGCGGCTCCACCGACCAAGTAACAGGCTCGCACCGAAGCCACGGTTTGGCGCTTGCCATGGGTGCAGACCCTATCGCGGTGGCTGCTGAAATATTCGGGCGAAGCGGCGGCTTATCTGACGGGCGCGGCGGCACCCAGCATTTGATCGCGCCTGAGGTCGGGTTTCTGACCAGCAACGGTATTGTGGGCGCGCAGGTTCCGCTTGCGGCGGGTGCGGCGCTAACAGCAAAAACAAAAGACAGCGGCGGTGTCGGTGTTGCATTCTTTGGTGACGGTGCTGCTAATCAGGGCGCTGTGTTTGAGACCATGAATTTAGCGGTGGCGCTTAAACTGCCAATGCTATTTATCCTTGAAAATAACGGCGTGGGCCAAACCACCGCAAGCGGTTATGCGACCGGCAATACTGATTTGCTAGCGCGCGCAGCAGCCTTTGGTCTGAAGACCTATAAAATGGACGGTTACAACGGCGTCAATTGCATAAACGTTGCTAGCGAGGCTGTAGCTGTTGCCCGCATGGGCGCTGCCGTTTTTATTGAGGCGGTGGTGCCGCGCTTGTCGGGCCATTATCACGGCGAAACAGGTGTGTCGCCGTCCGAGAGCGAGCGCGATCCATTGCAAATACTTGCCGCCAGCTTGCCTTCAGGCGTAGTAGAAGCCTTTAAAAAGAACGCCGACGATGGGGCTGAGACAGCCATTGCGGCCGCCCTCGCAATGCCGGAGGCCAGGCAATGAAGCAAGATATGACCATTAGAGAAGCGCTCAATAAAGCCCACCACCAGGTGATGGCAGCCGATAATAGTGTGATCGTGATTGGCGAAGATATTGTTGGCGGCACTGGCTTTGCCGGGGAAGAACGCGGCGGCGTGTTCGGCGTTACCGCTGGGCTAGCGACCAAATTTGGAACGGGCCGCGTCATCGATACGCCTATTTCGGAAACGGCCTTTGTCGGCATGGCGGTAGGCGCTGCTATGACAGGATTGAAGCCGATTGTGGAAGTGATGTTCTGTGATTTTATGGGCGTGTGCTTTGACCAGCTGATGAACCAAGCTGCTAAAGCGCGCTTTTTATCGGGGGACCGTGTCCTTATGCCGCTTGTGATACGCACGACGATGGGCGCGGGCGATAGTAGCGGTGCTGTGCACAGCCAATCGCTGCACGCGATGCTAGCCAGCATCCCGGGGCTTACGGTTGTTTGCCCGTCAACGCCCGCAGATGCGGCAGGTTTATTGAAATCAGCGCTGAAACACCCTGATCCGGTGCTGATGTTCGAGCATAAAGGCCTTTACGATTACACAGGGGACGTTGCTGACAGCCTGCCTGCTGTACCAATAGGCCAGGGGCGCTTGGTTCTGGAAGGTAGTGATGTCACCGTGGTAGCTGTATCGGCGATGTTGCACCGTTGTGAGACAGTGGCTTTGGGATTGGCGTCAAAAGGTATTTCAGTTGAACTGATCGACCCGCGTACAATCCGTCCAATTGATTCTAAATTGATTCTTTCGAGTCTTTCAAAAACTGGGCGTCTTGTTGTAATCGATGAAGGGCCTGAATTTGGTGGCTTTGCCGATAGTGTGATCGCGCTTGCCGCATCTGAAGGATTCGCTTACTTGAAAGCAGCACCGGTCAAAATAACGCCGCCTCAAACCCCAACTCCTTATGGCCGAGCCCTAGAAAAAGCATGGCTACCCGACGAAAACAAGATTGCCACTACACTTACGGAGATGATGACTGTTGCATAAAACTATAAAGCAAAAAGCCCGCATAAAAGTTTGGGATATAGGCACCCGTCTGTTCCACTGGGCCTTGGCAGTCCTGTTTTGCCTCTCAGCCTTTTCTGCTTTCCAAGATAAATTTGGTATCTACGCCGACATGCATCTGTGGTCAGGGTTCAGCATATTAGTGCTGGTAACTTGGCGTATTATCTGGGGGGTTATCGGCAGCGAGCCGTCGCGTTTCCGCCATTTTGTCAAAAGCCCAAAGGCATTACTGGCCTATCTGCGTGGGAAAGGCCCGGAAGCTGTCGGCCATAATCCGCTCGGCGGCTACTCGGTGCTTTTGATGCTTTTGATGCTGCTAGCACAGGCCATGCTTGGTTTGTTTGCGTCTGATGGTATGTTTTTTGGTGGTCCCCTGGAAGCAGGCGACGACTATTCGAGTTTGGTTAATAATACCCACCAGATGCTCGGTTACGGCTTGTTCGGAGTTGTTGGTTTTCATGTTCTTATTGTGTTTGGGTATTGGGCCCTGCGGAGAGTGAACCTGATCCTGCCGATGATCACCGGATGGGCTGAGCACAGCGCCGAAGCGCCCAATATCGCGCGCCCGTTGCTAGCGCTTTTGCTAGTGCTGATAGTGGCTGCTGCTTTGTATGGACTGATTTTCTAACCGTTCGAGGCGCCCTGGGCCAATTTTTCGCCACGGGGTTTTCATCCGGTTTTTACTTTCTTAGGGTGAGCCATCTATTTTTAAGCTGAGGCTTTTTGTGTCACGCAGAGGTTCCTAGCGTTGTTGTTTTGACAGTCATTGCGCTATTTGATCAGGAAATCCCTGGAACGTTTACCGCACATACCCCGTCAACAGAAAAGCCCTTTGTAGATTTTAGCCTGAGCTGAGAAGGGTAATCGAGCTCTTTGGATCGCCTCCGTCGCCTTGACTGCACCATAAAAAAAGGGGCCGTCAAAGGCCCCTTTTTAAAGTCGGCTTAAGCCAACCTTATTTGTCTTTATATTTATCGTGGCAACTTTTGCAGTTGGCGCCAACTGCTTTCATCGCTGGCTGAATAAGCTTCATGTCGCCAGTTTTGGCTGCTACAGAAAAAGCTGCAGTGTCAACTTCCAGTTTGTCCAGTCGCTCAGCAAAATCATCCCAGTTATCCCAGATGATGTCTTTAGCTTCGGTGTGGCCCTTCATGCCGCGTGTATCCTTGAGGAAAGACGCCTTGGTTTTGGTAGCCGCATCAGCCATATCAGCTGCGATCGCAGGGAAATCAGCAAAAGTGCCAGCTTCCTTTTTGAAGATTTTTCCGATCTTGCTGAACCCGTCGCCGAAATGCTCCATCACATCGTGGCGCACTTGGCTTTCTTCAAAGCGTTTCTTCTTGCTATGCTCATGGCCTTCGTCAGCAAAAAGCGGCGCTGCGGTTCCTAGTGCAAAGCTCGCAACTACTGCGCTGGTTATCAATTTACGAAATTTCATTTGGCGTTCCCTTTGTCTTCCCATTGTCTTCAATGCGTTTTCTCTGTGGCCCACTGGGTACAATTCACCTTAACGCCTAGGCGCACGGGAACAAGGCCTATCAGGTCTCAATTGCGTGAGGCCTGATAAACTTCAGTTTAAGTACCGTTCAGCTACGAGTGGTTAGCCGATTGGGCGGCGCTGCTGCTGTGGTCTGCGATCGCGGCGTGGTGGCTGAGCCTGGTACGCTTCCGCGCAGTGGCCAGCACAGTAAGGCATGCCGTTCTCAGATGGTTTTCCACAGAAATGGAAATCATCATCGCCTGGGTGACCAAGCGGCCATTTACACATACGGTCCGTAAGGTCGAGCAAGGAGATCAGCGTTTTGTCAGCCTTCTTTGCTGCGCGCTTCGGTGCGACCTTCTTTTTGTCTTTATCAGTCTTTACCGGTGACGGCCGGGATTTCAGGCTCAGGCGATGGGCTTTGCCGATCACAGCATTGCGGGTCACGCCTTCGCCAAGTTCCTTGGCAATTTGGCTCGCACTTAGGCCCTTGTCCCAAAGAGTGCGCAACGTTTCGATTCGGTCTTCCGTCCAGGCCATTTTGATCCCTTATTACCGGTGGCTATAAAAATTATCCCGCCAAGCGAGTTAATGTTGCTTATATCCTCCCCTTGCCCCTCTTGCCAAGGCCCCATCTGACATCATATGTAGTGTCTATCAGAGAAAAGGGGCAGTTTCGTGCAAGAAAACGCGGAAAATGACTATCAGGAAATAGGAACAAGGACCATTGGGGTCGTGAATTGGGTCGGTTTGATGACTCTCTACGGTCGCGAGTCGCGCCGATTCATGAAGGTCTGGACACAGACGTTGGCCGCGCCTGCGGTGACCACCGTTCTCTTTATGATTATTTTCTCGCTGGCGCTTGGCGGCAAAGGTCGTGAAGTGGCTGGTTTGCCCTTCGCCCAATTCCTTGCTCCCGGGCTGATGGTGATGGCGATCATTCAAAATGCTTTTGCCAATACCAGTTCGTCAATTTTGATCTCAAAAGTGCAGGGCAACATCATTGATACGTTGATGCCGCCGCTATCGGCACTGGAACTTACAATTGGTTTTGTCATGGGCGGGGTCACGCGCGGTGTTGTTGTGGGCCTATCGGTTGGTATTACCTTCTTCCTGATGCCGGGCATTCCAATGGAAATTCAGCATTTCTGGGCGATCCTTTACTTCTCAGTGGCCGCCAGCGCCATGTTAGCACTTGTTGGTATCCTCGCGGGCATCTGGTCAGAGAAGTTTGATCACCTCGCAGCAGTCACCAATTTCATCATCGCACCGCTCAGCCTGCTTTCGGGCACTTTCTATTCTGTTGAACGGCTTAGCGATGGCTGGCGGGTATTTTCCTCAATCAACCCGTTCTTCTACCTAATCGACGGCTTTCGGTACGGCTTTATCGGCCGGGCAGACAGTAATTTGACGGTCGGCGTTATCTATACCCTGTCGCTGATAATTGTCCTGGCATTTGCAGTCTATATGGTCTTCAAAAAAGGCTACCGATTAAAGGCTTAAAAGGCCCGGTTTGCGACCGTTACAAACGCAACAAAAGTGTCAGCTAATCTAACGTCATAAATAACTTCGCTAGCATTGACTTCGCTATTTGCCGGGGGCATCCTGCGGCCAATTGATGGCGTGTTCTTGGCCAAGCCCACCAAGGCCAAAGACGCCAAATTTTTACCTGTTCACAGATGTTGGTCGTAGAGCCAACCGAGAGGGAGACAAAGCATGATTACACCCATTTTACCAACATATGGCCGTCAGCCAGTGGCATTTGAACGCGGTGAAGGCATGTATCTGTATGATACGGACGGTAAGAAATATCTCGATTTTTACGCAGGCATCGGCGTGATGTGCCTCGGCCATTCGCACCCTACTTTGGTGAACGCCCTTATTGAGCAAGGCAAGAAGCTTTGGCACACGGCGAACACCTACCAGATCCCTGAAGGCGAGAAGCTTGCGCAGCGCTTAGTAGACGCCAGTTTTGCCGACACGGTTTTCTTCACCAATTCAGGTGCCGAATCGATCGAATGCGCGATCAAGATGGCGCGGAAATACCATCATGATAAAGGCAATAAAGGCCGCTACCGTTTGGTGACAATGACCTCCGCCTTCCACGGCCGCACGCTTGCTGGCATTGCAGCCGCGGGTCAGGAAAAACTAACGAAGGGCTTTGAGCCTCTGCCTGACGGCTTCGACGTCGTACCTTTTGGTGATCTGGACGCTGTTAAAGCAGCCATTGGCCCTGAAACCGCAGGCATCATGGTTGAGCCCGTGCAAGGTGAAGGCGGTATTCGCCCGTTGCCAGACGCGACACTGCAGGCACTGCGCAAAATCTGTGATGACGAAGGCATTCTGCTGGTGTTTGATGAGATCCAGTGCGGCATGGGCCGGACAGGCAAATTGTTCGCGCACGAGTGGGCTGGTGTTACCCCTGATATTATCGCTGTTGCCAAGGGCATTGGTGGCGGTTTCCCGCTCGGCGCTTGTATGGCAACTGAGGACGCGGCTTCTGGCATGGTTGTCGGCTCCCACGGCAGCACCTACGGAGGTAACCCCTTGGCGATGGCCGTGGGCAACGCCGTGCTCGACGAGATACTGGCACCTGGTTTCCTTGAGCATGTAGTTGAAATGGGCGACCTGCTGCACGCGCGCCTAGCTGCCCTAATGCAGCGGCACAGTAATTTGGTGACTGAAGTCCGCGGCAAGGGGCTGATGGCGGGTATCCGCATTCCGTCAATCCCGACAAAAGAAGTTGTTACCGACCTGATTGGCCGCGGCATGCTGCCTGCATTTGCGGGCGATATGGTAGTACGTATGCTGCCGCCGTTGATCCTTGACGAGACCCATATTGATGAGGCCATGGAAACACTTGATGCCTGCCTCACCGATTTGGCGAAAAAACAGACGTAACTGCACCCCAAAGGTAAAGGACCAAGCCCCTAAATGACTGCCCCTTTTACAACCCCCCTTAGCGCACCCGAATATACAATGGGCGCGAACGGACATTTTATCGATCTGAAGGATATGCCAAGCGAAGTATTGCGGCACATTCTTGATACGGCAAAGGTCTGGAAAGAGGCACGACGTGGGTTACCAAAAGGCGCAGTTGATGAGGGGGCACCGCTAGCTGGGTATGCGCTGGCGATGATTTTTGAGAAATCATCCACCCGCACGCGCATCAGTTTTGAGATGGCGATGCAGCAGCTTGGCGGCAAAAGTCTTATCTTGCAGGGCGACAATATGCAGTTGGGTCGCGGTGAAACGGTGGCCGATACGGCCAAGGTTATCAGCCGCTATGTGGATGCCATTATGATCCGCGCCAATGAGCATGCCTTGGTGCAGGAACTTGCGGATGCAGGCGATGTGCCAGTGATAAATGCGCTGACAGACCGGTCTCACCCCTGCCAGTTGATGGCGGATATGCTGACGATCGAAGAACGCTTTGGCTCGGTTGAAGGCCGAAAAGTGGCGTGGCTCGGGGACGGCAACAATGTTGCGACCTCGCTTATTGAAGCCGCGGTTCGCTTCAATTTCCCTCTCACACTGGGGTGCCCAGATGCCTTTGCCCCGCCTGGGGATGTGCTTGCTTGGGCGAAAGCCGAAGGCGGGGATATCACACTAACAGATGATCCACAGGTGGCCGCAAAAGGCGCGCAGGTAGTTATCACCGATACATGGGTGTCGATGGGCGATGATACATCTGGTGACCGCATGGAAACGCTCGCGCCGTTCCAGGTTAATGACGCCCTGATGGCGCAAGCAGCAACGGACGCAATATTTCTCCACTGTTTGCCTGCACACCGCGGCGAAGAAGTAACCGCTAGCGTAATTGATGGCCCGCAGTCGCTAATCTGGGACCAGGCGGAAAACCGATTGCACGCGCAAAAAGCCATTTTGGCTTGGTGCTTGGGCGCGATTTAGAACACACTGCCTACCTATCTGGTCGCCTTTCCGTGGCGGCCTATTTCCCCTTGTTTTGGAGTAACTCAGTATGATCACCCTGCACAATTTAGAGAACTCGCAGTCGATCCGAATCATATGGCTTATGGAGGAGCTGGGTGCTGAGTATGAGATCAAACACTATGGCCGCGCCGGGCCAAACGGTATGGCACCGGATGATTTCAAAAAGCTACATCCAGTGGGAACCTCACCGACGATAACTGACGGGGCTCTGACGCTTGTGGAGACCAACGCCATAGTTGACTATATTTTGGATCAAAACCCCAATAGCGCACTACGCCCCAAAGCTGGCAGTGTTGAGCGTGTGCCGTACCTTTACTGGTTGCACGCGGCACAGGGCAGCTTCCAGCCGCTTTTAACGGATACACTAGTTTTCAAACGCCTTGTTTCCAAAACACCTTTTGTGCTTCGCCCGGTTATCCGCTTGGTGTTGGGTAAAGCAGAGGCTGTGCTGTTGAAACCGCGCTTGGCCAAAATTCTTGATCTTGCAGAAGAAACGCTCTGTCAATCGCGCTGGCTGGCGGGCGAGAAACTGACAGCCGCCGATATAGTGATGGGCTACTGCCTGGAAGTAGCAGAGGTGCGCGTTGGTTTTGACGGAAAGTACCCGGCAATTGAAGGGTTTCTCAAACGCATGCGCGCGCGCCCGCATCATAAGCAGGCTATGTTCAAAAACGGCTTGTTTGATCCAATTGCCGACTAGGCTTTTAGCCTACAAGTCTGCCACCGGGTTGGTCAGAAATGCCTGTTCAATAGACACTGTTTTTTGTGAACAGAAAGCGTATAGTTTTTTCTTGAAGAGAAAGGGAGGATCACTTGACCGATACAGACTTAAAAGCTCAGCATTTCAATTGGGATGCTATGCCTATTGAAGCATTGAATGATGATATTGGTCGCCGCCTAATCACCGGTACTGGCATGATGATCGCCCATGAGTATCTGAAAAAAGATGCGGTGGTGCCGATGCATGCGCACCATAACGAGCAGATCACTTACGTTCTCTCGGGCGCGCTCAGGTTCAAACTTGGTGAAGACCAATTGGAGGAAGTGACCGTTCGGGCTGGTGAGGTGTTGGTAATCCCGTCCAACCTGCCGCACAGCGCCGTGGCACTTGAAGATACGCTTGATGTGGATGTGTTTAATCCGCCACGCGAAGATTGGCTTGACGGATCAGATGCTTACTTGCGGGAAGGCATCTCCAAATGAATGCAAATATCGGCGCGCCCACCGCAGATATTGCAGCGCTTCTGGCGAACTACAGTTTGCCCAAACCGCTTGGCTTTGGTGTCGAACTAGCGCCCATCATGTTCCGGGCCGACTATAGGGACGGTGCGTGGGAGGCTGGCCAACTTGTGCCTTTCGCCCCCATTGCCATCAACCCGGCGGCCACCTGTGTGCAGTTTGGCCAGCAGTGTTTTGAGGGCATGAAGGCCTACCGGGTCGCACAGAACGAACCGCACCTTTTCAGGCCAGAAAGTAACTATGCACGTTTCGGGCGCTCCGCTGCGCGGCTCAGTATGCCAGCGCCGACGCCCGAGCTGTTCGGGAAAGCGATCAGCCAGCTATGCGGTGCGTTCCAAAAATTCGTGCCCGGCGATAGCGGGCAGTCGCTTTACCTGCGGCCAACGCTTCTAGGGCTTGATCATACGTTTGCGGTTAAAGCGTCCGAGACCTACTGTTTTCTGCTGCTGGCCAGCCCGTCTGACGCTTATTACGGCAAACCGATTAGCATTATGGTTGAGCGTGAGCATTCGCGTGCTGCCATGGGCGGCACGGGGGCCGAAAAAGTAGGCGGTAATTATGCGGGATCGCTGCTTGCAACCCGCAAAAGCATCGATGCTGGCTTTGACCAGCCGCTGTGGCTGGATGCGGCGTCGCACACGGTGATCGAAGAACTCTCTGGTATGAACTTTATGGCAGTGATTGACGGCGCGCTGCATACGCCGTCGCTCAGCGGTACCATTCTGCCGGGCGTGACTCGCGATTCGCTGTTGAAGCTTGCAGCCAGTATGGGGCTTAAAACGGTCGAGCGCACGATGCTGATCGCCGATCTGTTGACGGATGTAAAAAGCGGCGCCTGCAGCGAGCTGTTTGCCTGCGGTACGGCCGCGATTATCAGCCCAATAGCTGCAATAGGCGAAGCGGACGGCAACCGCTTATCTTTACCAAAAGAAAATCCCGTTACGACAAAGCTGAAAACTGCCTTACTGGATATTCAGGAAGGCCGCGCTGAGCATGCTTTTAGTTGGACCGCCAAAGCCAGTGACGAGCAAGCACTGATCAATCGCTTGAAGTCCTGAAGGCATTGAAGCAACAGTAATTTTTTGATTGAGGGAACGGACCGTGGATTTAAGAATTGCAGGAAAATCAGCGATAATTTGTGCGTCCAGCAAAGGGCTTGGCAAAGCCTGCGCCAAGGCCCTCGCGCAAGAAGGCGTTAATGTCTGGCTGAATGGCCGCACGCTAGAAACGCTTGAAAGCACACTGGCGGAGATTAAAGCCGTTAGCACAGCCGAGGTGCATATGGTGGCCGCTGACGTTACCACAGAAGAAGGCCGGGACGCGCTTTTTGAAGCCTGCCCTACACCAGACATTTTGGTGAATAACGCCGGTGGCCCGCCCCCCGGTAACTTCCGTGATTGGGGCCAGAAGGAATGGTTCGACGCCGTCAACGCCAATATGTTCACCGCCATTGATATGATCCGCCGCTCGCTTGACGGCATGATGGACCGTGGTTTTGGACGGATTGTGAACGTCACCAGCGTGGCCGTAAAATTACCGCAGGCTGAACTGGGTTTATCAAACGGCGCACGTGCCGGCCTTACGGGCTTCATCGCCGGTATCGCCCATGAACCAGCCGAGCATAATGTCACCATCAACAACCTATTGCCGGGCTTCATCGATACCGACCGCATGCGCGGTGTGCTTGCCGCCAAAGCAGGTAGCACCGGCGCAGACGTGGACGAATTCAGCGAAGGCTTCTTCAAGCGCATCCCCGCCAAGCGCCCCGGCGACCCAGACGAGTTCGGCGCCACCTGCGCTTTCCTCTGCAGCGAGCAAGCCGCCTATATTACAGCGCAAAACATCCTGATGGACGGCGGCCTCTATCCAGGCATGCTTTAGATTTTGAGAAAGCCTACGCTCAGGGAATTTATAGGTGGGACTCCATGGTATTTGAAAACGCTGAAGAAGTTGCTGCTGCAATAAACACTGTTCTAGAAGAATGTCTTAAAGCTAGTCCTGCGACACCGAATGAGGTGTACGCAGTATTAACTTTGTTGAGCAGGCTGGCAATGTTTATTGAAACGCACCCGGTTGAATTACCCGATGACAATGACAGATTGATTCCTGAAGCTGAGAATGAGAAAATTAGCGAAATTGTTACACAGAGATTCCCCAATTGGAAATGCTACAATCAATGCGCGGACATTTCTGTAAATGTCGGTGAAACAACAGTAGTGGTTACCGAAGCAGCATCCGATATCGCAGGTATTGTGTGTGAGCTTACGCAAATAAAATGGGTTTTTGACAATGAATCTGGCGCGGATGCGCTTTGGCATTTGCATGATGGTTATCTGTATAACTGGCGCGAATTTTTATTGAACTTGAAACTCTATGAACATGCTTTATTCAATGAGCGCTAATTGACTGATTGATTCGCGTTGACGGGCAATAGACTGCGCGCGATGCTCCGTCATCTGAGAATGCTAGAAGGATACCCCGCGCGTGACTGATACCCCTATTGTCGTGACCGACCCGGCTGATAGCCGCGATAACGAAGTACGGCCTTTCCAAATTGAAGGCCTGTCGGACGAGATGTCTGTCCGCGGCCGCGCGGTACGGCTCGGCACGGTTGTCGATCAGGTCTTGAAGGCGCACGATTATCCTGATGCCGTCGCTAAGATACTTGGCGAGATGCTGGTACTCACCGGCATGCTCGGTTCGATTATGAAATTTGATGGTATTGTCACCATCCAAACCAAATCTGGCGGCCCGGTGCCAATGATTGTCGCCGACTATGAGCGCCGGGAAGACGGTGTTGGTCGTTTGCGCGGTTACGCTGATGTGGACGCGAAAAAGCTCTCTGTGTACGGCAAAAACCCGAGCTTCAACGGCTTGATCGGGTCGAAGTCCGGCTATCTGGCACTGACGATTGATCAGGGCGAAAACATGAAACGCTATCAGGGCATTGTTGACCTGAAAGGCGACACCCTGTCTGAAGTGGCGCGTAATTACTTTGCCGACAGCGAGCAAACACCGACAGAGATCCGCCTGCACTGCGATAAAGATGCGGTAACAGGAAACTGGCGCGCGGGCGGCATTATGGTGCAGCATTTGGCGCGCGGCGAAGAAGGCCGCGAGCGCATACTTGACCGCGAAACTGAAGAGCAGTGGAACCGCGCCTCTATTCTAATGAGCAGTGTGAAGGCAAGCGAGCTTCTGGATCCAATGCTTGATATTGATACGCTCTTGATGCGGCTTTACCACGAAGACGGCGTGCGGGTGTTTGAGGCCGGCCACATGATCCACAAATGCCGCTGCTCGCGTGAGCGGTTGCTCAGTGTGCTTCAGGGCTTCAGCGATGATGATATAGAGCACGCCACTGAAGAAGGCTCCATCGATGTGAATTGCCAGTTCTGCAATACCACCTATGTTTTCACACCCAAAGAGGCCCGTGCCGGTAAAAAACCAGCGTAAGGCGTTGGGCTAAAGGGGCGGGGATCTGGCTACCCTAGGAATGCCGCATTTCCATTCTATCGAGGGATCACGGATTGGAAGATGGTTCCAGTTCCGGTGTCGGGGACACGCATTGACTGAAACTGCGCTAGAGAATAATCAGCGTCTTATAGGGCTCGACTTCGCCCGGTTTTTGGCCTTCTTTGGCATGGTCGTCGTGAATTTCACAGTTGCGATGGGTGCCGCAGAAGGGACTGAGCAATGGGCCAATTGGGTCGGCACGGCTTTTGAAGGCCGCGCCGCCGCAACGTTTGTCATACTTGCGGGCCTTGGCCTCGGTTTAGCCACGCAGAGCGGTAGCAGTTTCTCGGCCCCGTCCGTCATCATGAAGCGTGCATTGTTCTTGCTGGTTTTAGGGCTTTTGAACGTCACGGTCTTTGTCGGTGATATACTGCATTATTACGCGCTATATTTTGCGGCTGGGGCCTTCTGTTTGCAGTTTTCAAAAGGACAGCTCCTAGCCGCTGTCGCCGCCTTTATTTTGGGTTTCCTGTTTTTGCTGGGTGTTTTCAATTATGACGCAGGCTGGAATTGGGAAACGCTGAATTACAGTGGGTTCTGGACGGTCGAAGGCTTCACGCGCAATCTGTTTTTCAATGGCTGGCACCCTTTTACACCTTGGTTTGGCTTCTTCCTATTCGGGCTGTTCCTTGCCAAACTACGGCTTGGCGAAAAAGCCGTTTGGCTGAAGATGATCTTATGGGGCAGCATCGTCGCTGCAGCGGCGCAAGGATTATCGCAGTATCTTCTGAGCATGCCTCTGCCTGCTGAAGCACAAGAGTTAGCCTCGCTGCTGACAACAAAGCCGATCCCGCCAGGCCCGCTTTACATGGTCGCAGCTATTGGTACCAGTATGGCCGTGATTGGCTTATGTCTTCTCACGGGTAATGCACTGAAAAGCAGCCGTGTATTTTCCTGGTTTGCCACTGCAGGCCGTCAGACCCTAACATTGTATTTGGCGCACATCTTCATTGGCATGGGCGTGCTGGATGTTTTCGGGCTGATCGACAGTCCCGGCGCCGTTGTCACCACAACCACGTCTGTAACAGCGTCCATCTTGTTCACTGTAGTCGCGGTTATTTACGCGAATATCTGGTCGCATTTTTTCAAGGCCGGGCCCGTTGAATGGCTGATGCGTAAGCTTGCCGGCTAAGCATAGGCGCAAGCCTTTACATTTCCGAGGAATTCCTTGCTTAGCCGCTACCGCGAGCTGCCTGGCTAATGCTATTTTCCGTCTGTTTCAGATGCATGAAAAAACCGGTCAGCTTGCTCGGCGGCGAACTTGAAGGCTAGTGGCGAGAAATAGCTGGTTGGCAATTTTTGCGTGTCGGACATTGCCGTTTCAACCGCGCCTTCGTCAGCCGACCGATCTTCTTCCGCAAGTAGCATAAAGGTCCAGTTCTCATGAAAGGACGGTACCAAAACGCTGTAAGGTTTTAGCCAGCTAAAATAGGAGCGTAGTTTCGGAAAGACATCAGCAAGATCCATTTTCCGTTCGCCAATTTGCATGACAATGCAGCCTCCGGGGTTGAGCGCTGATTTTAGCAGCTGGAGAAAGCGATCATCAAACATTAAACAGTCCGCATCAAAGGCGCCGGTTTCATCGATTGGGTCCAGCAGATCAACAACAATAGCGTCGTAACCGCCCTTAAGGCCGTCTAAATGATCAAATATATCTGCTTCGATTAAGCGAACGCGGTTATCATCAAACGCACCCCTGTGCCATTTGGTCAAATGGTTGCGGGCAGCCATCATCATGCTGGCATCAATTTCAACAGCATCAATTTCTTGTACAAATGGGTGTCGAAGCAATTCCCTTAAAGAAGCACCTTCTCCAGCGCCAGCCACCAATATTTTTGCAGGGCAGTTCGCATGGGCGAGGACTGGATGAATAAGCATCTCATGGTACATGCTTTCATCGGCTTCAGTAGATTGAATGATGCCGTCGAGAAAAAGCGCGCGGCCATATTTCCGTGTGTCTGCGATCAGGATTTTCTGATAGGCGGTTTGCTCAGTGTGCACTGGCTCGAAATCTAGATGGCCGAGTTCAAGGCCAAAAACGTCGGCGTTTTTTTCAAAGTAGGTTTTGCTCATGCCAGCCTTCTAGGCCAAAGCATGGGGCGTCGTCAAAGTCTATCAGGGGCATTCAAGAAACGCCTTATCTGCATGCCTCTTTTTTTACAGGCGAGAACACGTGTTACTGCATCCAGGAGTGCGACCGGGTCAAAGGGTTTGTCCAACACTGCGTCCGCGCCCAGCAAGGATGCGGTGGAAAGCAGAATGCGAGTACCGGCAGCCTTTCTGTTCGCGCCCTCTCTTGGTGGCCCGCCGCCAGTTATTGCAATAACGCGCAGGCCCGGGAATTGTTGGCTTATATCGCCAATGAATTCGATTCCCTCTTTTTCTGGCATAATTATATCAGTTATTACTAAATCAAACTCAGCTGTTTCCAGTATTTCTTCGGCCTCTCTACCGTTAGAGGCTTCGGTAATATCGTGGCCTTGTGCTTTGAGCACCATCCGCATGCTCAGCCGCGAATTTTCTTCGTCATCGACAACTAAAATTTTGGCCATGTCCGACTCCTGCTATTCTATCGGGCCGTTAGGATCAATTTGGGAACGAATTCTTAAATATAGCATATAATTTTTAACGAACCCTCAATTGAGGCAAACAATTTTGGCTGATCATTGGGTCGGGGTGCCCCGCAAGATACTGTAGATAAATAGAGGTTTTTTTAACTCTTTTATGATGAAATTAGCCTTCCACCCGTTAAGAGTTTGCGCGGTGCGGTGGCTCCTTAGGCTAAGGCGTTTTGACCACCACACTGATTTGTTTTCCTGAGAAGGACGTCTTTTATGGCCGGGTATCACTCCAGAAAATATATTTTGTTGGCTTCCGTGTCGGCAATCGGCTTAAGCCACGGTGTTTTGTCCGCAAGTCTGTCTGCAAACCAAGACAATGACGGCTTAGTCATTGAAGAAATAATTGTAACGGCCACTAAGCGAGCAGCTAGCACGCAGGATGTTTCTGTCGCCGTGAGCGCAATTTCAAGCGATGGAATTTATCAGCAAAACATCGGAAATTTCGATGACTATCTTCGGTATCTGCCGAATGTTACTGCAGGCGGCCGTGGCCCTGGCCAATCAACAGCTTTCATTCGTGGGCTTGCAGTTCAGCCGATTACGGTTTTGCTTTCAGGTGCGCAAGGCACAACGCCTAACGTAGCGCTCTATCTGGATGAGCAGCCCGTGACGGCACCCGGCCGAAACCTTGATGTATATGCGGCCGATCTTGCGCGCATTGAAGTATTGCCAGGCCCGCAGGGGACTTTGTTCGGCGCCAGTTCGCAGGCAGGCACCATCAGGCTGATAACTCAAAAGCCTGATTTGGACGAATTCTCAGCCCACGTTAAATCCAGCGTTTCCACCACGAAAAACGGTGCGTTCAGCGGGAGCATTGAAGGGGTCATCAACATACCGATAATTTCGGGAAAACTGGCCCTTCGTGTGGTGGCTTATAATATCGACGAAGGCGGCTACATAGATAATGTTGCAGGCAGTTTTTCGCTTGATCCAGCGATCAATCCAGAAAGCTCTGTGGCGTCCCTGCCGGCAAGCACTACATTCGTAGCAGCTGATAATGCAGCCCTAGTGGAAGAAGATTTCAATGATAGTTTTTACAGAGGGGTAAGAGTAAGCCTTGCATACGCGATCAACGACGATTGGGAATTGCTGCTGCAGCATACCAAGCAGGACCTGGGCGCAGATGGTGTGTTTGATTATGACCCTGAGGTCGGTGACCTTGAAGTCACGCGGTTTTTCCCCGACGACCTGGAGGACGGTTTTGACCTGACAAGCTGGACCCTGAAAGGCCGGTTGGCAATGCTGGATATCGTCTATACAGGCGGATATCTGGACCGCGAAGTTACACAAACCGTTGATTATACGGGCTATAATAATACCGGTGCTTTCATTGCCTATTATACGTGCAGTTATGATGCAGTACGGGCATGCCTAGATCCAACAAAAGGGTTCGAGGGTCAACAATTCCATACGCGTAATACGCACGAATTGCGTATCTCAACCCCGTCTGAAAACCGGCTACAATTTGTTGGCGGCGTTTTCTATGATGATTTCAAAATCGAAACGCTGGATAACTATGTGTATGTGTCTACACCAGAACTTGGTTTTGCCCCCAACGCGCCCATTTCCACGGCCAATAGCATTGACCCTTCCCCCCGGCGGGCAGGCATCGCGTTTTTCAATGATATTACCCGCAGGGAAATGCAAATCGCCTTTTTCGGTGAAGTTGCCTACGTCCTTCTTCCAGACGCGCTGACAGCAACCATTGGCGTGCGCTATTATGAGATTGAGCAGGACTTCACCGGGTCATCCAATTTCGCCGCTGGCCCCTTTTCTGGATCGGTCGATAATGATGCTGGGCGGGATTACGATTTGTCGGGAGGGCATAGTGATCAGCCGATCAAGTCTGATGATGTGATCCTCAAATTTAATGTCAGCTACACCCCTTCGGACGACGTGCTTTTTTACGCAACCTATTCACAAGGATTTCGCCCAGGCGGCTTCAATCGCGGCGGCGGAATTCCGTCGGCCAATCCGGCCTTCCCTACCGTGAATGTTACCTACGATACCGACGATGTGAAAAATTACGAAATAGGCTGGAAAATGACCTTGGCGGGCGGCCAGGTGCAATTTAACGGCAATGCTTATTTCATCCAGTGGTCCAATATGCAGGTATCCCGCTTTGACCCGCAAAATGTCTCAATATTGACCTTCATTGAAAACGCCGCCGATAGCGAAATTCGCGGCATTGAAGGAGACTTTATTTGGGTCGCTAGTGAGGGGCTGACACTCTTCGGTGCGTTTGCCTATACGGACGCAAAACTGGTGGCAATAACGGCGCAGGCGATTGAGCTCGTTCCCATTGGCAGTAGCCTACCGCTCACGCCAAAATTTCAAAGCAATCTGCGGGCCCGGTACGAATGGCAAAAGAGCGAGCTCGATTGGCATATTCAAGGCAGCTTGCAGTATGCAGGGAAGAGCTTCAGTTCTCTAGTAGCGGCCGAACGAGAGCGCCAGAAAAACTATGCTACAGCAGACTTTTCGGTGGGTATTGCGCGTGACCGCTGGTCCGCAGAATTGTTCGCTGAAAATGTCACCAACACACGCGCCGAGCTGTTCATCAATAATCAAGACGATATCCCGAGGATTACAACAAACCGGCCGCGCACCATTGGTTTGCGGTTGGCGTTTAAATATTAGAATAGCATGTGCGGGCTTCGGCCTGTAGCAAGCATAGGAGCGCTTTTTGACCGAGGATCAGAACCGGACTATCAGCTTAATTGATGCCGCCAACCGGCTTGTAAAAATTGGAGATTTCAGAGCTGCGCAGCAACGCTCTGAAGAGGCCCTTTCTTTTGATCCTGAGCACCGTGAAGCGCTGTATTTACTCGCAGTTTCGTTGCGGTACCAACAACAAACCGGTGGGGCGCTCGACGCCCTCGACAGATTGAAACGGGCACGCCCAAACTACGGTCGGGCTTACCAGGAAGAGGGCCATATTCACCGATTGATGGGTGAGAGAGA
Organism: Kordiimonadales bacterium; assembly: GCA_002401685.1. Classification (GTDB taxonomy): domain Bacteria; phylum Pseudomonadota; class Alphaproteobacteria; order Sphingomonadales; family Kordiimonadaceae; genus Kordiimonas. Next base: position 53,174 of record NVTU01000015.1, read on the forward strand.
TCTGGCAATTAGCGCATATGAAGAGGCTGTGCGCCGCAATTCATCCTTGAAAGCCAGCTGGAAAATGCTGACGAAACTATACGGCGATAGTGGCCAGCAAGACGCGTTGGAAAATGCCAAAAAGCATTTTGAGTATCTTACTGCTTTGCCGCTAGAACTACGGAGTGTCATAAGTTTTACGCATGAAGAAAAATTGGATAAGGCAGAGGCCTTATGTAGGAAATTTCTGCAGAAAACACCGCATCATGTTGAGGCGATGCGGTTGTTAGCCGTGATCGGTATTGAGCGGCAAGTCTATGACGAGGCTGAATTTTTACTTGAAAGTTGTTTGGAACTTGAGCCAACAAATACGCGCGCACACTTAGATTATGTGTCCGTATTACATAAGCGGCAACGTTTCGCGCGTGCGCACGCAGAGGCAAAAATTCTAACCGAAGTATTCCCGAACAATATGGCTTACAAGGTATTGTTTGCTAACGAATGCTGCGCCGTGGGCGATTATAAAACAGCTCTAACCATTTACGAGTTGGCCTTGCAGGCCATGCCTGAAAATGCAGGCCTATATTTGGCACAGGGTCACGCACTTAAAACAGTTGGCCGCTACGGCGATGCGATTGTGGCGTATCAGGCTGCCCTAGCTGTGGATGCTACTTTTGGAGAAGCCTATTGGAGCCTTGCCAACTTAAAGACATACGATTTTTCTGCCTCTGAGCGGGAGGAAATGGATAAATTGCTTGAGGGACCGGCTTTGCCAAAAAGCGTCCGTACTTTTCTTTATTTTGCTCGCGGGAAAGCCTACGAAGACCGCGACGAATTTGATGCAGCATTCGAGCATTATGATCACGGCAACAATCTAAAACATGCTTTAACCCGGCATAATCCGGACCGCATGACGGCTACACTTGCAGCGCAGAAAAATATTTGCACAGGGTCGTTTTTCAAAAATCTGCCGCAGGGCGGATGCCTGGAAGAAAGCCCCATCTTTATTGTTGGTTTACCGCGTGCCGGCTCAACGTTGGTGGAGCAAATTTTAGCATCTCACTTCGATGTGGAAGGCACAATGGAACTGCCGGACATACCTGCAATAGCTCACGGGTTGTCGGGTTCGCGACGGCGATCAACACAAGAAGACTATCCTGATGTGCTGGCGGCGTTAACGCCTGAGAAAAGAACCGCACTTGGTAAGTCTTATATTCGAAACACGATGGTTCACCGAAAAGGGCAAAGGTTTTTTACCGACAAAATGCCAAATAATTTTCGTCATATTGGACTGATCCATATGATCCTGCCCAACGCGAAAATTATTGATATTCGTCGTGGTGCTCTTGATTGTTGCCTGAGTAACTTCAAACAGCTGTTTGCAGAAGGGCAGGAATTTAGTTATTCGCTCTCTGATCTGGCGCAATATTACCGTGATTACACTGATTTGATGGCACACTATGACGCAGCGTTGCCGGGCAAAATATTGCATGTGCAATATGAAACCTTGGTGGAAGATTTGGAAAATCAAGTGGGCCGGATATTGGCCCATTGTGGTTTGCCGTTTGATGCCAATTGTTTGAGCTTTCACCGCAATGACCGGGCGGTCCGAACTCCTAGTTCTGAACAGGTCCGAAAACCTATCTCGTCGGATAGTGTTGGTTATTGGCGAAACTTCTCGTCCCATCTTTCGCCGCTACAGCCCTATGTTGCAGCCACTTGGTTTGGTTAAGTTTGAGATAGGAGAACCCGCAAATACCGGAGGTTTTCTCGCCAATCCTTTTGCTATCTTGGAAAAAGGGGAGCCCGATGAAGCTTACGGAAAACCTATATTTTTTGAAAGGGTGCCTTGCCTCGCTTTGCGGCGACCATTTGCTAAGAATGACGAAGGACATAGAAAAGAGGAGCTGTGAATTTGAGTATTTGCGTGACGTGCCTTGCAGGCTACAGGCGCTAGTTCGAGAAACTAATGAATGACGGCCAAAGAGTTTACTGATGAATGAAAAACGCTGGCAAACTATGCCTTACAAACTGATGTTCAGGGCTGTTTGGTCTTTTACTTCTTCCATCACCGGGAAGGATGATGTTTGGTGAACACACGGCAGTTCCGAGATCACATCTCCAAGCAGTTCACGGTAGGCGGCCATATCTGCTGTGCGAATTTTTAGCAAATAATCAAAGCCGCCTGAAAGCATATGGCATACAAGAATTTCCGGTATGTTTTTTACTGCTTCGTTGAATTTTTCAAGGCTACGCCGTGTAGTGCTTTCCAGTTTGACCTGCACATAAACTAGGTGCCCATGCTCCATCTTTTGCGGGTCGAGGTCTGCCCTATATCCTAAAATAAAGCCGTCCCGCTCCAATTTTCGCAGGCGCTGCAGACAAGGTGATTTGCTTAGATTAACCTGCTCCGCCAGATCAACAATTGAAATGCGGCCATCCCTTTGGACGGCATCAAGAATGCGTTTGTCGATACTGTCCAATGACCTGCAATTTTTCATTTATCGAACCTTATGATCAGTTTTTTGAGACTCTACAGTCTTTTGGGCATGTAACATACAAAAATTCGGTCCCATAGACCGGTAAAATATCCGACAATCGACTTGCAGGTGAATATAGAGGAGCATGGGCGTGGTAAAAACAGTTTTAGGAACAACAAAGGCCCATCTGCAGAAGCTGCAACAGCTTTATTTAGCAGGCGAACAGTTCGTCCTTAACCAGTTATTACAGACGACTGAACTGTCGGGAGATGACCGTGCGCACATTCACGAAACCGCCGTGGATCTCGGTGAAAGTGCCCGCGAAGGAGCGCAGCGCGGCCAGCTGATCGATACCTTCCTGCAGGAATATGGGCTTTCCACTGAAGAAGGCGTAACTCTAATGCGCTTGGCAGAATCGCTTATTCGCACGCCGGATACAGCTACCGCTCATATTCTAATGCGAGATAAAGTTGGCTCTGGCAATTGGTCCAGACACGCCGCTCAGTCCAATTCCAAAATAGTTAATCTGTCCACGCGTGGTTTGCAGCTTTCCACGGCCTGGATTTCCGCCACCGGCGGTGCGCGCGCTAAAAACTTGCTGGCACGTATGGGAGACAGCGTGCTCTACGCTGCTGTGTCTCAAGCTGTGGCCCTGATGGGTACCCATTTTGTGCTGGGGAATACCATTGCCCAAGCCATCGACAGTTCGAAAGAACAGGAGGGCGAAGGCTATGCTTTTTCCTATGATATGCTGGGGGAAGCGGCCCACACTAACGAAGATGCCGCCAAATACTTCGAAGCCTACAAGCAAGCGGTAAACAAGCTGGCAGAGGGCGCAGGTGCCTACCAAAACTTTGCAGACGCGCCCGGCATTTCTGTGAAATTATCCGCACTGCATCCGCGTTACGAATATGTGCAGCGTCACATTTGTGTGCCCGATTTGGTCGCCCGCGTTAAAGAACTGGCACTTGTTGCAAAACAGTCTGGCATGAGCCTCACCATTGATGCTGAGGAAGCTGACAGGCTTGAGGTCTCGCTTGAAATTATAGAGCAGTTATTGGCTGATCCAGACCTCGCTGGCTGGGGCGGTTTGGGCATTGTGGTGCAGGCCTACCAAAAGCGAGCAACGGCCGTTGTTCGCTTGCTGACAGATATGGCCACGACAGCGAGGCGCCCGATTATGGTGCGGCTTGTGAAGGGTGCTTATTGGGATAGCGAGATTAAACGCGCGCAGGAATTGGGGCTTGCCAGTTACCCGGTCTTCACCAGGAAAGAAAACACCGACACCAGCTATTTGGCTTGCGCTCGGCTGCTCTTTAAAGCCGGTGATATTATTTTCCCACAGTTCGCTACCCACAATGCGCACACGGCCGCGGTGATTATGCATATGGCCGGGGACAGCAAACGCTACGAGTTTCAGCGTCTGCACGGTATGGGAAAATCCCTGCACGAAAACCTGATCGATAAGGCTGGTGTGCGTAGCCGAATTTATGCGCCAGTAGGCCAGCACAAAGATTTGCTGCCTTATCTTGTAAGGCGTTTGCTGGAAAACGGCGCTAACAGTTCTTTTGTAAACCAGCTGATCGACCCCGCGATTGAGATCGACGAAATTGTCCGTGACCCTATGGCGCAAGTTGAAGAAAATAGTAGCGCGCAAAACCCCGCGATTGTTACCCCGACTGATCTGTTCAGCGGCGAAAGGCGGTCAGCAAAAGGGTTGGACCTAACGCATTCGCTCGAGGTGGCTGAAGTGTCTGATATTTTGCAGGCGGTAAAGCCGTTCAAAGCAGCATCTATCGTGTGCGGCGTTGATGTAAGCGGCACAGAAAAGCAGGTGTCCTGCCCAACCGACGGCAGCTTTGTCGGTACCGTTCAGTACGGTACAGAGGCTGCGATTGATGAGGCAATCAGCGCGGCGGCGGTATCTGGTTGGTTAACAGACAGCACGGCCACGGAGCGTGCGGCCTGCATGAATAAAGCTGCGGATTTGCTGGAAGAACAAGCCGCTGTTTTCATTCAGCTGTGCGTAAAAGAGGCTGGAAAGTCCCTGCGGGATACAATTGCCGAGCTCCGCGAAGCCATCGACTTTTGCCGCTATTATGCTGGTGAGGCAATAAGCGATCGTATGGCTGACCGCACACCGCTTGGTGTCGTGGCTTGTATTTCGCCGTGGAATTTTCCGCTCGCCATCTTCCTTGGCCAGATAGCCGCAGCGCTGTCAGCAGGCAATACGGTGGTAGTGAAACCAGCCGCACAAACGCAGTTGATCGCCTACGAAGCTGTCAGGTTGATGCATAGAGCTGGCGTGCCCAAGGATGCGCTGCATCTGATCCTCGGCGAAGGCCGCATCCTCGGCGCGCATCTTGTTGCGGCACAAGGCATAGCAGGCGTGTGTTTTACGGGCTCAACGGCTACAGCCAAACACATCGCCGCGAGCCTCGCTGATACAGGCAAGGCTTTGGTGCCGCTGATTGCGGAAACCGGTGGCATCAACGTAATGATAATCGATTCGACCGCACTCCTTGAGCAAGCGGTTACGGATGTTGTTGCCGCTGCGTTCCAAAGCGCTGGGCAGCGCTGCTCGGCTTGCCGCATTGTCTGCGTGCAGGAAGATGTAGCCGATGATTTTGAGGTGATGCTTAAGGGGTCGATGGATCTGCTCACCCTTGGTGATCCGTCGGACTTGAGCACAGATGTAGGCCCGGTGATTGATGCCGACGCCCGCCAAGGGCTCCAGTTATATATTGCCCAAATGCGCGGCGAATTCTCGGTGCTTTCAGAAACCAAATTGCCTGCGAATTTACCGGCCGGGCATTTTGTTGCACCGATCGCTTTCAGTGTGCCAAATGTATCTGCCGTAAAGCACGAAGTGTTTGGCCCCGTACTACATATTATACGCTTCAAAGCAGGCCAGCTGCATGCGCTACTCGCAGAAATAAACGGCACTGGATACGGCTTAACAATGGGCCTGCACACGCGTATTGATGATCGGGTTGAGCAAGTGAAGGCGCTCGCGACAGTGGGTAATCTTTACGTAAACCGTAATCAGATAGGAGCGGTAGTCGGCACGCAGCCCTTCGGCGGTGAAGGCCTTTCCGGCACAGGCCCTAAAGCGGGGGGTCCCCACTATCTGCGGCGTTTGTCAAAACCTGCTGATAGGATTACCGGAACGGGCGCTGCAATAGCATCTGCTCAAAAACCATTTATTTCGGAAGCCGGCGCTTCGGCTGAAAACTGGCAGGTTCGGCGGGCTCAACAGGCATTTTTAGTGAGTAAGGCTTTGGACCGAGCGGCCATTTTGCACCGCGCGACAGAATTTCTGTCTCAGAGCACTGACGTTGATGCCTTATTTGCGCAGGATTGTGCGGCGACAGTCGAAACTATTTACACAGTACCTCACATATTGCCGGGGCCAACAGGGGAAACCAACACGCTGTCTCTCCATGCGCGCGGTGTTCTGCTGTGTATCGGCGGCGACGCGAAAACAGTATTGAACCAGCAAATCCTCCGTGCCTTAGCGGCGGGGAATAGCGTGATCGCCATTTCTCAAGCAAGTGAAAAAGCCGCAGCGAATGATCTCTTCCACGCTTTGAACAAAGCAGGCCTGCCCAAAGCACTGCTAACGTTTGCGGATGCAGGCGACATCAACGCATTGCTTTCAGCAGCGATTGACGGCGTCGTATGTGATGGCGCTCAGCGAGAAGCCGTGGCGCACGCGCTCTACAAACGCGACGGCGCAATCATCCCGCTGCTGTCCGTGCATGACGATGCCGAACGTTTCTGCGTAGAACGCACCGTCTCAATCGATACAACAGCCGCAGGCGGCAACGCTAGCCTGTTGGCGATCTAATATGAACAGAAGTATTGGCAGTAGCTGCCGATACTTCTTTCCTTTTACTCAGCCCGTGGTGTGGCGGCCCAGCTTTTTAGCAGCTCGTCATAATCTACGGTGATGCCTTGTGGTTTTTCGTTGGCGAGTTTGGGCTTTGGTGAACCTGGCTGGCTTAGCCAATATTCTGGGTCGCGGGGCTTGTTTAGTTTCGGGCCACACTCGCCCTGAATGCCTGCGCGCTCTAAACGGCGGAGGATTTTGTCTTGTGCTGCGGCGAGGCTATCCATTGCTGCTTGCGGGGTTTTATCGCCCGAGATCGCATCGCCGATATCTTGCCACCAAAGCTGCGCAAGGCGCGGGTAATCAGGCACGTTGGTACCGGTTGGTGTCCACAGCACGCGGGAGTTTGAGCGGTAAAACTCGATCAACCCGCCTAGTGATGGCGCGCGTTCTGTCATGCTCTCATCCCAGATATCGCTTTCGCGGATAAACGTCAGGCCCACATGGCTTTTCTTGAGGGATACTGTTTTGGAAGTTGTAAACTGGGCATAGAGCCACGCTGCCTGTGCGCGTTTCGTCGGTGTTGATTTCATCAGCGTCCAAGCGCCAGTATCTTGGTAGCCAAGCTTCATGCCGTCTTCATAATAGGCGCCACGCGGGGACGGGGCCATGCGCCACTTGGGCTTGTCGCCGTCCATCACTGCGATGCCAGGTTTTACCATGTCAGCGGTGAAGGCAGTGTACCAGAAAATCTGCTGCGCGATTGCGCCCTGCGCTGGCACAGGGCCAGATTCGCCGAAGGTCATGCCGCCAGCGGTTGGCGGCGCGTATTTCCCCAGCCATTCCACGTA
>NVTU01000016.1 GCA_002401685.1 Kordiimonadales bacterium
CTGGCCGGGTCAGATTAAACTCTTCAATAATTTCGTCCGTGTGCTGGCCCAGTTTCGGTGGCACATGCCGTACGGTCATAGGGGCGTCGCTTAGATGCACCGGCGATCCCACTAAGGTAAGCTCCCCAAGCAGTGGATGCTCAATATCCACTAACATGTCGTTGATCGCTGTTTGTGGGTCCGCGAGAGCTTCACCAAGCGACCGTACAGGGGCACACAGCAGGTCCTCGGCCTCAAGCCGGTCCAGCCAATAGGCTGTGGAATTGGCGGCGAAAACTTCCTTAAACAAATTTTGCAGATAAGGCTTATTTTCCCGCTGAGAGGCAAGGTCTGGGTAGAGAGGAGAAATATCCTCTATCTCAAGGGCACGACAAATATCCTGTAGGGGATTGATCTTGAACGCTCCGACCACCACAAGGGCACTGTCTGTTGTTTCGAACACGCCTGTGAGCGGCATCGCTGCCCAGTTTAAGACTTCTTTGTGCTTGCTCCACTGTGCTGCTTCCTGCATCTGCATCGCAATCATACTGTCGTACAGTGACACACTTACTTTTTGGCCCACGCCCGTTTTGTGGCGTGCTAGCAAAGCAGCCATCACCCCTTGCGCTAAATGCATTCCTGCCGAGTAATCACAAAGCGTCGTTGGATAAATCGAGCGCGGAATTGATGGATCAGATGTTTTTTCCATCACGCCGCTCATCGCCTGCGCCAGCACATCTTGTCCGCCTTTATGGGAATAAGGACCTTTTTCACCAAACCCTGTGCCTGAAGCACAGATGATCTTTGGATTTATCTTCCTGAGCTGCTCATAACCAAATCCCAAGCGGTCCATGACACCAGCCCGAAAGTTATCAACGACAACATCACAGGCTCGTACCAGATCATAAACCATCTGTTTCCCGGCTTCGGATTTGGTATTAATTTCAATCGACCGCTTGTTCCGGTTAAGCGAGCAATAAACAGCATTATTCATGGCCACTTCGGAGGTTTCACCGAAAAAGTTCCGGGATAAATCACCGGTCCCTGGTCGCTCCACTTTGATTATGTCCGCGCCAAAGTCACCCAGCACCTGCGTGGCACACGGACCAAGCATGACTTGGGTAAAATCAAGAATGCGGATACCGCTGAGCGGCAAATTTTCTGTGTCAGACATCGGTTATCCTTCCATTTCTTCAACAAGTGCATTGGATGACGGAACATCACCAGGGTCAGCCCCTTGGTGGCGCATGCCCTTTTGAATAAGTGTTGCGTCGACATCGCGCAGCGCTGATCCAGCGTTAAGGGCAAGTGAAACAGCAATGCCCGCCGCCTCGCCTTGCGCCATGCAAGGCGGAATTTCGCGTGACATTTTCTGCCCTGCGCTATCAACCGAATAATGGCGTCCCGCAACTATCAGGTTGTCGATGGATTTCGGCAGCAGGGCCCGGTACGGCGTGTAATAGTCGCGCCCACGGCATACGCTGTCGCTAAAGTGGCGTCTGCTTTTGACATCGTCTTTAGTGACCACATATTCACCCTGCAGCAGGCGTGTTTGGCGTATCCCCAATTGTTCTGCTGCACCCAGCATTTTGGCATTTTCAAACCCGGGGAGATTCTCCCGCGCGAAAGCAAGCATGTTCATCATGCGCTCGCGGCCTTCATATTCCGCAGCCACCATGCCTTCCGGCGACAATCCGTCATAGCCTGTCATATGCGGGCAATTACACCATACAACGCCGGGTAACGGCGTTTTCAGCCACCACATGCCCCATGAGCCACCAATGACACGGCGCGCTTCCCGGTCCAGTTTTTTGTAAGCTTCAGGCTCGGCATACTGAAATGCCTCGGCCTTATCTGTGTCCACATCCATCAACCGGAAAACGGTGGTAACGATATACTGCCCATTAATGAACGAAGCCCCTGCAGACGACGCCAAGTCTAAATCACCGGTCGCATCAATGACCATATCTGCCATAATTGCCTGACGCCCGAGTTTTGTCTGGCAAATCACGCCTTTTACCAATGGGCCGTCCATGATTGCTTCAGAAAACCAGCTGTGAAGCCGCAAGTTCACACCAGCTTCGCGCACCAAATCAAGGCTCACGCGCTTCCACGCGTCTGGATCAAAAGCAACCGCGTGCAAAATTGATTGCGGCATGCCAGTTTCATGGAAATTAATGCATCCCCAACGAGACCATTTTTGCCACATTTCCCAGCTTTTTACGCAGTCCTCTGGCGGCGGATACACGGCACCGTCCTGCTGTGCCATGCGGTCAACAAATTCACTAACAATGCCTGTGGTGACAATCTCGTCACCCTGATTAACCATATCATCCAGCACTAGCACCATGCCGCCTGAGGCCATGCCGCCAAGGTGATGATACCGTTCAATAAGCGTGACCGAACAGCCGTTGCGGGCTGCTGAAATGGCTGCACATAGGCCTGCGGGCCCGCCCCCAACCACAACAACGTCGGTTTTTGCGACGACCGGCACTTGCTCGCTTCGGCTTAGTACAAAGTCTTTTATTTGTTCAGCCATGAGATAGTCTCCTTGGGAGGTCTTCAGCGGAAGGCCGTCCTCAAAAAATTATAGGTTTTCACTCGCTTACCAGCGAATCATCAGCCGCTCGGTTATGGAAACGGCGGCGAAAATGCAGACAGATAACCCTGATGACATGAGCACCGTGGCGTAGAGCAATGAAGCCCGGAAATTAAAGGTTGAATCAAGGATCAACGAACCCAAACCCACGTCTGCACCAACCCATTCACCAATAATTGCGCCAATAACACAGGTCGTGGCTGCAATCTTAAGGGCCGAGAATAAAAACGGTAGGGATGCAGGTAACCGAAACTCCCAAAACACTTCAGATTTAGAAGCGGACAGTATCCGCGCCAGTTCCAGTGCTTGGGGACTGATGGACTGCAAGCCCCGCACCATGTTTACCAGCGTAGGGAAAAAACAGATTAGTCCGGCAATGATCACTTTTGCCGATAAGCCTGAGCCAAAAATCAAAACCAGTATCGGGGCAATTGCCAAAATTGGTATGGTATTGATAAACACAGCAAGGGGGAAAAACGCTTTTTCAACCATCTTGTTATGAACAAACGCAATCGCAACAAGGACCGCGGCTAGATTGCCGACGATGAAACCAAGAATACTCTCTTGAAATGTTGGCCAGAAATTCGTCAGTAACAGGGGGAATTTATCTACCAGCGTAGTTGCCACATCGCTCGGTGCGGGTGCGATGTAAGGGGGCACTTCGAAAAAACGAACCCCAAATTCCCACAGCACCAAAAGTACAAGCAACGTGCCTAGCGGCAAGGCTATTGCCTCCAACCTTCCGCGCTGCTCAGCCTTTTTTTCCAACAGAAGGGCCTGCTTATCTATTTCAAAAGAGGAGGAAGCATTCATGAGCAGGTCTCCAGCAATGAGCGAAGGTAAGCGGTATGCCGGATAAATTCGGGCTTATCGCGCAGGGTAATTTCTCGGGGGTACGGGAAATCAATATCAATGACCTCCTTCAACCTGCCGGGGTTGGCCTGAAACATCACTACCTTTTGGCCAAGAAACACAGCTTCCTGTATCGAGTGCGTCACAAATACGATTGTTACGCCGGTCTCTTGCCAAATTTTCAGGAGTTGTAAATTCAGATGGTCCCGTGTCATTTCGTCAAGCGCACCAAACGGCTCATCCATCAATAATAGTTTTGGTTTGCATACAAGCGCCCGCGCAATAGCGACCCGCTGTTTCATGCCGCCGGAAAGCTCATGGGGCATGGCATTTTCGCGCCCTTTTAGGCCTACGAGTTCTAACAGTTCTTCAGGGCTTTTCTCGCTAACGGGGATATCTACGCCGGTACTTTCTCCAATTTCCAGTGGCAATTCCACGTTTTCAAGCACGGTCCGCCACGGCAACAACGTTGCATCTTGGAATACGAACGCTAATTCCCGGCCAAGGCGGGCGGCTTCTGTAGACTTGCCTAGTATTCTCACGTCACCTGAGGCAGCCGGTACTAAATCAGAGACCAGGCGCAGGAAGGTAGACTTCCCGCAGCCGGATGGTCCTAAAATAGTATAGAAGGCGCCTTCTTCAATCTCTAGCGACAAGTTGTTGATCGCGGTGAAGGCGCCAAACTTTACACTGGCATTTTCAACCGATACCGCGCATGGCTGATGACTGGACGCCGCGTCGCCTACGTTGCTGACTTTCGGGCCTTCAACTGCTACAGTGTTCGTCATGCCTTTTTCCCATATTTTGGCCGGTCGGCGGCCGTGGCTTCAAGAATAGAAAGCGTCATCAAGTCCTCAAGCTTTGGCGGGTCACCTTCAAACTGATCAAGCTTGTCGTAGGCATCAATTTGTGCCCGCCAAACCGCTGGTGCCATTGTTCCCCAGCCGTTCTGCGCAGTATTTTCATTGAAGGAAAAATCAGAAATGAGTTTAACGGCATGCAACTCGGTCTGCTTGTCTAGGTTTGGATAGCGGCTAACGAGTATCTCAACGGCTTTCTCCGGATTTTCGTATACCCAGCCCCAGCCTTTGGCGATCACACGGATGGTTGCCTCTATCTTATCCCTATGGCGCAGCAGCATCTTATCCGTCACATAATAGGGGTTTGCATAGAGTTGAAACCCTGCATCCCAAAGGCTCATTTCAACGCGTTCGTCACCGAGAATAGAGAGCGCGTTCATATTACTATTCCAGCCGGTAACAACATCAACTTGCCCGGTCATTAAGGCTGCCGTATCACCGCCCATGACAGTGACGTTCACATCTTCTTCCGCGATGTTGTGCTGAGCTAAAAGCGCCCGCAGTAAAATGCGTGCAGTGCCCTGCGTTGCGACGGTTTTCCCAATCAGATCCTTTGGACTGTAAACAGGGTTTCCTTTGAGGGAAAAATACGTAAACGGATGCCGCTGAAACCCGACGGCAATACATTTGATGGGTAAGCCAGCAGCACGGGCAAGGATCAGAGACGGGCTAGAGGAAACAGAACCGAGATTAGCTTGCGCAGAAACCACTGAACCAACACCGTCAATATTCGGCCCTCCGGGTACAATTTTTAGACTGAGACCGGCTTCTGCGAAGTATCCGAGTTCGTCAGCTACCAATTCGCCGATAACGCCGTTAGAGGACAGCCAGCCCAACTGGAGCGTAATAGGGAAGATGCCATCCGAGAGGGTGTCATCTTCACCCAACATAGTGCCAATAACCACAGCGCCTGTAGCAACGCCTAATCCCTGCAAAAACCTGCGTCGGGCAACTTTTCTCTTCCCGCTATACGACACTTTTCCCCCTCCACTATTTGATACCCAGCGCTGATAATCTGCCCTAGGCACATCACCGTTTGAAGTGTTTCTCCGAAGTGTTGCATTGACATTAACGCTAGCATAGGCGAGGCATGAAGGGCTAATTTTGATTAACGGTGGTGCGTTTTTTGCACCACCTATACTGTTAGGTTTCAGTATGCATACAGTTTTCTTGCAATATCTTGATGAGGTAGCCCGTCAAGGCTCCATCAGAAAAGCTGCGCGTGTCCTGAATGTCACGTCTACATCTGTGAACCGTAAAATCATCAACGTGGAAAAACAGCTTGGCACGCGTCTTTTTGAACGGTCGCCAGAAGGGGTGGAACTAACGGCCGTGGGTAAAGTAGTATTAGAACATTGCCGTAAAACTCTGTATGATTTTAACAATGTCAAAACCATTATTGATGACCTAAGGGACCTGCGCTCAGGACACCTTAGGATACAGACCATAGACTCTGTGACCTTTGGGGTGCTGCCGAAAATACTCAAAATTTTTGGCGATAAATACCCAGGTATCAGCCTCTCTGTCACGGCCGCCACACCAGATGCAGTTTCAGCGTCAGTCATCGGCGGTGAGACAGATATAGGCATTAATTTCACCAATGACCTGCATCCCGGTATTCGCGTCATCTCTGAAAAAGCAGCACCCTTTGGCATCATTATACCAACCGGGCACCCCCTTGCAGAGCGAGCCAGTGTAACTGTGGAGGAAATAAAGCCCTACCAGTTGGTTCGCACGATTGATGCGCGCGGGCGAAACTCGATCCTCGACCATAACATCGAAGATACCACCATGCATCTTTCAACCCATATCTTCACCAATGCCCTGACGGTTGCCAAACAGGCAATTCTCGCCAATCAGGTAATCGGCATTTATACAAAAATTGGCTTTTTGGACGAGATTGAAAGCGGACAATTGAAATTTGTACCGCTCGCGGTGAAGGCTCTTAGCGCATATAAAGTGGGGCTCATTATTCCTGCCACAGCCAGCATTGACCCCGTGAAACGGCTATTCCTGAACGTGGTAGAGCAGGTGTTCAAAACGTTGAATTTAAATAATTGAATAGGCGTTAACCAACCGACCCTAAAACGTCAAAAAACACCCACCGCACGCTTTGCCTGAAATATGTAGACGCCACCAGCACCTGAATTCATCTGGATAACTAAAGGTTTTTTGCTCACTTACTTTATGCGATCATGATGCCCGCTTACCTTGGCCCCTTACCTTTGTATGCGGGAATAACTTTCTTGAATCAAACTGACCGAGCTCTTTCCGCAAAACGTAAACTCATCAACACGTGACCCAAAACCCTGTGGTGACCAAGGCCAGCGTTCTGCACCAGCGAACCAAACCCATAACGAGTTTTTACTTGCTACATATGCGGTCAAGCACAGTGGTCACGCTGGCTTGTCTTTCTTCTAAGGTATCTCTACTTTCCAGATAGCTTTGGATTATTTCGTCTAGGCCACGCCAGCCTTCATATCCGCAACTAAGCCTGATTGAGGCATGGCGCATACCTTTGGAGGCCGAGGCGAGGTTTTCCCAAGCTTTACGGAGCAGGTCATCCGCCAAATCAATTTGTTCGCAGTAATGCTTCGGCCGGGTTACGCCGTATTCGCCGGACAAAACGCCTAAGTCATCCGCTTTCCGTATGTGCTTGTTCGCCTGTCTCACGAGCTTAACATATTTCCTAGCATCAGATTCGGCACTGGAAATTGTGTCCCTGCAGGCATCAAACGCCAAAGCTGCGGTTGAGGGCGCTAATAGAAAAAACATAAGAACAGAAAGAAAAAGTTTAGCTTACATGAAAGATATCCTTAAAGTCAGTTAGAAATTCTTCTTAAACAAATATTGATCCAGTTTCTATTCATGTTTGAAATACCTGGATGTTTAGCAGTGCTTAAGGCCCATCATTTCACACGTCCGCTTATTTGCCACACAAAAGGGCGCAGCTTTAATATGACAAAGGCGACGTCGCCCTTTGATGTTGCTATGGCCGCATGTGTCCCCTCGGTGACATCCAACAGGGTCCGCATACAATTTTACAATAGCAGGAACCCTTGCTCCAAATCATGACAAGCGGCCTTTGGCGAACGAGGTTCGAAACCCCTATGGTCATATTTTGGGCGCCAAACCGATACTGGCACCAGAAGTCAACTTGCCGCACGCGATTGAAAGCGCCGCATCCGCCACATGCCGTGCCGCGTGTTGTGAACGCAGTGCAGGCGATGGTGTTTGGCGGATACGGCTCTGCTTCAGTCTGCCAATAGATCTGTTACAGAGGCAGAGAGGCTACGGCGGCTATACGTCAGGCCGATACTGCAAACAACTGCACACATCACGAGGACGGACCCAATGAGCCACGCAGGATCTGGCGAATAGGCCAAGGAGAACTGTGATTGGTATATTAGAAGACCTGCCAGCCAAGTTCCAGCCGCAGCCCCGGAACCAGCGATCAAGGCAGTGATCAACCAGTCGTAGAAGCTGAGTTTCATACAGTCCCTTTTACCTAGTCCCATGCTCATCAACAGGCCATTTTTTTGACGGTCGTCGGCCTCGAAACCCTTGATCGACGCCGCGATCACGACGCCAGCCATCAAAAGGACCATCGCGGCAAAGCCAACGGTAAGCTTAGTGACCATTGCGAGCGTCGCATCAAAGCGCGCGGTTAATTCCTTAAGGGGCACCATAGAAAGATCCGGGAATTGCTGCCAGAGAGTGTCGAGAGTCCCCCACGCCGCATCAGGCAATTCCATGCTGCCGATATAGCGCACAGATGGGGCAACTTCTGTGACCATCAAAGGCGGCACTTGGAACCAAAAAGTGATCGATCCACGACCGGGTCTGAAGGCGTGACTTACGGTCAGTTTAAAATCATGCAGCTTGCCGTCAATTTGAAACGTGAGGGTATCGCCGAGCGCCAAGCCAAGGTCAGTAAGGACCTCCGGTTCTGCAGAGATACGGTGCCAGTCAGCCTCGCCTGGCTGCCACCAGTTGCCGTCAACAACCCGGTTATTGTCAGGAACCGCCTCTGACCAGCTCAATCTGATCGGGGATTTCACGTTTGAAAGCGTGTCGCTGGGTTTGGTGACAAAGTCATCCAGTTTGGCACCGTTGATCTTCACCAATTGCGCATTGGTGAATGGACGCAGTGCCCGGATCACACTGCCGGTACTGCTGGCCCAGGTTTCGATTGCTTTCATGTGTTTTGGCTGCGCTGCCGAGATCAGCAGATTGCCGTCGTTAGAACGCACGTAGCCGTCCATTGAAGTACGGATATCCTGCATCAGCATCAAAGTGAATAAAAGCAGCAAACCGCACAAGCCCAGGCCCAATATTTGGGTCGATTTACTGAAAATCCGCTGCTTCATCATGAAAAAGCTAAACGGCAACAGCCCCGGACGGCGACGGGCCCAAAGCTCGCCGAAGGTCAAAACCAACCATGTGAGCAGAAGCATCAATAGCAGCGCTCCGCCCATTGCCGCCAACGTCATACCAGTGAGCAAGGCATTGTCCGAATAAAAACTGGCAAGCATTGCTAGGCTGGAAAATCCCCAAACGGTGCGCAGGAACGTTGCTCTAGGTGTGTCTTGTGCCCGGATCAGCGAGGCGACAGACGAGCTCTTGAGCTGCCAAAGCGCTGGTGCCTGAAAGGCAAGCAGCAAAGCAAGTGTTAAAAGGGTTGTCTTCACTAACGCTGCGGTGTGCCAACCCCAGCTTATGCCAGGGAACTGATCGGCGAGCTGGCCGATGAGAAAGCCCTCAGCGACGTAGGCGAGCGCGGTACCAATGCAAAGCGAGGCGATAAAACCAAGACCCCACTGGAACAAGCTTATCTTGAGGCCTGTGCTCAGGCGTGTTCCAAAGCTCAAATAAAGCGCAAGGCGGTGTTTTTGGCGCACCAAGTGGCGGCGGTTTGCCATGTCAACGGCGACAGCGGCCATGAAAAACAGGATCACTGACGCTAAACCGAGGAAGTTCTCAGTCCGCTGCCAGAATAGCGCGAGCGGGTGCGAGCCGCCGTCTTTCTTGGTGATTTCCGCTGCGGGCAACGTCTCTGCAACCCACGCCTCAATCGCGCTGCGTTCTGAAGCGTTTGCCTCTAGCAAATAGCGATAGCGATTGTTGGTGCCATCCAGGTTAGCCCCTTTAAGCGATGCCGAATGTACCATCGCGCGCATGGCGACCGAATGGCCTTCCATCAGACGGTCAGGTTCGTGAAACACTATCGCGGTGACGGCCAACTGGGTATCGCCGAGTGTCATCACGTCGCCGACGGCCGCCTTGAGCTTGGTGCTGAGGCGCGGACCGATCCAGATCTCGCCGAGGCCAGGGCCACGCGTGCGCGAGACATGCTCGGCTGAACGGGACGCGCCAGTCTTCAGCTCACCCTGCAAAGGATATATATCATCGATCAGCTTGAGTTGTGCACGCTGCCAGGCGCCTTTGTGTGCAAGCGTCAGGGTCATCAGCTGTGTGGTGGACCTGCGCGCGGCAAGCGTTGTGAGCATATCTACTTCATCCGAAGCAAGCGCATCATAGCTTGTCACTGCCATGTCAGCGCCGAGCATGCTGTCTAAATTATCGCTTAGATACCGCTGCACCGATGCGCTTGTTAGCGACAGCGTCAGCAGGAAAAAAATTAGGAGCGTCTGTGTCAAAATTAGAAGCCGACCATCGCTGCCTTTTATGTCAGCTCTCGCATTGTCAAGGGCAACCGATACGCTGCTCATGATGTCCGCTCCAGTTTACCGTGCGCCAAATGGTGGCTTGTGTCTGCCCGGTTGGCGAGCTCGCGGTTATGGGTAACCAGCACCAGCGCGCCGCCGCCTTCGGCAGCAAAATCAAACATCAAGTCAGCAACCTTGCCGGACGTTATTTCGTCGAGGTTCCCGGTTGGCTCATCAGCAAAAACAAAGGCGGGGTTGGTGACAAACGCGCGAGCGACCGCAATGCGTTGCTGCTCGCCGCCGCTCAATTGATTGGGCTTATGGTTTGCGCGGTCACTGAGCCCGACGCGCTCCAACCATGTGCGGGCGATATCAAAAGCGTCTTTATTGCCTTTGAGGCGCAGCGGCAGAGCCAGGTTACCAAGCGCGTCCAGCTCGTTCATGAGATGAAAATGCTGAAAAATAAAGCCCGAGTGCGCGCGCATGTCAGTAGCTGATGCAGTTTTGCCGTCCACCCTGATATGGATATCGCCAGCTTTGGGTGTTTCGAGGCCAGCGGCCAGCGTCAAGAGACTAGATTTACCCGCGCCAGACGCTCCGGTGATAGCAAGTGTAGTGCCTGCTTTGATGGTAAGCGATAAATCTTCGAACAGATTGATGCGCTCATCGCTGGTATCAAAAAAGTGGCTGATTTTCCTCAGCTCGATCTGGTTTTGCATAATGACCTCCTATCGGTTTATCCGGACCTTAGAGAGGGTAATGTCAAATGAGTGTGAAACGCTGAATATTGGCGGGTTCATGTGTTGGTGAAACCACCGATTGACACTTGTTTGACATTGCGATGAATATGGTGTGTCTGCGCAGATATACTGAGCCAACACTGTAAAGGGCATAGCGATGCGGGTTCTAATAATTGAAGATAATCTCGATATTCAGGCGAATATCGCGGACTATCTGGAAAACGATTTCACCCTCGACTTTGCATACAGCGGCACCCAAGGGCTTGAGCTTGCATTGTCCGGCGAATATGACGTGATCGTTCTGGATCTGATGTTGCCGGGCAAAGACGGCATCGAAGTATGCCGCGAATACCGCGAGAAAGCGCCTGTGCAAGCGCCGATCCTGATGCTGACAGCCCGCGATACCATCGACGATAAAGAGGTGGGCTTCACGGTGGGTGCGGACGATTATATGATAAAGCCGTTTTCACTGCGTGAGTTGAAAATGCGGATTGAAGCGTTGGCGCGGCGCCCCAAAGCAAAATTAAAGCACATATTGTCTTATGCAGGCGTGAGCCTTCAGCCCGGCGCCACTGTTTTCAGTGTCGGTGATACCACTTACTTGCTGCACGAAAAGGAGGCTCGTATTCTCGGGCTTCTAGCCGACGCGGCCCCCGAGATTGTAACCGCTCAGACGATTTCCTACGCCCTCTGGGGAGACGAACCACCAGAATCGGGTGCGCTCAGGACGCATATCTATAATCTGAGGAAAGCACTGGGTAGCGCAAGCAAAGGCAATTTGCTTCATACGGTTAGAGGGCGCGGTTATATGTTGCGGGAGATAGCCAAATGAAAACAAAACTGAATCCAAAGTTGAAGCGTGTTCGCAGCCTTATTCTGCGCAATTTTATCGGCTCAGCACTTATAACATTTATCATGTTTGCGCTCTTGAGCGCGATGTTCGGTTTTGAACTGGAAGATGAGATCTTTGATCATCAGGTGCGCGTGAAAGCCGATCAGCTAACGGCTGCTTTCCCGGCGATTGCCGACAGCGGAATAGTAGGCGGCGTTGAGATGCAATATTTCATCGGCATGGATGCGATGCCAGAATGGATGCAAGAGCGTATCGACCCGGAATGGCCAGTAGGCCGCTATGAAATTTTTGCTGAAGAGTTTGGCCATTTTCACGTGGCAGTGCGCCAAGTGGGCGACGGGAAGCTCTATTTGCTTTTCAATGCGCGGCCCTATATCCGTTCCACGCCGCAAATCATAGCCTACCTTAAAATTGTCTCAGGTATTGCGGCGCTGGCGCTAATGATTTCACTGTTTTTCATATACCGGATGACAAAACGCGTGACCGCGCCGATCGAAAAAATGGCAGAGGTTTTGGCAACTGGCGACGCGGCGGAGGTGGCCGGTGACCTGGACGATGGTGCTCTGGTTGAACTGCGCGCACTTGTTCATGCCATCAATTCGCGCGATCAGCGCATTCAGTCGCTGCTTGACCGAGAACGGCAATTCAACCGCGACGCAAGCCACGAGCTCAGAACGCCACTGTCTGTCGCAATGGGCGCGGCAGAGGTGCTCGAGAGTGCGGGAGCTGAGGGGGCAGCTTTTGGCCGGCTTAAAACCGCGCTCGCCGATATGCAGCATCTTACCGAAGGTATCTTGTGGTTAAGCCGTGATCCCAGTAGTGCCCATAAGTGCAAGCCCGCCGCTGTCGGTACTGAAGCGATCAGCGCATACAAACATTTGCTACAGAACCGCAGCGTACGTGTCGAGCTGATTGAGGAAGCGCAAGGTGTGGTTATGCCTGTGCCAACGGCTGTCGCCCAAGTGATGATCGGCAATATCATTAGAAACGCTTTCAGCTATACCGAAGAGGGCGCCGTGACGATCGAGATTTCGCCCGGCGCGCTGCGTGTAACCGATACCGGGGTTGGTTTTGGCAATGCCGATCAAAGCACGACGGGCTTTGGCATCGGGCTTTCGCTGGTTGAGCGCCTGTGTCAGCATTTTGGCCTTACGCTTGACGTCGGTGCAGGACCCGAGAGGGGCACCGTAGCGGTTATTTCCTGGGAACAATAATCGGCCGCGCGGTATTTGGCGCCAGTTTGACACTGGTTTGACAGAGCCCGCGCTAAAACGTCTCCAGAAAATGGAGAAGCCCCAATGAAACAAATCACAATCAGTTTATGCCTAACCCTTGCCTTTCTTTTTGCACCGGTTAGTGCAAACGCAGATACTCAAATGCAGACCCTTGTGCTGGATGCACACGACGGCGAGCGTATTTCCGGATTTCTGTACCAAGGTGAGAAAACCGCGAAAGACGCGCCGATCGCCCTATTGATGCATGGCCTCACCGGCTCCAACCTGCACTGGATCGCTGACGGCTTTCCGTCCTACGGCGGCAAGTTGAGCGCTATGCTGATTGACAAGGGCTACCGCGTGGTGGCCATTGATGCCCGTGCGCACGGGGTCCGCAAAAATGATATTTCACCTATCGAGCGAGTGATGGCTGCCCGGAGCGGCAAACCAACGGCCTACCGTGCCATGATTGAAAATACAATCCGCGATTATGATGTTTTGATCAAAAAACTGCAGCGCAATTTCCCAGATGCCAAGCGCATCGTCGCGGTGGGTTACAGCATGGGCGCGCAGATGGCAATTTTGCTCGCGGCTGAAAATGACGCCGTGACCCAGCTGATCACCATGGTGCCACCGTTTGTCGGCAACGTACCTGAGGTGTCGCCAATCCAGCACGCTGAGGGCGTTGAAGTGCCGTGGCTGCTGTTGACCGCGAACAAGGACCGGTTTTCAACCGTAGAGCAAAACAGCATGCTTGCCGCGAAAGCTGCCGGGCCTTTGCAGCATAAAAGCTATGATAGTGGCCATGTATTGCCAGCAGAGTATCTTGCGGTAATAGAGCTTTGGACAAGTGAGCTGGACCAGTAATTTTACTTCTAAGCAGGGGCCAGTCGCTATAAAACTGACCCTTGCTGTGCCGCATCATTAAGCCAGAAAAGTGTCAGGGTTTGAAAGAAGTCTCCAACACTTTGACGTTCGTTTGACACACTGATTGTTATATTAAACCCCTGATAAAAGACGCTCACAAGAGCGCATTACTCACGCGGCAGAGGAGCCACATTATGCACGAAGAAACAGCAAGCTCGGCCCCAGCCAGTGCCAGCGGATCACGCTTCTCTTTTGCTGCGATCATTGACCTGATCGCCGTGTTGGCAACACTTGTTATTGTCAAACAAACCGTATTGCCGTTTAGTTATCTCTATGCCGGGCCTGCGTCGACTTTCAGTGCAATGGCGCTAGGCACCTATCTGTTGCGCCGCCGCGGATTGAGCTGGGCCGACCTCGGGCTACGCTGGCCAAAGAGTTGGCTGAAAACAGTTGGCCTCGCTGTTCTAACCTTCTTTGCTTTTGCGATCAGCATGGAGCTGACTGAAACCGTCGCGGACATGTTTTTCGAAAATGTTGGTGCCAGTGGCCGCTTCGATCATGTTGAGGGCAACTGGAGCGCCTATCTGATCATCATGGTGCTTACCTGGACCCATGCCTCCTTTTTCGAAGAACTCTTGTTTCGCGCCTTTTTTATTAACCGAGCCAGCAGCTTTCTGGGCGGGGGTTTGCGTGCTGACCTTATCGCTGTGGTGCTCTCCGCGATATTTTTTGGCTATAGGCACTTTTATTATCAGGGCATGAACGGTGCGCTGAAAACCGGCGCGGCGGGACTGGTCTTGGGGCTTTTATATCTGTGGTTCGGGCGCAAGAATATCATGCCGCTGGTCCTGTCACACGGTGTCATGAACTCCCTCGGCATGACCATGCGCTTCCTTGGTATGCGCGGTGACTAAACCAGATACAGTCGCATCTCTTCCAAAAAACGATGCTTGAACACAAAGCCGCCAGTGCTGCACCCCATAAACGGAGTGCAGCACCGAAAGTTGGGGCAGCATTTGGCGCGGTGGAGGCAAGGAGAGGGCTGGGCGAAGCTCGCGTTTACCCCCTGCCTAATACGGTGACAGGTTTAGTTCATTTTACCGTCAGTGAGATAATAGGCCGTAAGACCGATACTGTTGATGATGCCGTGGGCCACGATGATCGGGAAAAGTCTGCGTTTGCCGTACAGATAGACTGTGGCAAAAATCACCGCAATGACGGCGGTTCCAATCACGCCGTGAATGCCTTGATAAATATGCAGGGAGCCAAAAATAGCGGCATGGATTACCACCGCGATGATCCAGCCCTTTTTGCTCTGACCAAAAAGGCCGGATAGATAATTGAGTAGAAAGCCCCGCATCAGCAGCTCTTCGCCCACCGCTGCGCCGAGCCAGATTACCACAACCAGATAAGCCAGAAACTTCAGAGGTTCGCCGAGAAGGAACTTAAAGCGGTCCGCCGCGTCAGCGGGCACTTCGACAGCGAGCAGCTGCGCCAGCAAGGGCATAATCAACGCCATGAAAAGCAGCACTGCGAAGACCGTCGCGAAAGCAATACCAATAGATTTCAGCCAGCTCTTCCACCCTGTCGGCAGCGTCAGGCCGAGGCTTTTCCATGAGATGCCGTGCCGGCGCATAAACAGGGTTGCTACACCGATCCCTGCCCACATCGCGATTGAACCCGCACCGATCAGCTCCAGCCGGTCAGCAATGTCTTTTATGCCGAGCATCACGGCGAGCACGATGGCTATCTCGGTAAGTGTCCTGGATTTGGAAAGAGTCTTCATAGGTAGGTTCCTGCTGCTGTTTCTTATTTTTAATGCATTCATTTTTTAGCGAGGCGCAAACGCGTTGTGCACGGTGTTTAAATAAGGATTGCAAAGGAATACTCAAATGATAGATTGTCATATATATATTAGTATAATTAATAAAAAGAAGGCTGTATGGCTCTGCACCCCGCTACCCTTTCTTGTCTTCAGGTATTTTTTTCCGTGGTCGAAACGGGCAGTTTCAGCGGTGCCGCTGAAACACGGAACATCACGCAAAGTGCTGTTAGTCACAGGATCAAGCAGCTCGAGGCTCTGCTTGGTGTAACCCTTATCAAGCGGACCACAAGAAAAAGCAGCATCACCGCTGCGGGGGATAGGCTGTACCGGGGGACTTATAAAGAATTATTGGAAATTGAACGGGTAATTGACGGCATAAAACCCTCGTATGATACACACCTTAATCTAACCACTATAAGTTCACTTGCCACCAATTGGTTGCTGCCAAACCTTTCAGTCTACAATGAAGAGTTCCCGGGCCAGCCCCTGTCAGTCATTGCAGATGACACTGTTCTGGATTTGAAATTTGAAGGCATCGATGCCGCCATTCGCTTGACCTCAAAGGCTGATCCGCTTCTGCATATGACCCCTATTTGCGATGAATGGGTTTTCCCTGTGGCCAGCCCTTCTTTGGTGCAAGAGGCGGATATTATTGACCATCCTGCAACGCTTCTGGATTATCCGCTTCTTATCGATACCGTCGCGCAGAAAGGGAATGATGAAAGTTCCTGGGAGGGCTGGTTGGCCACCCAGAATTTAGCGCTACCACCCAACATTAAAGGTCAAAAATTCAATAGAGCCGACATCGCCTTGCAAGCGGTTGCTGCGGGCCAGGGCATTAGCATCGCCAGAACCAGTTTGGTTGAGCTGACGATGGTCGAAATGGGCTTACTTAAACAAGTGGGGCGGGCAGTAAAAATGAACCATGCCTACTATTTTGTGTGTCTACCCGAAGACGCAGAACGGCCGGCAATTGTCAATTTGCGAGACTGGGTGACACGGGAAATGGAAAAAAGCTTTAGAAGGGTTGCTGCTCTGCTAGTGACCTAACAGCCTATTGGGGAACAGCGTATTCCTTCCTTAAAGAAAACTGGCCCCACCTGTTGAAGGGTGGAGCCAGTAGAATGCCGAGGCCGTTATAAGCTATAAGCATTTGGTAGAGTGAGCCAATAGGCTTTGTCTACTTCATCATGTGCAGGGCACATACTTTGTTGCCAGACGGGTCACGGAGATATGCCAGGTACATTTTTATAGCGCCGCCTTCGCGTACGCCTGGCGGATCTTCAATTGCTGTGCCGCCGTTATCCAGCCCTGCAGCGTGCCATGCATCGATCACGTCAGCGTTGCTTGCAGAAAAACCAATGGTGCTGCCATTGCCGCAGGAAGCTGGTGAGCCGTCAATGGGTTTGCTAAGCGAAAAGACGCCAGTTTTTTCATAATAAAAACAGCGGCCTTTATCATCCATCACGCCTGGCTTGTGGCCAAGCGTCTCTAAAATCGCATCATAAAATTTCTTTGATGCGGCAACATCATCTGCGCCAAGCATAATATGGCTGAACATACCCGTATTCCTCTTGTTGATTGTTTGTTCTCTATAGTTTCATTAGGTAATACTGAACATCAGGGAGTCAATATTTTCTCGGCATTTTTGACAGATAATTAGGGACAGCATCTTCTTTGCAGAGAGTGTCGCTATCCAATTTCTTTTATGGCCTTAGAAAAGTACATGTTCCGAAGCCGGGATTAGCGATCTTGTATAGGTGCATCTCTGTAAACTGGTTTTGCAACACATAGGCCGGCTGACCAATTCCTTAGTTAAGGCAAAGTTTAAAGGAATTAGTCACTATGGTAGGAGGGTGGTCAAGTTGCGAAAGTGCCTTAAAGGTGCGGTGAAGGGCTTGGCTATGTTTTTTTGGTCTGGCATTGTTGGCAAGCCGTCCATATAAGGGCGACGGTATAGGCCGCCGGTGAGGTAGGCAATAGTGCTGGAACAGCGCAGAAAAGGGTACACCATGGATTATGAAGAAGCTGACAAATTGATCGCTGCCCTTGATGTAAAGGATTGCCAGGCTAGCGCACAGCTAGGGGAGACAAGTTGCGTTAAAGTATTGCCTGAAAGCGAGCATGACGCTGATCACCCCGCTGCTGATTTTATGGGATTGAAAAACCATAGTGAAAGCTTGTGCACTGCATTTTTGCGTTGGCATTCAAAACCGGCTGGTGTCCCTGTGAAAATTAAGGTGCCAGCTGAAACCACATTGTATGTGGCTAAAAAAGGCAATCATCCTTTTTTGATTAAAGAGCGCGTTAGCTAACACCTGGGTCCGCTCGCATGGCAGTTTGCAATATTCTAAATACATATTATGTTTAGAGTGTAGACAGCCGGGGAAACCAGATATGCGCCTGACATTGCAGACCGACTATTCGCTCAGGGTGTTGATGCTGCTCGGCGTTACAGGTGACCGCCTGGTAACGATCAAAGAAATTTCTGAAACGTACGATATCTCGAAGAACCATTTGATGAAAGTGGTGCACCATTTGTCTGTCTTGGGATACTTGGATACCGTGCGCGGTAAGAACGGCGGTATGCGGCTTGGACGAGAGCCGTCTGAGGTCGGTATTGGTGCGCTCGTCCGCCAGACAGAGCCTGACATGGCATTGGTGCAATGTTTCCCTGGCGGGACTAAGGGCGGGTGCAGGCTGGAAACTGGGTGTCAGCTAAACGGTGTGCTGGGGGAAGCCTTGGCCGCTTTTCTAGCGGTGTTAGATAAATATACACTGGCGGATCTCCTAGCCCAACCTGCGCTGCTTTCAGGCCTGCTCGGTGTATCTGTCGCCGGTCATGCGGCCTAGCGCTTAGCCTTTTCTTTAGCGGTGAAAACGCCGATGGCGCAATCAAGGCTAACACCCTTAGACCCCTATTGAATAAAAATTTGTCTTGATCGCCGGCATCTTTATAGTCGTTTTCTACAGCTATGCGGACAGGGTGGCTGCTGTTGAGGCAGAGCGCTAGCAGGATAAAAATTGAATATACTCTTCGTACATGATGCTTTCCCGGGTCAGTTTGCAAACCTCTACCGCCATCTGATGGCGGAGGGGAAACACACGGTTATGGTGGCCAGCCGCAGGGGCTCCGTCACGAAATTGGCGTGTCGGCAATTTGTCTATGACGTCTTCAGTGAGGATCAGTCGAAAAACTGGAATTTGGGGTCTGATAGCCATGCCTACGAACTCGGCCTTGGCCTCGTAAAGCAAGTAGCAGGCATGGCGGGGACTGAGCAAGAACCAGATGTGATTTTATCGCATGCCTCAACGGGCGCCTCGTTTTACCTGAAGGATATTTTCCCGAAGGCACGCTTTGTCAGTTTCTGTGAATGGTATTACCAGCAGCCAAAGTTGAAACTTGGCGGCGAAATAAAGCTGAACCATTTTATCAACAGCGCGCACTCAACGTCGATGCAAAATCTGGCGATCCAGCGCGAATTTGAATTGGCTGATGCAGCGTATGCACCAACCTTGTTTCAGAAACGGCAATTCCCACGGCCCTATCATGACCATATCAGCCAAATTCATGACGGTATTGATACCGATGTCTATTGCCCGGATGAGCACGCTGTATTCGAATTTGGTGGACGAACATACTCAGCCGCAGACGAAATTATCACGTATGCAGCGCGCGGGATGGAACATCTGCGCGGCTTCCCTCAATTTATGCAATCTATCGCCAAGCTGCAAAAGGAACGACCCAAAACGCAGGTTGTCATCGCAGCAGCGGACCGTATCTGTTATGGCAATAAAAAGGACCCAGGGCTCAAACAGTGGGCTCTTGATACCGTAGACTTTGACCCAGACCGTACGCATTTTGTAGGCCTATTGCCCGAGCAAGAGTTTGTGAAAATGCTGCAAATCTCTAGCCTGCATGTCTACCTAACCGCGCCTTTTGTGCTGTCGTGGTCTATGCTTAATGCCATGAGTGTTGGCGTGCCTGTGCTCGCATCCGCGACAGAACCCGTTGAGGAAGTGATCCGGGATGGCGAGAATGGGTATTTGGTCCCGTTTGATAACGTCGGTGCCATATCAGCGCGGATGGCTGCACTGCTGGCGGCAAAAGACGGCGCCTCTCAAGTGGCGATGGCGGGCAGAGAAACAATTCTCTCGGAATATCAGCAGCAGAATTGTCTGAAGCAACAGTTGGCTCTGCTCACTTTGTCATAGGGTAGCTGATTAGTCAGCTGGGTATAGTGCTGCCGCTATGCTTCAACGATATCGTCCTTAAGGCTCATGACAAACGCTGATACATCGTCGCGTTCCTGTTGCGCCATGTCGAGCGCGTCAAACGTATCGCCCGCATGCCCCAAAAATGCGGTCCAGTCGCTTTCACTGATTTGCATGCCCTTGTGTGTCAACAGCATATCGCGCCCTGTGTAGAGCATTGGCCCGCCTGAGTTAGCACACAGAAAATCAACAAGTAGCTGTTTCTCACGCGCTGTGCGGTCATCTCCAGTGTGTTGCCAAAAG
The DNA here is from genome assembly GCA_002401685.1 of Kordiimonadales bacterium. Taxonomy (GTDB): domain Bacteria; phylum Pseudomonadota; class Alphaproteobacteria; order Sphingomonadales; family Kordiimonadaceae; genus Kordiimonas. Next base: position 19,977 of record NVTU01000016.1, read on the forward strand.
CGTCCTAGCGCGTCATCAGCCTGAAGCCGGGCCAAAAAATTATCCGCAAACCCTGAGATGCCGTCGTAGCCGCCAAGCCGTTCATAAAGTGATTTCGAGCTCATATTAAAACCTTTTGAAAGATGAAATGTGTGCTCCGAACAGGCGGCCTGTATAGCAGTGAACTAGCTAAGAATCCATTGAAAGGTGAAACGCAGGAAGGCCGCACCCAATGGTATGGTCTTTCATGTTGCTTATGGTCAGGGCTTTAGACGTGGGAGACTAGCTTAAGGCCAGCGGCGCGGCCTTGGTAACCGAAGTGAAATGCGCTGTCATAAGCTCGCATGGAGGATACTTTGGCATTGGCGTTGACCGCGAAATCTGACCTGCTTTAAAGCTCGAGCGGATTGCCCAGGTTTTACGCGTGAAGGCGCATCTCCGGGTTACATCACGGCGCAGGCAAGCACGCGAAATATGTGCGTAGTATAGCGGGATTTCCTAGTCGCGGCGGTGGGCGATATCTTCCATCATGCGGCGGGTATTGCGGTCACGCACTACGAAAATGGCGTGTGCTGCTAAGACCAGCCAAATGAGCGTGCCTGCGCCAAAGATAGCCAAAAACCACGCTAAAGCCCAGAAGCAGCCGCTGAGGACCGCTTGAAAGGGTTTGCCGCATAGAAGCAGCGCGAGAGGCGGGACTAGGATTGCGAACAGGTAGAGCATATAACGCGACCAATCTGTGGCTATAGGAACTGTTTATACGCAGCCAGGTTTAAGGCCGCAGAGATCATTAATCAGGAAGGTCTTCTTCCAAGACGCAGATGCTAAGCGAGAAGGATACTTCGCCTTCATCTTCATCGCGGTAAACCACGCCGAGAAATTCGCCGTCCACCATCAGTTCAACGCTATCTTTGGCCTGGGGGCGCTGTACTAGCTTAATGCCGTCATGGTCAAATTTTCCCTGCAGGTATTGTTGCAGGCGTACAACATCTGTTTGTTTCACTGTGTAGCTCCTTGGTGACAGTCGAAACTGCTGTTTAGCGTGAAATAAAGAAAACTACCAGCCCTTTACAAGCAAACATTCGAGCAAATTTTTTGGCGCTTATGGATTGTAAACTATTTTGCTGTTATTATAGCCAATTCTGGGGGCGCACAGGCCCACTTTGCGTGATAGGTTGTTTATGGATGACGGCGGCAAAAGCGACGTTGCATACTCTGAAGAAGACGAGCTAGCAGATCAGTTTTTGGACTGGACCAAAGAAGCGCTTGTAGAAATGCGGCAATTGGTTGACGCGCTCGAGTCTACTATCACACGTGATATGGCCAGCATAAAAGAGCTCTATGATCTTTCCCATAACATTAAAGGGCTGGGAGCCAGTTTCGATTTTGAATTGATGACATCCATCGGAGCATCTCTGTGTGGATATTTCAAAAAACTGGAGGGTAAGGAGCCCGTTAGCAAGCGCGCCCTCGAAGCTCATGTTCGAGCCTTTGAGGTTGTGCTGAGCCACAAGATAACGGGCAACGGCGGTGACCAAGGTAATGCCTTAAAGCTGCGTTTACAGGCGATTATCCATGAAGAGTCTGCCGTCTAGTTGTTCACTTTTTGTTCTTTATCTTGATTGTTTCCCTATATAGTGCAACCACTCTTTGCTGTTTATTTAGCGGGGTTGAGCATGACATCAACAACAATGATTACGAGCGGAGCCGAAAGGTTGTTGGTAGAGCTTGGCTATGCGCCGCTGAGGGAAGTTACGCTTACAAATGGCCGTCGTGTTGATCTGGTTGGGCTAAACGATAAAGGTGACATTGTTGTTGTTGAAGTGAAGTCTGGGCTCGCCGATTTCCGCAGCGATGATAAATGGCAGGACTATCTAATTTATTGCAATAGCTTCTATTTTGCCGTGGATCAGGATTTTCCACTTGAGCTTTTAGATGAAGAAACCAGTTTGCCGAAAGTGACGGGCATTATAATTGCTGATAAATATGGCGGTGATATTATCCGTCCCCCTTTTGACAGGAAAGTAAACGCTGCGCGTGCGCGAAAATTGGTGCAAAAAATGGCTCGGGTCGGGGCGTTAAGATTGACAGAACAGGCGCTAAAGTGAGGTAGATCTTCAATGAGGAGCCGCTACGAGCAAAGGCTCTTTCCGCGTACAGGGGGCCTCTGAGTAGTTACGATGTTTGAGATTGTACTCGGGGCGGCAACAATGGGCCACTTTGTACATCATAGTTGCTGACAAGTGAGCCTTAGCTAAAATGACTATTCGTCGGCTGGCTTATCCATATAATGTGCCCAGCGATCTCGGCCGCCCTTGTTTTCCAGAATATTTTGCAAGGCTGCAACTGTGCGGCGCTCAAATATTTTGCCAGCGTCTGACTGCAATATATCGGCAGACTTATCAAAGCCCAAGCCTTCTCGGTGCGCACGCGCGGATACCATGCCGACAAAGGCGTTGGCTACGGCCAAAATGCGGGCACCCTGCTCGATGGCGTCGCCTTTAAGGCCTTCTGGTGTTCCGCTCCCGTCCCAACGTTCATGCATTTGTGTCAGTGTCTCTCTAACAGGGCCTTTAAAATTCAAGCCTGAAATGAGCTGGGTGCCTTTATGCATGCTATCGCGCACCATCGAAAGTTCGTCGCTTGTGAGCGGAGATTGTTTGGTAAGGGTATCAATAGGCACGAAAATCTTGCCGAGGTTCACGAGTTGACCCGCAACTCTTACGCTGTTGATCAGGCTTTCCTCCAATTCGAGTTCGCCAGCGAGCGTTGCCGCCACATCTGCAACGCGGGCGCTGTGATGCTTGCTCCACGGATCACGAGCATCAATAATTTCTGTAAGGGCGCTGACTAGTTGCTTGAATAGGGACTCGGATTGCTCCTGCGCGGCGACCAGTTCTGAGATGTCCTGCATAACGAGGAGCGACTGAGCAGAGTTGTTGCCGCCAGCATTGAGCGGTATGGTCTCTATCTGATAGGTGCGTTCTTCATCACCTTTGCCGAGATTGACACGGTCTAACCCCGGGGTGCCTTTTGCGGCTTCTTTAACGCGCGTACGAAGCAGGTCTGCGAACTCACCAGAAAAGGCATTGTCTAAGCGGCGATTCATGAGTTCAGCACAGCCAATGCCAGTAATTGCAGCAAGTTTTTGGTTGACGAATCGCGCTGTCATATCTTCATCAAGCGCCGCGATAGCTGTACGCTGGCCATCACACACTGATTGTACGAACCTGTAGAGGGCCTCCTTTTGCTCTGAAAGGGTAGCCTTTTCCTGGTAGGAAACTTCCAGTTTTCGAGAAACGCCGTGCCGCCACACCAGGACCAGCGCCGCAAGGACTGCTATGCCTGCAAACGACAGCATCAAAACGAGATTGTTCCGGCGATCATTGATGGCAGTTAAGGCTTCATTTGTTGTAATCGTGCGAACAAGTATCCAAGGCACTGGCGCAGAAAGTTCTTTGCCTGTCACGAGAACGTCTGTCCCGGCATAATTGGTATGCTGGCCAAATCCATTGGGATTATTGAGCGCGAAAGTAGCGGCATCATCGCGGCGGGCTACACCAATGCGGCCCCCTTCTGCCAGTGGTGTTACTGCGGTAATGACGCCGTCGGTACCCGGTATAATGATATAAGTTTCCGCTGTTTTACTATCGTCGCCCGGCTGGTTGAGCGTGGCTAAAAAATCACTGTCCAACGGGCGCGCTCCAATTACCCATGTCTCAGAAGATTTGTCGCCGCTGATATCTGCACCGCTGATCCTGGCACCAAAAAGTACAAGCGGGGTTTTGTCGCCAAGCTGAGGACCCAAAGCGATAAAACTACTCGCGTTCGGTAAATGCCAATCTTGTGCGCCTAGTAACGGCATGCCGCTCGACATTACCATGGCCAGCCCGTCACCTTGGACTACGGCAAGCCCCGCGCGTTGGGGGCGCTTGACGTTTGCCGCGACGGTATCAATTGCGGTTTTTTCGTGGAAGCCTGAGCGTTCAGCCTCTGCTGAAAGCAGGCTGAAAATATAACCACGTTGCGCTTCACTTGTGGCCGGGTCATCACTAAGGGCAACTTCCGTGGCATAAAGCTGGATAGACGCGTCTGCAGCAAGGGTTTCCACAACCAGTAGGTGGCGGTTGAGCCATTTAGAGACATCCGCTGCTCGGCTATCAGCGATCAGGTTTAACCGGGACTGCCAATTCGCCATATCTTGATCAGCTTGAACGCCAGCGAAGCGCATAATTAACCACATGCCAACAACAAGAATGACAAGAATAGCTACCCCAACGCGTATAATAGGACCGCTGGTGTTGGTTTCGCTTGGCATTTTTGCTTCCTCTAATTACCGGCAGATATGTGATACTATCGTGTTTGGCTTGCCGTTTTCTTCTATTCAGTACTTTCACTGAACAGCAATAACTTCTATATCATATGACAAGTATGGTGGTACATAAAACGCTTTGGCTCAAATTAATTCGTTCTGAGGATTCATGTTTCCTAATAGTAGCTTACAATTCACTGCCCTTGTTAGCTTGCTTACTGTAAGTGTCAGTGCGCACGCTGAAATTGCGACGTCAACGACCCAGCAAATCGTAGCGGATGAGGGTGTCGAAACAGTTAAAGCGGCGGTGAAGCCAATAAAACTTTTGGGTAGCGGTGAAATCCGATCAAGAAGCACTAAGTCTTTTGCCAAATGGGCAGAGATGTGGCGACGCCATAACCTTCCGCGCAGTGAAAGTGCACCAGTAGAAAAGTCTCTCATTGCTCAACCGCGTAGTTGCCGGGGGATTAATGCTGCAAAGTGTGGTCTCGATGCCTGGAATAAGTTTATTGATAGTCAGCAAGGCTTACCTCTTATCGATATGCTTCGATCGGTGAATCTATACATGAATAGATCGCGCTATATCGTGGACCCCGTTAACTGGGGTATCCCCGATTATTGGGAAACGCCTGCAGAATTTTTTCTCCGGAACGGGGATTGCGAAGACTATGCTATCAGCAAATATGTGACTTTGAAGCGGCTCGGTGTTGATCCAGCAACGATGCGTTTGGTGATTTTGCAAGATGAGAATCTGAGGGCGGCTCATGCCGTGCTGGCAGTATATGTTGACGGCGAATATATGATTTTGGATAATCAGGTAAATATGGTGATTTCGGATACTAAAATTAGGCATTATCGCCCGGTATATTCGATTAACGAAACTGGGTGGTGGCTGCACCATAGGCGTCGTTTTACCAAGCCTCGAAATTGACGAGGGCGGTTTGCATGTGGTTTGAAAATTGTGGTTATACTGTTCCTTAATCAAGGCCGGGTAATCTTTAGGGTGAATATGTGCTTCTTGGCACAAGGATCGTTGTCGACGGACTTAGCATTATGCCGAAAAAAATAAAAGCAGTGGATGATATGATTGATTATGTGCGCCAACTGCGGCGGCATACAGCCGGTAGGCGCTCAATCCACGTCCGACTTTCCAGGCTTGAAAAACACTTTCAAGATCAGCATTACCGCCGGTTTGTGGCGTCTGCTTTGCGGCCATTGATTACCAACTGTGGGGCGACAATGTTTGCCCTGCCAAACTACGATATTGTTTTGATCGTGAAAGATGCGGCAGTTGATACAATTGACACGTTGATCAATCATGCCCGAAGGAAATTCCGCGACTCCGCTTTGATGGTGGGCCTAGATCCGGTGCAAGGAATTAGCGATACTTTTGTGGAATGGTTCGATTTAGAAGAGAATTACCAGGGGTTTCTTGCGCATGTTCTAGATCTTGGTGCAATTTTAACCGGAGAAAAGGCAGCCGACACTACGGTTTTTTCTGGGGCACCTAAATTGAAAGAAGTTGCGGCTGATTATTCTCAGGATGGTGGTTCGTCAGCGGCGGCGGCGCCAGCTAAAACGAAGCACTCGCCAGCTGCTGCGAACGAAAATATTCCGGTTCATACCCCCGTCGTTGTTCCAATGCCGCTAATTGCAGACCGTATATTTGGTCCAGAATTACTAGTTGCCCTTACCAAGGCTTTGCAAACTGTTGATATTGCGGGGATGGTCCGGAAACAGGTCGTCATGGCGATACTCAGCAATGGTCCATCACAACCGATTATGGTGCACCGGTTCATGCCACGTGCTATTGTTTTTGAGGCGTTGTTTAAAGCCAGTATTTCTGAAAGTAATAAGTGGCTTGAGGGATATCTGTCCGATTATCTGGCCAACAAAATCCTGTTTGCTGTGCCCAATATGGAAAATGATACCTCTATTGCTTCCAGTTTACGCGTTACGGCGGACAGCGTTTGTAGCTCGGGCTTTGATATATTTGACAAGGCCTTGGGGAATAGAGCGCGGTCCTCGATTATACTGGAATTTAGCGCGCTTGATACCATGGTTAATCTTGACCAATACCTCGCCGCATATGACAAGATAAGTTCGCTGGGATACCGGGTCATGATGTCAGATTTGGACCCACGTTCCCTGATTTGGCTGCACCCAGAGAATTTCAAGTCTAACTTTCTGAAGTTACAGTTGCCGCGCGGGGGGGCTGACGCCTGGCTTACGCCTGAGTGGGAAAAAACACTGCAAGAACAAGTGCAACACTTTGGCCTTGCTCGCGTAATTTTGGACGGCTGCGATCAGGTGGAGCATATCGAAATCGGCCAACGCCTAGGCATCACCCTTTTTCAGGGCGAGGCTGTGTCACCCTATACAACTTAATCAAACGGATAATTCCAGAGGCCTATTGCGGCGATCTTTTTGCTAAAATGCGTTGCAAGGTGCGTCGGTGCATGTTCAACCGGCGTGCCGTTTCTGATACATTTCTGTCGCAGAGCTCAAATACCCGTTGAATATGTTCCCACTTAACTCTGTCGGCAGACATAGGGTTCTCAGGTGGTGGCGGGGTCGCGCCTTCCAAAGTCAGCAGTGTATTGGCGATTTCGTCGGGGTCAGCTGGCTTGGCCAGAAAATCAACAGCGCCAGCTTTTACCGCCGCAACGGCACTGGCGATGTTGCCGTAACCGGTTAGAATAACAATGCGCATATCTGGGCGGAGTTGACGTAGAATGGGCACAAGTTCAAGCCCGTTTCCATCCGCTAGTTTCATATCCAACACGGCATATTGCGGCATGTTATCCGCAGCCATGGCGGCGCCTTCCTCAATACCTTCTGCGGCAAAAACGGTGAAGCCTTTACGCGTCATACTCAGGTTTAGGCGGTTGCGAAAAGCAGTATCATCTTCCACGATTAAAAGGCGACGTTCGTCTTGTGTTGTTGCAACATCGGTCATGATCTTTGTTCCTTTGTCGGGGTATCAACCAAGTTATCCAAAAGTGTTTTGCGGGGCCATACCATGGTGACTGTGGCTCCGCATTGTGCGCCGTTTGCGAAGCCCAGCCGGGCACCGGTTCTTTCGAGCAAAGTTTTGGAAATAAACAGCCCGAGACCAAGCCCACCATCTTCACCAGGGGTTGGTTGGCGGGTCGTGACGTAGGGCTCGCCCAGCTTTTTTATCACGGCTGGGTCAAACCCTGGGCCGTCATCAGAAATAGATATGCTTAAGGTGTCCTCCTGCCACTGAACGTTTACATCAACATACGATAGAGAAAACCCAACGGCGTTTTCAATGATGTTGCGGAAGGCGTGCATCAGTTCGGGGGATCGGCGAATGTCGTGGCTGTTTTCGCCGTCCGTTGTGTAACGAACCTGCGTGCCGCGCTGTTCATGAGGGCTGCCCGCTTCGCGCAAAATCGCCTCCACCTGCATGCTGGTGAAATGGTTGCTGTTGCCGGGTTGGCGTTGCTCCCTCAAGTCGGAAAGGATCGCACGGCAGCGGCTGGTTTGCTCGACAATCAATTCGAGATCAATCCGTGTCTCGTCGTCGCCTTCCCACGTATCGAGCAGTTCTTTAGACGCTAATAGAATAGTCCCCAGGGGGGTGCCTAGTTCGTGCGCAGCCGCCGCGGCCAAAGTACCAAGAGCTGCCAATCTTTGTTCGTGTGCCAAGGCAGCTTGAGTGGCAACCAAAGCGCGGGAACGTTCGCGTCCTTCGCGGCCAAGCCGGGCCATGTAAAGCGTCAGGAAAACTAGCGTAAAACAGAGGCTGATCCATATACCAACTTTGATCAAGGTATTGAGCTCAGGCGGCGGGCCATCCCAGGGTAGCGGAAAAGGCGTGAAAGCCAATGTTGTAACAAGCGATACTGATGCAAAAATTAATAATTTCGTACTGCTTCGCCCAAGGATAGAAGCAGAAACACTTGCGGGTGCCAACATCAGCACGGCGAATGGGTTGGCCAGTCCACCCGTTAAAAATAGCATCGCTGCCAAATGAGTTAGGTCAAACGTCAGGTGCGCTGCTGATTGGGTTTCACTAAGCTGGGTATTGCTGTCGGCCCGTAGTGTGAACCAAAGATTCGGCAGCACTAGAGCCAAAAGCGTTGGCAAGGTAAGATTTAGTTGAACATCGAAGCCAAGTAGAAAATGGACGCCGAGAAGAGCTAAAAGTTGCCCAGATATGCCGAGCCAGCGTATGATGACCAGCGTGCCTAGCCGAACACCAAATCCCTTCCGTAGAAGCGGATCAATGGGCAGTATATCTTGCGGTTTGTCAGTCATACCTATTGTCATACCTTAATCAAATACATGATCCGACTTTTTGGTATATAGAAAATAGTATCTATGGCAACTACACCAATTCACACCGGCGCTTCAGCGTGCTTTGACGTCATTCGTCATCAACTCCGACAAAATTGCCGGACCTAATGACAATATTTGGCATCCGTCTATATTCTATTCCCGTCGTTTCATGTCTTAGACTTAAGCCTTACCGCGTGACGTCTAAAGAGTAGAAATGCAAGGCGAGGCTATATGCCGCACCTGCTTCCCATTCGTTTACTGGCTGTTGCTCAGATATTAGGTGGCCACTGAGTAATGCTCAGGGTCGGAATGAAACGACACATCTAGTACGTCGCGCCAGCATCCTGAAGCATTTTGACAAACCGACGGCTGCGGGAAAGTTTGGCATATTCAAGTGCCGTTTTGCCGGTCAAGTCTTGAACGTTTGGGTCAGCCCCTGCAGCCAAAAGGATTTTGACAGCTCTTAACTTTCGGTTTTTCACTGCTTTGAGCAGTGGTGTCTCTTGGCTGATGTCCGCCCTGTTTGGGTCAGCACCGTGCGCGAGCAACAGTTTGATCATTATCGTGTCGCCAACGATTGAGCGCTGCATCAAGGCCGTCACGCCGCGCCGACGGTGGGCGTAATTCGCGTTGGCGCCGTTTTCCAGCAATAATTTGACGATTTGCAAATCACCTTTGGTGGCTGCGATCAGAATTGCTGGCTCGCCAGTTGACTGTTTGCGTGTGTCTGGTGATACGCCGGTCTGCAAAAGAGATATTAATTTTTCGATATCTTGCGTCTCAACAGCGCGGACAAGGTCATACTGTGGGCCGGCTTTTGCCTCTTCAGACACTATACCCAGCATGATAATAATCAGGACTGCGACAAAAGGACTAGTAAACAGTTTCATGATAACTCCGCTATAAAGACTAAAAGGCCTATATAAGTGACCACACTGAATGATCAAGGCCCGTGACATCGCAGGTGCATATTTCTATAAGTGCGGCTTGATCACAAGTTCAAACTAACGAATGTCGCCCGATATGCGATCAATTTTTGGAGATGTTGCATGAAAATAGTCAGACTTGTCGCTTGGGTGGCAGTACTTTTGTTCGCTGGATGGTATGGATACCAATATATTTTGATCGAAAAACCGGCGGTATCCGGCGCTCAGGGGGAATTGCCCGGCGGTGCCTATACACTGACGGCTCACACCGGGAAAAAGGTTTCCGATACTGATTTCCGGGGCAAATATACTTTGGTTTACTTTGGCTATAGCTATTGCCCGGATGTGTGCCGGATTGAGCTCCATAAATTGACGACAGCGCTCGAGCTGATGGAAAAATCCGGATATGACACCAGTATTATCCAACCTGTCTTTATCTCAATTGATCCTGAGCGGGATACGGTCTCAGAACTCGCTGATTATGTGCTCGATTATCACCCAAGCCTGATTGCCCTTACAGGAACAGTGCAGGAGATCGATGCTGTTGGAAAACAGTACCGCATTTATTACAAAAAACGCGTACAAGAAGGCGTGGATGGCTACTTGATGGACCACCAATCTTACGTTTTTGTGATGGATCAGGACGGAATTTTTGAACGGTTGTTCACTGGTGCCGATACACCGCAAGATATTATGGACGCTTTTTTGCCAGTGTTGAAAAAGCTGTAGCTTTAGTGTCGAGCGATAGGGAATATTTAAGCATATGACGCCGTTTTGGAAAGAAAAATCCTTAGCAGAAATGAACCAGTCTGAATGGGAATCACTTTGTGATGGGTGCGGGAAATGCTGCTTGCATAAGCTCGAGGACGAAGATACTGGTGAAATACACCATACCGATGTCGCATGCCGCTTTCTGGACCCGGAAACAGTACGGTGCGGTAAATATATGACGCGGCAGCGCTATGTGGGGAACTGTGTGGTGATGACCGCAGATTTGCTGGAACAGTTGCCTTGGATGCCAAGCACCTGCGCTTACCGTCTGCTTTATGAAGGCAAGCCACTGTTTAAATGGCATCCGCTTGTAAGTGGAAATGCGGAAAGCGTGCACCAGGCGGGGCAATCCGTAAAAGGACGCGCGGTGGATGAGCGCGAGGCCGGTGATTTTGAAGATCATTTGGCAGATTGGCCAGCCTAAGGCTATGCTGATTCGGTGATTAAGTATTAGCTGATTGAATTAAAGAGGGCCTCTTTTGGGAAGTGAGTTTCGTGTAAATCTGGACGGTGACGAGGTTCCTGTTTTCGTTCGTAGAAATGCGCGCGCAAAACGGCTTACTTTGCGCATTGATCGGTCAACCGGCGACATTAAACTTACATTGCCACTTTTTGTCCGCTCCTCTGCTGCGGAACGTTTTTTGGCAAGTCATACTGACTGGATTAAACGCGAGCGCGCCGCAGTTGAACCACTGGTGGTCGTGACCGACGGGTCCTATCTTCCCTATCTGGGCATCCAACACAAGGTGCAGTTTTCTGGAATCAGCCCTCGGCATGTCCAGGTGGTGGACGGGGTTATTCTGGTGGGCGGGCCAGCCGATGTTGCGGGAAAGCGCCTTGAGAATTGGCTGAAGGCTGAAGCAAAAAGGCTCCTCTCCGAGCGTGCTGAATTTCACGCTGATAAACTAGGCGTTTCGCATGGCCGTATAAGTATTGGTGATATGAAAAGCCGCTGGGGTAGCTGCTCTTCGACCGGGGGCCTGCGCTTCAGTTGGCGGCTGCTTTTGGCGCCTTTTGACGTGTTGGATTATGTCGCGGCCCATGAGGTGGCCCATTTACGGGAAATGAACCATTCTGAGCGTTTTTGGGCCGCGGTGTCGGAAACAATCCCAGACTATAAAGTGCGCAGAAAATGGCTGAAGACTGAGGGCAATAAATTGTTTAATATTTGTTTTAGCTAGGCTATGCAGTTGGGTGGTAGGATTTTTCTTCCAAAACCTCTGAGCCTAATAGAAGGCTGATGTCCCGTTTCAAGCGCGCACGTTCGTCATTCAGTTCATATACGGACCGGGCTAAGGCGATAAAAGTGCCCTCAAACTTCTTCTGAGCCTCTTGCTCGCGAATATCGTCTTCCACGTTCCAGAGCTGCTGATTTATGTGTTTTAGCTCGCTCGCCAGCGTTTCAAACTCTTCAGTCTGAGTGACATGCTGATTTTTCACCCCGTTTAATAGCTTAAGTTCATGCTGCACATTTTCGAGTTTAGAAGGCTCCGTAATCATGACGGCTTTAATCTCTAGAATGGTAATTTTATCAATCAGTTCGCCGACTGAAACGGGTATCATAATCATGGTGCGGTTCTCATCCGTTGGGTCATAGTGGTTTAAAGCCTCAATAGACAGTTAGGTCATAATAAGCCAGTTTTTAGCGAAGTTGATATACGATCGTTTGAATGATATCCCCGCCCTTGCTCGCCTCGCATAACGTTTTCTCATTCAATATTGGTAGATCAAAAGGCTGTTCTGTAAGGACGATACCGCTATTGATCCCGTCCCTTGCGCTGGAGCCCGTTGGTTTGTCGCGGTTAGGCGGAAAGTCCAGTTTGGACGGGATATGCTCAGTGAGTACCAGAAAACGGTATGCGGCTGGTAGCTTTTTGACCAACTGCAAAACGTCGTCATTGTTGAGATGCTGCAATACTTGCCGGATGAAGACAATGTCCCCGGTGGGGAGCGGATCACTAACAAGGTCGAGTGTGCGGAAATCCACCTCTAAGTCTTTATACTTGGATTTATTATAGTCGATCAAAGCCGGAACAATATCGCAGGCGGTATAGCTACCGCATTTGGCGCGGATTTTTGATCCAACATTAAAGTCGCCGCACCCCAGGTCCACCACGTTCGGCTTTTCTGCAAACGAACTTAAAAAGTCGTTCAAGGCCGCGACGTAAGGGCCTATGATTTCCGCGTTATGCGATCCCCAGCCTGAAACATATTTCATGTCAGGGTTGGTGGCCCTGCCCCATGCACTAGTCTCATATATTTTCGAAAAGATCTGCTGACGCGAGAGACCGGCATATTGCCTTTCAAGATCAGGTCGTTCTGAAATGGGGTGCCGGATTACTTTTACGGTTTTGCGGGGTGCGTCTCGCGTTTCTATCACCGCTTTCTCCAGAGAGACAGCCTTTGCCAACATATGATCGGCCTCATTCGTTTGCCCAAGCTTCCTGAGAGACAGGCTTAGGTTCCGAAAGGCCTGAGCGTAGCTCGGCAGTAATTCTGTTGCTCTTCGGAAGTTACTGACTGCTGCCTCAGGATCGTTCAACCCTCCATGAATAACACCCAAAAGGTTTTGTAGGATCGGCGCGTTTGGGTATGCGGCAGCTAATGTTTCACCACGCTGTTTTGCCGCTTCCAAATTGCCAGCATTAAACAGGCCGACAACAATATTCATTTTTCCCTGGAAAGGCTTAAAGATTGGTTCTGTTAGAGGCGGTGCAGGTTTTGTTAGACGTTTGGGGCAGCTTTCGTCTCTCAATGGTGTTGAGGACGACAGATATTTCAGTTCATTGGCCGCACGTTGAAACGGTGTCTCCCAATCGCCTTTGGTGGTCTGCCGGAATAATTTCACGTTTGCATACCAGGGGCTGTCTTCACGGTCTAAAAGCCACCGCCAATCGGCATTCTTGCCGATCATAACCCATGTGGGAACTCCTAATGCGCCAGCAAGGTGCGCAATGCTGGTGCAGGACGTGATAACCAGATCCAGGTTCATCATCACCGCCGCGGCATCCATCAAATCGCTGTCGCCTTCTATGAGTTCTTCCACGTCAAATAGTGTGTTGTTTTCTCTAAAAGCCGGAATTTGTTCTACACCGCGTTCGCCTTTTTGCAGGCTAATCAGGCTGACGTTTGGAAGAGCGCCAAAGACAGAAAATTCTTGGAGTGGCATGGAACGCCACTTATCTTTGCTGTAGCTGACGCTGCCTTGCCACGACACACCGACCCGGTATCCGCTCATCGCCTTGAGCCGTTCTTCCCATGCTAGAACCCGATCCTTGTCAGCAAATATATAGGGTGTTGTGTGTGCCGAAGATTGGTCTAAGGCGTCTTCCAAAATGAACGGCAAGCTCATGATAGGACAATGACAGTCAGCAAACGGAAGAGCGGAGTCGGAAGCGAAAATCTCGTCAATAAATGGGATAGATTTAAACAGTGGTATAAGCGCTGCTTTAGTCTCTAATATTACATGGGCCCCCAAGGCCTTCAAATGCCGTGGGTATCGTACAAATTGGATCAAATCACCAAGGCCCTGTTCGGCCATGATTATAATCGTTTTCCCTTCAAGGCTTTCGCCTATCCATCGTGGACTTTTGTGCGGTGCGTAGCGAGCGATGACCGATCCTGCTTCAACTTGAAATCGCCGTTCATACAAGGGCCAGCCTTTTTTGAAGTCGCCTTTTAGTAAATGTACGTTGGCAGCATTAAAGTGCACTTCCGCAAAGTCGGGTTTAAGTTTGATCGCTTTATTGTGGCTTTCCAGCGCTTCATCCAGCCGCCCGACATCCGAATAGGCATTGCCTATATTATTAAGCACATCCGCGTCATCAGGGTTAATCGCGAGCGCAGACAGATAGTTTGATATGGCGGCGCTGTAATCGCCTTTGTCTTTGTACGCAATGCCCAGAACATTATAGGTTTCAGGCTTTTCTGTAATTTTCAAAGATTGTTGGTAGCAGGCTATAGCGGCATCGACCTGGCCGAGCTTTTTAAGAACGTTGCCTTTGTTATGTAGGGCATGGGGAAACAACGGGTTCAGGGACAATGCAGTGTCAAAAGAAGCGATCGCATCTTCCAGCTGTTTCAACTCCTCGTAATTGATGCCGAGTAAGTTGTGGGCTTCCCAATGGTCGGGTTTGATTTTTAGTGCGGACAAATAGCTTTCTGTTGCGGCCTTGAATTGGCGCAATTCTTTTTGTGCAGCGCCTAAATTACAAAGCGCCTCAAAGGACGAAGGGTTACCCTTTAAGATGCGTTTGTAATAAGAAATGGCGGTTTTGGGATCGCCATCTTCTTTCAATATTATGCCCAGATTTAGGAGCGCATTTGTATGGTCAGGTTTCAGCTTAAGTGTCTGATTATAACTTTCCTTTGCATCTTTCAAGTTGTCTAACGCAAAGTAAGCACACCCAAGATTAAAGTGTGCGCTGGCATGGTTTGGATCCAGTTCTGTGGCTCTTGAATAGTGTTTTACAGCGTCTGCATCCTGACCCATTTTATTGTAGCAATTACCAAGATCAAAGTGGGCATCAAAATAGTCACTGTTTATTTCGAGAGCCTCGAGAAAACAGCTTTTTGCTTGATCGTATTGCTCGAGCCTTAATAAGGCCAATCCTGTTAAAGTATGAGCCTTCGCATATTTTGGTGCTAACGCCAGTGCAAGCTCGCCACTTTTGTGGGCGGCAGAGAAATTACCAAGGGCTAGCTGAACGTCGCCGCAAAATTTGTAAAGGAATGGCTCCTTTGGATAAGATTTTAACGCCGCTTTGGCCTTTTTCAGCGCTTCGCGATTTAGACCATTGGCGGTTAGTTTTAAAAGCGTATCGATGGTTTTCTGAGGTAAAGTGCTTTCTGGCGTGGGGTCAGTCTGCCGCAGTTTTTGAATAGCTCTCTGAGCTTTTTTGTAAGGCCTCGCCTGCGTAGGGATAAGCGAATATAGCCGGATTGCTTCCTCTTTTTTCCCTAGTTTTGCACAGGAGTTCGCGCGTGCGATGACTTGATTTGCTGTTAGAACCTGTTTGCTCATGAATAAATATCAACCCAAATAACGTGGCTACCTCATACAGAGGGCAGACCTAATCGAATTCTTTTCTTTTGGCCCAGCTATTTCTTGGACCATATAATTAGTACCGGCGAAAATTTTGATGCCACGATTCGTGGGGTCGGTCAATCTTCATCGCTTGCTTCGGCAGGTTCTTGTTCAAAATTTGCGGTGAGTAATCTGTTCTTTGCATAGCTGCTGGGCAGAGCGCCGGTTTTAGTCGGCGCATTGGCGGTATCTCATTGATCCTAAAAAGTAGATTTTTTTGTCGGCAGTGCGCTCTGTTCATTAGCCTTTATGTCGCCGGCAGACTTTTTGACGAGCTTTTTCAACTCGTCAGCCGCTTTTGCGAATACGGGACCCCAGTTACCGCATTTTTGTTGGCGGAATAGGCGGACGCTCGGATACCAAGGGCTATCATCGCGGTCAAGAAACCAGCGCCAATCTGCTTTTTCACTCAGCATCACCCATGTTTGCACGCCCAGGGCACCAGCCAAATGTGCGATGCTAGTGCAAGAAGTAATAACCAGATCAAGGTTCATTATCACTGCGGCTGCATCCATTAGGTCGCTTTTTCCATTTGTTACGTCTTCAACATCGTATAGCTCACATTTTTCTTGAAACGCAGGAATTTGGCTGATCCCGGGCTCGCCTTTCTGCAGGCTTATTAGATTGACATTATGAACCCTACTAAACACCGTAAATTCTTCGAGTGCCATCGAACGCAATTTGTCTTTTTTATAAGTAACTTTGCCTTGCCAGGAGACACCAACGCGGAACCCTTTGATTCCTTCCAGCCGCTCTCCCCAACTGAAGATGCGTTGGTCTGTCGCTGAAATGTAAGGTGAGGCATGGACTAGTGTTTGGTCGAGCATATCTCCCAGTACACCAGGCAAACTATTGACGGGGCAGTGAAAGTCCGCTGCAGGGAGTGTTGAGCTGGAGGCCACAAACTGGGCAATATGCCGTAGGCTTTTAAATAGCGGCACAAGCACGGCGCTGCATTCTAATAAAACCGTTGCTTCCATTGCATGTAAATTTCGAGCGTATCTGACAAATTGTATCTGGTCGCCTAAGCCTTGTTCGGCCGTAAGCATAATCGTTTTGCCAGCAAGGTCCTGACCGGTCCAGCGCGGGCTCTTGTGGGGTGTCTCATAGGCCGCGTTTGGGCCTTTTTGGGCGTGGAAGCGATGCTCGTAGAGACGCCAGCCTTCCTTAAGGTCACCCTTCAATAAATGTATCAGGGCAGCGTTATATAGCGCGTGAGGGAAATTAGGCTTTAGTTCCGCTGCAGCACCGAAGCAGGCGAGGGCGTCTTCTAGTTGCCCCATCACTTCGTAGGTTATGCCTAAAAGGTTATGAGTTTCAGCATGGTTAGGGTTAATATTCAGTGCCGACAGGTAACTTGACACCGCGGTATCCAGCTGATTGAGGGACCGGTGGGCGGTCCCAAGGTTACAATAAGCTTCAAATGAATTGGGGTTTATTTTCAAGACTTGATTGTAGCAAGAGATAGCTGAAGCTGGATCGTTTTTTTCTTTGTATACTAGGCCGATATGTAGTCGAGCGTTCACATGGTCGGGGTTAATTTGCAGCGCTGTAGTGTAACATGCCTCTGCTTGATCAAGCTGGTCCAGGGCCAAATGAGCGTTGCCCAAATTATAATGTAAATTTGCGGTGCCGGCGTTAATTTCTATGGCGCGTTGGTAGTGGCTAATTGCCTTTTCATACCTATGTAATTCTTTGTAGCAATTTCCGAGACGGAAATGCGCACCAAAACATGCTTCATCAACATCGAGAGCGTTCGAGAAGCATGATATGGCTTGATTAAGGTGGCCGAGCCTTAACAGCGCCAGGCCACGTACCATATAGGCTTTCACGAAGTTTGGCTGGTGGGAAAGTGCGCGTTTGGCGCTTTCTGCTGCGGCTCCGAAATCTTTTAGGGCGAGCTGCACATCAGCACGAAACGTATACAAGTACGCATCATTTGGGCGTGAACTCAACTCGATATTGACTTGTCTTATCGCTTCTTGGTTATGCCCACTGCAGGCAAGGCTGAGCAACGTGTCTTTGGTTTCTTGAGGAAGAGGCTGCGACAATGCGAGGGGGCGAATAGGCGCAGCTAGTGTTTCTAGTTCTTCTTTAGCTTTCTGTGCTTTTTGATAGTATTGAGAATGCGCTGGTACAAGCGAATATAAACGGATGGCTTCCTGTATGTCGCCTTCTGCCGCACAGGATATAGCGCGTGCTATGGCTTGGTTTGCTGATGGGACATGTCCGTTCATGAATAAATATCAATCCAAATAGTTTGACTAGCTCACACAGACGGCAGGCCTATTCGAGTTTGCGTTTTTTGGCCAAATCTTTACTTGGTCCATACAAAAAAAATAGCAGCAAAAATTTGATGCCACGTTTCCACTGTTTGGTCAAATGTTGGGAGTGTTCATGCCGGCAATAAATGGCTGACAGTACCCCTGCCTGCGGGTTCCTTGCGCCACAAAGCGGGGAAGGGGTCTAGGGTTTGAAAAATAGACCCTGACGCAAGCTATCGGCGATGCGGTGGGACTTTTCGACAGCACTATTTGCAAGGTCTGTGGGCAACATGCGGTTGGCACTGGTTTCAAAAATTCCGAGCCAAACATCGAAATGATCCGCCGCTAAATCAGGGATCTGCTTATGTACAAGAAACGGATTTCCTTTATACGCGCGTACGCTGAAAAGCACGGTTACCCAAAAGTCAGTCAGGGTCTCGATATGGCTATCCCAGTGCGCACCAATTTTATTGTTGAAAACCGGCCCAAGGTCCGTGTGCTTCCGAATGTCAGAGTAAAAATCTGTAACAAACGCATGGATCATTGGCCGGTGTTCTGCGGCATTTTTTAGAGGGGCTTCTATATTCATGTATTTTAAATATATATTCAGCTGTCAAGTTTCAAGCTATTTTTAGGTCGCTGCGTCATTTAGTCACTAAATTAGCTGCCGCCGAAAAGGCGTTTGAAAAAGCCTTTCTTTTTCTTCTTCTCTGGGCGCAGGCCGCCTTTGGCAGGCTCGGCTGCCGCGCTGTATATGCCCGCGTCGGCTAGAAGCGGCCTTACTGGTTGGCCGATGTGGGCCTCTAACATGAAGTCTGCCCAGATACGTGCGGGCATACCGCCGCCTGTAACCGCTTTCATCGGTGTGCCGTCATCATTGCCGACCCATACGGCCGTTGTCATATCGCTGGTGAAACCCGCGAACACAGCGTCGCGGCTATCTTGCGAAGTGCCGGATTTGCCGGCGGCAGGTCTGTCAATCGCTGCCCTGCGGCCAGAGCCATACCGTACCACAGCTGACAGCATGCTAGTGATTTTGCCGACAACAGGATAGGAAAGCACAGGCACCGGCGGGCTAACAGGGCGCCGGTATATGACTTCGCCGCTCAGGGTGGTTACTTCGATGATTCCATATGCGTTTGCCAAGTGGCCGCCGTTTGCGACCGCTGCGTAAGCGCTGGCCAAATCGATCAGCTTTACCTCTTCAGTGCCAAGCGGCAGGCTCGCCAGCGGCTCAACGCGTGTGCTGATACCAATACGCTTTGCCATTTCTGCTACGCTTTCCCGGCCCGCTTCCTCGGCTATCTGAACAGCCACGGTATTGATCGAACGAGCGAAGGCTTCTTGTGCCGTCATTTCGCCGCGGAATTTGCCATTATAGTTTTTCGGGGACCAGCCTTCGATGGTGATTTTTTCGTCAATATAGAGGTCCTCTATCTTCAGGCCTTTTTCTAGCGCGGCCAGATATGAGAACAATTTGAAGGCCGAGCCCGGCTGGCGCTCCGCCTGCACGGCGCGGTTATACTGGGTACGGGCATAATCGCTGCCACCAATCATTGCGCGTACAGCGCCGTCATGGTCGATTGCAATCAAAGCGGCTTGGCTGGCGCCGCGCTCCACGCCTTCTCCTGATAGCCCGCGTTCCACCGCAAGGGCCGCTGCGCGCTGAATGGAGGGGTCCAGCGTAGAATGAATGACAATGGACTTGCCTTTGGCGCTCGGTAGCAGTCGCCGTACTTTGCTTTCAAGCCAGTCGGTGAAATAGCGCACGTCTCGCCCTGCGGCAGCACGGCGCAACCTAGGAGGCTGTGTTTTGATTTTGGCAGCTGCTGCCGCGGTTAATGAGCCGCTATCCACCATCGTTCCAAGTACAAGTTGCGCGCGCTCCCATGCACCGTCCGGGTTTACATGCGGCGCATAGCGGGACGGGGCTTTAACCAACCCGGCCAACATGGCCGCTTCTGCAATAGAAAGAGTGCGACCTGTATGGTCAAAATATTTGCGGGATGCTGCATCGATGCCGTAGGTGCCACCGCCAAAATATACCCGGTTCAAATAGAGCGTAAGGATTTGTTTCTTGGTGAATTTCTGTTCCAGCCAGAAAGCCAGCAACAGTTCCTGCACCTTTCGCTTTAGGGTGCGTTGGTTGGTCAGGAACAGGTTTTTCGCAAGCTGCTGTGTAAGGGTACTGCCGCCCGCGCGTACACCGCCTGCTTTAATGTTGGCTACTACGGCGCGGAAAAAACCAACAGCATCAAAACCGGGATGGCTGAAAAAGTGCCTGTCCTCAACGGCAAGGAATGCCCGGATCAAAGCGTCTGGTGTTTCGTCATAAGGAATCCAGTCACCGTAAGTGGGACCGTTCCGCACAAGAGTTGCGCCGTTTGCAGCTTTCACAATCACCGCCGTTTCGCCAGCTCCTGGCTGCGGTAGATCATCAAGGTCTGGCAGATCAAGCGACAGATAGGCTATCACGATAAAGCCGAGGATAAGCCCCCACACGCCGACGGCTGCGCTATAATAGAAGACCTTGCCTATGCGAGATCTCTTGACCGTGCCACTGGCAGCCTTTTTGTTTGCAGAGGTGTTCTTCGTCGCAGTTTGTTTTTTGGCCGCCGCCTTCCGTTTGGATGGGGTAGTTTTTTTGGCAACTGCTTTCTTTGCGGCAGGTTTTTTGGCAGGCGATTTTCGCTTTATGGGTGGTGGTTGCTTGCTTGCCATGCTTTTGGTTGATCCTTAACGCGGGTACAGATGGATGCGCTCTCCATAGCATGCCCGGCAATTGGGGCAAAGTTAGGATCTTGCTTTACTTCGTTGTCGCGCTAGAAATAATTATTGACCGAACGTTTGGTAATTATATAAAGTAAGATTATTGGCAGGAGGCAGGTGTGGCGCGCATTGCAAAGCTTACAAAACCGGAACTCGCAGAAAAACTGATGGCAGTATTTGAAAATAGCGGCTTTGAGGGTGCTAGTTTGAAAACGCTTGCCGAGGCTGCAGGGCAATCGAAGGCTAGCCTTTATCACCATTTCCCGGGCGGAAAAGCAGAGATGGCTGAAACCGTTCTGGCCCGCGCAGGGATGCGCCTGCAAAAACATATCCTTAGTCCTTTAGCGGAGCGTGGTGCCGGACAAGACCGGCTGCTCAATAGTCTGGAAGGTGTTGCTGTTTATTATGGTGGTACCGTACCGGTTTGTCTGATGAACAGTTTACTGCTTGGAGAGGGTCGAGCCCTATTTGGCCGGGGCATTGGGCAGGCGGTTGCAATATGGAAAAAGGGGCTGGAAGTAGCGTTGGTTTCTGCAGGCGAAAGCCACCGCGAAGCGACCGCGTGGGCGGCGTACGCTGTGGAACGTATTCAGGGCGCTCTCGTTATGTGCCGGGTTCAGCAATCACGAGACCCGTTGGAAGCTTGCCTTTCGGAACTTGCCTCGGATATCGCGGCGCTTGGTGTCTGAAATTTGGAGATTAGCTTGAATGTATTATAAAACACAGAAATTAATGAAGGACGCTTTGGGCGTCTGGATGCTGACCCGCAGTAGCAAGTCGTTGAGATTTTAGCCGCAGGCGGCGGTGTATAAAAATACCTGGAAAACCCGATTATCCTTGACCTTTTTGCCCGCACGCACCAAGTGTGCTACAAATCAAGAAGGATTTAGTCATGTTTATCGAAACCGAAGCCACACCGAACCCGGATACTCTTAAATTTCTGCCTGGCAGAGAGGTGCTTGAGGTCGGTACAGCAAACTTCAATAACCCGGACGGTACAGCAGCATCACCGCTTGCAACTGCCATGTTTGCGATCGTCGGCGTGACCGGTGTTTTTCTTGGTAGTAACTTCATTACGATCACCAAAGCGCATGAAGACGACTGGGCTAATCTTAAGCCAAATGTGCTGGCAGGGTTGATGCAGTTTTTCGCCTCTGGCGCGCCTGTGTTGGTGCAAGGTCAAGAAACCTCAGAATTGGCGGTCGACGAAAACGAAGAAGACGCAGAGATTATCGAGCAAATTAAAACCCTTCTTGACGAAAAAATCCGTCCGGCTGTTGCGGGTGATGGCGGCGATATTGTTTATCACGGCTTCAAAGACGGCGTTGTCTATCTGCAGATGCAGGGCGCTTGTTCAGGCTGCCCCAGCGCTAGCATTACGCTGAAAAGCGGTATCGAAAACCTGCTGAAATACTATGTACCAGAAGTGGTTGACGTGCGGGCTGTGGAGTAGGTGCAGAGATTGCATCCTTGAAGCCTTGAAACGATTTTTTTGGTTCCTCAGGCAGCATCGAGAGACTTTGCCCAAATGGCCATTCTACGGCAAATAAGGAATGCTAGGGAAGCCAAGCTTTGGCTGTCTTGTCGCCGGCGTTCATTCAGAAAGTCGGTTCGCCCAAGGCAACACAGTCTGGAGCGGTGAAGGGAATTCGCATTTAATCCAGGGCCCTACCAGGGATCAGATAATATTGGCCGAACCAGTACCAGCGGCCTTTGCCTGCGGGCATGGTGCAGTTGATGCGGCCGCGGCCTTTTGGGAAGGGCTTATCGAAGCGTACTTCTATACGGTGCGGGCTCGCGAAGATGATGTCTGCGGCTCTACCCAAGTGGTTCGGGTAACAGGCAAGCACCTTCAAGCCGCGCACATTGCTATCGACGGTGAAGCCGAGTATCGGCGGGTTGGACTTTTCAGCCAGCACCGGGTTGGTTGGGATCAGGTCGCTTACGGGCAGGGCGAGGGTTTTGCTGACTAACGTGAAGCGTTCCATGTTGCCGTAGCGCTCATTCACGGGGAAACGTGGCAAGGTGAAACGGTTTAACCACGGCGCTACCGGGCCTGAATATTGGGAAAAGGCTATCTCAAACCCCTCGGCTTTAATCATTTCGACCAGTTCGGGTGAATATTCGCCGTAAGGGTAGGCGAATAAAGAGGGCACAGCGCCAAGCTCTTCTTTGAAGCGCGCACTCGCCTTTTTTATGTCTGCGAGTGAGGCTTCAAGGCCTGCTGCGACCATATGCAGGTGTGAGGCACTGTGGTGGCCAATCTCAACACCTTCCGCTTCTAGGGTGCGGATATCATCCCACGACATATAGTTGGATGACCCTGCGTCTACTGGGTCGGTTGATACAAACACAGTAATTGGGATGCCAGCTGCTTTAAATTTTGGCCAACCAACAGTCGCGACCGATTTATAAGCATCGTCTATCGTGATTACGATCGTGCGCTCGGGGAAAGCTGTATGATTTTTCAGGCGTTTAGTGGCCTCGCTAAGTGCCATGAAATGGTACCCGCCTGCTTTCAGCAGGGCGATTTGTGCATCCAGCTGTTCGAGCCGAATGTTGGTGCTTGGGTACTTATCCTCACCGAACCGATGATATAGTAAAATCACAGCTCCGTCATCGGCGCACGCTGCCGCTGTCAGACCTGTAAATTCTGACAAGAACAAACCCATGACAAGGAGCGGAGCAACCAGCTTTTTAAAAATACTAGACATAAACAACCTCACTGACTGCACATAGTCTTGCCTTGTTTCGCGCAAACTGGCAAGACGGGGTTTAAATGGGCTCAAAAGTTTGGTTACTGTTTTGTGCTATTCTTAGCCTCTTATTTTAGACGACCATAGAAGGACGAATGATGGCTAAAAGCCTTGATGATGCAGCACTGGACCAATTGTTTCGCACAGCGCGCACTATAAATGTCTGGCAGGATCGCCCAGTGGAGGACGCACAAATCAGAGCGCTCTACGACCTTCTAAAAATGGCTCCCACAAGCGCCAACTGCAGCCCCGCGCGGTTCCACTTTGTTAAAAGCCCGGACGCGAAAAAACGGCTATCTGCTCTGGCGATGGAAGGTAACGATACCAAGATCATGCAGGCGCCTGTGACAGTGATCATTGCAAATGACAGTAATTTTGCAGAGCGGCTGCCTGAATTGTTTCCGCATAGCCCGGACGCGAAAACCTGGTTTGCAGATCCAGGCGTTGCTGCCATTACCGCTATGCGTAACGGTACATTACAAGGGGCTTACTTGATGTTGGCGGCCCGCAGTTTAGGACTTGATTGCGGACCAATGTCTGGTTTTGATAATGACGCAGTAGATAACGAGTTTTTCAAAGGGACACCGATCAAGTCGAACTTTATCTGTTCGATCGGATACGGCTCAAGTGAAGGCATATTTGACCGGAGCCCTCGGCTCAGCTTTGAAGACGCCGCTAAAATACTCTGATTGTTTGGGGCGCTGTTCGGCTTTACGGTTGCGTCGCCCCGTTTGGTAGAAAACTGCTAACGTTGGAAAATACTGTTGACCCTTCTTGCTATAGATACATCTGAAATTAACTGCAGTGCAGCGTTGCTGTTGGCAGATGGTGGGAGTTTTCAGTGTAGCGAGGCCATTGGCCGCGGCCACGCTGAACGCCTGTTGCCGATGATTGAGGAACTGCTTGCTGAAGCCGGAATAACATATGGTGATATTAAGCGCATCGCGGTAACAACGGGACCCGGTACTTTTACAGGGCTGCGTATAGGGCTTTCAGTAGCGAGGGGTTTGGCGTTATCACTCGCCGTCCCGTGCGTAGGTGTTTCAGGTCTGGTAATCCTTGCCGCTCAGGCGCCGGTCTCTTTATCCGGGGTGGTGCATGCCTTGATAAAGGGCCGTGGCGGGCAAGTTTATTATCAGCCGTTTTCAAAACTAGCTGAAGATCAAGCCCCAACTATACTTGAAGAAGCAGCCAATATAGATGCCGCAGAAGTGCTGCCGAAAATAAAATCACGCGCTGGCATTACCATTGGATCAGGTGTCCCGACGGTCCTTGAAATAGAACAGGGTGTTGATGCGTATGCTCAAGAAGACGTGGGTCACGCGATTGATATTTTGGTGCTCGCAAAGTTAGCGGGTGAATTGGACCCTGCCGGTTATTTACCTGAGCCAACATATTTGCGCCCTGCGGATGCCGTACGAGCGGCACCTATCATCAAAATTCATCAGGAATAGGAATGATGGTTTGTCCTCCAATTGACTTTCAACCGTTGAAAGTTGATGAAAAAAACCATAAAGCATTGGAATTGCTGGCCTCTCTCCATGCGCGTGCGTTCGAGGGCCGGGACGAAAAGCCCTGGCTTGCAAAAGATTTTGAGAAATTTCTTAAATCACCAGGCTTTCAAGGCTTTGTTTATCATAGCGCCAAGCAGCCCGTGGCCTTCGCCTTAATGCGAATTGTTTGCGACGAGGCAGAATTGATTACTGTTGGCGTTGATCCTGTCTTCCAGAGGAAAGGGCACGCTAAAAGAATGTTGGCCCATTTGGTTGGACAACTTAAACGACAGTCTGCGGTGAAGTTTTTTCTCGAAGTTCGAGAAGATAACCATAGTGCAATGACACTATATGAAGCTTTTGGTTTTAAAAAGGTTGGTAAAAGGCGCGCCTATTACCAGACTTTGCGAGGCATTAAATACGACGCGTATTTGTTTGCTTTAAACCTTTAGCAAGTAAACTGAATAAAATAGATTGTATTTTAGAGGTTTATCTACTTCTTTACTTGAATTCTAATGTGTTTTAACTGTAGCGTTGCACTGTCAAGGCGGCGGGCAGTATGCTGGGTTGCTGGGTTGGTTTTTTTGTATCGCGTGTCGGTTGTTTCTGACAGTATCTTGTGCCCTAGGGTAAGGATGGAGCGAGCAAGAGGTTCATTCGCAGCTGTATCCTCATATAGAATACTGATAATTTCGCCGTCAAAGCATGTGTCTAGGTGTAATCTGGCTTTGACAAATGCCATGGGACAGCTGGTGCCAATAAGGTTGAGATCGGGTCGCTGTAATGGATCAGTGATCATAGGGTTCAGCTCAGAGTTTGGGGGGAATGGGCTTGCAAAAGGTGCAACACGGCTCGCTTTATTTAAAGGCAGCCGAAAAGGCACATTTATAGTGTAAAGTAAGTAATGTGTTATGGATATTAAACAACCTGTAAATAAAGAGCTACTGGAGTTCACTGCAGACATCGTATCGTCTCATGTTGCGCATAACTCAGTTGAGGCGGCAGAATTGCCGAAATTGATTGAAAATGTTTATCGGACCCTTTTAGGGCTAGATGGCAAAACGACGCAAGCCAGTGATAAGCCTAAACCCGCCGTACCGATTAAGAAGTCGATTACACCTGATTTTTTGATCTGTTTGGAAGATGGCAAAAAGCTCAAGATGCTGAAACGGCATCTGAAGTCACAGTATGGTCTGTCACCCGATGAATATCGGAAGCGATGGGGCTTGGGCGCTGATTACCCCATGGTTGCGCCTAATTATGCGAACCAGCGGCGGATTTTGGCTAAGCAAATCGGGCTTGGCCGCAATCGTCGGAAATAACCCTAAGAGTGGCGATCCGGCACAGAAGACCTACGCTATATTTGTGGATAGTGAGGCAGGGCGCAGCCTTTAGCTAGATTGACACGGTCTTCATACAGGCACAAACAAGAGCCTCGTTTGATGTCATGATAATGGCGTGATAGCATCTTGCCCTAAGCGATCAGCTATGGCATCTTCAGGGTTCAAATTAATATCCCTTTACCTGTTTGTTCCGGAGCTCGTCATATCATGACCGAAAAACCCTCTTCGATTGAAGACCTTTGTTTGCAAAAAGGTATGCGCATGACGGACCAGCGCCGGGTGATTGCTGCCGTTCTAACTTCAGCGGTAGACCATCCTGATGTTGAGGAAGTTTACAAGCGGTCTACTGCGGTTGATAGCGGCATTAGCATTGCAACGGTTTACCGGACTGTTCGGCTTTTCGAAGAGGCCGGCATTCTCGAACGCCATGATTTTCGCGATGGGCGCTCCCGCTATGAGCCAGTAAGTGAAGAGCATCACGATCACCTTATCAATATTGAAACGGGTGAGGTGCTTGAATTTCACAATGATGAGATTGAAGAGCTTCAAAAGCAAATCGCAGAAAAAATGGGGTTTGAGCTTGCTGATCACAGAATGGAGCTATACGGCACTCCACTAAAGAAAAGTAAGTAGGCTCTTTATCTAAGTAAGTGTGGCTCCGTAATGGCAGGCGAAACAATTGAGTATGGCGGATTCCGGTCAAACCTGACATCAGCAGGTTGGACTAAACTTGGAATTTTCCGTTGCGGCCTGATGCTTTTGCTCTCGATCCCGATATTGGTATTCCAGGCCATTATGATCCGAATGCCGGGATCTTTTTGGTGGTTTGGAGCCGGGCTGTGGCACCGCACAATGTGCCGTATTCTTGGCATTGAAGTGCGGATTATTGGTGAAGTTGCAACCGGGGGGCCGATTTTGTTTGCTGCCAATCACACCGGCTGGCTCGATATCATTGTGCTCGGCGGTAGGCTTAAAAACGCCAGTTTCGTAGCTAAATCCGAGATGGCCAGCTGGGGTTTTGTTGCTACCATGTGCCGGATGCATAAGACAGTTTTTATCAATCGATCACGGCGGACGGATAGTAAGCGTCAAGCTGAGCGGCTATCATCAAGGGTGCAGAGCGGCGACAGTCTTATTCTTTTTCCAGAAGGGACGTCTACGCACGGTGTGCATGTTTCTCCGTTTAAGTCGTCACTTTTTTCGGTTGCAGAGCGGGCGGATGAAGCGTCGGATCATAGTTTGCGGATCCAGCCCGTTACTGTCGCATATTCTGAGATCAACGGGATGCCTGTTCTTCGCAGTCAAAAGCCGCTTATCGCCTGGCTCGGCGATGTAGAACTGTTCGATCATTTACGCCAATTTATGGCTCTTTCCAGCACGGTGGTTACACTGGAATTTCATGAGCCGTTATCGCTGGCTGAAGTGGGCACACGGAAAGAGCTTGCCAAACGTTGCGAAGAGATCGTCTGCAGCGGATTAGAGCGCGCGCACCGGCTGGAAATGCGTATGGGACCGCAGCGCGTTGCGTTGCTCCCGCCGCCTGCTGAAACGCCTGTACAGCCCGCCCTTCCAGACCTGACATAAGCCTTCCTTGACTCCTAGAAACCCAGTGCTAGTCTCCGGCACCTTTTTGAGCAGATTTTTTTTGCTTAAAAAAGAGTATAGCAGACGACGCGCCTTAGGGGCAGGAGATCACATTGAGCAAAAAAGTATTCGTAAAAACATATGGTTGTCAGATGAATGTTTATGACAGCAACCGTATGGTCAATGTTTTGAAGCCGCATGGCTACGAAGTTGCAGAGTCGCCGGAAGAGGCAGACTTGGTTATTCTTAATACCTGCCACATCCGAGAAAAGGCAGCAGAGAAGGTCTATTCCGAAATAGGTCGCTTGAAAAAGCTCAAGATCAACAAAGCCAAAAACGGCCAGGATATGTATATCGCGGTCGCGGGCTGTGTCGCGCAGGCTGAAGGCGCTGAAATGATGCAGCGCGCGCCAGCAGTTGACCTTGTTCTAGGCCCGCAAACATATCACCGCCTGCCGGCGATGTTGAATTCAGCCGCAGAGCAGCGCGCAGGTGGCCGCACGAGCAGCCGCGTGCTTGATACGGAATTTCCGATCGATACCAAATTTGATCATCTGCCAAAAGAGTCTGATTTTGACAGCCCTGCTCAGTTCTTAACAATTCAGGAAGGCTGCGATAAATTTTGCGCCTTCTGTGTGGTGCCCTATACCCGCGGTGCTGAGTATAGCCGGTCCGTCGAAGCTGTGGTTGAAGAAGCTACCCATATGGCGGCCAAAGGCGTAGTTGAAATCACCCTGCTTGGCCAGAATGTAAACGCGTACCACGGTGACGGTGGTGATGGTGAAACCCGTAATCTGGGTGAACTTATTGGGGCTGTAGCTGATATCGAAGGCATAGAGCGTATTCGCTATACGACCTCGCATCCGCGCGACATGGATGACGAGCTGATCAGTGCTCACAAGGATATTGATGCTTGCATGCCTTATTTGCACCTGCCGGTGCAATCGGGCTCAGACACAATTCTTGCTGCAATGAACCGCAAACATACGCGGGAAGAATATTTTACGATCATTGATAAACTACGCGCGGCTCGCCCTGATTTGGCCTTGTCGTCTGATTTCATTGTGGGCTTCCCGGGCGAAACGGACGCCGATTTTGAAGACACCATGGATTTGGTGCGCCGTGTGAAATATTCGCAGGCTTACAGCTTCAAGTATAGCCCGCGCCCTGGGACACCTGCTGCTGCAGCAGAGACCCAAGTGCCTGAGGATGTTAAATCTGAGCGACTAGCGAGATTGCAAACGCTTTTAGAGCAGCACCAGGCCGAATTTAACGAAGCTTCGATTGGTCTGGAGATGGATATCCTTCTAGAACGCGAAGGCAAAATGAAAGGCCAGCTTATCGGCCGCAGTCCTTACTTGCAGGCCGTGGTTGTCGACTTTTCCGACAGCGATAATGCGCTGGACGGTGAAGCTGATCCATCATACACTGACTTCATGGGGAAATTGGTCCGAGTGAAGATCGTGGCGTCCGGTCAACGGAGCCTCACTGGGGAGCTCATGAAAACCCTACATTAATTGCTAATCACACTTTTTGGGGTGAATACTTGATTACCCCATAACAGGAAATCAGGGGCCGACAACCGAGTTTATGCACGCGAAAAACAAGTCAACAAATACTGAAGAGCACGGCTTTGACAGTAGAAAAGGCGAAAGCCACCGTGTGGTGGTTGAATTTCAAGACAATAAACTGGCGGCTATGGTTTTCGGTCAACATGACCAAAATCTTGCGCGTATCGAGCAACGACTGCATGTTTCTCTGATCAATAGGGGAAACCGTATTGCCATTGAAGGCGCTGCAGGCCCATCCGCGCAAGCTAAATCGATCTTGGCTGAACTGTATGAGATGGCTGAAAAAGGCCGCGAACTTTCCGTTGGCGATGTAGACGGAGTGGTCCGCATGCTTGTTGATTTAAAAACCGCCGATGACGGGGCTACGGGCACTCGGGCGGCTGGAAATTTGAAAATAGTAACGCGTACCAAAGTGGTGTTGCCGCGTTCTTCTGGCCAGGCAGACTATATCGAAAAGCTTCAGAAAAATGAAATGGTGTTCGGCGTTGGCCCTGCTGGCACAGGCAAAACCTATCTCGCGGTTGCCATGGCGGTATCGTGCATGATCTCAGGTGAAGTAGACCGGATCATTTTATCGCGCCCCGCTGTCGAGGCTGGCGAAAAGCTCGGCTTTCTACCGGGCGATCTGAAAGAAAAGGTGGACCCTTATCTGCGCCCGCTATACGACGCGCTCTATGATATGATGCCTGCAGAGCAAGTAGAAAAATTTATGATCACTGGCCAAATTGAGGTAGCACCGCTTGCCTACATGCGAGGCCGGACACTGTCGAACGCCTTCGTTATTCTCGATGAAGCGCAAAACACAACATCCATGCAGATGAAGATGTTCCTGACGCGCTTTGGTGAGAATAGCCGTATGGTTATCTGCGGTGACCCAAGCCAAGTTGATTTGCCGCGGGGTATTCGCTCAGGCCTTCGGCATGCCTTGGACGTGCTCCGGAGTGTGGAAAGCATTGCCACAACACGTTTCAATCAAACTGATGTGGTCCGTCACCCGCTGGTCGCTCGTATTGTCGAAGCTTACGGCGAAGAAGACGGGCGCTAAGAATATACAATGTCCGAAGCCGCATCTTTACATCCTAGCAAATTTTCCTTGATTAGCGTCCCTGATGCGCTGGATCTTGAAATTGAGTTTTCCGGCCCTGAAGGTGTCGGCTGTTTGCAAGCCACGCAGCAAGAGATCATTGAAGCCTCCGTGGTGAGCGCGCTTGGTGCAGGCATTAGTGGTCCGCTACCGCCTGCTGAAATTTTTGTCCAGCTCGTGGATGACGACAAGAGCCATGGACTAAATCAAGAATACAGAGGTAAAGAAAAACCAACAAATGTGTTGTCCTTCCCTGGCGTTGAGCCCGATGATTTGCCAGATATGTTGAAGCAAGCTGCGCAAGGCGGGCCTCCAGTTTTGCTGGGCGATCTGGTGATAGCTTCTTCTGTCGTGGCCGCAGAGGCAGAAGAGCAAAATAAGTCATTCGGTGACCATTTAGCGCATTTGACCGTACACGGGGTTTTACATTTGCTCGGTTATGACCATATGGAAGAAGATGCTGCGAATGAAATGGAAGAATTGGAACGCTCAATATTAAGTACGCTAGGAATATCAGACCCCTACGAGGCAGAAAGCTAGAATGGTAGATCAACACAAAGAAGTTGATGCTGGGTTTTGGCAACGCGTGAAAGAGTTTTTTGCGGGCAAGCAAGCCGAGGTCTCACTCCGGGAAAGCTTGGAGGAAGCGCTCGAAGAGCACGAAGAAGATACGCGTAGGCCAGCCCTCGGCGCTGATGAGCGCGAGATGCTCTTTAACGTGCTTGAATACGGTATACTTCGCGTTCACGATGTTATGGTACCGAGAGCGGATATAGTGGCCGTGCCACAAGACTCTAGCTTCGCCGAGATGATTAAAATTTTCGCTGGAGCGGCCCATTCCCGAATGCCGGTTTACCGCGAAAACCTGGATGACGTTCAAGGCATGGTCCATGTGAAAGATGCGCTAAAGGTGGTTGCAGAGGGTATCGATACTTCTGACTTCACTATTAAAAGTATCCAGCGGTCCGTACTGCATGTACCGCCCTCCATGAAAGTCGTTGAACTTTTGAACCGAATGAGACGGGGCCGTACGCATATGGCTGTGGTGATCGACGAATACGGTGGCACGGACGGCTTGGTGACAGTTGAAGACATCGTAGAGGAAGTCATCGGAGAAATTGAAGACGAACACGACGAAGTTGAAGCGCCAGACCTCGTGAGGTTGGCCGGCGGAGGATTTGATGCTGATGCTAGGCTTGAGATTGAGGAACTGGAGGATGCCTTGGGTGTCAGTCTGCTTTCTAATGAGCCGCCAGATACAGTTGATACACTTGGTGGGTTGGTTTTTGCTTTAGCGGGTTGCGTCCCTGAAATTGGCGAGGTAGTCCTGCATGATAGTGGATATGCTTTTGAAGTTGTGGATGCAGATCCGCGACGTATCCAAAAAGTGAGAATACATTTACCCTTAAGAGAGCAATCGAGCAACCATGCCCCAAAATGACCAGAACGGTTTCCTGCATAACGGTTTGCTCGGTGTTTTAGCGTGGCTGGAGGCCAAAGGCCGTTTTGGTATCCCGGCGTTTTGTTTTCTGGTTGGTGGCCTGCTGTCTTTTGCCGTGTCGCCGTATAATTTTTTTCCGGTCATCTTTATTTCAATTCCACTGTCGCTGGCGTTGGTTTCAACGGCCCGAAGCTCATCAGCAGCGTTTGGGCGCGGTTGGTGGGTTGGTTTTGGATTCTTTGTGCTCAGCCTGTCGTGGATTGGGCATTCTTTCACGCAGCAGGATCAGGTTCCAGCCTTTTTGGCACCGTTTGCAATGGCCGCTCTCAGCGGGACATTAGCGCTGTATGTTGCTGCTAGCTTCTGGGTAACGCGGTGCCTTAAGGTAACGGGCATTGCGCGTGTGTTTGTTTTCGCCGCTGCATGGACACTGTTTGAAGTATCGCGTGGTACGTGGTTTTTTGACGGGTTCCCCTGGAACCTTGTTGGCTCGCTGTGGGCTGAATGGAACTATATGGCGCAAGGCGCTTACTGGTTCAGTGTGTACGGGCTATCGTTCCTCACCGTTTTAGGTGCCGGAAGTTTAGCGCTTTTTTTCGAGTCTAAAATCGGGAGACAGCAGCTTATTAGCGGGCTGGTTTGTTTTTTGATATTTCCGGCGCTTTGGGTGGCTGGGTATCAGCGGGTTGCCGATGTTGAAACGGCTTTTCATCTGAATGTCAGCATGCGCCTTGTGCAAGGCAACATAAAGCAGATCGAAAAATGGAGGCCGCACCTGATTGATGATCATTTCAATAATCACATGCAATTGTCGCGCGGCTCTAGTAGCAAGGCGAAGAATATCAAATTGCTCATCTGGCCTGAAGATGCTGTTGAGCAGGTGACTTTTGACCGCGAAGGGTCAATCCCGCGCTGGCGCATATCAAGACTGCTTGAATACGGAAATTACGCTATTATCGGGGCGTCGCGATTCGAGCAGAAAGACCGTCGCCGGAAATATTACAACAGTATGTTTGCGCTGAACTCAAAGGGCGATATTTACGCGCGTTACGACAAAAACCATTTGGTACCGTTCGGGGAATATACTCCCGCGACAAGTCTGCTCGAAGCAATTGGCTTGCGGCAGCTCGTGGGACTAGGGTCTTTTTACGAAGGCACAAAAAGAAAGCCGATTCGGTTGCCTGGAGTCCCTGCCTTTATTCCGCTAATCTGCTACGAAAGTATTTTCCCGGGCGAGGTTTTTGCACCTGGTGAGCGGCCTCAGTGGATTCTTAATATCAGCAATGATGCCTGGTTTGGATTAACAAGCGGGCCGTACCAACATTTGGCGCTTGCCCGACTGCGCGCAGTAGAGGAAGGCTTGCCTTTGGTGCGTTCAACAAGTTCAGGCATCAGTACTGTGATTGATGGCTATGGCCGCACAATGACTTCTCTTGGGGTCAATAGACGCGGGACAGTGGAAAGCCCTCTTCCGAGGGCGCTGGGAAAACCACTTGTTGCAACAAGCACACGTATCTTGGCTGTGTTATTCTTGTCCGCGGGCATTTTACTCTTTTTCCTAATTCAGTGTGTCCGGCAACTAAGGGCACGTAAAGTTTGAAGTCTTTGATGGGCCAAATGCCTGGGCTGGTACAGCAGAGGGCTTGAGCTCTTCGCTATTCTAAGATATAGGGTCGCGCATGACCGATCATGATCACAAAAAACGAGATGACTGCCCGCCAGAACAACGGTTTTTTGGCAGGCGTAAGGGAAAGACACTTTCCCCCCGCCAATATAGCCTTGTAGATAGAATGATGCCCGAGATTGGCGTTGTGCTGCCGGGTGGAAGCGGAGCGCCTTTCGTCCCAAGCGATATGTATAGCACGCCAAAAACTAAAATCTGGCTCGAGATCGGTTTTGGCAAGGGCGAGCATATTGCGTGGCAAGCCAAAGCAAACCCAGAGATAGGATTGATCGGGTGTGAACCTTATCTCAACGGTGTGGTCGGACTTTTGCAGCACATCGATGAAGGTGAAATTGACAATATACGAGTGTATGGCGACGATGCTCGGCATGTTATTCGTGCGTTGCCGGATGCGTCTGTCGAGCGGGTGTTCTTGTTACACCCAGATCCTTGGCCGAAGAAAAAGCACGCCAAGCGGCGGTTTGTTAATCCAGCAAACCTTGATGATATTGCCCGCATTCTTAAAGACGGTGGGGAATTTAGGGTGGGTACGGACCATCCGCTTTACCGCGAATGGACATCTATCCAAATGACTGCACGTAGTGATTTCTTGTGGTTGGCTGAAGGCCCGCAGGACTGGCTCGTTCGGCCAGACGATTGGCCCGAGACTCGCTATGAGGCAAAAGCACTGGAAGGGAAGGCTACATACTTCCGTTTTGCCCGTGTTGCTCGCTCCTAACTATCTCAAAAAACAGCTGTTTCGGCAGGGACTGCAAGTGGCAGCTTAGGCCAAGCTCTGCCTTGTTTTCCGGCGATTTAAAAACTTGTGTTTTAGGCCTTGCCCCGCCCCGGTCTTGACTGTATATAGAGGCCACTTCTCCTAGAGTATTAGCACTTATTCAGGAGTGGGCCTCGGCCCACAGCCGCGATAACTCACATCTAGAGTTTGGCTTCCAGTGTAAGATTGCGCCTAACTGGCATACAAAAAGAGAAGCGTGAAAGGACGAAACCATTGAGTGATGACGTAGGGCATATTACAGCGATTGTTGAAGCAACTGTAGAGTCGCTTGGCTTTGAGCTTGTGCGCGTTACGTACGGTGGCGGCCGTAAACCGACCTTGCAGATTATGGCTGAGCGCCCAGACGGTACCATGTCGCTTGAGGACTGCGCGACATTGTCGCGCGAGGTGTCGTTGTTGCTTGATGTGGAAGACCCGCTTGTTGAGCAGTATCTGCTGGAAGTGAGTTCACCTGGTATCGATCGGCCATTGACGCGCCCGAAGGATTTCGAGCGTTGGGTTGGTTTTGAAGTTAAGGCCGAGATGAATACAACAATCGACAGCCGTAGGCGCTTTCGCGGCAAGCTGATGTCTTTTGACGGCGAAACAATTGTTTTGAAAACAGAAGACGGTGAGCAGGCGCTTATCTACTCGGACCTTTCCAAGGCAAAATTGATTTTGACAGACGAATTACTTGAGGCGGTCCAGAAGAAGGATGCGGCTCAAACAACGGAAGACCCAAGTTAAACAGCGTATGTTGTTGGTGTGGTTCTGACGAAGACGAAAAACGGGACGGCTATTTTAAAGCCGATGAATTTAGGGTTTGCCCACGATTAGGCATGGCCCGGGACGCAACGGAGTGAAATCAGATGGCATCTGCTATCAGTGCAAATAGGCTCGAACTGCTGCAAATCGCTGAGCTGGTGGCTCGCGAAAAGTCAATCGATCAGGATATTGTTCTTGAGGCGATGGAAGAGGCAATTCAGAAGGCCGCGCGTATCAAGTATGGTGCTGAGAACGAAATTCGTGCTCAGATCGATAAAACAAACGGTGATATCCGGTTGTTCCGTGTGCTTGAAGTTGTCGAGGAAGTAGAAGAGCCTGCGGTTCAGATCTCTGTAGAAGATGCACAAAAAGACAAGCCTGATGCTGTCGTTGGTGATTTTCTTGCCTCCAGTCTACCGCCTATGGAGTTTGGCCGTATTGCTGCGCAAACTGCTAAGCAGGTTATTGTGCAGAAGGTACGCGATGCCGAGCGAGAGCGGCACTATAACGATTATAAAGACCGAGTCGGCGAGATTGTTACCGGCCTTGTGAAGCGTGTAGAATATGGCAATGTTATTGTTGATCTTGGCCGCGCTGAAGCCGTGATGCGCCGCGATCAGGTGATCCCGCGTGAGCATATTCGCCAGAACGAACGCATCCGTGGTTTCATTTATGATGTGCGCCGCGAGAACCGTGGCCCTCAGATTTTCATGTCCCGCACGAAAACGGATTTCATGGGTGCGCTTTTTGCGCAGGAAGTTCCTGAAATTTACGACCGTATCATTGAGATCCGGTCGGTAGCGCGTGATCCTGGTAGTCGTGCGAAAATTGCTGTTTTCTCTAACGAAGGCGCTATCGACCCAGTTGGCGCATGTGTTGGTATGCGTGGTAGTCGTGTGCAAGCCGTTGTTAATGAGCTGCAGGGCGAAAAAATCGATATTATTCCGTGGTCCCCTGATGTGGCGTCCTTCATTGTAAACGCGCTGCAGCCTGCAGAAGTTACCAAAGTGGTAATGGACGAAGAGCGTAGCCGTGTTGAAGTTGTGGTGCCTGACGATCAGTTGTCCTTGGCAATTGGTCGCCGCGGTCAGAATGTGCGGCTTGCGAGCCAGCTTACCGGCTGGACGATCGACATTATGACCGAAGCCGAAGAAAGCGAACGCCGCCAGGAAGAGTTCCTGTCGCAGAGTAAAGCGTTTGTTGACGGTTTGGATGTTGACGAAACGTTGGCGCACTTGTTGGTGGCTGAAGGTTTCTCTTCTTTGGAAGAAATTGCCTATGTTGAGCCTGAAGAACTGCTTGCGGTAGAGGGCTTTGAAGAAGAGCTGGTTGGTGAACTTCAGAAGCGTGCGAATGACCATATGCAGGCTGCTGCAGTTGCCGCTGACGAAAAGCGGAAAGAGATTGGCGTTAAGGACGAGCTTGCAGAAGTTGAAGGCCTGACGCCACAAATGCTAGTAGCACTCGGCGAAGACGAAGTGAAAACTTTGGAAGATTTCGCTGGCTGTGCCGCTGATGAGCTTACAAGTAAGGAAGACGGCATATTGCGCGCTTTCCCTCTGACGCAGGACGATGCCAGTGTCATGGTTATGACCGCGCGGGTTGCGCTTGGCTGGTTGACGGCGGAAGAGGCTTTTGGCGGCGGTGATACTGAAGACGCTGCTGAAAGTGAAGAAGCTGAAGCTGGTGCAGAAGGTGAAGAAACTGTTGCGGAAGCAGTAGAAGAAGCGCCGGCAGAAGAAGCGCCGGCAGAAGTAGTCGCAGACGAGAGTGCTGCAGAGTAGTTGGGCCTGTAGTTAGGGGTACGTTATGGCGGACGGTGAAAAACCAGAAACTGACGATCCTAAGGTTCAGCACTTTAAGCAGCAAACGCCTGAGCGGCGCTGTGTGTTAACAAAGGCGGCCGAACCGATTGAAAAAATGGTTCGGTTGGCGCATGCCCCAGACGGAACATTGGTTCCTGATGTGGCTGGTCGGCTTCCTGGGCGCGGTGTCTATGTAACCGCCGAACGGGAAGCGATAGAAGTTGCGGTAAAGAAAAAACTTTTCTCACGCGGCTTTAAGACCCAAGTAACGATGCCAGAGGGATTGGCAGATGAGGTTGAGCGGCAGATTCTACGTCGCTTGGTCGAATTGCTCAGTCTGGCGCGTAAGTCAGGGGCGGCAGTTGGTGGCTATGAAAAAGTCAAAGACTGGCTGTCCAAAGAAGAGGCCCAAGTGCTGATACAGGCCGTAGATGGGTCCGGGCGTGGCAAGTCAAAATTGAGCACGCCACACCTTGGTAGCTATATCGGCTGCCTGACCGCAGATGAACTAGGCATGGCTTTTGGCCGCGAAACTGTGATACATGCAGCGCTCGCCTCTGGTGGACTCAGCAAACGTGTTGTAGAGGAAGCGCAGCGACTGCGGGGTATGCGTAAAACAGTGGGCGGCACGGCCGCACAGAAGGATACAAATCTTAATGAGCGATAGTGACGGCAAAAAGACTTTGGGTCTTCGTGGCGGGGCCCGGCCTGGGAACGTGAAACAGAGTTTCAGCCATGGCCGGACCAAGAGTGTCGTGGTGGAAACCAAGCGCAAGCGCGTAGTGATCCCCAAGCCGGGTGCCGGCCGGGGTGGATCGAGTGCAATGCCTGTTGGTGATCCGTCACGTCGGCCCGCTGGTATCACCGATGTAGAGATGGCCCGCCGATTGAAGGCGGTACAGCTTGCCAAGGCGCGTGAAGCGGAAGATAACGCCAAGCGCGCAGCTGAAGAAAAAGAACGCGAAGAAAGCCGCACGCGTCGCCGTGCGGAAATGGAGCTGAAGGAACGCGAACAGCGTGAAGCTGAAGAGCGCGCCAAAGCGAAGGTTGAAGAGGCCGAGCGCAAGAAGCGCGAAGCCGAAGTGGCAGCCGAACGTGCTGCGGCTGTTCCTGCTGAGAAAAAACCTTCTACTGCTGCACCGCGGACAGCGAATTTTGGGCGCCCGGCGCCTGCGGCTACACCGCGCAAATCTGACCGCGAGCGCGATCAGCGCCAGAACCGTGGCAAAGGTCCAACCGACAGCCGTCGCTCGGGCAAGCTGACTTTGGGTCAAGCCACTGGTGGTGCCGGTAACCGTCACCGTTCCATGGCGTCGATGAAGCGTAAGCAAGA
>NVTU01000017.1 GCA_002401685.1 Kordiimonadales bacterium
GCATTTGTTACCATATCAATTCCTTCGCAAAACCTGTTGGCGTGGCTGCACGAACGGTACAGTGAAGAAGCTGCCCTAGAGGTGAAGCAACAGATCATCACCTGTGTGGCTGAAGGCCTTTCAGATTTGCCTGACAGCCTGCACTGGCTGGCAGGCATGATGCGCCGGGAGGAAGAGGAAGAGCTGCGAATATCTCTCCAGGCCGCATTGTTGGACGGCTGGTTTCAGGGCGGTGACGCAGAGCTAGATCATTTTTTAGCCGATCAGGCAGCCGATCCCCAAAAGTTCACGAAACCTCATTAAGCTAGCAACTCTGCCATCAGGAAAACCTCTGATGATTTTGTCTACTCAGGTGACCAAGCGACCGGTTGACGGAATGTGCGAACTGGACGTTTTCTCACCAAAAACAGACCTTGCTCGCTAACCACATTTCCGGTCGTTGCTGCAATACTCTGTGCTATTGCCTATCTAGAATACTCAAAGCCCTTTACCCATGAACCGCGCCTCTGCGCTTAGTCTCGTAGGTGAGCAGGCGCATCATGCGCTCATCGGCTTCGATCAGCTTTCGAGCCTCTGCGAGCGCCGCCAGATAGGGGCCTTTCGCAAAATTAAGAGGTGGCAGCTCGCGGTAGTCCCAGTAGAGGCCATCGGCTTTTTGTTCCCTGTCGTTGCGCTGGCCATTCCACCAGCGGCGCCAGCATACAAAATCCCCGTGGATCTCAATATCACAGGAAAGCCACCAGCATTCCCATTCTTCACAGGGGCAGGAATAAGGGATAACCCTGCTTTTGGGCCGATCCAGCCGCAGCATGATGTCCGCGACGCCGAGCGTGGCACGGTAGGCACCGGCTGGGCCATTCTCGAACCGGGCCTCAAAGGCCGTCAGTGTTTCCAGATAGGGTATTCCATCGATGATCGGATCGAACACCATGCCAAATTCTCGGTGTTCGCCCGCAGGTTTCAGAGCGAGGGTGTTGAGAATATTAGTCATATAAATAACTTTCGAGAATATGCACTCGCCCGAGCAGTTGGATCAGCATTGGCTTATACCATCTTAAGAGCCTCAACTATGGTTTCAAACAAATAGGCGCGCGTGTAGCTAAAAGCATACACAGAGAAATTGGCAAGAACGATTATTTTCAACGTTTCTAGGGACCATATGGGACCATATGGGACCATATTTACAGTAAGAAATTGAAAGTAAAGTATGTTTACTCTTCAGGGCACCAACTTTTTCTCCTTTGACACCTCTCTCCCTATGAATCATGATTGCGAGCAGCTTTCTACAGGTTTCATCATGTATTTGACAAATCCGGCGCAGAGCCTGGCTGATTTGGGTCATGAGCAGCCATTCCAGCTTCAGGTACGATAGTCCGCTCTAGCAGCGGGAAGCGGCCATTGCGCTGTAGGCTGCGTACCGTCGGCTTATCGCCACAAGCGGACTTTATAAGTCGCTCACAGCTGGTCCATGGAAGGTCAAAAATAGTGAAAACGGTCCCTTTATTCAGAACTCATTGAAGTGGCACTTCCTTGTACAGTGTCACAAGATATGTCACTCGACGTCGAGCTGACACCTCCGGTCCCTTTTTCACACTGAATTGAACCGGGCATGGATTTTTTTGCCCACTTAACCATTCACTTCAATTGAAGAACAAGTGTCAACACTCAGGCCTCGGTGTCGAACGGTACAGGCTCAAAGGTATCTAGCGTTAGATGCATCATACTGGTTACGCGCCCGAAATTTTCAGGGGTTTCATCCGTCTTGCCCAGCCGCCGAGCCATTTCCTGTTCCATTGGTGTCCAGTGGACTGCTCCTAGCATCGCGTTTTGGGTACCGTCTCTGTTTCGCAGTGGTAGGCAAATCGATTGGTATTGAATCTGTTGGTCCCATTTGCCGACAAGAATGCGGCTGGCATAACCTCCCAGATCACCAGCTAAAATCGGGGTGACAAAGCGCCAGAACATTGATTTCATCTCGGGTTCATACAAATCGAACATATTAGTATTTGTAAGGTTATTGCTTATAGCGTCATCGATCGCTGCAGCCGAGAGCCGGACTGTCAGTTCTTCATAACCCATGCTATCTGCAATGAATGTCCAATGCAGAAAGTCTTTAATCGCATGAGGTTTGACATCGCCTCGCGAGGCGAATTGCCCGCCGTGCCTGGCTCGACATTCGCTCCAGAAATGCACAAGCGCAACAAATTGGTCAATCTTTTGCCAATCGTGCCCACTTATCCTATCGGTTTCTGTATCCATCACTGCCTGCTCTGCATGTTTTGCGCTTTGGTGCTGCCCAAGGTTAAAGCAGCAAAACTAATAAAAACTCAAGATAAAAGCGGGCCAATGTCCGCAATGGGTCAACAGCAGGCATTCCAGCCTCGGGCGCAATAGTCCGCTCTAGCAGCGGTAAGCGGTCCTTGAGCTGCAAATGAAGTATGGTCGCCTACTCGCCAGAAGCGCTCGACGCGCTAGTGCCGCTCCAAGTGATCCGAGCGCTTTTTCGGGGCTCTCAGGAGCGCTTTCAAGCGCTATTAGTGCTTTTACCGGTACATCCTCGGGGAATCTGGGTGATCAACCAGAGTACCAACCGGGTTACCATTCGCGTGACTTAGCGCGGCCGGTTCACCAAATATCAGCCGGTATCGATCAACACTAAGTGCTTTTGAGAGCACTTTTGTCTGAGGCTACGCTTTGGTGGGGTGATCCATAATATCCAGACATTGCGGTTAAGATTGAATCTGCTGACTAGCCTTAACGCTCGCATGGCCGCCCTTGATTCGGGGGGAATAGACCGTTTTCCAGGAAGAAGTGTGCACAAATTGTGCAAAATGTACAATAAACCTTTGAAATATAACAACTTACGTTTCCGACTGGGGGCACCACATCACCATTTCAGAAATGCCAGTAACGTCTAAAAGGCGTTGTAATTCTTATAGATACGCGTTTTCTGTGTCCAGTTGTGTCCCATATTATCCCTTGCTAGCCCCGCCCTTTTGACGGAAACTTTGGTGGCTATCGATGCCAAAGCCAAGGGGGTACCGTCATTGCAAGATGCAGCGATTACCATTCCCTATGGTTCCAGGGCTCATAGGCACAGAACACCAAGGTGTTTAAGGTGAGGATGTAGACCTAGCCATTGCTTTGCTGCCTGGCCCGGCCAACAGCGGACGCCAAATGGTCGGCAAGCCACATATTCAAGCCCTTCGCCAAATCTTCAATTGAGTCTACCAAGTAGAGTTTTGGAGTGACAGAATTCAAAACGCTTCCATAACTTCTGGCTGACATAGAAAATGTGCTTATCGTGGATATGATAATATCGCAGTGCGCTAGCAAAATCATGTCCTCGCCGGCATTTCCAGGCAAATCATACACATTTTCCAAATTGCTTATTGTATTGGGCACGGGTTCATCGGAAACCACAACAACTACACAATCAGGCAAGGTTTTTTTTACCAAATTAATGGCTTCGAGGTAATGGTTGTGTGCAAAAAAGTGTTTGCCGTTCCTCCATCCACGATAATCTGTACGCCGAATGTGAACTCCGACCATAATTTTGGCGCCCAAATTCTTTTTGATTTTCGATGCCCGAGCCACAATGCCTTTTCTAGGCATCAGGTATTTCTTAAATATGTCCGCATGAGTTTCTTCACTAGAGGACCCCGACAGGAAGTCCTCAGTTGTTAATAATTGTGAGCGTCCCGTCTGATCCTCTTCACCAGAATACCCCAATGAGCAAGGATAGGGTTCCCGACAGATTGTTAGCGAATTTTCCTTGATAAAATTTATATTTTCTTGGGTGTCAAAGTATAGTTTGTAGGGTACCTGCAAGAAGCCCACCCCTTTGACAATATTCTCGCGGACGTATTCAGTTCCAAAACTTATTTTGACGCCGTGGCGAATTTTTCTGCACTGCAACCGAATTAACTCATTCATCTTTCGAAGCGAAAGATTTTGAACCGTGGAATTATTTCTCGCAATGTGCGGCGCATAATCAATAGAATCTAAATCTTCATAAAAATCATAAAACTCCGCAGAGTCGGACAAAATCATAGGCCGAAAATCATTGATTTCGCAGAAATGCAGAAACCTGGGTAGCCAGACCGTGCCATTTCCAACTCTGGCATTAGGCCCGATCTGCCACGCTACCAGTACATTCTTACTCATTTGGTTCTTTAGGCGATAGTGCAGTCGTCCTTTTCGGTGCAAACTCGCGACTTTACGCTTGTTGGACTTAATATCGATGACCGAGCTAATGTTTTTGAGTTTATTCTTGTCGATATGATAATCCACGCAAATATATGGCAATACTGCGGGGTTCTTGCGATGAGTAAGGCTTAATACAAAGTCCCAGTCCACAAGTCGCGTTAGTTCTTCATTGAATTTACCAAATTCATCCAATAACGCCCGCCGATGAACAAATACGTTTAGATCAATATAGTTTTTTTGTAATAGCAATTTTCGATCATATTTTTTTAATAAATTATATTTCTTGCCGGCGTCTTTATTAGAGACTCGCATGCCTGTATAGGCAGTTTCAAGGTCAGCGTTATCGCTAAACAAGGCCGCCATAAACAGAAGATAATGCCGTATCCAGACGTTGTCGCTGTCCAGATAGGCGATCAAGTCGCCTGTCGCTTTCGCTAACGCCCGGTTGCGCGCGGCAGAAACACCCTTGTGAGGTTGTTCCAGAAGCAAGAGTTGACCGCTTTCTAACTGTGCCGCGAAAGTCTTTCGGATCACTGCAACTGTTTGATCGGTGCTGCCGTCGTCACATACTATCACCTGTGATGGCGCATAGCTTTGGCGGAAGATAGAATTGAGCGCGTCAGCAACAACATGTGCCCGATTCCAAACCGGCATCACAACAGAAATGGCCGGGCTCGGTGCAGGAATGCTTTGCTTGGCCAACGTCACTAAGAGGGCTATGTCTACCGATCTGTCGGCCTGGATTTGTGATCGAAAGGCCGCCAGGAAAGAACTTCGTACAGTCCAGTCAATAGTTTGGTGTTCTGTGGTATCCAACATTAAAAACCTCGAATTTTTGTGACCTTGCCTTCGACGCAAACAGTAAGCAGCTCGGAGGAGTAGCTTCCTTTTGCATGAATGAAAACGAAAAATGTGAAATGATGGAAGACCCTTATGCCATTTGTGGTCATTGGGTTTAGTGTCCGCCTGGTCTTGGAATTGGTTGTTTGAAACACGCCAAAAGGGGCGGCCCATTGTGCGTTCCCTAAACTTACGGTTACTCGGTGCCCTTTTGCGTGACAAAGGTGCGTTGGCAGGTAAGGTGGTAGAGTATGCACCTTGGGCGGTGCGGAATATCTTTTTTCTTACTTTGGGCTAGAGGCCTTCTGCGCCTCTTCGGGGATGGGACACCATGAAAAATATTTTGAAATCTGCGGTGTGTGCCGCGGCGATACTTGTCGGCACCAGTGGTGCTTTTGCACAAGTTGACAATGATCTGATGGAAGGCCTTATGGGCCGGGTTGTAGGCCCTGCGGCCATGAGTGGGCGCATTGCGGCGATCGACGCGGTTGAAT
Source organism: Kordiimonadales bacterium (assembly GCA_002401685.1). Taxonomy (GTDB): domain Bacteria; phylum Pseudomonadota; class Alphaproteobacteria; order Sphingomonadales; family Kordiimonadaceae; genus Kordiimonas. Next base: position 5,544 of record NVTU01000017.1, read on the forward strand.
CTGACCCCAACAATATTGTTGTTGGCGCAGCCACCGGCGGTGTGTGGATATCAAAAAATGGTGGCCTCAACTGGACCCCGGTTTTTGATAGTGAAGAATGTGCATCTATTGGCGCCGTGGCGATCAACCAGAATAACCCGGATATCATCTGGGTGGGCACGGGCGAAGGCAATGTGCGCAACTCAACCTCCATTGGTTGCGGCATGTTTAAATCCATCGACGGCGGCAAAACATGGAACAAGGTTGGCCTGCCAAATAGCGAGCATATCAACCGCATTGCCCTGCACCCTACGGACGAAAACATCGCTTACGCTGCCGTGCTCGGCAAACTGTGGGGCGACAATAAAGAGCGCGGGCTTTTCAAAACTACGGATGGCGGCAAAAGCTGGTCGAAGATTATTTATGTGAACGAGACCACCGGCGCCACTGATGTGCAGATGGACCCCTCCAACCCGAATAAGCTGTTTGCTTCCATGTGGCAGTTCCGCCGCTGGCCTTACAAGTTTGAAAGCGCAAGCGACGGGTCGGGCCTGTATGTATCGCACGATGCAGGCGAAAGCTGGAAGCAGTTGAGCGTGGAAGACGGCTTGCCAAAAGGCGAGATTGGTCGGTCTTCTTTTGCCATTTCGCGCAGTAACCCAAACCGGGTGTACGCGCTACTTGAAAGCAAAACAGGCCCGCTTGTTCGGTCGGATGATGGCGGGCGTTCCTGGGCGGTGGTTAATAAAACGCCGGGGCTGAACGACAGACCGTTTTACTATAATGAAGTTCGTGTCGACCCGAACAACCCCGATCTTGTGTATCAGGTGGGATCACGGGTGAAGAAATCGATCGATGGCGGCAGGAACTTCTCAACGATCCCGGCGATCAATTGCTGTCGGTCCTCCAATACCATTCACATTGATAATCACGACTGGTGGATCAATCCGAGTAACTCATTGCATATGATTGACGGCAATGATGGTGGCCTTGGCATCACCCATGACGGCGGCGTCACGTGGCGTTTCGTTGAGAACTTGCCGCTGGCGCAGTTCTACCATATCGCCGTTGATAATGACCTGCCGTACAACATTTACGGTGGCTTGCAAGATAACGGCTCCTGGCGGGGCCCGGGTGAAGTGTTTGATAATGCGGGCATCCGCAATTTGCATTGGCAGGAAGTGGGCTTCGGGGACGGTTTCGATACGCTGCCTGACCCAACAAACAGCCGCCGCGGCCTAACGATGAGCCAAGGCGGGTCGCTAACCTCGTGGAACTTGGATACCAACGAAAGCCGCTACCTACGCCCGGATGGGCCCGAGGACGGTACCGAACTACGCTTCAACTGGAACGCTGGGTTGGCGCAAAGCCCGTTTGATGCCAACACCATTTATTACGGCAGCCAGTTTGTTCACAAATCCACCGACCGCGGCCTTACTTGGCAGATCATTAGCGGGGACCTGACAACCAATAACCCGGATGTGCAAACTTACCGCACCAGTGGCGGGCTGACCTCTGATGTGACGGCGGCAGAAAATTACACGGCCATTACCTCGGTTAATCCGTCACCTGTAGACGCCAATGTTATTTGGGTGGGCACCGACGATGGCCGCGTGCACGTCACCAAGGACGGCGGCACAACATGGGACAGCGTAGAAGGCAATTTAAAGCGCGGGCCTAAAGGCGCGTGGGTGCCGATGATTGAACCTTCCCGTTTTGATGCGTCTGTTGCTTTCATCACCATGGATGATCACCGGCGCGGCGATAACGCCCCGCATGCCTATAGGATGGAGCGTTACGGCAAGCGCTGGAAATCTATCACTACCAGTGACGTTACGGGCTATGCGCTTTCTGTGCGGCAGGACCATGTGGACGAAAACCTCTTGTTCCTTGGTACAGAATTTGGCCTGCATTTCAGTACTGACGCTGGGAAGAGCTGGACTAAATGGACAGCTGGCATCCCAACGGTTTCTGTGATGGATATGGCCATTCAAACACGCGAAAATGATCTGATCCTCGGTACGCACGGCCGTGCTGTGTTTGTAATTGATGATTATAGCGCGTTGCGCGGACTGACGGAGGCGAGCTTCAACGAGCCACTGAAAATTCTTTCTGTCACGGACGGTCAGCAATATACATCTGGGCAAACGGCAGGCACGCGCTTCCCGGGCAACGGCGAGTTCCGGGCACAGAACGAGCCCTACGGTATGTTGATCACTTTTATGGCCTCAGGCGATGACCTGAAGCACCCGGACGAAGACAAAGAAAAACTACGCATGACCGCGAAGCGTGCTGCGGACAAAGCGGAGAAAGAAAAAGCTGCTAAAAACAAAGATGCTAAAAAGGACGAGAAAAAAGATGGGGACGGCAAGAAGAAGCCAGACGGCAAGGTAACGATTAAAATTGCTGACGCCAGCGGCAACACCATCCGCACATTTAAGCGCGATATGCATCAGGGTATCAATCGGGTGGTTTGGAACCTTAGGCAAGACGGCAATCACCGAGCCCCGCCGGCCAAGCCTGCAAAAGACGGTACTTTGCCGTCTGGCCTTGAGGTATTGCCAGGCACCTACACGGTGACCCTGGAATACGGTGATAACAGTGATAGCAGCACCGCCAAAATACTCGTAGATCCGCGCAGCCCTTACAGCGATGAAGACCGTGCAGCCAATTTTGCGGCGCGCACGAAGCTGTCAGGCATGACGAAACGCATGACAGCTGCGATTACGCGCATTGCCCATGCGCAACGTGACCTGCAGACCCTGCAGGCTTTGATCAAAATAGCGAAAGAAGGCGGCGACGAGGATGCCTTTAAGGACATATCGAAGCAGGTAAAAGCGCTTGAAAAATCATTGAAAACGGCAGAGAAAAGCTTCCGTGTGCCAGCCAAAACGGCAGGCATCGTTTACCGAGCCGATAAGGTTGGTAGCATCATTGGACAGGCCAATTTCTATGTTGGCAGTACGGAGGATGCACCGAGTGCTGCTGCGCTAAAACAGATAATCCTTGCGGAAGCTGCGCTTGAGAAAGCAGTAGCTGCAGTGAACGGATTGGTGACGGACGATGTAGCGAAGCTGAAGGCGGCCGTTGCTGAAGCCGGGATCGGGCTATTGAACCAGACGCCGGTTTCAGACGCCGAGTAAAGACAAAGCGGGCATATGTTCAGATGGACGTATGCCCGCTTTCTTCGTTGGCTCGGTAGCAATGGGCTTCAGTTTGTGTGGAGAAAAACAATGAAGAAACTCTTCTGTATAGCGGCCGTCACTGGGCTCCTAGCGTCACATTCGCCAGTGCTGGCTGAAGATAGTGGCGTGACCAATGAAGCTGCTGCAATGGCAACGGTTGAGCGCTTTTTTAAAGCCATCAATGCTGCTGATACCGAGGCGATGAGCAATATACTGAAGCCCGGTGCCAAGTTCACCACGGTGTTTGACACACCGGATGGAGCGCTCGGCTCATCAGTAGATTTGGTTTCAAGTTTTTTGCCGTCAATGAAAACGGGCCCGAAGATCACTGAGCGTTTTTGGAATCCCAAACTTCTGGCCAATGATCGCATTGCGGTTTTCTGGGCGCGCTACGATATGCATCTCGACGGCAAATATTCGCACTGCGGCACCGATGTGTTTGACCTGATAAAAAGCGGCGATACATGGCAGATCATGAATATCCGCGTGACAGTGCAATCCTCCGGCTGCCCCACAAGCCCCTTGGGGCCGCTGAAGAAGTAACGGGCCTGCTTGGGTGGGTAGCTTAGCTCTGGGTAGCCAATTGACTTGCCAGCTTCTTGTTTTCATTCAGAAGCGCCTCAATCGTCTTTTGGCCTTGATATCGCTTAAAAACATTGAGCGTTATGACATGTTGCTTAACCAGTGACATGCCGATTACAGACGCAATTTTCGTCTTATCTTCGTCAACGCTTATGTCCAGGATCATACTGGCGTATATTGTGGTGTCATCTTTCGCCAGAAAACGCGGTGTGGCATCGCCTACTGTGAGGCGAGGTTTAGAGCCTTCTCCCCCTGGCAGAGCTTCATTTAGTCGTTTGGTAACTTCCGAACTGTCGAACTCCACACCTTTTTTAAATTGCTTTTCCAGTGTGTTAAGTAAAATTTCGGTAGTTAGTCCTGCAATTGGCGCGCTTTTTTCTTTACCCTGTGACGGCGCCAAAATAACGGTCCACTCGTTTAGGGATTGCCCTAGGCCTTCACGTAGGCTTCCCAGGTCCTCACATAAAGTATAAGCGCCCAAAACTTCGTTTGAGTTTTTGTTGACCTGGACCTGGAAATCCAGCCACGCTTTATCGAAGACGTATTTTGTATCAAATCGGCAGTATTTTTCATCTGCTTCAAGAGTGATGGTGGTGACGCCAACCGAGAAAGTGAAAGTTTTCGCAGACGCGACTTCTGAAATCAAAGTGTGGGCCGCAATGATAAGCGCAGTGACCCTTAGACACGAACGCATACTTTTTCTCCCCCAATATGGCTCACCTAAATGATACAGGTATAGGAGAAGTATGGCTAGATTAATTGAGTTGTAGCAGAAACCGTAAAGCGAACACGCTGACTAGCGCAAGTGTAATGAAAGCCCAGCCTCCACGCTGAAGGCAGGGCTTCCTTCGTTAGTCAAAAAACCAATTAGTCGCCCAGGCTTGCTGTCTGGGTGGTCAGACGCTGCTGCACAGTTTTTGGTTTTGTATTGATGTAGGAATTGAGCGTTTCCTTGGCTTCGCGCACTGCGCTGCCGGTTTCGCGGGTGCCGTCAGCCACCTCAGCCGCAATACCCAGCATTTGCATGTAAAGCTCCGCAGGCTCACCGAGTACCGTCAGGCCAAAGCGTTCGTTGCTGGCAACCAGTGTTCCCCATTCGGCGCGTACTTCCTTCCAGAAATCCTTGGTGTCAGCCCAATATTTTGTGCCAACAGTGGTTTCGAACTTGTCGGTATGACTATAGGTGTTGATGCCGATTTCGCGGACCAAAATTCGAGGTTCACTACCGTCCAATATCAGTTTGCTGTTATCTTGCTCGTGCACCCAACCTGTTGGCGTCAGCGCGTGGCGGTTAACCGCTGAAATGGCGTGATAGTCATCGCGTTTGGTGGCATCGCGGCGCGGTAGCGGACGAAGGCTTTCAGGCGACGTCCATGTCGAGGCACCGTTTGCATGGTCCCATGCGGCAACAGCAGCGTAACGCGGTGCATCATCAACCTGGTAGACGGACTGAGACCATTTTCCAGTATTTTCCTGCGTCGTCAGCGTGCGGGATTTCCAAATATTGGCACCGGAATACTCAAGCACCTGAGCCGGTTCATATTGCCAGTCCTGCCGCCAATGTTTGATCGGGAAGTAGGGTGTTTTTTCGCCGTCACCAATGATGAGGATATGCTGGAGGCTGATGAAGGTGCCGGTATCTTCAATCACGCGCACCATTTCGTGCCCGCCCGTTAGGTACGGCTTCTTCAGCTCGTAGCCTGCCTGAAAGGAGACGGTCTCGGTAAAATTGAACGTTATTTTGTAGTCGCCTGCCATTGCTAAAATAGCGTTCCTATCGGCTGTGAAGTGCGACTCCGCCGCTGCAACTGCGGCTATGGGCGCAGCCGGCTGCTCAGAAAGCTGCGCGGTGTTTACCGTGCTGCAAGCCGAGAGAATAAACCCTAAACCCGCTGTCAGAGCCACCGATAGCGGCTTTTTAAAGGTGTGCATTCCCATTGTATTGGTTCCTCAATGTAATTAATAATGATTCTTACTTGCAATATAGGCCGCGAATGCATAAGAAGCTATTAATATTAAGAATCATTTGCAACAATTTATTTCTCTTCAATGGAAAGTGCTCAAAATGCGATTGCCTTATGTCTCACTGCGGGGCGTTTTGTCCTCAACCTCAATTTCGTCAATGATCGTAGGCGTGGCCGCGATGGCTGCTGTGCCTGCCAGTGCCGCGAACAATGCTGAAACCGAAACGACCGAAGACATTACAGAGATAACGGTAAGCGCGACAAAGAACCCAGTGGCGGCCTTCTCTGTGCCTGCCTCCGTAAGTGTTGTGACACGGGCCGAAATCGAAGACCTGCTGGCATCGTCAATTGCGGATATTTTTGTTTCCGTTCCGGGCCTAAACTTTGATGGCGGCCCGCGTAGGAACGGCCAAACACCCGCTATTCGCGGTGTCTCTGGCGAAGGCGTTGTGGTGCTGTTTGACGGGGTTAGGCAGAGCTTTCTTTCGGCCCATGATGGCCGCTTTTTCATTGAGCCTGATCTGTTGAAATCGGCTGAAGTAGTGCGCGGTTCCGGCTCTGCGCTGTACGGGTCTGGCGCTATTGGTGGGGTGATCACTTTTAACACGGTTACGGCAGCTGACTTACTGCCTGATGACAGCAATTTTGGCTATAGGCTAAGTGCAGGGTACCAAGGGGTTGCTGGCGAATGGGCAGAGGCCATAACCGTGTTCGGCCGCAGCGAAGATGGCCGCTATGACGGGGTAGCCAGTATCAGTTTCCGGAATTCCGGTGATATTGATCTGGGTAACGGCGCTTCGTTGCAGGCTGATGACAAAATCGGCTCGGGCCTACTGAAGGGTACGGTTCAGGTGAATGATGCGCTAACTGTTAGCGCTAGCTGGCTCGCGTACCGCAATGATGCGATTGAACCCAATAACGGCCAGGCAAATAACACCGGCGACCTGATGGATAAAGATGTTGTCAGCGATACGTTCCGCTTGGGTGTAAACTATAACCCGGAAAGCAACTTGGTTGATCTGGCCATTGTTAGTTATATCAATAAAGCCAATGTGCTGGAGGCAGAGTTGGACACCGACCGGGTTATCAACCGCGATGTGGAGACCATCGGCCTCAGCCTTGATAACCGCAGCAGGTTTAAAGTCAGCGATGCACTTGATATTACCCTTACGTACGGCGGCGAATATTACCGCGACAAGCAGGTGGGCAGCGATAACAACGTTGGCGACGGCACCCGCGGCGGTGTGCCTGATGCCACGGCCAAAACGCCGGGCATATTCGCGCAAGCTGAAATAATGGCACATACCAGCATTGGTGAGTTCATTATCATTCCCGGCATCCGGCACGATACCTTCCGCAATGTTTCCGAGACCGATGGTCTTCGTACAAAAGAAGGTGCTACATCGCCGCGCTTCGCCGCAACGTGGCAGCCAATTGAACCGCTCATTTTCTTTGGTAGTTTTGCAGAGGCCTTCCGCGCGCCATCTTTTAACGAGATCTTCGCTGACGACCTGCATTTCACTATTCCGCTTGGCCCTGGCCTATCTGCCCCAAACTTCTTCATCCCAAATCGGGATCTGAGGCCTGAGCGCTCGAAAACTTGGGAATTTGGTGCGGGGCTGGATTTCAGTGATGTGTTTACCGACGGTGACCAGTTCACTGTGAAAGGGTCTTATTTCACGTCCGATGTGGAAGATCTGATCGATCTTGAAGTGAATTTTGCCTTCGCTGCTGCGTGTTTCAACCCGGGAGCCCCAGGCACCTGTAATTCTGGCACTAGCCGCAATATCAATACGGGCCGGGCGGAGCTCGACGGTGTTGAAATCGAAGGCGTCTATAATAGCCCGCGTTTCCGCACAGCGGTTTCCTACAGCACCATTGATGGGCGGGATAAAGAAACCGGCGATTTTGTCGGCGTGTTGACACCCGCAAGGCTGTTTATCTCAAGCGAAATAAAAGTACCTGAAATAGATAGCCGCATCGGCGTCCGCGTCACCGTCGCAGAGCGTTTTGATAAAGTGAATGATCCCGCCAACGAACGTGCCGCCTACGAGAAAGTGGACCTGTTCATGGTGTGGACACCGAGCGAAACCCTGAAAGGCCTGCGCGTTGATTTCGGCATCGATAACCTTTTCGATACAGAAATTGAAACCGTTTTCGCTGGCGTCTTAAGCGCCGGGCGCAATGTGAAAGCACGGGTCAGCTGGACGGGCGCATTCTAAAATACAATTCCAAAGCTGCAGAATGCGTCCATCATTCTGCTGTTATAGCTGGCCTTCAACCACTCCCTGAAGGCCAGCTAATCTCTAGAAACCTCAAGTTATTGCGCTGTTGGTTTTATCTATTCTACCTACCGCTGTAATTAATGATGCCAGCCCCATTTATCAGAAGACAGTTAGCATCCTACGATGAAAAGGGCTGCGATAGGGGGTAAAGATGAGACAACTTGATCTGCTTCTGAACACAGTTAAAATATTTTGGTACGGCATTTACTTTTGGCGGAAGCCGCCCGCCGAACGTAAAGATACCCAATACTTCAGCTACCATCTTACGTCGCAGGATGCCGCGGGTCTGAAGTTTCTGATTGTCTATTTCTTTTTAGAACTTGCGGGAGCTCATTTGCTCCTCGCTACTTTTAAACCTGAGTTGTTGTGGCCTGTTTTCTGGCTTGGCGTCGTCAGTCTTTTATTGCCCTTAGGTACGCTGGTGGCTTGGCGCGTCAATCCGGTCAGGGTTACGGAAAAGTCGCTTCACCTCTTTCGCGGCCTTAAGCACAACCATGTGCTTTCATTCCGCGATATAGTCGCGGTGAAGTTGGGGTACTCAGCGCCGGAGGCGGATAGTCTGGCCCATGTTTGGAAGCCGATGAGTATGACCGATCCCAACATTACTGTTGTCTTGGAACCGGGATCGCTGCTCCGCCGCCACTGGTTTCGGAAAAGTAAGCCTACACACATTGCTTTGTTTCTCGATGAACCCGGTCCTTTAAAAAGGTGCTTGATGAAAAATTGCAAAGCCGGGCAGAAATGGTCTAATTAACGCCTCTTAACGCCTCGGCGGATTTCTTAAGGTAAACAAAATGGCTTCTTATGTATTTGATCCTTCAGCACAGCCTAGTGTCGCAGTCGAGGGAACGGACGCACGTTTTCCTGTAAGGCGCATATACTGTGTCGGCAGGAATTATGCCTCTCACGCTGTGGAGATGGGCAGTGACCCGGAGCGGGAGCCTCCGTTTTTCTTTTGCAAACCTGCAGATGCGCTGCTGGAAGACGGGGCTACGCTGGCTTTCCCGCAAGCCACAGATAATCTGCATCATGAAGTCGAGCTTGTAGTGGCGCTTAGGAGCGGCGGTAAAGGTTTAAGCCTCCAACAAGCTAAAGCCACTGTGTTTGCTTACGCTGTTGGCATTGATCTTACGAGGCGGGATTTGCAGGCTGAGGCAAAAGAAACGCGCAGACCGTGGGACGCCGCCAAGGCGTTTGACCAGTCGGCGGCGATCAGTGCGCTGGTGCCTACGGAAGATGTAGGGCTTTCCAAAGACAGTGAAATCACCCTTGCTGTAAATGGGGAGCAACGGCAGTACGCCCAGATCGGCGATCTAATTTGGTCGGTGGAAGAAACCATCTGCGCACTCTCGAAGCTGTTCGAACTGAAAGCAGGAGACCTGATTTATACTGGCACGCCCGCGGGCGTTGGGCGGCTTGTGCCCGGGGACCGAGTTACTTGTTCGGTGGCCGGTGTTGGTACACTTGAATTGCAGATCGCAGAAAAATCATCCTAGCCTGTAAAGCAGCCTAGCGCTGGCGCTTGGATGTGCTAGATACAGGCTATATTTACCGAGTGATTTTTCAGGGGTGTTATGGCTGACGGTTCCGCGCAGGCGCTATTACAGAATGTTTTTGGTTTTGACGATTTTCGCGGCATGCAGGCCGAGATCATCGACCATGTGCTCGAAGGCCAGAATATCCTCGCGGTTATGCCGACCGGTGCCGGGAAATCGCTATGTTTTCAAATTCCAGCTTTGCTGTTGCCCGGCATCACGGTGGTTGTCTCGCCGCTTATTTCCCTGATGCAGAACCAAGTGGATGCGTTGAAAATTCTCGGCGTTGAAGCGGGTAGCCTCAATTCCACTAATACACCTGAACAGACAGACGAAATTTGGGAAAAGATCCACAGCGGCGTATTGAAGCTACTGTACCTGTCGCCCGAACGCCTGATGGCTGGCGGCATGATGGATACGCTCGAACGGCTGAAGGTTTCTTGCTTTGCCATTGATGAAGCCCACTGTATTTCTCAGTGGGGCGCGGCTTTCAGGCCTGAGTATGAGGACTTGTCGCGCCTGCATACGCGTTTTCCTAACGTCCCTATCATTGCGCTTACTGCCACCGCCGACCAAGGCACGCGTGAGCAAATTCGCGAGAAGATATTTTCCGGCGATGTGCATACGTACCTGGCCGGATTTGATCGCCCAAATATCAGCCTGCGCATCGAAATTAAAAACGGCTGGAAGCAACAGTTGGTGCGGTTTTTGAATAGCCGCCAAACGGCTGACGGCAGCAAAGAAAACGGCATCGTTTATTGCCTGTCCCGTAAGAAAACAGAAGAAGCAACCAAGCTGCTCCAGGACAAGGGCTATAATGCGCTTGCGTACCATGCCGGCATGCCGGGGCATGTGCGCGAGGAAAACCTCAACCGTTTTATGGCTGAAGATGACTTGATCATGGTAGCAACCATCGCCTTTGGCATGGGTATCGATAAACCTGATATCCGCTTTGTTTTTCACACAGACCTGCCGTCGTCTCCTGAAGCATATTATCAGGAAATTGGCCGTGCCGGACGCGACGGTGCGCCAGCCGTTGCTCATATGCTCTACGGTATGGATGATATCCGGATGCGGCGTATGTTCATCGATAATGAGAATTCTGATGATCAGCACAAGATGCGTGGGCATCACCGTTTGAATTCCCTGCTTTCAATATGCGAAGCGCCTGAATGCAGGCGGTTCTCCCTGCTGCATTATTTTGGCGACAAGCTCGAAGGCGAACGCTGCGGCAATTGTGACCTGTGTGATAATCCGCGCGAAACAATTGATGCGACCCAGCTTGGCCAGAAAATGCTGTCAGCGATTTACCGAACAGGGCAGAGCTTTGGTATGGGGCATATCATCGATATTTTGGTGGGTAAAATAACCGAGCGTATTCAAGTGCGCGGCGATGATAGCTTGCCTACATTTGGTGTTGGAAAAGACCGCACTGTGGCGGAATGGAAATCGATCGCGAGGCAATTGATGGCGCGGGCGTTTATCACTGCAGATATGGAATACGGCTCGCTGAAAATTACCGAAAGCGGCGCATTGCTTTTGAAAGGGCAGGAGAGCTTCAGATATCGTCCTGATGTTATTTTGGCCAAGGCCAGTGGTGGCGGCAGTAGCAGGCGCAAGAAAGCGCAGAATGTACTGCTGGACATGTCAGAAGAAACTCAGGTGCTTTACCAAGCGCTGAAGGCGTTCCGTAAAGATATCGCGGTGGAGCGCGGGGTGCCCGCTTACGTGATTTTCTCGGATAAAAGCCTTGTGGATATGGCCACAAAAATGCCTGCGACGCTGGATCAGTTCGGCGATATATACGGTGTGGGTGCGGGTAAGCAAAAGGAATTTGGCCCGATGTTTATCAGCTTCATACAGGAAAATATCTGATAGGTAAAAACATCTGATAGGTAGGTGCCTCGCGGATTTGGGGGAGGCGCAGCGTGGCCGCGCACCGCGACAAGCAGTGCACCCTTAGGGTAGGGCGGGTCGTAATAAGGGTATCTTGGTTAGGGCAAGTGTGGGCCCTAACTGGCAATAGCTATTTTTTAATCCGGTGGACCAACAAGCTCGCACAGCCGATCAGGACAAACGCTGCAGGGGTGCCTTGCAGTTGGCCGCCTTGCGATATTGTCACGACAAATATCAGTAATCCCGCGCCGATTGCCAGTATGCCCGCTGTTTTAAAAAGCGTATTTTGAGGGTCACCGGGCTTGCTCATTAAGTGCACTTCGTTATCTTCTGCCATGGGGACATCCTTTCTTTTTAAGGGCGCCGTTGTTGTGGACCCATAAGAAAGATACGGACTCGTGGTTAACAGATTGTAAATTAGAACTATTTATGTGGATACGTCGGAATGATAGCCATTCCCCCCGCGCCTTCAGTTTGCTATTCAGGGGCATAGAATTAGTTAGTATCAAGTTGGGAAACCTACCACGTGAGCGATAACCAAATAAGATTGACCGAATATAGTCACGGTGCTGGCTGTGGCTGCAAAATTGCGCCGAACGTGCTGGACAAAATCCTTAGCTCAACGCTCACTTTTGCGCCTGACCCGAACTTGCTGGTTGGCAACGCCAGCCGCGACGATGCCGCAGCTTACGATATCGGCGACGGAAAGGTTATTCTCAGCACCACTGACTTCTTCATGCCGATTTGTGATGACCCGTTTGATTTTGGCCGCATCGCAGCCACTAACGCAATCAGCGATATATACGCCATGGGCGGTACACCGATGATGGCGATTGCCATTCTTGGTTGGCCTATCGACAAGCTACCGCCAGAAGTAGCGGGCAAGGTTGTGGACGGCGGGCGCAGTGTGTGTGCAGAGGCTGGTATACCGCTTGCGGGCGGACACAGCATTGATGCACCCGAGCCGATTTTTGGGCTTGCTGTAACCGGCCAAGTGAATAAGGCCAATCTGAAACGCAACGATACGGCCAAAGAAGGCGATACGCTTTATTTGACCAAGCCCTTGGGTATAGGGGTACTGACCACGGCGCAGAAACAGAAAAAATTACGGGACGAACATCTGTATTTAGCGCGCGATACCATGTGCGTGTTGAATAAGATTGGCAGCGAGCTGGCGGCCCTTGAAAGTGTGTCTGCAATGACAGACGTGACAGGGTTTGGCTTGCTTGGGCATTTATCTGAAATGTGCGAGGGCAGCGATTTGAATGCTGTTCTGGATTACAGCGCGGTGCCAACACTTGCGCCAGTGAAAGACTATATAGCCGCAGGCTGTGTGCCGGGCGGTACTCTGCGCAATTTTGAAAGCTATGGCCACAAGATCGCAAGCCTGACGGAAGAGCAGAAACTCGTATTATGTGATCCGCAAACTAGCGGCGGTTTGCTGGTGGCGGTTTCTGGCGATGACCATTCGGCTGTGTCTAGATGCTTCGAGCACGCTGGACTTGCCCTTCGTCCAATAGGCGTCTTAGGCGCACAGAAGGCTGGCGCCTGCATCGAGGTTCGCTAAAGCCATGAAAGACCCCACCAAAATGCGCGCCGATACGATGGCCTACAGGGATTTATTCCTGAGGGATGTTCCGTTGATGGATGTGCGTGCGCCGGTCGAGTTTGCCAAAGGCTCATTCCCGAGCGCTGTCAACCTGCCACTGATGAACGACGATGAACGCGCGGAAGTTGGCACGACCTATAAAGAAGAAGGGCAAGGCGCTGCAATTACCAAAGGGCACGCCCTTGTAGGCGGTGCTGTTAAAGCCGGACGGGTAGCTAAGTGGCGTGCTTTTGCGGCGGCTAACCCTGAAGGCTATCTCTTTTGCTTTCGAGGTGGGTTGCGGTCGCAGATAAGCCAAGGCTGGATGGAAGAGGCAGAGGCACCTTACCCGCGGGTGACAGGTGGCTATAAGGCGCTGCGTCGGTTTCTGATTGATGAAACTGACCGGCTGGTGGAAACACGCGACTTTATTGTCATTGCGGGCAGAACTGGTGTCGGTAAAACCCTGCTGGTGCAGGATATGGCGAAGGCCGTAGACCTTGAAGGGCTGGCGAACCACCGGGGGTCCAGTTTTGGGCGGCGGATCGGTGATCAGCCAACCCAGATCAACTTTGAGAATAAGCTGGCAATATCCCTGATGAAGGCGGCTGATGGGTATGATGGCCCTATTTTCCTGGAAGACGAGAGCCGCCGAATAGGTGGGCTTGAGCTGCCGCTAGCGTTAAGCGCTTGCATCGATGAAGGCCCCGCGGTGATGGTTGAAGAAAGTTTGGACGAGCGCATCAGCGAAATCCACAAAGACTATGTCGCTGATTTGTTGCCTGATTATGTTACCGAGCATGCCGAGGCTGGGTTCGAGGCGTTTGAAGAGTTTCTATTAAGCGCGCTTTACCGGGTCCGGAAACGGCTGGGGCAGGAGAGCTACCTTGTGATTGATCAGATGATGCGGGCGGCGTTGAAGAAACATTCTTCGCAATCAGACGATAGCCTGCACTGCGAATGGATTAGAGCACTGCTACAGCAATATTACGACCCAATGTATGATTATCAGCTATCGAAGAAGGAACGCCCCGTTGTGTTTCGCGGCACACGCGCCGAGGTGCTGGAATGGCAGCGAAGCCGCCATCCAGCTTAATGCTCATCGCCTTTAGGCCGCGATCGCCACGCCAGCCAAAACGATCATGCCCAGTACGCTATAGATGCCGAAGGAAAACATACGCAGACGCAGCGGTACAAAGTTTGAGCCCGTGTGAACGTATGCATGTACCAGGCGAGTTAGCACAAATATCCATGCAAGCGCGTGCGCGTAAATATTGATCGCTTCTAAAGACCAGAGCACCATAATCAGAGCGTAAAACAGGACAGGTACCTCAAACTGGTTGCGGATATTGTTGTTCACCTGCAGCACGGTGTCTGGCCATGCATCATTGTGTAGGCCGCGTCGTTCGAGATCCACGGTCTTGTCAGCAGCGGCCTTTTTTTTGCGCTTCAGTAGCGCGACATATAACATCAATGTCAGAAAAATCTGTATCAGGACGGGGATAAAAATAAATTGGTCAGCCATCGGGTGCTCCAGTAAACTACAGTAAAAAATGTATGCGACCCAGTGGGAAGCCCGCTCAACGTTTGCAAATGCAGTGTGCTTTGTAAATATTCGATTTTGAAAAAGGCAATTGCAGTGCAGAAAACGTCAGTAGGGGATTTGTTGAAACGCTTTCGGGCACAGGCCGGCCTTAGCCAGTTGGATCTGGCGTGTGCTGCAGAGATTTCGCAACGGCATCTTAGTTTCGTCGAAACCGGCCGCACCAATATTAGCCGCGAGCTGGTGATGCAGCTGGGTGATACGCTGTCGCTTAGCCAACTTGAGCTGAACGCTTTGTTGTTAGCGGCTGGGTTTGCGCCCATTAGCCACAATATTGAAAATAATCCGGAAGCCGCAGGCTTGATGTTGGCTGCAGAGAAAATGCTGCAGTGGCAAGCGCCGAACCCCGCCTTGATCCTCGGTGAGGATTGGAAAGTAAGAGGCGCGAACCAGCCTGCCGTCAAACTAATCAACTATTTCTCGCCCGGGCCTGACCTGATCAGCCTGAACGGCCTTGATATGCTGGAATTGATTACCGACGCACGCTATCTGCAGTCGGCCATTGGGAATTTCGAAGAGATTATGGAGTTTGTGCAGACGCGGCTTGAGTTTGAAGCCCCAGGCAAGCTGGCACCGCACCGGATACTGGGCGGGACGGAAGCAGTTCCGATAGCTTTGTTGCCACTGGTTCTGGTTCGCGGAAATGAAGGCGAGCAAATATGTGTCCGCTTTGAAACAACGCTTGTTACAGTTGGTACGGTGCAAGATGCCCATGTTGGTGAAGTGCGGATCGAGACATTTTTCCCGGCTGATGCAGTGACTGAAGGATTTGTACGTTCACTGACCAGCGAAGCCGTGGCTTAAAAGGTCGTCGTTTCCATCTGAAGCGACATTACAGCCGCAAAAATGCGCCATATTACCTGCCGCGTAATTGATGCATGTTTCGCCTGCCTCCATATTGGTCCCAGGACACAAATATATGGAGGCTCACATGCCAGTAGAAGTAATAATCGTCGCCCTAAGTTTTGCAGCCCTTGGTACCGTAGGCCTGTTCTGGCCACGGCGCATTTATGCTGAGTTCGGTGTTGAACTGGATACGCCAGACAGCCGCAATGAAGTGCGCGGCGTATACGGCGGCATGTGCACGGCGCTTGCTGGGGCCTTATTTTTAACACCGGCACTGGGTGCTGCGGGCACTGGGGTGTTGATTGCAATGATGGCGGCGCTTGGTGGTATGGCTGGTGGCCGGATATTCAGCTTGTTCATTGAGCGTACCGGCAGGTCACCGATTGTTTTTTTAGTGCTGGAAGCTGTGGGTGCAGGCCTGTTGTACCGGGTTATCGACTTTGCCAGCCTAACGAGCGAGGCATGAGCGGAAAGCTCCTATCATCGCTCTACTTCCTTGTTGGGGCTCTTAACATAATCCCGATTATAGGTGTTATGGGCGCTGATAGATTGGAGGCGCTCTACGGCGTCTCACTCACGGATGCGGCAGCGTTACTGATGATGCAGCACCGGGCCGTGCTGCTGGCAATCGTTGGCGGTTTGTTGGTGGTTGCCAGCTTTAAGCGAGCGCTTCGGCCCGCAGCGGCTATCTGTGGGTTTATTAGTATGCTCAGTTTTATGATGCTTTACTGGGCTGGGTCATCTGGTGGTCATTCGGGTGATATCTCCTCACTAGCAGGTATCTACCAGGCGGATGCCGCTGGTGTGGCTATTTTGACGGCTGCGTGCATATGGGGTTTTGTGCAGCGAAAGAGGGAAAGCCGATAAAACTAAAGCACGTGTAAATTTGAAATTCATATGAAACCAGCTATTGTTCTATATAGGGAATTATTTGATTTGGATGGAGGATGGAAATGCTGACACGTGCGCTTTTACTTGTCGTTTTACTGGTTGGCTCAGTAGGGCCGATCAAGGCGGCAGATGTTACAGTCTCAAAGCCGGAAACAGTTGGCCTTTCCAGCGCTAAGCTGGCGGAAATGAAAGCTCATTTCCAAACCTATATTGACGAGAATAAACTGGCAGGCATCACCACGCTGATTGCGCGTAGGGGCAAGGTCGTACATTTCGAGACATACGGCGACCGAGATAAAGAAGCGTCATCGGTTATGCAAAAAGATACGGTTTTCCGTATTTATTCCATGACAAAGCCCATCACCGGCATTGCGATGATGATGCTGTGGGAAGAAGGCAAGTTCAAGCTGGATGATCCTGTTTCCAAATATCTGCCAAGCTTCCGGAACCAAAAAGTTTTTCGCGGCGCACTGGACGGCGGCAAGCTAGACACCGCGCCGGTAGAGCGTGATGCCACCATTCGCGATTTGATGCGCCATACGGCAGGGCTTACCTACGGTTATTTTGGCGATACGCCCGTTGACCGCATGTACCGTAATTCTGATTTGTATGACCAAAAAAACGACCTGAAAACGCTGGTTAAAAAGCTTGGTAGAATGCCGCTCCTTTACCAGCCGGGTGAGGCGTGGGTTTATTCGCTTTCGGTTGATGTGCAGGGGCGTTTGATTGAAGTGCTTTCCGGTAAATCGCTTGATACGTTTTTCAACGAACGCATCTTCACACCGCTCGGCATGGTCGACACTGGCTTTCAGGTGCGCCAAGACCAGGTTTCTCGCTTCTCGGCAGTTTACGGCTTGAATAAAGAAACAGGGCTTACGGCGTTGAAGCCGGGTGAGGGCCTGCTAAGTGATTTCAAGAAAAAGCCGACTTTCCTATCTGGCGGTGGCGGACTTCTTTCCACCACCGCTGACTATTGGCGTTTTGCGCAAATGGTCGCGAACGGCGGTACATTTGATGGCGTCAGGTATGTGAAGGCATCTACTGTTGAGATGATGCGGAAAGACCAGCTGCCGAAAAAACTTGGCGGTATTGCCGGTGGCAAGGCTGGGCTTGGTTTTGGTTTGGATTTCGCAGTTGTGAACGATGTAGCCAAAAATGGCGGCGCAACCCGCAAGGGCGAATATTTCTGGGGTGGCTATGCCAGCACGCTTTTCTGGATTGATCCAGAAGAAGAGGTTGTTGCTGTGTTGATGACAAACTTCATTCCGTCACGTTTGTACCCCCTTAGGAATGAAATGCGCCAATATGTATACGACGCGCTGGAAGACGCTGAATAACACCCCGCTATGATCGCGGCATTAAAAAAGGCGGTGCACTTTCGGGTGCGCCGCCTTTTTGTTGTTGGATCTAACAGTGCGCCTTGTTGGCCTAATGCTGGGCGCCTAATGCTGGGCGCCTAATGCTGGGCGCCTAATGCTCGGGTGTGACGACGCCTATCTGATGCGCCGGTACGCCCACTGAAAGCGCCAGGTCATACAGCCGTATCAGTGTTTTAAATTTTGACCCTGCCAACACTGAAAGCACCACCGGTGCTTTGGGGTTAGCTGTAATTCTCTGTTTGATGACGGCTTCCGCTGACCAGACATCGATGTAGCGTCCTTCATGATAAATATGGTTACTGCTATCGATCAGAAAACCGATATTTGCAGATGGTTCGGCTGGCCGCGGACCAATGCTGTGCGGGTGGTTCACGGTTAGGCCTTTTTCAACGATGAAACTGGCCGTGACTATGAAGAAGATCAGCATAATGAAAACGATATCTAACATGGGTGTCATATTGACGTCTGACGTACCTGGTTTTCGGGTATATCTGCGTTTCATAAGCGTCTACTCCGGTGCTAATTCGTAAACCATACGAAATTGGACGTTCTGCGCGCCTTGTGGTTGGCCGTTGATGATGGCAGGTTTATATCGAAACCGTTTGATTGCCCGCAGCGCAGAGCGTCGGAAACAGGGCCCGTCACTATCATCGAGGATGCGAGGGTTGATGACCTCGCCGTAACTATCGATATCAAATTCGACTACTACCGAGCCGCTGAGGCCGCGTACCGCGCATTTTTCGGGGTACTCTGGCTGAACACGTACCAATGGTATGCGCTCTCCGTCTACAGCGAGAGGATTGAAAGCTTGGTCGGGAAAAATCGGAGGGCCAATGGGCGGCCCAGGAATTCGAGGGATGCCGTCTTCTGAAGGTTCACCTTCTTCCCCTCCTGGCGGGGGCGGGGGAGGAGGCGCTACTTCTTTAGGCTTTGGCACACGTTCTGCAATTCGGACGTCCTCAGGTGTCTCAGGTTGTCGAATGAATATCGGCATTCTAATCGGCGGCATTTCCTGAAGGATAATTTCATCGGTGGTTACTAACGCCTGCATCAAATAAAACAGGGTGAAAGTGGTTGCGATTGCGGTGCCTGTAATCGGGATATACCGAGCGTATTTCAATGGGGCCTCCTCATTTGTGTTATAAAGTAACAATACCCTATTTCGTTTATGTGTAAAGTTATATTGTAACATAATAAGCGTTAGGTCACAGACACACCGCAGTGGCTATATAAAGTCAGCGATGTATGGACGAGGCGGTTTTGACGTGGCAGCGATTTTCTCTGGGCGGAGTGCGTGCAGGACAGCCGGTCTTTAGAGGTGGCTGCCCTGCAGGGGCGTATGTTGCGACGCAACAGATCGGGTTTTCCGGTAGAAACTATGCATTAGCCCCTTAACGTTTCTTCGCGAACTTTCTCGGCGTTCAAATAGGCCCGCAATTGGCTGAGTGTCCGCTGTTGATTGCGGCTTTTGCCTATTTTCGCACTTTCATCAAAAGCGTGGCTTGCGTTGACAAAGTCTTGCTCTTCTATCAGAACGCGCCCTTTTGCCAAAAGCGTCCGGAACAGATTGCGCTTTGCTTTCTTTGCTGGCTGGGTTTTGTACAGCTCGATGGCATTTTCATAGGCCGAGACGGCTTCTAAGGGCAGGTCGAGACTGCTGGTTATTTGGCCAACCTGAAACCACAGGTCTGGATCCATGCTGGCTTGTGCTGCTGCGGTAAGCGGCGATACGGCTTTGCTGTATTCCGCGGCTGCCAAGTAACACTGCCCTAAGGATTTCAGGGTTTTGGTGTCTTTTTCGATACGCCCGTTCCGAAAGGCTCGGTCGAAAACCCAAGTGCATTTTATCGGTGCTTCTCGGGCCAACTGGATTTGAGCCATATTAATGAGTTGCTCAGGCTTATCATCCAGGTACCCCATCAAATAGGACGCTTCGACGAGTGAGTAAGACGCCTCATCGTCCCCAAGTTCTTGGTAGGCTCCCGCTAACTGTGTCCAATAGTTGGGTTTTGGCCAATGTATCACCATGGTTTCTAAAGTGTCGCGCACCGCTGGTATGTTACGGAGCTCCCAGTGCGACGCCAGTTTGATGTTGTACCAATTTTCCTTGATTTCTGCGGTATCAGAAGCCTGCGTAATAGTACGATCGATGTAGGTGATGGCCTCTTCATGGTTTCCTTGAACGTAGTGGAGCGTGGCAATGAAACTTAGGTGCTGTACGTCCACTGTGTTTTGGGATCTTGGTTCCCATTCGCTTATGTAGGCAAGGGCTGTCTCTGTGTTGTCGGCGCTATAGTGAAGCTGTGCCAGATAATAGAGCACCTGTAGTTCCTGGGCGACGGGGATACTCTGGCGGTAGGTTAGCATTTGTTCGTAGGCGGCGATGGTGGCGGGCGTGTCATTTTCAGTGAAGGCAATGTTGGCGCGTATCTGCCAGATAACCGCTCGCTCGTAGTCATTGAGGCGGGATCGCTCAATCGCTGTGGTCAATGTCTCCTTCGCCAAGGATATATCATCATTTTCGACTGCCTCATTTGCGCGGGCGATCAGACGGTGGATGGTTACGCTTAAGGCTGGAACCCGCCGTGTTTCGATTTTCTGATTTTCTGGTTGTTGGTTGTTTTGAGCTGAGGCGGTAGATGTCGGCGTATGAGCCCCCTGATGGGCGTTTGTTTTGGCTTTAGTATATGCATGAGACGAGGGTGCGGCCAAGGCCGAGGGCGTGTACGGCAGGCAGCAGACACTGATAATAAAAACGGAACGGACTGAGTATCGGACTATGGCTGATTGTATCATGTGATCTGTTCTCCCATCGAATAAAATGAAATAGTATCACATTACGATTTATTATACGTAACGTTATTTCATTTTATTCGATGGGCTGCTATCACCGTAGGGTGGGATGACAATAGAGGCACGACCCAAACCATATCGGCATTAAAATGTATCTCAGCAGGGACGTGATGCAAAGCGGAGGGCGTTGTCCGATCTGGGGCGCCCAAAAAAAACGGCGCCCCGAAGAGACGCCGTTATCATTATTTGAATAGGGATGTCAGGGAGCTTTATCCCTTCATCGTTTCCTCACGAACACGCTCAGACTTTAGGTAAGCACGCAGCTGTCTGATCGAACGGCGTTGGCTTTTATTTTTGCCAACTTTAGCGGCTTCGTCAAAAGCTTTACTAGCCTCTTTAAACCGCTTTTCTTCAATCAGCACCCTCGCGCGGGCCATCATAGAAAGAAAATGTTTCGTTACAGACTTTTTAGTCTTCTGCGCCTTGTAGCCGATAATTGCTTTATCGAAGGCTTTGATCGCAGCTTTTGGCTGCTCACGAGTGTTTTCAAGCTGTCCAATTTGGAACCAAAGGTCAGCGTCGTCTTCTTGTGTCGCAGACCGGCTCAGCGGATCAATCGCCTTAGAATACTCCGCAGCAGCGAGGTAACACTGCCCAAATGTTCTGAGGTTTTTGGCATTGGCCTCTACACGGTCTTCGTTAAGAGCCTTTTCAAAAATCCATGCACATTTGATAGGAGCATCCCGTGCAAGCTGGATCTGCGCCACGTTAACCAACTGTGCAGGTTTGTCGTCCAAGAAGCCTTGTTTGTAAGACGCTTCCATTAATGAGTAGGAAATCTCGTCCTCACCAAGTTCCTGGTAGACACCAGCAAGTTGGCTCCAATAAACGGGCTTTGGCCAACCGACCAAAAGTGTTTCCAATACGTCGCGGACTTTACCATATTGGCCTAGTTCCCAATGTGATGAAAGTTTAAGGCCATACCAGCTTTCTTTAATCTCTACAGTTTCGTCATTTTGTGCCTTGGCGATAAGGCGATCAATATATTCAATTGATCTTGGAAAATCGCTCAACACGTAATGCACTGTACCAATGAAATTAAGTTGAGCAACGCCAACGAACTCTGCAGAACGAGGTTCCCATATGTTCAAATATTCCAGCGCTTTCGGGTAATTCTCAATACTATAATAAAGCTGTGCAAGAGAATACATAACACCTAATTCCTGCGCAACGGGAATGCTCTCACTGAATGTGAGAATTTTCTCGTAGGCACGAATGGTCGCTGGCGTATCATTTTCTTCAAAAGTAATTTGAGCCGTTACCTGCCAAATTACGGATCGCTCATAGTCATTGATCCGTTTGCCAGCCAGCACGTTTGCCAAAATCTCTTTAGCCGAAACCAGGTCGCCTTCTTCAATTGCGTCCTGAGCTTTGGTTACCTGCTTGTGTACTTTCAGGCTGAGAGCCGGAACTTTACGAGTTGCGACCTTTTTCTTCTTTTCCTTGCTCTGAGCGAAGGCCGGAGCCTCGCCGAACAGACCACCGGTAGGAAGAGGGGCCACAGCAAGCATTGCTACTGCTGCGGCCATCACCGGAATGGATTTGAAGGATTTAAAACTAATCATGATCTGATCGTGCTCCTTTCCGTTAATCGTCGGCCAAATCGAAAGTAAACTTGTAGCGAACACCCGTAACAGGCTGCGGCTTACCATTTACAATCTTGGGCTTATATTTGAACTTTAGAGCCGCCTTTCGAGCAGCGCGTTCAAAATAGCCTTTTGGATCGGCTTCAATAATAATAATACTTTCTGGCGGAACTGTGCCGTCRCCTGACACTGTCAGCTCAACGATAACATATCCACTGACGCCGCGTTCCTGAGCRCGACGTGGGTATTGCGGYTGAACGCGTACAAGCGGCAGGTAATCGCCGTCTGAACTTGGCCCGAGATCGATTGAGCCTAGGTTCACTCCCGCACCCGTTCTAGCGCGACCTACTGAAAGGTTCAGCTTGTCAGGGCCGGCTACATCGATTTGTGGTGTGTCGAKCTCWGGCGGAGGTGCTTCCACTTCTRCCGGCTTTTCTACAATACGCTCCAGGCGYTGTGGTGGMGTGTCTTCGATATCCTGAATGAAATCTAAAACACGCACCGTTGGCCCGTCATCGAGGTTTATTTCCTCKGCCGGCTTCACTAGGAAATCCATAACCATGAACAARCCAAAAGTGATKCCAACCGCAGCAAAAATAGAGATAATAATCCGAGAACCCATCAGTTTACCTCCGTACCAATAATGATTTTTTTGATGTCAGCGTCTCTRACYGCATCATAGACCTTCATGACAAGAACAGCGTCGGCGTCCTTATCGGCTTGAATGGAAATAGCGCCTTTTGGGTTCTCAGAGTGCATTTTCTCAACAGCAGTTCGCACTGCTTCAAGTTTTTGTATCTCTCTGTTAATCCAAATTTTTCCGTCATCGGAAATCGCAATCAGAATGCTAACATCTTTTACAAATTGTGCATTCTTGGTCGTAGGCTTAGTGACTGCAAAGCCGGACTCTTTAACGAATACCGCTGTTACAATGAAGAAAATCAGCATGATAAAGACAACGTCCAGCATGGGCGTCATATTTATCTCTGCTTCATCTTCCTGTTGTGCGTGATTACGCATGGTTTTCTCCAAATCGCGCCTTTTTTGGCGCACCTGCTAAGACGGCGGGGCAATACCCCGCCAGAGGTTTATTGTTTAGGCACCATAATGACTTGCCCAGCCGGTACGCCGACTTCTATTGCAGCGTCGTATATACGGATTGCCAAGCCAAATTTCGATCCCTCTGCCGCCTGTATCACTACAGATGCTTTAGGGCGCTCAACACTTTCCTTTTTGATGATCGCGATAACAGACGAAATGTCGATACGCAGAAAATCGTGGGTAATGTTGCTCGCGCTATCAATAACAAACGCAATAGCGCGTTTCTCATCGTCAGGCGGAGGTGGATCGTTTTGGGTGTTATTGTCCTCAGGCTTGTTGATCGACAAACCGGATTCGCGAACAAAAGAAGCTGTTACGATAAAGAAGATCAACATGATGAACACGATATCGAGCATCGGGGTCATGTTTACTTCGGCTTCGTCATCCGCTTTTGAGAATTTACGCATTTATCTACTCTCCAACCGGTCTAGTGATCCGTGGTCAGGCTGTCTTGGAGCCGTTCCACTTCACGCTTGGCGCGTTTTTCGATGTAGGTGCTAATGAACATGCCCGAAAGCGCAGCAACCATGCCCGCCATTGTCGGGATTGTCGCCTTAGATACACCAGCGGCCATAGCACGAGCGTTTGAGCTGCCCTGTGACCCCATCACATCAAAAACATCAATCATACCAGTTACTGTTCCTAATAGACCCACAAGTGGGCAGATCGCTACCAGTGTCTTGATCAGGTTTACACCCTGAAAAAGGTTATGGTTGATCTCAGAAACCATGGCTGTCCGTATCTTGTGGGCATACCATGATGTCCGCTCTTCGCGGGATTCCCAAGCTTCAACAACCCGGTTTTTCTGCTTTTTATATTCAAGCGCGAAGAACCAAAGGCGTTCAACAATAAGAACCCACATCAGGAACGTAACTACAAGGATACCGAACAGGACGTCTCCGCCCCGTTCCATAAACGCTCTTAGCGCGTCAAATGCTTCACTTATTGCTAGCATTCGCGTGTTCTTTCTCTGCATGAACAGCGATGATACCTGCAGATTGCTCCTCAAGAACGTGGATCACGCCTTTAGAAGAACCAGATACAAAGCTATGCAAGAACAGTGTTGGAATAGCCACTACGAGGCCTTCAACAGTTGTCATCAATGCTGCGGAAATACCACCAGCCATTTTACTTGGATCACCAGTACCGAAGAGTGTGATCGCTTGGAATGTTTCGATCATACCAACAACTGTACCAAGTAGGCCCATAAGTGGAGCAACAGCGGAAATCAGCTTCACGACAGTCAAGAAACGCTCAAGCGGCGGTGTTTCTTTCAAAATCGCTTCGTCAAGTTTCAGCTCTAGTGTTTCTACGTCAACGCTACTGTTGTTTTCGTAAACAGCAAGTACACGACCCAGAGGGTTGTTTACATTAGCTGTTTCAGAGCGAATTTGTTTTTTCACTTTGCCGCTTACGCTAAGCAGGTAAGCCCACTGGAACAGAGCAAGTACGACAGCAATAGCGCCTAGCCCAAGCGTGATGTAGCCAATTGGGCCACCTTGCTCGAGCCGCTCTTCAGTTGTCGGCTTCAATACTTCCAGGTTCAGCAACGTGCCGCCTGTAGGATCGATACCGAGTGATGACATGCCGGTCGCATTTTCAAAGTCTGCAACAGCACCCACAAAACGTGAAGGCTGGCGTGCGAGTTCTTTTACAACACCGCTTGCCGCGTCAAGTTCGTAATATTGGCCGTTACCAACAAGACCAAAGTCACCGAGACGTGTCAGCATGATTTCTTCGGAATTGCCGTCGTTGTTACGGACAGTGTGTGTGAATTTCACAACCTGTGCAGAACCAAACATTTCCAGGATCATTTGAGCAGGAAGCGTACGAATTTCTGCAATTGTAGGAAGTTCTGACGATTCAGTGACGCGTTGGATCAACAAATCAATCTCAGCCATACGGCCAGGATTATCGATTGATACGTGCGAGCCGGCGATCACTGATTTCGCATCACCAGAAGCCTGCTGCATAACACCAAACAGCTCGTTAAGTTGACCAAAACGCTCGCGCTGAATTTCCAGCTGACGAGTGATTTCAGCTTCGTTAGTGCGGCGTGTTTCTTCAAGGCGTGCACTTTCACGCTCAAGTTGACGCTGTGTTTGGCGTTCCTGAGCAAGCAATGCATTTTGCCTGTCTTTGGCACGGTCAAACTCTGCTTCACGAGCTTTGTGAGCTTGAGTTTCCGTTACGCGGCCTTCGCGTACTTTATTAAGTAGGTCAGCCATAGTGCCGTCTTGTGCCGTTGCAGAAGCGGAAAAGCTAAGAGCAACCAAAGCAACTGAGGTTATGATTCTCTTCATTTTGCTTTCTCCCTTGGAGCGGCAATTGGTAGCGTAACGATATTTGGAGCAGTACGGCCACCAGCAATACGAATGAACGTTTTGATGCGGCCAGTAAATTCGGCGTCAAGCGCATCCCATTTCTTAGCTGTCACGTTCCAAACCTTGGTCTCAGACTGATCCTGAGTTTGGTAATAGTAACCGATACGACCCACTTGAGCGAAAGATACAGACCGTGTCTTGCCGCCTTCTTCAAGATCGCCAATCCAAGATTTAATCTTGCTGCCGTAAGTTACTTCAGCTTTATAAGCTGCCAAAATAACGCGGAAGCGCTCTGGATCGCTAACGTTTGGATTGTCCATGGCTTCACGAAGAGCAGCCACGCGTGCATTACGTTCCTCTAACAAGAACGGAATGTCGCCGTCGATGAATTCCTGAAGGTCATTGATCATATCAAGCATCAAAGGAGTGATCTGACGTTTAATTTCGTCGATCCCGCCGATGGTTATCTTGATCTTGCGGATCTCTTCTTCCTGGCGTGTGATAACGCGGCGCTGCTGGGCGTTATATGCCCGCAAACCCGCGTTTACTTTCAAGACCTGCTTGAATTCACCCGTCAATTTATCGGTGGCGTTCTGAATGCCATCAATTGTTTTCTGCGACGCCTGTGCGAGTTTATTCGCTGAGTTGACTTCGCTTACGATCGATTTCACGTCAGCATTCTGCGCACTCGCTGCAGAAGCCCCAAGAAGGATCGAAGCTACTGCTATGGTAGAGACAGTAATTCGTTTCACTTTAGCCTTATCCATTTTCTGCCCACATGGGTTTAACTAGGCTGCAGAGTTGCTTATCACAGGTCATTGTATCGTCGACCTGCGGGCGCATCCGCAGCGGATTGATCTTGCAAAGGTTGGTTTTCAATTAGGAACTTTCCCCAATTTAGACCCCGTCCTTCACCCTAACAGTGTGGAAGCAAGCAATTGCTTTACACGCACCCCTACAGACAATCTGCATGAATACCGATAATGCTGCTCAAAAGGCTTTCCCGAACCTCTCCCAACTGTGCCGATCACATCGTGGATTTCTCCACTTCCTCTGTCGCCCTTCCCCCGATGATGGATCAGGGTTGGCGATCTATTTTTTCCTGCCCGTGAAAATAGTCAACCGCATTTGGTTGATCTGACTTTCAAAGGCTAGGAGAGTTGTGATCTAGCTCGGCGCCTATAATCCAAGAATCTTTCACAATTCCAAGCAAAAATTTCACTTTTATTGTTTGCGGCACCGTATTTTTGAAATTCCCTCCTTATTTAGCGGTCAATCATCCCGACTGAAAGTATGTGATAATGTAACAGTAGATATAAATATGTCAACATTAATAGAGGCTTCGAACCATGGGAAAGATGGGTGAACCCAGATTAGGCTGACGAATTTATGGTGTGACTATAGTTTAGCCCAAGTGTCAGCTATCGGTCTGTGCAGGCACCTTGTTTTTGATTTCCAGCAAAGCAGCAACAACGCCATCCCATTGATTCTCAGCGCTGATTTGCAGCGCTCCGCGCATTCCCATGTGACTGGAAAGTTTGCTTGCCAACGCACGACTGTGGTCGGAAACGCAATTTTGATCGACTAAAATCGCAGATTGGAAAGGGAGGGATACCGAAACTGAACTCATACTGGAAACCTTGAACTAACGTAATACAAGCAGTGGAGAATTGAAATTCGCACTGCACCGATTGAGATAGTAAGGAGCCTTTCTAAAAAAGCCGTTAACGGATTCTCTAAAAAGAGTCGGTTTTTTCGTTTTTTTTCGCATTAGCTAATTCTGAGAAAGTGATTTTAGCCAATTTTGAGAAAGTGATTCGCGTAGGATCTATTTTTTGAACAGGATTTTGTAGCCGAATCGAAATTCTGGGCGGCTTAGTCTTTCTGGCTTAGTGTCACTTGTCTAAGGCCGCGAACCGCATTTGCAATATACAGGGCATCCGCATCCAACAGATCTGCTTTCCTGCAAGATGCAATGCTGACGGAATGCCGTTGGATGAAAGCCGCCCGAAAAATACCAGGCAGCAGACCGTCCTCAGTAGGGGGTGTGGTCCATACGCCATTTTTTACCAGAAATATGCTGCTGATCGCGCCTTCTGTGAGGAAACCATGTTTATTGAAGAATAAAGCGTCCAAATTCCCTGCTGCCTGCGCCTGTTTGAGCGTATTATTATAGAGTGACCGGTGCGTCGTTTTATGGTGCAGAAAAATATCAGTTGGGTCGGTAACTTCTTTTGCCAGGCTAACCGTTTGCGGTAGGCGTACAAGATCCGTGGATGGTATGGGTAGTTGGCGCCCAAGTTGCCCATCATAAGCCTGATCGGTAAGCCTTGCGCTGGTCACTGTACAGCTGCCGTCGCGGGCAACTAACAGGCGGCAACGATAGGGCCTTTGGTTCTCAAATGCTTCGGTATGTTCTGCTAGGCACTGCCGAACGCTTTCGGCGTCAAAGGCAAAACCAAAAAAGTCGGCGCTCCCCGCCACGCGTTCTATATGTCGATCGCACAACTGGTAGCGTCCTTTCGACCACAATATGGTTTCAATCAGGTCAAAATGTTGGGTTGGAACTTTTAGAAATGATGCCTTCAGTAAACACTCGTCATACTCTGCGTTCGCATCACTATCTGCGACAATGCCCGCGCCAATATTGATGCGGCCGCTAAAATGTGGCGGCTGTGTTGGCGGCTTTTTGAGCGTGAGGGTTCTAATTGGTACATTGAGAGACCAGGCTTCGGGCGCGCGGTCGGTTTGCGGGCTGAAATGACCGATGGTGCCGCAATAGACGCCGCGTGGTGTGTCTTCCAGCTCGTTAATTATCTCCATCGCCCGTATTTTTGGGGCGCCTGTTACAGATCCACAAGGAAACATGGCTTTGAGCATGGTGCTCGGCGTTAGCCCAGCCGCTGCCTTGGAGACAACAGTTGATGTCATCTGGTGCAGTGTTGGGTAGCGCTCGGTTTGGAATAAATTTTCTACCTGAACTGTCCCAGGCGTCGAGATCTTACTTAAATCGTTGCGAATCAAGTCAACTATCATCAGGTTTTCGGCTTTGGACTTTGGGTCCTGCTTTAGAAAATCACTTGCCGCTTCATCCTCGCTGCTATTGCGGCCACGGGCGGCTGTGCCTTTCATGGGCTTAGCCTTCAAACGGCCGCCGCTTTTTTCGATGAAAAGCTCAGGCGATAAAGACAGGATTCGCTCAGTGCCAGTATCAATGTATGCGCCGTAGGCAACAGGCTGTTTTTGGCGCAGGGTTTGGTAAAGGACCAAGGGGTCTCCTTCTACATTGATGGGTACTGGGAACGTGTGATTTACCTGATACACATCACCAGCGTTGATGTAGTTTTTCACCGCTTCAATAGCCTTTAAATAGGCTGGTTTGCTCGTAGCTGCCAGATCAATATTTGCGATGCCAGTCCGCTTGTTTCCGCGCTGAGCATTGTGGAATAATTCTTCCAACTCGGCACTGGTCAGCTTTTCGCGGTGCTTTGTAGCCATCAGCCAGATAAGCGGTTCGTCTGCTTTGCGTGTTATTTGCGGGCTCAGTTTTTGCTCAAAATATGCACCCACTTCGTATGATATCCAGCCTGCAACATGAAGGCCGCCCGCGACAGCCTGGTCAAGCTTTGCAAGTGCTTCAGGCACTGCAGCGAAATCATCGGCGCAAATGATATGGTCTGGGTTATGAAACAAAAGGGAATAGCCTGCGAGGTGCCGCGCTCTGCCGTCATCCAGCAGCACAAACGGTGCGTTTCGCAAGTCACACTTCGTTACCACTGCATTCCCTTTATTTAGCCACAGTCTATACGGTTGATTTAGTCACCTTAAATATGATGCCCTTATGGCGCACTGCACTGATGCCCGTCAATCGTGGTTGTCGTGCGACCGTCTCGTCGCGGTGAGGCTGCGGTAAGCTCGCAAGTGTGTATTCGGCGGCTTTCAACTGGTTGTTAAAAAGCCGCCAGCAAACCTCTATAGTATCCCGTATGCCAAAAGGATCACAGTCACGGCAGACACGGCCAGAACGATCATTGTGCCCAGTGCGCCGATTGCTCTAAAAACCACGGTGCCCTCCGGGTGATTGATAAGCCCAAAAGCGTGGCTGATACGAGCAACGACAAATACGATGCCCATTACCATCACCAGTGTTGCGTTGGCTTTTAAATATTCCATGCCACCGATGAGTATCAGCACCATTGGCGCATATTCCGTTAAATTGCCGTGCGCCCTGATTGCGCCTAGCAGGTTAATGTCGTTGCCTTCTCCTAAGGACGTTTCGGTTTTCCCCCGCATACGTCCAGTTTGAATGGAGGTAACTAACATAAGCAGGCCAATGAAACCTGCGGTGATAAGTGTAACTGTCATTGATTGCTCCCCGACTTCTTGACCCCACCAAAGCAAAAGGGGGTTGTGGCTCGAGAATGTCAAGGGATAGGCCGGTTGCTTCCTGCGATTTCCTCGTAGTAAGTCCCTAATCCAGTTGCGATTTCTTAATAACGTAGGCGCCGCTAAAAAGGCCGCCCCCTGTGTTGGGAGCAGCCTTTTTAGGAGATAAAAACTTTGGTTTGGAGATCGAAACTTTGGTGGCCTTGGCCTTGCTTACTCGGCAGCCGCAAGCGCATAGGTATCAGGGTGCGTACCTTGAATAACGTCTTTCTGCGCGGCGTAAATATCTGGTGTAAAAATATTCAACTCTTCGCGCAGTTCGGTTAGTTGGCGTGGCAGCATTTCTTCGATATCGACGCCTGATAGCCAAGCGGTTTTGCGGCCAAGTCTGTAAGCCTGCCAAACAGCCGTCCAAACAGCCGCCTTCGGGAATTCTTTCTTGAAATGGTATGCACCCATCACGGCAATCGCGGCAAAGCCAAGGTTTTTGGTTTGGGCATAAGAGAAAGCAACAACGCAAGCCTCACCAAATCCGTCCCGGCCGTAGCCAGACAGAATGTGCCACAGGTCATGGGCCTCGCGTCCTCGCATAGCGAACCGCAGTGTGTCTTCGGATGTGAAGTCATCGTAATGATCGTTGCTGGCGTCAACCAAACCTTCAGGCGAAATGCCCTCGCGCTGGCAGAAATCATAATATGTTTTACCGAACGATCCTTCAGGCAGGCTGCGGATATAATCGCGGTTAACAAGCGTATCCAGCAGGTCTCTTTTTTCTGCCAGAACTTCTTTGCCGACAGGAGACGCAGAAAACCGCTTAAATTGACTTTCAAAAGACTTGCCAGTTAAAGCACGCATAATAATGAAAACCTGATTGGTATCTTCAGGAGTTGCGATCAGCTGCTGGAGTGCGCGCCATGCTTTACGCCATTCGCGTTTGCGGCTGATATTTGGTGTTTTTTCACTGATAACTGTCGTGCTACTAGGCATGCTAGGTTTTCCTCGGCTATGATCGCTTGATCTTAAAGATAATATTATCGACAAAAATGTCAATAGCGCACCAAAAGAATAAAGTATTTTATGACGGATATTAAAAAAAAGCGTGTTCGCCGCAGCCCTGAAGAAGCCAGAGCTCATATTCTTGCTGCCGCAGCCGAGCGCTTGAAGTCGGATGGCCCTGACGGTCTGCAGGTAAAAGAAATTGCCGCCGTTGCGGGCGTTGCGCATTCAACTGTGCTGCACCACTTTGGTAGTGCAGCAGGCCTTCGTACCGAACTTGTCGATACGATGGGCAATAAACTGTTGGAAGATATTCTTGCAGTGATCAAATCTAGGCCAGCGACAGAGGCCGATGATGAAGTGCTGCTTCATGTGTTTGAAATACTGAGCGATGAAGGGCACGCGCGTCTGCTTGCTTGGATGATGCTCAAGGGCGATCACTTCAGCGACGGCAATGCACAAATGAAAGATTTGTTTCACCGGTTGATTGAGGAAATGGCCGCGGCAGTAATTAGTGTGCAGGATGATCAAAGTGAAAAAGCATGGCGTAGTGCCAGGCGGGCAGCGCGTTTTTCGACCATGTTGGCTGCTGTAGCGGCTGTTGGGGACGGCATTGCAGGCGAGTTTTTAGCTAACTATATTGGGCTTACCGAGAAGGAAGCCCAAGGTGATTTCCGGATTTGGTTCTCTGAACTGTTGAATAGCCAGATGAAACCTGAGGCTGACGAGGCCTCCTCTTAAAAATAGAAAGGGCGGCACTGCTGCCGCCCAACGCGTATAGGTTTCTGTAGGCCTCTTCCCGGTGGGCCTGCTAAATGAATGTCATCACACCTTCATAAAGCCCGGTACCGCTGGCGACCAAAATTGAAACCCATGTGAAGATAGTGCCCCACATGCGAAACAGATTTTTACCTTCAAATTTTCCGAGTGTCAGGCCGTGCGCATAGCGGCCCACAACAAGCAAGCCAGCCAACACCATCAGGAATGTCTGGTTGATGGGTAAAGTTTCCAACATACCGAGAAGGATAAGGCCAAGCGGCGCATATTCGATCAGGTTGCCCTGCGCGCGAACGGCGTTCAGAAGGCCTTCATCGTCCCCTGTGCCGAGGCTTGTTTTAGTGCGGCCGCGTTCTTTCGAGACGTTGTAAGACAAGTAAACTAATAGTAATCCAAGAAAACTTGCGGAAATTAGAGTGATAGGCATATGGTGCTCCCCAGTATTGGTATTTCAGTAAATGATCCCCTGTGGGAGGACGTTCCTCTGGATCGGTGGCCCGGTCAAGCACAGATAGTAAAAAGGGCGCTCAAGTGGCAAAGGTGAAAGATAAATTCCGTGATTGGAATCTGTTTCATAAAGCGATTGTGACGGGCATGGTTGCTTTTGGTTTGAGCGTACTCGTGAAGGCCTATTTTGCAATTGACGGCGCGTATGAGCTCAAGGAAGAACGGATTATTCCTGCTAGCACCGCAGCCATTTGGCCCTGGGTAACAGAAAATCTCAAACGGCCTAACTGGCAGGGCGAAGTTATTCGGGTGCAGGGCCTTTCAACTGACGTTGGTCGGCGGAGGCTTCTTTTCTGGCAACGCCAGTTCGAGAATTGGCGATCGAGCGAGGTTACAACAGCGCTGGTGCAAGAGCGATTGTTCAGCGTGGAGCAAGAATCTGATTTTGATACAAGATGGCTGGAGGTTGAGCTGACGCCCCTTGGCCCATGCGAAACCAAGGTGACAATGACCGAGATTATCCAGCCCGCCTTATTCAGCGACCGTTTCTTCTTTTTCCGCGTCCGAGAAAAACGCCAGCAGCGGTTGGCTAATTCGTTGCCGTATTTGGAAAATTGGGTGCTGAAATCAACACCGACATGCGCTCCGTAGCGGGGGCAGTTCTAACCGGCGTCACGCTGGCGAGTTTTATTCGACCCCCACCTTTTGGTTAGGGCCGTCTGTTGGTTCTGCCAGTTTTCCGGTTTAACCAGCCGTCCCGTTCAGCAGAAAATGACGGCGTTTAGGCGTCTTCCACATCAAAGTCGTTGAAGACCCAGTCTTTAGCTTTTTCCATCTGCGCAAGAAACAGGTTCTCTGCCGCAACCACGGCTTCTTCATCAGAGGAAGCTTCTACTTCGGTTACCCAGTAAAAGGTTCCGCGTGGGAGTGTTGATTGCAGGGTTACTTTTTTCATAGCCATGATGGTGCCTCAGTCTCTGTTGCCATTCGAATTTGCAGCGCCCGTCTAGCACGCCAGACCGCGCGCTGCAAATAGCAAACCTGAATAAACCGGAAAGTAAATGCTAAAGCGAGCGACCGATAAGCTCTTTCATAATCTCAGAGGTGCCACCGTATATACGCTGAACCCTAGCATCAACGAAATGATGTGAGATTTCATATTCAGACATAAAGCCGTAGCCGCCATGAAACTGTAAGCATGCATCCACGACACGGCCCTGCATTTCTGTGGTCCAAAGTTTGGACATCGCAGCCGTTGGTGCGTCGAGTTCGCCTTTAACCAGCCGTGTCAGGCACTGATCGATAAAGGCCCAACCTACTTCAATTTCGGTTTTCAGCTCTGCCATTTTAAAGCGTGTATTTTGGAAATTGAGGATGGGGCGGCCGAAAGCTTCGCGTTCTTTAACGTATTTCAGCGTGATATCGAACGCGCGCTGTGCACCAGCAAGCGCAATGAAGCCGATGGATAGGCGTTCTTGTGGCAATTGCTTCATAAGATACATAAAGCCTGCACCCTCAGCACCAATCAAGTTCGTCGCAGGCACGCGCACATCTTCAAAAAACATCTCTGACGTGTCGGATGAATGTTGCCCAATCTTGTCTAGGTTACGACCGCGCTGAAAGCCTTCACGGTCGGTTTCTACCACAACAAGGCTCACGCCTTTGGCACCTTCTGTAGAATTTGTTTTGCAAACTACAATAACGAAATCGCAGTTTTGGCCATTTGAGATAAAGGTTTTGGACCCATTGATAACCAGATGGTTGCCGTCCATTTTAGCCGTTGTTTTGATGGCCTGAAGGTCGCTGCCTGTGCCGGGCTCGGTCATTGCAATCGCGCCGACCATTTCGCCTGTGGCCATTTTGGGAAGGATGCGTTCTTTCAGGTCGTCTGAACCATACTCAAGCAAATAAGGTGCAACGATATCAGAGTGCACGGCCATAGCGGCCCCTCCGGCGCGGTTATAGACTTGTTCTTCATTGATCACGCAATTGAACCGGTAATCGCCGCCTACGCCGCCGTATTCTTCCGGGATTTGAGGACAGAGTAGGCCCGCAGCTCCTGCCTTATTCCAAAACTCGCGCGGCACTTTGCCCGCTTTGCCCCAGTCTGCAGCGAAGGGGGTGGCCTCTGTTTGAAAAAACTTGCGAACGGAGTCGCGGAAAATATTGTGATCTTCGTCGTAAACAGCGCGGTTTGTCAGCATGCTTTCTCTCCCTAGCATAATCCCAATAAAGAAGATGGGGCGGGGACGTAGCTCTGTCAAATATTCTGGACTGATTAGTCTAATTTATAGGGTGAAAGCAGCATTGCTGCCTAGTTTGTAGCTTGGCAGAGCTGGGAAATAAAGGGGTGTAGGCTGACCGTATTTGAGGTCTGCGTGGCCAAGGGTGGAGCTAGGCTTCATGCACTGCTCGCCTCTATTGTAAAGCGGGACCGATCTATCTTCGGTATCCGTAACAGGGCACCAGTTTGGAATGGGCCCTGTAGCTGATAAAGTCTATTGGTCGCGTGTCGCCCGGCGAAAAGCGCGGATGGCTTCGTTCATTTTGTTTTGAACCGTACGGCGACGTTCATGAAGATTATCGAGATCTTCTTCACGGCGATCGCGCTGTTCTTCAGTCATGTACGGGGCAATTACTAGGCCTTTGGCAGACATGCAATCGATGTAGGTGTCAACTGCTGCAGAAAAAGAAACCACTGCAGTTCTGGTCGCGCGGATCGACTCTGCCGTAGCATTTTCGCCTAACGGCACGGTAGGAATATTACTTGGAATTTCGCCGCAGTCTGCAGCAAAGCCCGAAGTGCTAAAAATGGATACCGCAACAAAAGCGCCAATCAGTGTTTTTTTCATCAACTTACTCATCCTAGATCACTACTTACGTATAGCTGTTCTTCACTTTTTAATATTGCCTGCAAACTGTGGCAACTTTTTGCCGCCTGCTTTATTGGGCGGCTGGTGACTTATATGGTAGCGCCCGTGTTTGAAATCATAGCACGGGCGCTGACCAGTTTAGATGTTGCTAAGCTTAAGCAGAGGCTTCCTTCTTAGCTCCTTTTTTAGCAGGAGCTTTTGCCGCGGCTTTCTTAACAGCAGGCTTCTTAGCCGCCGCTTTTTTGGGAGCGGCTGTTTTTTTCGCAGCAGCCTTTTTCGGAGCGGCTTTAGCATCCCCGGTTTTCGCTGCTGCGTCAGCCGCAGCTTGCCGCTCTGCGTTGTTTTTGTCAGCTTGCTCTTTTTGCTCGAGCATCGCTTTTATCTGTGCTTGCTCTTCATCTTCTCGTTTAGCGTGCTCTGGGAATAGCTGGCGGTAAAGCGCATTCACGCGGCCTGCTACATCTGTTGCCGCGTTGGCAAGAGCTGGTAAATTATAATCGATGCCGCGGTAGGTATAAACCCGGTTATTTGGGTTGAAGCCGCGGTAAACGGACTTGGTCGTGGTAGTTCCGTCCCCCACAGTTGCAGGGTCACCAACGAAATCAAAAATTACCTGAGCACCTTTGGTGTCGGAAATCCATTCTTCGGTTTTTTCGTCAGAATGCTCCCACACTTCAGACAAACGGCGATCATTAAGCGCATGCTTTTCGTTAAGTTGCAGGGCTTTTCTAAGAGCCTCACCGCGGCCACGCGCACGGGCACGTGCTGGCCAAAGTAGTGACGAGATTTGGCTGGCTGGTACCAAAATCATCTGGGCACCATAAAGGATGGCCCGGTCCTGACCTGCCTGAACAGATTGATTGAAAATATTGAAAGCTGCCTGCAAATGATAGCACTGATTGCGCAATTCATGAATGTAAATACTGAGTGTGTTTTGATCCATGTGACTGTTCGCCCCGTTTCCCGATACTATTGTATTCGTACTGTTTTAATCGTTATCAATCGCTCTTTTTATGGACGCTCGATCTCCCGATAGCGGCCATATGCAATTGTTTGAAGAGGAGCGATAGCACAAGGCTCGCGTTCTGACTAGGGCGTAATCACTGCAATTCTGGGCTTTATTAGACTTGCAGGCTGAATTCAGCTATCATCTGCGTGGGTAAAGTAACCGGGTGCCATGTTATGGTAGATAGTGTTCTGACATCACAGTCGCAGGGTGCGGCTGGTGTTAGGCAAACAGAACGTACCGCTACGCGCGGTGCGATTGATCCCCTATCGCCGTCGAACAAGGTATCCCAACGCGCTTTTGGTGCTGTTATTTCGGCGGCTGCCACGCCGCAGGCAAAGCCGGTCAGTGAAAAACAATCTTTAGAACGGGCACCGATAAGGGGTAGCCTGCTTTCTACAAGTTCACAGGTTCTTTTGGCTGAAACACGTAGTTTCGAAGCTGCGGCTCCTTTCCGAGGGAACGCAAATGTTGGCTTGGCAATAAATGTTTACCGACAGACACAGGATAGAGTGTCGGGCACTATTCGAGAGAATGTAGCGCAAGCTTCTGCCTCCCCAGCTTCAAGCGCTGCAAACTCTAATGAAGTCTCTGCTGGCGAGCTGTTGAGGCCCGCGGGCTTGACTGAAGAAGGAGCCGGCTTATAGACACGGTGTTGCGGAAGACGGTAGTAGCGCCCGCCTGAGCGCCGTTTAATCCCGCCGGCCTGCACTGTAG
Organism: Kordiimonadales bacterium; assembly: GCA_002401685.1. Classification (GTDB taxonomy): domain Bacteria; phylum Pseudomonadota; class Alphaproteobacteria; order Sphingomonadales; family Kordiimonadaceae; genus Kordiimonas. The sequence goes on from NVTU01000017.1 coordinate 42,343, forward strand.
TCTGACCGGACTTTAAAAAACCGTACTTTAACTAAAGAGCATGTTCTGAGTAAGGTTTTGGAATTGGCTGATTTTACGTGGACGCTGTTTTCGAGTCTAATATTTCAGCTAATATTATAGGAACCAGTATGCCTTGTAACGCAGTCAGTTCAGCCGGTTCGATTTATTGCTGATCCTTAGCAAGGGCATGTAACTGCGCCAGCCACCGATCGGCACGGGCCGCGTGTTTTTCTTTAATTCGAGACCCAACTGGTTTTTTTATAAAAACAGCAACCGCGCTGCTGTTGGGAAGATTTGCATCTTGAAGGACCCGAATTGAAACTACCGTTGGGAAGGTTTCACCAGGCGACCGCTCGAGGAATTCAAATTGGTTTTTGCCAAAATCAAAATTATGCAGCTCGACACTTGGATTGTGGTCCGAGTAATCTGCTATCACTTGTCGCAATTTGCTAGCAGAGATGTTGAAGATTTCAGCGTCACCATCAGGGTCAGCCGATTTGCATAAGACGGCAGGACACAATAGGAACCCTTCATCACCAAATTGATACTCAGTAGTTTCGAATTTGGCAGGCTGTAGATCGCCCTTTTTGCTGCCAAAGGGCAAATCATCGCCTTTGGCCAGCACATATAGGTAAAAGCCGAGCAAGCCCGCTATTACAACAAAGCTGATCACCATGAGGTACGAGCGGACTTTATCAAGCATGGCTAGGTGGTTCCTGTTTAGCTTAGAAGTGAACCAAGCTGCATGGCCAGGCTCATGTCGCCTTCAACACGCAGTTTGCCAGTCATGAAAGCCATCTGGGCATTCATGTTGCCGCCAGCGATTTCGATAAAGTTGGCCTTTGTAACTTTTACCGTACAATCTGCTTCACTGTCCGCATTATCAACAACCGTCGGTGAGGCTTTGCCGTCGATACGGATCACGCCGTCATCGCCGAAATCAAATTTGATAATAGCCGCTAGCGGTGAATGTGCACCAACGCGGGTCCGCATCTCTGTTGTCATTTCTTCAAGTGTCATTACGTTCTCCCTTTGCATAAGAATGAATATTGGACCGCGCAGTCTAATATTCAAACCCAATCTGGCTTAATTTTGCTTTTTCTTTTTATTATTTAACTTTCCTAGCAGTCCTCCGACACGCTTTTCAAGTTTGCTCTTCGCTTTTTCGGCAATTTTTTTAATCTTGTCCGAGGCGCCCGCGGCAATAAGTGCCTTGGCAATTTGCGGCTGGACGGCGTCCATTATGTGCCGTGCGATCTCTCGAGGAGCCAATCCTTTTTCGTCTGTACCTAAATCGGAAAGCGTGAAATCCGCGAGTATAATGTCCTGATCAAACTTAATGAGGCCCTCGCTCTTGGCCAGAAGCCTTGGGGCTCGCACGATCAGTTTCTTAATCGTCAATGTCGTTTCGGACTGCGCGGATGTCCCTTCAGAGGATGTCGGCAGGTCTAAGTTTTCTTGCAGCGCACTAAAATTCGTTTGTTTGCCTTTAAAGCGCACATCAAGCAGCGGCTCGTCCACAATCAGTTCGTTTATGATGATATGGTCGCTTAGCAAGCTGGCCACATCAAGGTCGACAGAGAAAGAGCCGAGTGACGTTAGTGCCCCGTCACCAAACCCTTCAGGCTGGCCGATAACAAGTTTGCTGATTTTAGCGTGGCCGGAAAATGGCTCAAGCGAGACATGTTCAACAGATACGGACACCTTCAAAACTTCGGGCCCCTGGCTTTCGATCCCGGATTTGATAATTGGCCCTAGCTGCGTGTAGATCAGGGCTAGGCTGGCGCCCACGAGAACCGTTAGGCCGATCAGAATTTTTTTCATGGATTGTCCTACAAAAATTTGGCATCCGGATGTGATTAGCCACCTGCGTTACTGTTGCCTTTAGGCATAATGATGGCACTCTTTACCGAAATTGTTAAGGAAATCGTTTTGTAAGCGAATAAAAGCTTAACGAAACCCGTCAGTTATGCCAGCATACAGGCGCTGCTATCGTTGAAGTGCTCATAGGTTTTGTGAGTTAAAAGTAGCCCGTTTGAGCAGAAATGAGTTTTACCTAGCTCTTGCCTAGGCATACTATCCGCGAGGAAAACAGGCATGATGCCGATTACACGAGTGTTGTTATTCATATCATATGCGGTCCTTGGACTCGCGATTTCCGTTGTGTTGCCTTTTTTCCTTAAGGTCGACCAATCACTGGCAAATATGATTGGGATGCTAGTGTTTTTTGGCGCGTGGCAACTGCAGACATGGCTGATGGCAGCGCAGACCGAAGTGGACGCTCATGCCCGGCTTGATAAGATTGAGGACGTTGTTCTTGTTCTTAGGAAAGACTTAGAACGTACCCGGCGCGAAGTGAAGTTACGCGGCCGAGAAGGTGAAGAAAAAAGCCAAACTCTGGTATCTGAGTTGAAGGTTTTACAAACATTGCTAACCCAGGTTTCTCGCAAGGAACTGGAGCTTGGGAAAGCGGGCGGCACTGTTGAGGAGACCGACCAGTCTGAAGAGGCTGCACTGGAGCTTAGCGCCGACTATATGTCAAGCAGCGAGACAGATACGCCAGACACGGACGGAGAGGAGCCTGTCGAGCTGGAATGGGATTCTGACCATGACCAAATAACGGAGCAAGATCTTGAGGAGTTGGACTTAACGCCTGATGAAGCTGCGATGGTTGTTTTGGACGGTGCACCCAATAAACAAGATGCAGCTACAGAAGATAAGGCCTCCCAAGCCGGTACAAGTGCTGCTGCTGGAGGGCGCGGCGTTAGTGCTGTTGGCAAACGTAAAGCGCCGATCAGGCTTATAAAGCGGGAGGACCAACTTCTTAAAGTTATTCGCAGCAGTTTGGCGGAAAACAGAGTTGATCTCTATCTGCAGCCGATCGTTGGCTTGCCTGTGCGTAAAACGGTGCATTTTGAATGTTTTTCCCGCGTGAGGGATGAAGAAGGGCGTATCATATTGCCGCGCCAATATATGAAAGTAGCCGAAGATAAAGGCCTGATTGGTACTATTGATAATCTCCTGCTGTTCCGGCTTATTCAGCTTGTTCGCAGGCTAGGTAAGCGTAGGCCAGAGCTGCGATTCTTCTGTAATATGTCTCGGTATTCAATGGCGGACGACGAATTTTTCCCTCAGTTTATAGATTTCATGACAGCGAACGGTGAGTTCGCAAACCGGTTGGTTTTTGAGATATCGCAAGAAGATTATAATGCGCTTGATGAAGGTGTGACGGAACGTTTGCAAGCGCTTGGGCGCAAGGGTTTCGCTTTCTCCATGGATTTGGTGAAGGACTATCATCAGGAATTCTCTGCTCTGGAACGCCAGCATTTTCGCTTTATCAAGAGCGACATGCGCGACTTGATAAGTGCCCACCCGGAAGCCGGCGATATTGATGCGTTTAAATCCGCCCTGCGCCGCAAAAGCATGAAGCTTATTGCAAGCCGCATCGAAGATGAGGCTGGCGTGCTGCAAGCACTTGATGCAGGATTGGAATTCGCACAGGGTTACCTGTTTGGTGAGCCAAGCCTTTCCACTGATCTCAATAGCGAGCTTTAGAAGTTTTTAGTATGTCCCTTAGTCCAAAAGACGCTGTTCTTTACCCAGCAAGCCTGCGCGATTTATGCAGTGATGTAGACCTTATTATATGTGACCTTTGGGGGGTAATGCATAACGGCGTAAGCCCTTATGTAGCAGCCATAGATGCAATAAAACAGGCACGAGCAAGCGGCGTGCAAACTATTTTTCTGTCGAATGCGCCCCGCCCCCGCGGCCATGTGAGAGCGCATCTTATCGAAATGGGAGTTCCGCAAGACATTGCAGACAACGTGGTTACTTCGGGCGGGTTGGCCAGGGACCATGTGCGGTCAGAGTTTGAAGGCTGTAAGCTATATCATTTAGGGCCAGAGACGGACTTTAATACCATTGAAGGCTTACCTGTAACAGTCGTGCAGAACCCTGATGACGCTGACGTAATCCTTGCGACAGACCTCGATTTCCCGCGTGTTGAAAGCCACCGCCCTTGGCTTGCTGGGGCAGTCAGCCGGGGCGTGCCATTCCTATGCGCAAATCCCGACCGCGTGGTGCATGTCGGCAATAAATTGTTTCTTTGTGCGGGCTCCGTCGCCGATTTGTACGCAGCCATGGGCGGCGAAGTTCGGTGGTTTGGAAAGCCGACGGTTGAAGCATTCCACGCTTGTGTGGCCGAGGTGAGCCTGCCGCTGGAGACTGTCGGGGAGAGGATACTCATGATAGGGGACAGCTTACAGACGGATATCGCTGGCGCAAACGCAGCAGAATACCGAAGTCTTTTTATTGCAAGCGGTATCCACAGGGACAAAATACCTGGTTTGGAAAAGGCGGTAGTGAATGGAGGGGTTTTGCAGCAAGAGTTTCGGAAAATTTTCGGCGCAGGGAAGCCGTTCCCCTACGCTGTTTCAAATTTTTTGGTTTGGTAGCGAGTTAGCCAACTAGAAGTCTGCTAGCCAAATAGGGCGTCGATATCGTCCTGACTAACTTCTTCACCTGGTGTCAGTTCATCGCCTGAGCTCGGATCGCCAACGGGCTTTGCAGCAGGTGCGGCCGCTGCCGTCTTTTTAGCCTCAGCAGCTTTAGCGGCTTTTTCCTCAACGGCTTTTTTCTCGGCTTCTTTCTTCTCAGCTTCTGCAACCGGGTCGAAATCTTCCTCAAACATATTGTCCAGTTTTTTAGGATGAACAGCTTTAGGGGCCGGAGGTTTTGGCGGCGCCGCTGGTGGTGGCGGTGGCGGTGGCGGTGCTGCAGCCTTAGGTTCCTCAGCAGGCACAGCGTCAAAACCACTCATCAAACTATCAACTTCGGACTGGTCAATGCCTTCCCCTTTAAGGGCAGGGCCTGAAAGCAGGGCTTTATCAGCTGGAATATCGCCAGCGTCGGCGCGGGCATCATCAATATCTTCTTCGGTTACACCCAGAAGATTACGTAGTTCCACAACGCGCTGCTCAATGTGAGCGAGGGTCTCAACTACTTTGGTGATACGTTGGCCGGTAATGTCCTGAAACGAGCACGCTTCGAAAATACGCATTACAGCGTCTTGCGTTATCGTATGGTATTTCGCCGTGTCTGCGGGGTCCGCTTCCATAATGGCTTCAGCGGCTTCCATAATGGTATTGGTGGCTTCTTCCGTTTGCTGAACAATAGCATCAAGCTCAAGGCCTGCCCGCGGAATACGTGTGCTTTCCAAGTCGCCCGGCTGCAAAGCTGCAATTTCTTTTCTAGCGTCACTAATGTAATCGCTAAGCGCTCGGCACTCTCGGTAGATGGATGTGTCGATAGACTGGAAGAATTTATTGGTTGTACCAATCAACACTTCTGTGACAGACGCAACGTCTGTCAGCGAAAATTTTGATGTATCTTGCTTTCGGAGATTATCAACAAGAAGTGTAATTTGCTGAGAGAGATCGTCCGAACTCATTAGAATTCTCCAAGAACAGCAATCAGTTTAGTCTTCAACGTGGCAGCATTGAAAGGCTTAACAATGTAATTGTTTACACCTGCTTTTTTCGCTGCGATTACGTTGTCTGTCTTAGACTCAGCTGTCACCATAATGAAAGGCGTTGCTTTCAGTTGGCTGTCAGCGCGAACTTCTTTCAGGAACTCGTACCCAGTCATAGGTTCCATGTTCCAGTCTGAAATGATCAAACCATACGGACGGCCTCGAGCTTTTTCCAAAGCCATAGCCCCATCAGTCGCTTCATCAACGTTATTGAAACCTAATTGTTTCAAAAGATTACGCACAATCCGAAGCATCGTCTTGTAGTCGTCGACGATCAGGATCGGCATGCCCAAATCAACGGCCATATTATTTCCTCAGCATTATATATCTTAACTAACAGGCCTGCACCGCAGACCCAAACTAATCTCTATTTGGGACACTAGCCCTAGGGTCGTGAAGAATTGGTTAACCCAAAGACGTCAAGTTTTCAATTACTTCTGTATAAATTCTAACATGCAATCGACTTTTTCGCAGCATTCTTGTCGGTTTTCCTCTCTGCCAGTTGCAGTATCTGCCGATTTTAGCAAGGGACAGAGCGGAAGAACACAGTTTTTTCGCAGGATTGGATTTTCGTTCTAGGGGGTTACCCCATTTTCCCCTTCATTTGTTATCTTTGGGTTTTAACTTATCGAAGGCTGGCCTAGTTTTATAAAAAACTATCTAGCGGTCGGTTGTTGCTGTATGTCCCGACGATGAATGAAGGAACCGGTGGCAACGAGGCCACCTGGTTTGCTCACAATGAGGCCGACAGAATGCGCATTTTACGACATACCAGTGAGTTGACCGATGCAGACCGTGGTTGCGTGGTTGCGCTTGGCAATTTTGATGGGTTTCACCGTGGGCACCAAGTGGTGATAGGTGAAGCTGGTCGGCTTGCGCGCGAAATGGGTCTTTTGCTTGCTGTAGTTGTGACCGAGCCGCACCCAATCAGTTTTTTTGCGCCAAACGCGCCTGCTTTCCGGCTGACGCCGTTTCGAGAACGGGCCCAACTGCTGGAACGGTTCGGCGTTGATGTATTGCTTGTTCTGCCTTTCGACAAGGATCTGGCAAGCATGCCAGCACAAACTTTTGTTCTCGATATTCTATGCCGCGGCCTAGATGCCAAGCATGTATTTGTTGGGTATGATTACCGTTTTGGAAAAGGCCGTGGCGGCGGAACTGATGTACTTGGTTACATGGGCGAAATGGAAGGCTTTGGTCTCTCTGTCATCAAGGCTGTGACTGTTGGTTTGGAAGGCTATGCGGGCGAGGTTTACTCGTCTACGGTCGTTAGAAAGGCTTTGCAGAATGGGGAAGCCCGTAAAGCAGCGGCACTGTTAGGCCATTGGTGGACGATAAACGGACGCGTCACTGAAGGGGACAAACGTGGCCGCACTATTGGGTTTCCAACAGCCAATATTGAGCTTGGTGAAAGTCTCCTGCCAAAGCTTGGCGTCTATGCAGTAAGAGTGCGTTTTGAAGGCGAAACAAAAACTGTGGCGGGTGTTGCTAATATTGGTAAGCGGCCAACTTTCGATAAGCGCGATGTGTTAATGGAAGTGCATCTTTTTGATTTTGACAAAGATATTTACGATCAGCATTTGCGTGTGGAATTGGTAGCGTTCCTGCGCGAAGAGCAGAAATTTGATGGCATTGAAAGCCTGAAAGCCCAAATTCACAAAGATAGCCGAGTGGCGAAGATTGTCTTGGCTGAGCCTGAAAATGCTGTTGAGCGTCTTATCGCTCCAACCCTAGGCGGGTACCTGGATCTGTTCCCTGAGCCTCACATTCGCGCTCGGTAAGACGTGCTTTGAAATAAGGCCTCGTGCGCGAGCAAAGTCTAGCCTTTAATTTTTAGAGTAATGGCACTATGTCTAGCTGCGCTGCACGACGTGGTTGCGCTGCTCTTTGTATATGGATTTCTGAGGGAAATACCGATGGAAATGTTACTCGATTATCACCTGTGGGTGAGCTTTTTGACGCTCACAGCGCTAGAAATCATTCTGGGTATCGATAACGTTGTCTTCATTGCTTTGCTCGTAGGGCACCTGCCTGACGAACAGCGAGAGAGAGCGCGTGTCATCGGTATGTCGCTTGCTTTGTTGATGCGTATTGCACTTCTGTTCGGCGTTGTGTGGATCATTGGCCTCAAAGCGCCCTGGTTCGAGATACTTGGCCATGTTTTCTCAGGAAAAGATGTGCTGATGCTGCTCGGCGGTGGTTTCCTGCTCTATAAAGGCACAAACAGCATTCATGATGAAGTAACGGGCGATAAGGCCGGCGACTGCAAAGCTTACTCAGGCGCCATGACTGCGGTTATCACTCAGGTCGTCTTTATCGATCTTATATTCTCCTTCGATTCCGTGATGACAGCGGTTGGTTTGTCTGATGTTACATTAGTGATTGTTGCTGCCATGGTCGTTGCGATGGGGGTTATGCTGCTGGCCTCTGCCCATATCGCGCGCTTTATTGAACAATTCCCAACTTTGAAAATATTGGCGCTTTCCTTCATTATGCTTATCGGGATTTTCCTGGTGGCAGAAGGTATGGGTATTCATATTCCTAAGGGTACGATTTATTTCGCTATGGCATTCTCGCTCGGTGTGGAAGTCCTCAATCTAATGTCTCGCAGGCGAAAAGAAAAAAGAGAAGCCGCGCAAAAGGCGGATTAAAAGCTCCTAATATTCGGAATAGGGCGTTGACCCGTTACGAAAATATCAGAAAGGCGCGCAGCAAATGTTGCGCGCCTTTCTGATTCTGTAACTGGAATCAAGGGCCTAAACTTGCGCCGGTCTTGTTGACCATGATGTCGGGCTGATTTTATGCTTTGTTAACGGCGTTTAACTATACTGAACCTGAATTGGTGTGTCGCTAATTGAGGAATTTCAGTGCACGCAGAACTGCTACAATCCTTTTCTGTTATGCTTGCCCTTTCCAACGTGCAAACTGCGGAGGCGCTAAAGGGCGTGCTGATGCAAAACCGCGTCCGCAGGGTTGCAAGCGCAAAAGATAATCAAGACGCAATCAGCCAGATGCAGGATCACCACTTTAATATGATTGTTATTGAAGAAGGCTTTCCTTATTTGGGGGCGGCGGACTTCTGTCGCTTTCTGCGTCTAACAAACACTCCTATGTCGGTGGCGCCAATAATTTACGGTATTCGTTTGGCCGAAAAGAAGCGTGTCCTTGCCGGGCGTGATTGTGGGGCCTCAAAAATTGTTTTAATGCCGCTTTCTGCGGGAACTCTGGTCGGTACCTTGCAAGCGGCTGTGCGGGAGATGCGGCCCTTCATTCAAACCATGAGTTATAACGGCCCCGACCGAAGGATCACCAAAGCAAAAACCTACTTTGGCCCTGAACGCCGGAAAGCGCAGCACGGGTTTATGTCAGTTAAAGAACAACAGCGTATTCTTGATGCGTGATTTCCTGCTGTTGCCTCAGGGTAAATTGCTCCAATTTTAAACAAACCTTGTAAAAAGTTCCGCGATTCGCTTAAAGGGCATACAAGTCATCGACTAAGCCTTCAGGGAAATTGAATGCCATTAGGAAGTAAATCTGATTTGCGCGTGCTTATCGCCATGTCTAATGGCCAGGCGGCCAAGGGTGCGCGCGCTGTCTTCAAAGAACAGGGGGCTGAGCTGTTTCAGGTCGTTGAAGGCAAGCAAGCTGCTTTGGAAAAAATGCAGCATGTATCGTATAATCTGCTGCTGGTGGAAGACAGTTTCTCGGATCTTGGAGGCATCGACTTTGTCCGTTATGTGCGGATGTCCGGTAGCCCCACTTCGGTTGCGCCGATTATTTTTGCGATGAAAACACCCAGTAAAGAAACCGTTGTCGAAGCGCGTGACGCAGGCGTGAATAAGATGGTGATTATGCCGTTCACCACTACGAGCCTTCTCAAAAACCTGGCTGATATTATGCTTAATCCTCGGCCATTTTTGCAGGTCACCGGGTACGATGGCCCGTGCCGGAGGCTGAAGCCTCATGTGCCTCGCGCCAACGAACGGCGGATTAGCCCTCAGGGCATCATGCCGCTCAAAAAGCTACAAAAGGTTTTCCGGGGAATTTAGCCGCTGAGGCACGGCTGTCAGCCAAGCGCGTCACGATCAAAATACAGCAATTCCGCGCTCGACAGCAGCGCCCGGCACTGGTAGAACAGCGCTTATGACAAGGTTATGTTTATATGCGCAGGCTAAGGCCGCCCTTATAATTCGAATTACTAGCCCGGCGTTCCAGTAACGACCGGGGTTTTTAGTTTGTCACTCTTTCCGTAAATATACCGAGATATAACGCGCAGGTTCGGCGCACACAGCGCCCGCTAGCCACATACGGCACATTAGCCCGCCGCCAATTTAGAATTGAGATACCAGACCATGTCTGACACCAATGAAAAGCGCGATTACCGCGATACTGTTTTCCTCCCTAAAACTGATTTCCCGATGCGGGCAGGCTTGCCAAAGCGCGAGCCAGAGTATCTGGCGAAATGGGAACGCGAAGATATTTACCGCCAGTTGCGCACAGACAGCGTGGGCCGCGAGAAGTTTATCCTGCATGATGGCCCTCCGTATGCCAACGGGGATATCCACTTTGGCCATGCAATGCAGAAAACGCTGAAAGACATTATCGTTAAGTCGCAGCAGATGCAGGGCAAGGATGCGCCGTTCATTCCGGGTTGGGATTGCCACGGCCTGCCGATCGAATGGAAGATCGAAGAAAAATACCGCAAGAAAAAGAAAAATAAGGACGATGTAGACCCTGTCGAATTCCGCAAGGAATGCCGCGAGTTTGCAGCGCACTGGATCGCAGTTCAGAAAGAACAGTTCAAGCGCCTTGGGATCATTGGTGATTGGGATAACCCCTACACCACGATGGCTTTTGACGCCGAAGCCACCATTGTTGAAGAACTGCTGAAGTTTTCTATGTCTGGCTCGCTGTACCGGGGGTCCAAGCCGGTGATGTGGTCACCGGTTGAGAAGACCGCGTTGGCAGAAGCAGAAGTTGAATACCATGATTATGTTTCGACCCAAATCGATGTGTCGTTTGAAACAGTGAGTACGAACGCTGCTGAGCTAGACGGCGTGCGCGTGGTTATCTGGACAACAACACCGTGGACCATCCCGGCGAACCGCGCCGTATGTTACGGCCCTGAAGTTGATTATGTGGTGCTGGAAGTAACCGAAGTAAAAGAAGAAAGCCTTGTCGCAGTTGGCAGTAAGTTTGCTGTTGCGGAGGCGCTAACCGCAGCTTTCACCGAGCGCTCAGGTATCACAGCGTTCACGAAAGTTTCTGCCTTCAAAGGTGCCGTGCTCGAAGGCACTATCCTTGCGCATCCATGGCGCAGTCACGCCGACGCTGAAGGCTATTATGACTTTGACGTGCCGATGCTGCCGGGCGATCATGTTACGACTGAGGCCGGTACAGGATTTGTGCATACGGCCCCAGGGCACGGCGATGATGATTATCAGGTTGCGCATGTTCAGTTTAAAATCCCTGTGCCGAATACAGTGGATGCAGGTGGTTGCTACTTCAAAAACGTAGGACTGGTTGCGGGCAACCATGTTTACAAAGTGGCGGATACCGTTTGCGATTTTCTAATCGGCGCTGGCGCACTGGCTGCCAAAGGCAAGATTAAGCACAGCTATCCGCACAGCTGGCGTTCTAAAGCACCGCTTATTTTCCGCAATACGCCGCAGTGGTTTATTTCCATGTCGAAAAACGACCTGCGCGATAAAGCGATTAAAGCCATCGACGAGATCAATTGGTTCCCGGCAATTTCGAAGAACCGCATTACCGCGATGGTTTCTGACAGGCCTGATTGGATCATCTCTCGCCAGCGGGCGTGGGGTGTACCGATCACAGTTTTTGTTCATAAAGAAACCGACACACTGCTACAGGATGAAGCCGTAAACCAGCGCATCATCGACGCGGTTAAAGCGGGCGGCGCAGACGCATGGGTTGCTGTGCCAGCACAGGAACTGCTGGGCAGTGACTATAACGCCGATGATTATGAGCAAGTGCATGATATCCTTGATGTATGGTTCGATAGCGGCTGTACACACGCTTTTGTATCCGAGAAACGGCCTGAGCTTCAGAGCCCGGCTGATCTCTATATGGAAGGGTCTGATCAGCACCGCGGCTGGTTCCAGTCAAGCTTGCTGGAAAGCTGTGGTACACGCGGAGTAGCCCCTTACAAGAACGTAATGACGCACGGTTTCGCGCTCGACGGTGATGGCCGCAAGATGTCCAAATCGATGGGCAATACAGTATCGCCGCAGAAGATCATCGACAAATACGGTGCGGATATCCTCCGCCTGTGGGTGGTTTCTGTTGATTATAAAGAAGACGTTCGCATCAGCGATCAGATCATTCAGGGGCAGGTTGATGCCTACCGCAAGATCCGTAATACGCTGCGCTATATGCTCGGAAACCTGCAGGGCTTCACCGAAGAAGAGCGTGTGCCCGTAAGCGACATGCCTGAGCTCGAGCGCTGGGTGCTGCACCGCCTGTCAGAAATGGATACGCTTATCCGTAACCGGGCAAGTGAGTTTGATTTTAACCCTGTGTTCCGCGAACTGTACCAGTTCTGCATCGTTGATCTGTCGGCTTTCTTCTTTGATATCCGTAAAGATGCTCTCTACTGCGACGACGCAGGCGGCACCCGCCGCAAGGCTGCCCGCACCGTAATTGATGAAGTGTTCAAGCGCCTGGTGCTGTGGTTCGCGCCGGTCCTGTCGTTTACGTCTGAAGAAGTGTGGCAGAACCGCTACGGTGAAGAGGCTATCAGTGTTCACCGCGAGCTATGGCCTGAAACGCCTACTGATTGGCGTGATGATGCGCTTGCTGACAAATGGGCGAAAATTCGTGAAGTCCGCAGCACTGTAAATGCTGCCATTGAAGTGCTTAGGCGCGATAAAGTGATCGGCTCCAGTTTGCAAGCAGATGCCGCGGTTACTGTTACCGACCAAGCCAGCCTTGATGCTTTCGCTGGACTGGACGCTGCGGAGATCTTTATTACATCTGGTGCGACGCTGGCTGTGGGGGATGAGACCGCTGCGATAATTTCAGTAGCAGACGGTGATAAGTGCGAACGCTGCTGGGTAGTGAAGCCTGAAGTAACTGAGCACGGTGACCTTTGCGTTCGCTGTTCGGATGCTGTGGCTAGCCACGATGCGAAAGCGGCTTAACGGATGCGTTTCGGCTCTTATTTCAAAATTGGACTTATGGTCGCGGTGGTTTTGGTTGCCGCTGATCAGGCGTCCAAATTTTGGATAATTAATGGCCTCAAGTTGCCCGAGCTTAGGACTATTGAGCTGTTGCCCTTTCTAAATTTCACCATGGTTTGGAATGAAGGCATATCAATGGGCCTGATCACGGGGGACGAGGTGGGTAAGTGGGCACTGATCGCGCTAACCTTTGCGATCACCCTGTGGTTAGTGAATTGGCTGCGCACCACTACTGAGAAATTGGAAGCATACGCCTTGGCGATGATCATTGGCGGGGCCGTCGGCAACGTGATTGATCGGTTCATCCACGGTGCTGTTGTGGACTTTGTTCATTTGCATGCATGGGGTTACAATTTCTATGTCTTTAACTTGGCCGATAGCGCTATTTCTATCGGTGCTGTGTTATTATTGTTAGATGGCTTGCTTGCGGGGCGTAAAAGCCCTAAAAATGCCTCAAAGAACCCTGAGGCTGACGCCCAGTAGGTTAGTAGTTATTAGGAGAAGCGTGAATGAAGCTCAAATCAGTATCCCTATTGCTTGCAGCAAGCTTAAGCTTGGCAGCATGTGGTGGCAGCGGTAATGCCGGGCCCGATGAGTTTGAGGTTTTGGACCGTGCACCGCTTATCGTGCCGCCAGAGGCCAATCTTGCGCCGCCGCGTCCAGGTGAGCCGCGCGCTCAGGAAATTGATCCGGGCCAGCAAGTTTTTGAGGCCTTGTTCCCAGGCAAGCGTCTAAAAAGATCAAAGCCAAAAAGCAAGGGCGAGCAAACTTTGCTAAGCCAGCTCGGCCGCTCTAATGCTGATATCCGCTCAAACGCTGGTGGTGAGCGTACGGACGATGTTGTGCGCAAGCGTCTTATCCTTGCGGACTTGCTAGACGCGAAAGAGCGTCAGCACCGTCCTGACGATATCGAAATTTACCGGATTACTGACAACAGCTAAGCTTTAGCCGCGTCTGGTACGAAAATTTATGGGCCGTTTTCACCAATGGGTGGAGACGGCCTTTCGCTTTTCCGCGAAGCTTGTTAGGGTCACATCATGACACACGAACACCGACAAAACCTACCTGCTGAAGCGGGTATCATCCGCATGCTAAGCGACCGCACCATCAACCGCATCGCAGCGGGTGAAGTGGTGGAACGCCCGGCAAGCGCCGTGAAAGAGCTGGTCGAGAATGCCATTGATGCGGGCGCCGCCACTATTGACGTTGTGATGCGCGAAGGCGGACGCGAGCTTATTCAAGTAAGCGATGATGGTCGCGGGATGAACGCTGCAGAATTATCGCTCGCGGTTGAACGCCACGCAACCTCGAAATTAAGCGACGAGGACTTGGTCAATATCGTCTCGCTCGGTTTTCGCGGTGAAGCCCTGGCCTCCATCGGGGCGGTATCTCGGCTATCGGTAACGTCGCGGGCCAAGGGCGCTGATGAGGCATGGGTGATCCGTGTTGATGGTGGCACTAAGCATGATATTGAACCTGCGGCGCACACAGCTGGCACCCGGCTTGAAGTGCGGGATTTGTTCTACGCAACGCCTGCACGATTGAAATTTCTAAAAACAGCACGCACTGAATACGGGCAGGCATCGGACGTTGTGAAGCGCCTGGCGATGGCGCACCCAGATGTCGCTTTCACGCTCTCAGACGGCGACCGTACCACGTTCCGTGCGCCGCAGGTGGCGTCGCTCGCAGGGGATGCACGGCTTGAACGGCTGGGCGCAATCCTTGGTCGTGAGTTCCGCGAGAACGCGATCGAGATTGATGCTGAGCGCGAGGGCCTGAAGCTAACCGGTAATGCGGGGTTGCCGACCTACAGTCGGGGCAACGCC
>NVTU01000018.1 GCA_002401685.1 Kordiimonadales bacterium
TTGAAATGCAGCATCATCGTGGCAGCACCCTTGCGCTCAGGCAGTATTTCGTGGCCATCCGCAAACGCCGGGAAAGTAAGCCCACCCGCCGCCAGCGCCGCCGTGCTAACACCAAAATAGCCGAGCACCCTGCGCCGCGTTAGCAAAGCATGCTTAGCTGCCGCGTGTTCAGTCTCAATAAAATCCGACATACAGTCCCCCTAGAACAAAGCCAGCCCGCACTATGCCAGAGCCCCGCGCGAATGCAAATTCTGTTGTAGTTAGCACTGCATGGGAGCCACAAGACCTGCATGTCGCCCATGCCTTTTGGTGACGTACACGGCACTTCTGTCCCTATAATGCGGGCATCATCGGGCGCTGTGGCCGGTTGTAGTGTAATTCGGTGTAGAGAGTTTGAGTAATCGACTCTAGAATAATGTATAAAAAAGTTAATATTATTAACCTATGAAGGGCGAAAAAAGTCGATAGGGAGGTGACTTTATCTAACCTGTTAACCATAATTTTCCGAGTCGCCGAGAGTGACCTGACCATTTGGATGGGTTTTGTTCTTGATTGGTTCTAAAACATATGGTATTTTACGAATATCGTAATTATAAATGGAAAGAATCTTAATTAATTCGATTTTAGATATTGACGGTGCTCTCTGCCTAGTGTAGACAGGGCCTGTATTAGCCACTATTATGCCAAAAATCCCCCTTCTTCTTGACGGTATCCCCTTTGCTGTGTAACATCCGTGTTGCACAATAAAAAAAGGAAACGACTTGTAGGTCGCTTCCTTTTTGTGCACCGACACACATGGTGTGAGGTACGGTTTGCAAACTCAAACTTACACTCTGTGGTCGGAATTTTCAACTGTTTTATGAAAACAAACACAGAGGATATAGAAATTGAGAAAGTTTAGTGAGTTAAGCCAGACAGATATTCTGGTCATCAAATCACGCCTGAAAAGCGGTGATCAAGTTCAGGAGATCGCGCGCGATTTTGATATCAACCTTGGGCGCGTTTCCGAAATCAAGACAGGCAAGAGAGCCTCGCATGTTCCAGCCCTCAATCAGGGGGAGTTGGGATTATGAGCAAGTCAAAGAGTTCCAGTAAAAAGGTGGTGCGGCACCGTAGCGCTAAATCAGGACGCTATGTGACAAAGTCTTATGCGGTTGGACATAAGAGTACCACGGTTCGAGAAGTCGACGAGAAGTGAGCTGCCTTTAGATAACGGATGGGGGCTGATAGTCCCCATCTACTCTTTCCAAATCTTCGAATATTCGCCCTCTATCCCCAAGCTTTCCCACATGGCGTCTACCTTTGCCACAACATCCTCTTCCATGAAGATTTTTTCGCCCCATTCGCGGTGGGTTTCGTTGCCGATTTTGTTGGTGGCGTCCATGCCTAGTTTGCCGCCAAGGCCGCTTTCGGGGCTGGCGAAATCCAGGTAATCGATCGGCGTGTTTTCAATGGTGACAATGTCGCGCACCGGGTCCATGCGGGTGCTCATCGCCCACATCACGTCTTTCCAGTCGCGGCAATCAATGTCGTCATCCACCACAATCACAAATTTGGTGTAAACAAACTGCCGTAGGTACGACCAAACGCCGGTCATGATGCGCTTGGCGTGGCCGGCGTAGGCTTTTTTGATGCTGACAACCGCGATGCGGTAACTGCAGCCTTCGGGCGGCAGCCAGAAATCGACGATCTCCGGGAATTGCTGTTGCAGCAGCGGAATGAAAACCTCATTCAGGGCTTCACCCAAAATGCTCGGCTCATCCGGGGCACGGCCAGTGTAGGTCGACAGGTAAATCGGGTCTTTCCGCATAGTGATGGCGGTGATGTTGAAAACAGGGAACTGCTCAACCGAATTATAGTAACCCGTGTGGTCGCCGTAGGGGCCTTCATCGCGGTAATCATCAAGGCTGACAAAGCCTTCGATCACGATCTCAGCGGTGGCAGGTACCTCGAGCGGCACGGTTTTGCATTTCACCAGCGGCACGCGTTTGCCGCGCAGCAGTCCGGCGAACTGGTATTCACTGAGGGTATCCGGCACAGGCGTAACAGCTGCTAAAATCGTACCCGGGTCAGCGCCGATCACAACGGCTGCGGGGACGGGCTCAGGGCTAACATCTTTCCAGCGGGCATATTGCTGCGCGCCGCCTCGGTGCTTCAACCAGCGCATCAGCGTTTGGTTTTTGCTGATCCGCTGCATGCGGTAAATGCCGAGGTTATAATTATCCTCAGGCTTATCCGATGGGCCCTTTGTAACCACAAGTGGCCACGTAATTAAGGGCGCAGGCTCATTTGGCCAGCAGGTTTGGATCGGCAGAATATCCAAATCAATATCATCGCCCGTCAGCACAATTTCCTGCACCGGGGCTTTTTTGACCCGCTTGGGCCGCATGGATAGCACTTGCTTAGCCAGCGGCAGCATTTTGATGGCGTCACGCACGCCGCGCGGCGGCTCGGGCTGCCTTAGGAACGCAAGCGTTTCGCCCACCTCGCGCAGCTCATGCGGTTCGCGGTTCATGCCCCACGCCACGCGCTCAATGGTGCCGAACAGGTTCACCAGCACGGGCATCGACGATTTTTCGCCGCGTTCATTAACCACATTTTCAAACAGGATCGCGGGGCCTCCGGCCGCCAGCACGCGTGTTTGAATTTCGGTCATTTCAAGCTCGGTCGAAACCTGCTCGGTAATACGCACTAGACGGCCTTCGGCCTCCAGGCGCTCAATGAAATCTCTGAGTGAATCATATGCCATACAAGGGCTTATAAATCAGCTGGCCGCCCTGCGCCATGGCGAAAGTTGCGTTTGGTTAATTTGTCGCGGCCGGCTCTGGCGCAGGAAAGCCGCTATCAATCCTTGCAAAATGGTATCAGGTGCGCATGATTGCTGCTGTCAGGCGCTCAATTCATTGGGGTACGTATGGAAAAACCACAGGGAACACCCATCACACGCGGCGGAGGCCACTTCGTTCGCATTGGCTGGCGGGCTGCCGGGTACAGTGTTGGTAAAGGGATACAAACGCAGTATCACGCCGTGCGCGTCCTGTTGTTTATCATGGCTGTTGCCACTGCGTGGTTTGCTATTCCTTTCGCCAGCGAAACATACTTCACCTTGATTGCACCACAGGCGGGCCGTTTTCTGCCGTTTCTCTTTGATTACCCTGAACTGGTTTCCCTGTTGATTTACCTACTGACCTTTTTTTTTGGCGGGCTGATTTATCTGCTTCTTGTCGCCCTTGTCGGCAAAGCGATGGTGCGGAAACTTAGCCCGGTAGACGGCGGTTTTGGGCTGGTGGAAAGACTTAGGCGCGGCGCAATGAGCAAGTGGCTGTCTTTGCTTTTTCTTGTCGCGGTGATGGTCACAGCAGCGGTGATGCTTGAGCCGCTCTCAAGTGAACAACTGTTCCTGATGATTTTGCTAGGATACAAATTGGTAGAGGGCCTGTTCTTTCGGTACCTAAGCCCCGGTAAAAGCCTTTAAACTCCTTAGCTGTTTTGCAGCCATGCCCAGTTAAACTTTGGTTTGGTACGGGGGCTGAAGGCTGGCACCCCAGCCCATTGGCGCGTATGGTTTTGAAAAGTGGCTCATGGACCGGGAGAAGAAAATGAACGTGCACGAGAAAATATCAGGAACTTCTGAACTGAAGACTTTCCGCGAAAAGAAAAGCGAAACGCTTGAAGTGCGGCTTGGCTACCTGAATAAGAATGCTTTCATGGCCGCGTGCAAATCAGAAGGCAAAACTGCAAGTGCTGTTATCCGAACTTTTATTGATGGTTATCTGGCCAAAGAGAAAGGCAGTTTCGCCCGTGTAATTGCTGGCCATAAACGCAAACTTGCAGCCGCTGGGGCCATGGGCTTGCTCGCTTTTACCTTTGCAAGCGTAACCGCACCGTCTTCTGCTGGCGCAAACATGTTGATGCGTGTAATGGACACCAATCATGACGGTGTGCTTTCGCTCGCTGACGAAACCGACCAGAACCGGAAAGCTCTCACGATTTTGGTCAGTAAGATGGATGCCAATGCGGACGGTTCTGTTACCCAGGCCGAACTAAATGATGCGACTCTTTCTACAAGGCTTGTTTCCTACCCGGTAGCTGGCATGGCCGGCCAAGAAAGGAAGGCTATGCCAACGTTTAACGAAGTGATTTATTATACCGATACGGCCGGAACGGAAGCAGAGAGTGTCGCCTCAGATAAACCAGGAACCGACTGAACCGTTACCGTCTTTGTTAACTGCGGTAACGGCCCTGTTGACTGATGCGCGAAAGCGAAGCGGCCTTACGCTACGCTTCCGGTGCGTGTCTGCAGCCATAAATCCCACCGGGTTTGAAGATCGACAAGGGTAGTGGGTAGCCCTTTTTCTTTGCCGACATCCCTTAACCAAGAACGCATGGTGCCTCCGTCGGCGATATGCCTGCTGATGCTGGCAAAAATGCGGTCCTCGCCAGTGGCCTCAATCAGAAAATCAGCGAACGCCCGGGACTGCGCATAAAATAAACTAGGGTCCCGTTCGCCTGTTCCGCCGATTAGTTTTTTATATTCCTCATCGTTGTAAACGACGACCCTGGTTTTCATGGTTACTCCGTCACTCGCTTCCTTTTGTACCGCTTCCATCTGCTTTTGTATTTTTCTGAAAATCGGGTGCTCCATGGTGAAATACTCTTTCAGTGGCCACAGGGCCTCTGCGGGATTATCTTTCAAAACGGTTACAAGCCTGGATCTACGGCTAGACGTGAGGGTTTCATTTTCGGCTAGTACAGCAGCCATTTCGTCTAACCAATCTGGGCCGGCACCGCCATATTGTGGTGAATTATGGGAAGCTTCGTGATCCTTTTTTGGCCAGAAAGCATCCATGTACCAAAGGTGAGCAAATTCATGTGCAACGGCGCCCTGTTCGCGCTGGACTGCTGAGTTGTTCCCTCCGGTTTTGTTCAGCGTTGCCATTGTTGTTTTCACCAGCGCTTCAAGTGCGGCAGCGGAAAGGTCTGGTTTTTGAGCTTTGATTTGAGTGCGAATGGCACTGCTGTACAATTTTGCTTTGTCCTCACTGGTCAACCACGGAAGCTGGGTTTTAAATCCACTGGAATCGAGGTCTGCTTTAAGGCCTGCGTCAATGGATCCTCCCAAAACAAGGGCGGCTTGCGCAGGCTCAGTACCGTAATACTTGCGGTAGCGTTCGGCAGCATCGTCCATGACAGCTGCGAGGTTTGCAAGATCCCCCGTTTTGCCGATCACAATGCCGGTTTTTGACGTGCTACATTCATAGCCCTTCACCGTGCACTGTGCGGGTTCACCGTGCGTTGTTTTAGCATCGCTGTGAAGGGCGGGGCCTGCTGTGGCGGTAAGGGTTATTAAAAGTGCGGTTGTTAAGATCATAATTCTTCCTCCTGTCTATTGCTTTTGAATAGAAGCAGGAGGAGGGGCTTGCCAGAATTAGGCTGTCCGGACAGGGTTGGAGCGCCGCATATCGTGCCGGGACAATTCTATTCTTGCCAGCAGAGGCCGAATGCTGTCGGCCAAAGATCTAAAGCGCGGTGTTACTCGGCGGGTTCTGCCGCGCTGAGCGAACCTTTTTCTGTGGCTGTCTCTTCCGTTGGTGATGTCGCGTCCCGAAGTAAGGGCCATGCCAGTTGCGCCTTTGCGCTCATGGGGGCGAGGTTTTCCACGCCGTAGGTCTCAGGGTAAGTGCGGGTGATGCGGGCGGTGCCAAACAGGACGTCCCAAAAGAAAAGCAGATTGCCGAAATTGCCTTTATAGTGGGTGGCCGCATCCGTCGTATATTTACCGTGGTGGGCCGCGTGGGTTGCGGGGGTGGAGATTGTGCGTTCAACCAGCCACATCAACGGCGAAAGCGCCTTGACTTTATACAGAGGCTCATCCCAACGCACATTGGAATGCGCCCCGAAAATAACTGACATTTTGATAACGATGTAGACCACATAAACATGCCCAAGGCCCAAGTGGATCAACAGACCTGAAATCCACAATGACGGCATCATTGCGTAGTAAAAAATGTTGTTTCTGTAAACAATGCGAATGCTCATATATTCGCCGTTATGGTGCGCGCGGTGCAGGCCGTAGAGAAACGGAAACGTGTGCGATGCTCGGTGCCACCAATATTGAACCATATCGTCGCATATGAGCAGAAGGGCAAAAAGCACGAGGACAGGATAGCCCGCAAGCACACCTTCGGCGTCCGGCAACAGTGTTGCCGCCAGATACATAGAGGAGAATAGTACCAATGGTTGGGTTAAGCCGAGCAGCGTGAAACCGCTGATCAGCTCAACATATTTGTCCGCGGGCGTGGCCTTCGGTTTGAACATGAACCGCGAGCGCAGGGCTTCCAGCAAAGCGAAAATTAGAAAAATAACGACAATCATTAATTGGTAAGACACATATTTCTCCTGAATTATGTGACAAGTTATAGCAGGGCTGTTTATATCAGAATGCAAACTAGTTATCATTTAGGAGATTTTCCTGAGCTATATCTTCAATATGGCCTTGCCAAATTTGTTTCGAGAGCTGCCGGACGGCGTACGCGGGCGATTAACAGCGCTTGGAGGGAGTATATCCTACGCGCCCGATCAACTGATCCAGACTCGGGGTGATTTTACGCGCGGGCTCTCGGTAATTTCAGAGGGGGCGGTGTGCTTTGGCAAGAATGACGCCGACGGCCGTTTCATTGCCAGCACCACTTTTGAAGTGGGCCAAAGTTATGGCGAATTCACGCTTTTCACCGACCTCCCTCGCACGCACGACGCCATCGCTGTTGGCGCGACCACCATTCTGAATATCCCCAAAAACAAATTTGATAGTGTTCTGGCGACTGAACCTGCGCTGGTAACTGCGGTGCTAACGGTCCTGACAATGCGTTTGCACAATGCGCTTGAACTTGTGGACGACCTGAGGCGTTATCCGCTAAAATACAGGCTTGGTAAGAACCTGCTGCAAATGGCAAAGACAGAGAAGTCTAACCAGCTTCATATCACGCAAAGCGAACTGGCCGACGTTATGGGCGTCAGCCGGGTGGCGATCGGCCATATCCTCACCCTCTATAAAAAGCAGGGTTTTATAGAGCAGAAGTACGGATACCTGGAACTCATGAATGGGGAAGGGCTGAAGGAATGGCTCGAGACCTTCGTTCAGCTGGATGATGTTACGCCGCCGATTACAACAGACTTGGGCGTGACACCGCCAACCCAGTAGGCAAGTTCAGCGGGTTCTTCTATATCCAAAAATACCATATCTGCGCGCTTGCCAACCTCAAGTGTGCCCCGGTCGGTGAGGCCCAGCGCTTTGGCGGCATTGCGCGTGATGCCTGCAACCGCTTCCTCAGGTGTCAGGCCGAACAAATTACAGCCCATATGCAACATCAGTTGTAGTGAGAATACAGGCGAGCTGCCGGGGTTGGCGTCTGTTGCAAGGGCGATATCAACTCCTGCCTCGCGCAGGGTGGCAATCGGCGGCAGTTTGGTTTCTTTGAGCGTATAAAAAGCGCCGGGTAAGAGTACCGCAACAGTGCCTGCTTGTGCCATCGCCTCGACGCTTGCTTTGCTTGTATATTCAAGGTGATCGGCCGAAAGCGCGCCGTATTTGGCGGCGAGAGCTGCACCCGATAAATCAGACAATTGGTCCGCATGCAGCTTTATCTGTAGGCCGTGTGCTTTGGCGGCTTTGAAAACGCGTTCTGTTTGCTCGGGCGTGAAGCCAATGCCTTCACAGAAGGCGTCGACGGCGTCGGCCAAGCCTGCCTCTGCAACCGCCGGGATCATGTCGCTGCAAATATAATCAATATAGGAGTCTGCCTTGCCTGCATATTCAGGCGGCAGGGCATGGGCGCCGAGGAAACTGGTTTGCACCTGTATGCCAGTGGCGTCGCCTGCAGCCTTGGCCGCCTTCAGCATTTTTGTCTCATCAGCTGTGGTCAGCCCGTAGCCCGACTTAATCTCCACTGTTGTTACGCCGCCCTCGGCAAGGCGCTTTATCCGGCCGACTGCGAGCTTGGTAAGCTCTTCAAGGCTTGCGGCGCGCGTGGCTTTCACTGTCGATAATATGCCACCGCCGCGCTTGGCGATCTCTTCATAAGACACGCCGTTTAGCCGTTCTTCAAACTCGCGTGCTCGGTTGCCGCCAAAAACCAGATGTGTATGGCAATCTATAAACCCAGGGAATACCCATTTGCCGCCGCAGTCTTCAACAAATGTTGACGTGGAGATTTCCGGCAGGTCAGCGGCAGGCCCAACGAAAGCGATTCGCCCACCTTTCACCGCTATGGCACCGTCGGCGATAGAACCGTAAGGGGTGCCATTTTCAGTCATGGTGGCAATGCGAATGTTGCGGTAAAGCCTGTCAAACACTTGGAAAAACCCTCGTCAAATTTATGGTGGCGTCTGCCCAATATAGTCTGTCATTGACAGTCAAGGCAACTTGTTCAAACCTGTATATACAAGTTGAGGTAAAGATGCAGAAATTATTTTTTTCAGAAGGATTGCTTGCGAGCGGTTGGGCCGAGGGTATTTGCCTTGGTATTGACGCCACTGGTATGCTGACATCCGTCGAGGTGGGCGTGGAAGCGCCGGATGGTATCCGAGCTTTTGGGCCGGTGCTACCAGCCATGAGCAATCTTCACAGTCATGCATTCCAACGAGCTTTTGCTGGCTTGGCGGAATATAAAGCGCCGGGCCAATCAGATTTTTGGAGCTGGCGCAAGGCTATGTACGGTTTTGCCGGGCAAATGACTCCGGCGCACCAGCAAGCCATCGCGGCTGCACTTTATGTGGAAATGCTAAAGGCTGGCTATAGCGCGGTTGGTGAGTTTCACTATTTGCACGGCGCTGATCAGGACCAAGCGCTTGATACGTCTGAAGCGGTGATAGCGGCGGCGGACGAAACAGGTATCGCCTTAACCCATTTACCTGTTCTTTATGAAGCGTCTGGCTTTGGGGGTGCAGCACCTCTTCAGGAACAACAGCCGTTTGTGCATTCCGCGGATGAGTTTATCCGACTGCTGAATGTGTTGGCGCCGCGCCTTGCAGGGAAGCATAAACTGGGCGTAGCTTTTCATTCACTCAGGGCCGTGAAAGAAGCGAGCTTCGCGCCGGTCATTGAAGCTTTGGAAAAAATTAGCCTTACGGCCCCCTTTCATATCCACATCGCCGAGCAGCAAGGTGAGGTGGAAGCTTCTGTCGCTTATAACGGAAAACGGCCGATCGAATGGCTACTTGATACGCAGCCCGTTGATGCACGTTGGTGCCTAATCCACTCCACGCACCTGATAGAAGACGAACGTGATAGGTTAGCCAAAACAGGCGCAGTTGTAGGTCTTTGCCCAACAACGGAAGCCAATTTGGGGGACGGTATGTTCCCGTTACCTGAATATTTAGCCGAGGGCGGTGCTTGGGGTATCGGCTCGGACAGTCATATCAGCGTTGACGCACGGGAAGAGCTCCGTTTGCTTGAATACGGCCAACGGTTGGCGCGGCAAAGCCGAACTGTGTTAACCCCAAATGGTGGCGGCCATACAGGCGAGTATTTGTGGTCTGCTGCAGCAAAGGGCGGGGCGCAGGCCCTGGCCCAGCCAATTGGCGAAATCGCCGTTGGCAAGCGAGCTGACTTGCTGGTTCTTGATTCTGATGCGCTTTCTCTCGTTGGAGCGGCCGGTGTGCAGAAGCTGGACGCAATGATATTTGCGGGGCAACCCTCTCCGATTACAGATGTAATGGTCGCGGGAACCTGGGTCGTAACGAACGGCAAACACTTTGCTGAAGACGCGGTGTTCGAGCGTTATAAATCGGTAATGGGTAAACTTACTGAGCATGTGGAGAGCCCAAGATGAGCACGCTCTACGGCGCGGTTAAACACCATGTGCTCTCGGTTATAGAAGACAAAAGCTACGGTGCAGGTGACAAGCTGCCGAGCGAAAGCGCGCTTGTGAAAAAGCTTGGTGTTTCGAGGATGACAGTGAACCGGGCACTGCGCGAACTGACCAAAGAAGGGCATATTATCCGCCGCGCAGGTATGGGTAGCTTTGTGGCTAGCAGGCGAATGCGCGGGTCAGCCGCAGATATCATCAGTATTCGTGCTGAGCTGGCCAGCCGCAGCGAGATTTGGTCGGCGTCTGTATTGCTTAGGGAAGAAGTTGTACCCCCAGTGGCCGTTCACGAGGCCTTTGGCTCGCCGAGCACGGCCACCGCTTTTCACGTGATGATTTTGCATGAAGGTAACGGCCTGCCAATTGAACTTGAGGATCGCTGGGTGAGCACGCTCATCGCCCCGGGCATGCTGGCGCAGGACTATAGTGTGCTGACCACCACAGAATATCTGCTTGCTGTCGCGCCGCTTCTGCGCGCGGAGCATGTGGTGCGTGCGGTGGTGCCGAGTGAGGAGCAAGCGGCGCTCTTGAATATATCGCCGGTGACCCCTTGTTTGGAGATCAGCCGCACGACATGGACTGGTGACAAAGTCGCTAGTTTTGCCCGGCTGCTTTACCCTGGTGACCGCTATGAACTTACTGCAAAATTTTCCAATGTCGGCGCAAATGCGCGGGCTGAATGACGATATAAAACACGATACATATTGAGAGAAACTATGAAAAACAGGCCTGATATTCACGCACCAACCGGCACTGAGCTAAGCTGCAAAAGCTGGGCAACTGAAGCCCCTATGCGCATGCTGATGAACAATCTTGACCCAAGCGTTGCCGAGAACCCGGAAGAGCTTGTTGTATACGGTGGTATTGGCCGGGCGGCGCGTAACTGGGAATGTTATGACCAGATCATAGCCAGCCTTAAAGAGCTTGAAGGTGATGAAACACTGTTGGTGCAATCAGGTAAGCCTGTGGGTGTTTTCCGGACCCATTCTGGTGCGCCGCGTGTGCTTATTGCCAACAGTAATCTGGTGCCTGCATGGGCTACTTGGGAGCATTTCAGCGAGCTCGATAAAAAAGGCCTGATGATGTACGGCCAGATGACCGCGGGTTCGTGGATCTACATCGGCAGCCAGGGCATTGTGCAGGGCACCTACGAAACATTTGTTGAAATGGGCCGCCAGCATTTTGGTGGCAGCCTTGCTGGTAAATGGATATTGACGGCAGGCCTTGGCGGTATGGGCGGCGCGCAGCCGCTTGCAGCCACTATGGCAGGGGCATCTTGCCTTGCGATCGAGTGCCAGGAAAGCCGGATAGAAGCGCGTTTGACCAGCGGATATTTGGACAAGCGGGCGGACACTGTTGCGGAAGCTGTTGCTATCATTGAAAAGGCGCACGACGAGGGCAAGGCAATCTCCGTGGGTGTTCTCGGCAATGCCGCAGAAATTGTACCGCAAATGATCAAAGACGGCGTGCGTCCTGATATTGCAACGGATCAAACATCGGCTCATGACCCGGCGAACGGGTATCTGCCCATTGGCTGGACGGTGGACGAATGGGTTACCAAACGCGAGCGCGCGCCGGAGGAGGTTGCTGCTGCTGCTAAAGCCTCAATGGCTGTGCATGTGAAGGCACTTCTTGATTTTCACGCAATGGGAATTCCAACTGTCGATTACGGCAACAATATTCGCCAGGTAGCGTTTGATGAAGGCGTTTCGAATGCCTTTGATTTCCCAGGATTTGTGCCCGCCTATATCAGGCCGCTTTTCTGCCGCGGCGTTGGGCCGTTCCGCTGGGTGGCGCTTTCAGGTGACCCGGAAGACATTTACAAAACCGATCAGAAGGTAAAAGAACTGATCCCCGATAATCCACATCTGCATAACTGGCTTGATATGGCACGCGAGCGTATTCAATTCCAAGGATTGCCAGCGCGGATTTGTTGGGTTGGATTAGGCGAACGCCATAAGCTCGGCTTGGCTTTTAACGAAATGGTCAAAAACGGTGAGCTGAAAGCACCTGTTGTGATCGGCCGCGACCATTTGGATAGTGGCTCTGTTGCAAGCCCCAACCGCGAAACCGAAGCCATGAAAGATGGCTCCGATGCGGTTTCTGATTGGCCACTTTTGAACGCGCTTTTGAACACTGCATCTGGCGCTACATGGGTCAGCCTTCACCACGGCGGCGGTGTAGGCATGGGCTACAGCCAGCATTCTGGCGTGGTTGTTCTGTGTGACGGCAGCGATGATGCTGCAGAAAAAATTGGCCGCGTGCTGTGGAATGACCCCGCCACCGGCGTGATGCGCCATGCGGATGCTGGGTACGAAAGTGCCGCAGACTGTGCTGCTGAGAAAGGCCTGAATTTACCAATGATAAACGCTAAAGGAGATAGGTCATGACACAGCAAACAATGATGCGCCGGGCCGGACAATTTAGTCTCCGCGATCTCCGCGATATTTACGAGGCACCGGTCACACTCTCGTTTCACAGCGATGACCTGGTCCGCGTTGATGCTGCACGGAAAACGGTTTCTGACCTTATTGAGCGCGGCGATACGGCCTACGGCGTGAATACCGGTTTTGGCTTGTTGGCCAGCCAGCATATTCCGGACGCTGATGTTGAGAAGCTACAGGAAAATCTAGTTTTGTCGCATGCGGTTGGTACAGGTGAACCTTTGCCGGACGCGGTCGTGCGGCTCGTACTGGCTATGAAAACCGCCAGCCTTGCGCAAGGGCATTCTGGTGTTCGGCGTAGGGTGATTGATGCCTTGCTCAGCTTGTTGGAAAAAGGCCTGTACCCGCTTATCCCCAGCAAAGGATCTGTTGGCGCGTCTGGTGACCTTGCCCCTCTTGCTCATATGTCTGCAGTCCTTCTAGGCTACGGCAGTGTGCGCCATGAGGGCAAAGTAATAACGGCGAATGAGGCGCTTGAGATCGCGGGTCTAGAGCCCATGGTCCTTATCGCCAAAGAAGGACTGGCGCTGTTGAACGGTACGCAAGTATCAAACGGATTGGCGCTGGCCGCACTGTTCGAGACAGAGAATGTATTTGCATCTGCCGTCACGGCGGGCGCGCTTTCTGTGGACGCGATGAAAGGCAGCGATGTGCCATTTGATGCGCGCATTCACGCCGTGCGGCGGCAGCAAGGGCAGATTGATGTGGCCGCTATGTACCGCGGCCTGCTTGCGGGCAGTGAAATTCGGAAAAGCCATGAGGACTGCGATAAAGTGCAGGACCCTTACAGTTTGAGGTGTCAGCCGCAGGTTATGGGCGCAGCGCTTGGCGTTATGCGCCAGGTGGCTGAAACACTTCTGGTGGAAGCAAACGCGGTTACAGATAACCCGCTGATCTTCCCTGAAAGCGGCGACATTCTATCGGGGGGTAATTTCCACGCCGAGCCAGTTGCCATGGCGGCTGATATGCTGGCGCTGGTTATTGCAGAAGTTGGATCTATTTCTGAGCGGCGTACAGCCCTTCTTGTTGATCCTAATCTTTCGGGCCTTCCTGCGTTCTTAGTGAAAGAAGGCGGTTTGAACAGCGGCTTTATGATTGCACAGGTCACTGCTGCGGCGCTTGTTAGCGAAAACAAAGCGCTATCGCATCCGCACTGTGTCGATTCTATCCCCACATCTGCGGGGCAGGAAGATCATGTATCGATGGCAACATCGGCTGCCAAACGGCTGTTGGTTATGGTGGAAAACGCGGGCGCTGTGGTGGCAATCGAGCTACTCAGTGCGGTGCAAGGCATAGATTTTCGTCTGCCTGCGGTTACTAGCGAAACGCTGGCAAAAGCGCGTGCACAAGTGCGTGCGCATGTGGATTTCTACGAAAGTGACCGATTTTTCGCGCCTGACATTGAAGCGGTAAGGCAGCTGGTTGCGGGCGGTAGTTTCAATGTCTATGTTGAAAGCTTGTTGCCGTCCTCACATATGGGAGCCAGTTGAATTGGCCACTTGTTTTGAACTAAGACGCGGAAACTCACCGCTTTTGGTCTCGTTCCCGCACAGCGGCGAAAGCCTTGGCCCATTTGGGCCGAGGATGACTGCCGCTGCGCACCAACTCGCCGATACAGATTGGCATTTGCCACGTCTTTATAGTTTTCTCGAAGAACTGGACGCCACAATACTGGTGGCCAATCATTCGCGCTATGTGATTGACCTGAACCGGGATCCGTCAGGCGTAAGCCTGTATCCGGGGCAAAACGTGACGGAGCTATGCCCGACCACCACCTTCAAAGATGAAAATATATATTTGCACGGTGAAGCGCCTAGTGAAGACGAGATTAAGCAGCGGTTGGATAACTATTGGCACCCGTATCACTCTGCCCTCCAAAGCGAGCTCACACGCCTCAAAACAGCGCACGGTCATGCGCTGCTTTGGGATGCGCATTCGATTGCTTCAGAAGTGCCGCGGTTTTTCGAAGGGCGTTTACCTGACTTTAATTTGGGAAACAATAGCGGCATGAGCTGCGATAACCGGCTCGCTGACGCTCTGCAACACACAGCCTCTGAATGTGAGGATTTCTCTTCTGTACTAAATGGCAGGTTCAAAGGCGGTTTTATCACCCGTAGGTACGGAAACCCTACTGAAAGTATCCATGCTGTCCAGTTGGAGCTTTCCCAAATTACCTACATGAATGAGCTATTTCCATTTGAGTATTTGCCTGAAGTCGCGGCTAAAGTTGCTCGGCCAATACGGTCGTTGCTAGAGGCAATGCTTGCTTATAGGCCCTAAGGACCCGCACTAGACTTTGGTGTTAAGTGCTTTTTTAACTTATCTCAGGCATACTGAAAATTATAGGAGGGCGGATGCTCAGTAGTGTAATGCAGGATTATGATAAAATTCCGGTTTTAATTGTTGATGACGACCATCTCGATGTCATGGCAATCGAAAGAGCATTGCAACAAGTTGCATTGAAAAACCCCATTTCACGCGTGAGTAACGGCGTTGAGGCGCTGGCATATTTGCGGAAAAAAGTGAGTACATTAAAAAAGCTCAACGCAATAATTTTGCTTGATATCAATATGCCGCAAATGAATGGGCACGAATTTCTGGAAGAGGTGGGTAAAGACCCTGACCTCCATAACCTTATCATTTTCATAATCACCACGTCGGATGACCCCAGAGATAAACTGGCCATTTTTGATGATCAGGTGGCCGGATATATTTTGAAGACGAGCTCAATTGGTGGTTACGAAAACATTGCAAACCAGCTGCAGAAGTATATACGGACAGTTGGCTTACTGGGCGACTAATCCCTATAG
Source organism: Kordiimonadales bacterium (assembly GCA_002401685.1). GTDB lineage: Bacteria > Pseudomonadota > Alphaproteobacteria > Sphingomonadales > Kordiimonadaceae > Kordiimonas. The sequence continues at coordinate 15,121 of NVTU01000018.1, forward strand.
AATATGGTCTGCCAGAAAATCATCTGCCGCATTTTCCAGCAAGTGAATTAGGAGCGATTTTGTCCACTTCTATGGTTGGAAAGTTCGCAAACGGTTAGCTTGATACGCTGCTATACGAGGAATTACGCCACATTGCCTGATGCGAGGTATCTGTTGGCCCTGGAATTCGAGCGTTCTCCCGCCAAGGCACCGCCATTTCTAATCATAAAGGCTGCACTTTTGTAAATATTGGTACGGTCGGTTTTCGCGGTAAGTCCCCGCTGATCATTTTGCGTACCTATGTGTATTTTATGATGCCGCGTGTGAAGTGGCTTTCAGTACCAATAGAAAAACCGGAAGGGGCAAGCCTTCCGGTTCAAAATCAGCGCTAAGCCATGTTTAGTAGCGCATATGGGCCATCTGACTATTGCTACCCGCTGGTAAGGTATGCGTTTCCTGCGGCAATTGCTGTTGCCGACCTGCGGCCCCGTACCGAATGACAGCCTGGGTGCGGTTAGAAACGCCGAGCACTTTGAAAATCGCATGCATATGCGCCTTCACTGTACCTTCAGCAATTGTGAGGCGTGCGGCAATTTCTTTGTTTGGCAGGCCATCAGCCGCCATCGCTAGTATTTGTTTCTGGCGATATGATAAACGGTTGAGGTCAACGGCTTCTTCATTTGCGGCCAGATTGTTCCGAAAACGAGAAAACTCATTCTGGATGGAATTGGTAACATTTGGCCGACCCGGCGTCATTTGGTGCTCGCCCTGTTCACTTGGAAGGCGCATGGCTCTGCGAATTGTTGTTATCATGGCGTTGACGCTTGCGCCGCGCGCAATCGTCATAGTGCCGAGCCAGCGGCTTGTGCTTTCGTGCGGCGTATTAGTAACAGTGATGATCGCGACGCCGGGGTACAGACGGCGAACTAAACGTACCCAATCTTCGCCTTCGTTTTTCAGGCTGGATGGGTGTAATATTACCAAGGCTAGTTCGGTGTGGGTGGCTGTGCAGGAAAGGAACTCATGTTCCGAACCGGCTTCCAAAACTTCAGTAAAGTTGGCAGAAACTTTAACAACTTCTTTCAACGAAAGGCGGTATAACTCTTCGCTATCTACAATAAGGGCTTTCATAGTATATCCTCGCTTTACGGTTCGCTTCTTTTTTGGTTGGCTTTACAGCGGAACTCGCGTTTTATATGATGCTTTTATTTTCCACTCCAACCCTTGCACCATAACCAAAGTATCAAAAACACTTCGGCCTATGCGGTGAGGCGTTCAGTCGTTGCGGTGAAAGGAACATCTAGATCAGGTAGTGCGCCCGATTGCCCTTGACCCGTTCAAACTGGCGGCTTAAATCGGATGGTAACCACCTGTTAAGGCTGCTGAGTTAGCTATGGTTCTGCTACAATAGCATCACAACCCGACATTACTTTAGTTGGCAATTAGACCAACTTTGGAGCGACAATGACAAAAAGCCTAAATAGCCTATTTACGGATGGTTCATGCCAAAAAGCACTTGCCCAAATTGACGCAAAACAAGCCGAAATGGTCGAAACCGTTATTGCCTGGTCAGGTGTGAACAGCGGCAGCGGTAATCTCACAGGCCTAACAGGCATGGAGGTTCTGGTTCTCAAGGCATTCAAACCTTTGGGCGCTGAAGTTGTCTTCCACCAGCTACCACCTTTCGAGCGGGTCGACGAAAACGGCACCATCATAAAGCAGAAAAGTGGGCGCACGATCCGCCTTTTTAAGCGCCCTGACGCCAACAGGCGCGTGCTGCTCACTGGGCATACAGATACCGTTTTCGCCCCAGAACATAGCTTTCAAACTACCACATGGCTGGACGATAACACTCTGAACGGCCCTGGTGTTGCTGATATGAAGGGCGGCATACTGGTCATGCTGCATGCATTGCTTGCGTTTGAGGCGACGCCGCTGGCCCAATCTGTTGGCTGGGAAGTGATATTGTCGCCCGATGAGGAAACAGGCTCGGTTGGTTCGGCGCCTATTCTGGCAGACCGGGCGAAATCAGCGGATATTGGTCTGACATATGAGCCAGCACTAGCGGATGGTACCCTTGTTGGTGAGCGGAAAGGCAGCGGCAATTATACACTTATTGTACGCGGCAAGGCTGCCCATGCAGGCCGTGAATTTCATGCAGGCCGGAATGCGGTGGTGAAGATGTCCGCGCTTGTTGGTGAATTGGCAGCCCTAACGGGTGGCAGACCTGAACTAACGGTAAACCCTGCGGTGGTGCAAGGCGGTGTGGCACCAAACGTTGTGCCTGATATTGCGACGTGCCGTTTCAATGTGCGGCTCAAAGAAGCAGAGCACGCCCAGTGGTTTGAGGCCGAGCTTCAACGCATTATCGGTGTAGCCAATGAAGAAGAAGGTTACGAGGTTAGTCTGCACGGCGGAATTAATCGGCCACCCAAAGTACTGTCGGACGCCAATATCAAATTGATGGATGCGATCCGCGCTTGCGGGGTGGAACTTGGGCTCGACATCAACTATGTTGCTACAGGTGGGTGTTGCGAAGGCAATAACCTCGCTGCAGCCGGTCTGCCAAACGTAGATACGCTTGGTGTACGTGGCGGTATGATCCATTCAGCTGACGAGTTTGTGCTGGTGGATAGTTTTTCAGAAAGAGCCAAACTTTCAGCTCTTATTCTGATGGCATTTGCGGCGGGTCATCTTGATTCCGTTATCGAAGCCAAGGCCTGATACGGCCTGAAGGCAACCGGGGCCCTTTAGTTGCCCGGACGCTTGAATGAAGGAAAATCACATGTTTGTGGTTCGACCAGCCCGATTGAATGATCTCGATGGCTTGCTTTCGCTTGCCCAAAAAACAGGAACAGGCCTAACGACCTTGCCTGCCCACGGTCCTGCCTTGCAGGAAAAGATTGCAGACAGCATCGCTGCTTTTGCGGCCCCTGATGACAGTAATGAAAAGCATAATTACCTGCTGATACTAGAAGATTTAGCCACAGGTATCATTGCAGGAACCAGCGCACTTATTGTCGGCGTCGGCCTTGATAAGCCTTTTTATAGCTACCGCGTTTTGCACCAGGCTCAGATGAGCCACGAGCCTAAAATGCGCGTGGATACACAGTTGTTACAGCTCTCCAATGATTTTATGGGCGCGACTGAAGTAGCAACATTGTTCCTCGATCCAGATTATCGGCGCGATAAGCTCGGTAAGCTTCTTTCAAAGGCGCGCTATATGTTGATGGCGGCGCATCCAAACCGCTTCTCTGAAGTGGTTATCGCAGAGATCCGGGGATGGGTGGACGAGAATGAGCAATCCCCCTTTTGGGAAGCAATCGGCCGCAAATTCTTTGGGATGGATTTTAGTGTAGCAGACGAGATCAACGGGCGGGGCAACAGCCAGTTTATTGCTGATCTGATGCCGAAGTTCCCGATTTACACCACGCTGCTGCCAAGGGAAGCGCAAGACGTTATTGGCAAGCCGCACGACGGTGCCCGACCTGCGATCCATATGCTGGAACGGGAAGGGTTCCGCTTCTCAGGCGCAGTAGATATTTTTGATGCTGGCCCTGAAATGGAAGTGCATAGGCGCGGCATTTGGACGGTTCGGAACAATGTGACAGGTACCCTTGGCGGCACCGTGGACGGCGAAGGACAAGGCCCAAGCCATTTGGCCGCTAACACGTCCATAAGTAATTTCGCTGTGGTGATGACCAATGTTGTTGAAGGCGCGAGCGGCGTTTGGTTGCCGGGTGAAGCCGCGGAAGCGCTGGGCTTGAAGACAGGCGACGACTTGCGTTATTGCCCATTGGAGCGACCAAAAGAAGAACCAGCAACTGATGCAGCACCGAAAGCGGGGGAATAGATATGACTAATTATATTGGTGGAACATGGCAGCAGGGTGCCGGCACGGCCTTCTCATCTAGTGACCCTTCCTCGGGCGCGGAACTGTGGAACGGGCACGAAGCTACGGCGGATCAAGTAAATGCGGCAGTTACCGCAGCTGCGGACGCGTTTGATGGCTGGGCGTTGACGCCGCTTGAAGACCGTATAGTTATTATACGCCGCTACGCAGAGCTGCTAGGCGCGCGGAAAGCAGAGTTGGCGCAGCTTATCGCACAGGAAGCAGGCAAGGCCTTGTGGGACGCGACAGGCGAAGCGGGCGCGATGGCTAACAAGATTGAAATCTCACTGAAGGCCTATGACGAGCGAACCGGTACGCGGGAAGCCCTGAACGGCGCTGTCAAAGCGCGTCTTACCCACCGGCCACACGGCGTTATGGCTGTGTTCGGTCCCTATAATTTCCCAGGGCATTTGCCGAACGGTCATATCGTACCCGCCTTGATCGCGGGTAATACCGTTGTGTTTAAGCCCAGTGAGATCACGCCTGCTGTTGCAGAGTTTATGGTCAAAACCTGGGAAGAAGCCGGGCTGCCTGCGGGTGTGCTCAACTTGGTGCAAGGCGGGCGCGATACTGGTGCTGCGTTAGTGGCGGCAGATGGCATCAATGGGTTGCTTTTCACAGGCAGCGCCAAAACAGGGCAATCCATTGCGCGCGAGCTAGTAGACAGGCCACATATCATTCAGGCACTTGAACTTGGCGGCAATAATCCGTTGATCGTTCACGAAGTGGCTGATCACAAGTCAGCTGCCATTATGACTGTGCTGTCCGCATTCGTAAGCTCGGGCCAGCGTTGCACATGTGCGCGGCGGTTGATCGTGCCAATTGGTGCTGACGGCGACAAGTTTATTGAAATGCTGCTTACTGTGATGGATACAATTACCGTGGGCGCTTGGGATGATGAAAATCAACCCTTCATGGGGCCTGTTGTTGGCGAGCGTGCTGCTGATTTGGTGCTGCAAGCGCAAGCTTCATTGGTTGAACAGGGCGCAGTAGTTTTGCGGTCTGCGAAACGATTAGATCGCGGCGCGGCCTATTTGTCCCCGGGTTTGCTTGATGTGACTGCGGCTGCAGACCGGCCAGATGAAGAAGTATTTGGCCCATTATTGCAGTTGGTTCGTGTGGCGGATTTCGAAGCAGCAGTTAAAGAAGCTAACAATACGCGTTTCGGGTTGGCATCCGGCCTGATCTCTGACAGTCGTGCGCTTTACGAAAGTTTTTATCCCCGGGCACGTGCGGGCATTGTGAACTGGAACCAACAGTTGACTGGCGCCGCGTCYACYGCGCCGTTTGGCGGYATTGGGCTTTCYGGAAAYCACMGSCCRAGTGCCTATTACGCTGCGGACTATTGCTCGTTYGCAGTTGCCAGTATGGACCATGCTGAGGGCAAAGTGGCACCAGTTGCCGCGCCTATCGGTATGGACTTGGAGGGCCTATCATCATGAAATGGCAGGAAGTAAATTTTGACGGYCTTGTSGGYCCTGCGCACAATTACGCCGGGCTTTCGTACGGCAATGTTGCGTCGGCCAGCAACGAAGGTCGCATTGCAAACCCGCTTGAAGGTGTATTGCAAGGGCTCGAGAAAGCCCAGCACCTCAGGAACTTGGGGTTAACACAGGGTGTGTTGCCGCCCCATGACAGGCCCCATATAAGCACCTTGAGAAAACACGGCTTTACTGGCAGTGATGCGGAGGTTTTAGCTAAGGCGTGGCGCGAAAACCCGGGCCTTATTCGAAATGTTACGTCGGCCGCGACCATGTGGACTGCGAATGCTGCCACCGTATCACCGGGTACAGATACGGCGGACGGGCGTACACATTTTACGGCAGCCAATCTGGCGGCCATGTACCACCGGTCAATTGAGGGGCCGACGACCAAACGCGTTCTCGAGGCCATGTTCCCGGAAGGGGATAGGTTTGCTCATCATGCACCGCTCGCAGGCGGCACGCATATGGGGGACGAGGGCGCAGCAAACCACAACCGTTTCTGCTCAGACTACGGCGACGCAGGGGTCGCGCTATATGTGTATGGCCGAAACGCGTTCGAGTCTGCCAAAGACCTAACTTTCCCTGGTAGGCAAACCAAAGAAGCAAGCCAGGCCATCGCACGGCAGCACGGTACTGCTGCAGACAAGACGCTTTTTGTTCGGCAGAACCCACTGGTGATCAATGAGGGCGCATTCCATAATGATGTGGTTGCGGTTAGCAATAAGAACGTCTTTTTCTACCACGAGCTTGCGTACCAGGATGCAGCCCAGTTGCAGCGCGACATTCAAGACGCCATGGGCGAAACCGAGATGGTTTTCATTGAAGTGCCTGACGCAGAGGTGCCCATCGCGGACGCTGTGAAATGCTATTTGTTTAATAGCCAGTTGATCTGCGTGCCTGGCAAGGATGGCATGGCACTAATTCTACCGGTTGAGGTTTCTGAAATGCCGTCGGCTAAGGCGTATGTTGACCGGTTGCTGGCATCCGATCTGCCGATCAACCATGTGGATTATCTTGATGTGCGGCAAAGTATGCGAAATGGCGGCGGGCCAGCCTGCTTGCGTTTACGTGTTGTACTGTCCGACGCTGACCGCGCAGCAATGGGCGCCAATAGTATTTTGGATGATACGCTAATGGGCACCTTGCAGACATGGGCGAAAAAACATTACCGCGACCGCTTGATGCCGGAAGATTTGGGCGATGTGGCCCTGATGGAAGAAGGTTTCGCAGCCCTTGACGAGCTAACAGAGATTTTAAAGCTCGGCAGCGTCTATGATTTTCAGCGGTAGCTGTATGTCTGGCTAGAACGACCCCAAGCAATTTTTAAACAGGAACAATTGCTTGGGTGGCGGCTCGCGCCAGTTCTGTGTGGTGATTACAGATAAGCTGGCTACTTTGTGATTTCGGTGTGGCCCCACTTTCTCTTTACGGGCCCTTATTCGTGTTTTCTCTCCTCTTGGCGAAGACGAAGAACAGGTTTGCCCGGAGCTCGGGTTTATCTCTTCTTGCAGAGTGCAAGAGGCGGAGATCCTGCAAGGTAGTTCACGCGGATGGTATCAAGACGTTACTAGACTGTGGCCTGAGAATGCCTATGTATATGGCGTAGAGGAGAGCCTGGATGTTGATTAAAATTAAGAAAAATTGGTTCGCGAGCGAAAATGACGTCACGTCAGAAAGTGCGTACCTGAACCGCCGTAGTTTTATGCGCGGTGCGGCAGGTGTCGCTGGCGCGACAGGGCTTATTGGTATGGGGCTCGGCAGTAGTGCTGTGGCTGCAGGCAAAAAGCGTGATCTGGTGCCCCTCAATTTTTCCAAAACATCCTATGACCCTGGCGAAAGCCTGACACCGGAAGACGCTGTCACTCAGTATAATAACTACTATGAGTTTGGCACAGGCAAGAGCGATCCATCGCAAAACGCATGGCAACTTCAGCCAAAGCCATGGTCCATTCAGGTCGATGGTATGGTCGACAAACCAGCGACCTACGCTTTTGAAGATCTGGTCGATATGAAGACGCTTGAAGAACGCATTTACCGCCTTCGCTGCGTTGAAGCATGGTCGATGATCATTCCGTGGATCGGCGTGCCGATGGCAGCTATCTTAGAGAAAGTGGGCGTACAGTCTGGCGCTAAATATGTCGCGTTTGAGACCCTTGCCGACGAGAAGCAAATGCCGGGTGTGAAGCCCTCTTTCTTCGGTGGTTCAGTGCTTGATTGGCCATATAAAGAAGGCCTGACGTTACCTGAGGCCATGAACCCGCTCGCCTTTATGGCGGTTGGTCTTTACGGCAAAGAAATTCCAAATCAGAACGGTGCGCCGCTGCGTCTCGTTGTTCCGTGGAAATACGGCTATAAGTCCATTAAATCTATTGTTCGCATTACGTTAACCGACCGTCAGCCGCCAACAAGCTGGAACCAGTCAGCACCGAGAGAATACGGGTTTTATTCGAACGTTAACCCGACCCGTAATCACCCGCGCTGGAGCCAAGCAAAAGAACGCCGCATCGGTGAATTTGGCCGCAGGACAACGGCGATGTTTAATGGCTACGGCGACGAGGTCGCCCACCTGTATGCAGGGCTTGACCTGAACGTTAATCACTAAGACACTGCCAGCCTGATGAAAATTACCACTGCACAGTTGCGGCGATACGGTAAGCCTGTAGCCTTTTTGCTGCTGGCATGGCCTGCGCTGTGGCTTGGCTATAACTGGTACCTTCAGTTTCAGTATTTGCCAAACGGGCTTGGTTTTAACCCGCAGGAAGCAACCCACCGCTGGACCGGTGATTGGGCGATGCGTTTCCTGATTTTGAGCCTCGCGCTGACGCCACTTTCCAAGGTGATCAAATCACCCAAACCCATTTTGTTCCGTCGTATGGTCGGCGTGTACGCCTTCTTTTATGTGTGCCTGCATTTGGTGAATTATGTGTGGTTGGATAAGTTTTTCGCTTGGGGCGAGATTTGGCTCGATATCCTTAAACGCAATTATATCACTATAGGCATGATCTGTTTTCTGCTGTTGATCCCACTGGCCGTCACCAGCACCAAAGGCTGGGTGAAGCGCATGGGTGCCCGCCGCTGGCAAAAAATGCACAAACTAAGTTATGTAATCGCACCTTTGGTGATTGTGCATTTCTTTATGATGCGTAAAGGCTTCCAGATAGAGCCGCTCATATACGGCGCGGTACTCGCGGCTCTTCTGGCGTTTCGGTTGCCTAAGCTATTTAAACGCTGATCCGAAGATCAAGGTCAGGGTTGTCGCACAATTCTTCAAGCCGCTCTGTTACTATCTCAAGGTTTTCGCCAAAGCGCTCCAGCTCTTCGCTGTCGAGGTCGTTATTGATAAAGAAATCCCACATGCCCGTTAGGTCCGTGTTCATTGCCATCGTGATAACCTTCATCATCATGTCGTAGTCTTCTGCAGGTAGCTCCGACTTCAGGCCGCCAAGGACACAGACGCACTGAGCTTCCGTATTGTCGTCATTCTCGACACAGGAGTTCATAATTTCGCGTTCGGCGGTTTCAACGGTAAATTCTTTGCGGTCAATTGCATCGCAGCTGGCCAGTAAGAAGGCAGAAGCCGTTAGGGCAACAATTTTGATGTTCATGGTTTCATCCTCGTCTTTATTGTTTTTATGGCCATGGTAGCAAAGCTATTTGGATCGTTTAGCGATCATCATGTTTGAATTCATAGTCATCACTGTTTCGCCTTTTTGGTTTTTTACAGTGAATTCACTTTTTGCCAAGCCCAGCTCTGGGCGCGACTTGCTGTCACGTTTCTCGGTTAACTTGGAGGTGACGGATAAGATGTCGCCAGGGAATACGGGCCGACGCCAGCTGATGTTATCAATGCCTGGCGACCCGAGGCTTGCCATTTTTTGTTCTGTCAGACTGTCCACCAGCATTCGCATCATCATGGCACATGTGTGCCAGCCGCTCGCGCACAGGGCACCGAAAACGGATTTTTCTGCAGCGTCATCATCCAGGTGGAACGGCTGCGGGTCATATTTACTGGCGAATTCGATAACTTCCTCCCGCGTTACTTCGTAAGCGCCGAAAGTAGATGCTTGCCCGATCATCAGGTCTTCATAGTAAATCTCATACATGTACGCGTGTCCCCTCTGGCTTTGACATGGGGCGAAGGCGGCAAAATTTCAAGTCGGAGGCGTATTTTCCGCTGAGGCGCGGGCCGTCTTTTTTAATACAAAATGGATAGAAGGAACTGAGATTAGTTCAAAGTACAATTCCCAAAAGGAGGTTAGAATTCTCTTTCTTTAGCCTTAAAAATCCAAAGAAACGGCAGTTTTGCTGACGTTTTTCTGGCCCGAACCTTGAAGGGGATTATTCGTAGTAACGAGTAAACGGCGAAGGAACCGAGTAAGATGAACAGTAAAATTCCCCCTATTGGCGCGGCCCTATTCCTCCTGATTGTACAAGGAAGCTATGCCTCTGTCGAACGTATTGAAGCCACTTATAAATTTATTTGGAAAGGCATGCATGTTTCCACCGCTGAAACAATCACGGAGCTCCGACCGGAAAGCTACAGTTTAAATATTGATATGAGGATGAGAGGGCTCGCTAAAATGTTTATGGGCGGGGAAAAGTTAGCATTCTCAGTTTACGGTGACGTTGACGAAAACGGTAACATTACCCCACGTGAGTTCGAGACTAGCGGGCAGTGGAAAGGTAATCCCTACAGGGAAGCTTTATCATATAATTCTAGCGGTGATTTGATGGCCTTTGTTCAGGAGCGATCAGCCAAATGGAAAGCAAAAAACCGGCGGCAGCCAGTACCTAAAACGCTGCAGCGTGGTATTGACCCGGTCTCATTGCTGGTTGAATTGATCCGGCGGCCTGTAAGGCAGCCCCTAGCCCTGAATACCAGTTTTAAAGTCTATGACGGTGAAGCTGCATATGATTGGTCGATGCAGTGTGACGAAAAACCTGTAGAGATAAAAAAGTCGAAACGATCCGAGCTGTCGGGCCTTGCCCATTTGTGCACTTTGAAGCCGAAACTGCTTGCAGGCGAGCGCGTTGGAAAAAGCGTACCGCGCACATCAACACATCGTCGCAATAAGAAAGCCGAGAAACCAGCATCGCAGCAAGTTGTGAAAGTCTGGATGAAGTTGGTTGCAGGCGGCAGCTTCTGGATGCCGATTAGGGCGTTGGTACCTTCTAAAAAAGGACCTGTTCGTGTTTATCTTTCGTCGATTGTAACGAGAACAGCTGCAGTTGAACCTGCGTATTTTGAATAGGCTGGTTCAAAGTAAGCAAAGGATACTAAAAATGACCAAGTTTCTATTGTAACCTTCCTTTCATTGCTTAGGGTGGAGAGCAGGAGGCCGTCCCGGTGCTGGTAGTGGGAGCAAAGGCGGCCTGAAAAGAATATTTTTAAAGCTGCTTATAAAAACAGCGCAAACAGGGTTTGGGGAATACACATGTATAAAGTTTTGAAAGGCGTGGTTGCTGCAACTGCGCTCGTAGCGTTTGCTGCAACTGCTGCCGCCGCTGATATTAAAGTAATTCACGCGGGCGAACTGCTGGCTGTGCCGGGTGAAGCGCCGCTGAAAAACCAGACCATTGTTGTGGTTGATGGGCGCATTACAGAAGTGCGCGCCGGCTTTGTTGCAGTCTCAGAGTTTGGCGAAGGCGCAGTGTTCGTTGATTTAAGCAAAAGCTTCGTTATGCCGGGCCTGATGGACATGCATGTTCATATGCAGGGCGAACTGTCTGCTAAAGCAGATAGCGAAACATTACGGCAATCAACAGCCGACATCGGCATGAAAAGCGTGCATTTCGCGAAGAAAACCTTGATGGCTGGTTTCACTACGGTGCGTGATTTAGGTGCGGAACCAACGCATATGTATGCACTGCGCGATGCAGCTGCAAAGGGTTGGGTAGATAGCCCGCGCATTATAGCCTCTGCGGGCGTTGCAGCCACCGGTGGCCACGGTGATGTGGACGGGATGCGACATGACCTCTTGGAAAAATATACATCTAGAACCATTTGTGATGGCCCTTATGATTGCCGTCGTGCGGTGCGTCGTGCCGTTAAATTTGGTGCCGATATTATAAAGATCACTGCTACTGGCGGGGTGCTTTCCGATACCAACACCGGCACAGACCAGCAAATGACCGACGATGAACTGCGCGAGATAATGGATACAGCCCACGGGCTTGGTCGCAAGGTAGCCGCGCACGCACACTCAGCCCAGGGTATTAACGCGGCGCTTAGGGCGGGCGTGGATAGTATCGAGCACGGTTCATATGCCGACGAGGAAAGCATCCGGCTCTTTAAGGAGAAAGGCGCCTACCTCGTGCCGACGCTCCTTGCGGGTGCAACAGTTGTTCATTTGGCTAACACTAGTGACTTCATGTCTCCAGCCATTAAAGCCAAGGCTATTCGCGTTGGCGGCGACATGGCAGATCATTTCGCAGTTGCTTATAAAGCTGGTGTGAAAATCGCCTACGGTACCGATAGCGGTGTTTCTCGCCACGGCACAAACGCTCAGGAAGCTATCCTGATGCATGAAGCAGGGATGACAGCATCAGATGTGTTGAAATCGGCAACAGTGAACGCGGCGGATCTCGTCGGTATGTCAGATAGCCTTGGTACGATTGAAGCAGGGAAACACGCAGACATAGTAGCAATGGATGCCAGCGCGCTTAATGACCTACGCGAACTCTTGGACATTGATTTTGTTATGAAGGCTGGGAAAATATATAAAAATAAATAGTTAGTAGGTATATTGGTATCTACCCGAGGCCCGCTTTTGGCGGGCCTTTTTAGTGAACGAAGGGCCGCCTGTTTGCAGCGACGGCCTTCCTAAAATGGATTGAGTTAGGAGACGCTCTGGCTGGTTTTCCAGCGAAGAGAGAATTTTGTCGTGACGCAACTCTCTGAAAAATTGGTAAGAAAATATGCAAATTAGAGATGGTCGCGCTTTAATGGGGGCGGTGGCGTTTGTTTCGACAGGCTTTATCCTTTCGTCAATGTTCTCCTTGTTTATTGAAGCGGGCACGACGGGCGACGGCGTTATTCGCTTCCGCTAGTGGTAGGAGATCTTGCTGAATATGCAGATCCTAGCCGCCGTACTCGTCTGGCTTTGTTATTTAGACCGTATCCGCACAAGTGACGGCCTGAAGCGCTCGGTTATGCAGTTCCGGCTCATAGTTGGCATACTCATTGTGTTGGTGCCTACATGGATTGGGCTGGTTAGTGTTTCTTTCAGCTGGTTCATTGTGCGGCCACCGAATTATGTATTGGCTTGGATTGTAAGCGGCGGGCTGGGCCTTCGTTTTTGGCGTTGCTGTTTCCCCGGTTTTCCGGCGGGGGCGATTACCTAAAGGTAGTAAAAAGCCACCGATCTGGTCACTTATTCAGCTGCCAACAATATGGTGGGTTTTGCCGTTCTTCGCTGCGTTAGCGTTGTGGCTGCATCCGGCAAGTACAGGCGGCATGCTGCACTATGTGTGCGTGCCGCCCCTTCCTGTACCTGCAGGCTGCGCTACCGCTTTCCGACGTAGTTTTTAAAAAAGAGAATGATCCACTAATGTAACTATGCTGTTTCGCGATCAAGCGACTATTTGACTAAACATAAAGATATCATTATATAAGTAAATATTGATATTATTAAGTCGTATGTAAAGGTCACTCATGTCTTATCCGTCTGCACCACATGTCGAAACAGATTTTTCCAAAATTACACGCTTAGTAAACGACTATCCGTTTGCTCATATCTTCACCGGTGAAGGGAGCTCGGGCCGTGTAACGAGATTGCCATTTGTTTGCGATGTGCATCAGGATGAATTCGTAACATTGCGCGCGCATATGGACCGGAAAAACCCGCAAGCTGCATTGATAGACGGCGCAAACGTCCTGATAGCGTTTTCCGGGCCCAATACATATGTATCTCCAAATTGGCGATCGGATCGCAGCCGGGCTGCAACATGGGACTATACAGCGGTACATGTATGGGGGAGGGCGACGGTTTGCTCGGAGGCAGAGTTTTTTGCTGCGTTGATCACAGATTTAGCTGCTACTGCAGAAGAGAAACATGAAGCAGTGTCAAAAGGAAAACGTTGGAGCTTCGATCAGGCACCAAAAGCCTATGTGGAAAGGCTCCGGCCCTATGTTGTGGGCTTCGAAGTTAAAGTGACGTCGATTGAGGCTATCTCAAAATTGCATCAGGATTTCCCGGCGAAGGAGGCGTTGTCTGTTGCAGAGCATCTGTCTCGAAGTGGGTTCGAAGATAGCCGGTGCATAGCAGATCTGATCCGGGAAAAAAACTCCCGGATCTAACTTCCCATAAGGGGTGGTTGTCTAGTTGGCGAAGCGGAAGTGCAGCACATCGCCGTCTACAACAACATATTCCTTGCCTTCGAGGCGCGCCTTGCCAGCATCCTTGGCGCCTTGCTCGCCGCCAAATTCAACATAGTCTTCAAATGCAAATGTCTCCGCGCGGATAAAGCCTTTTTCAAAGTCGGTGTGGATTACGCCCGCGGCTGCTGGCGCTTTGGTGCCCTTTGTAATGGTCCAAGCGCGTGCCTCTTTTGGGCCAGCGGTAAAGTAAGTGATTAGCTCAAGAAGGTCGTAACCGGCGCGGATAACACGGGCGAGCCCGGTTTGGCCAAGGCCGAGGCTTTCGAGGAACTCAGCTTTGTCTTCCTCTTCATCTAATTGCGCGATTTCACTTTCTACGGCCGCGGAGATAACCACACAACCGGACCCACTTTTCGCCGCCATGGCTTCAACCGCTTTTGAAAAATCATTCCCGGTAGCTGCGCTGTCTTCATCAACATTGCAGATATACAGAACGGGTTTTGTGGTCAGGAGCTGAAGCTCTGCTAGAGCGCGTTCTTCGTCTTCGCTGTCTGGGGTGACATTGCGGGCAGCCTTACCATCTTTGAGAAATGGCAGCACTTTGTCGATCATTTTCATTGTCAGGATAGCTTCTTTGTCGCCGCCCCGTACTTTGCGGCCAAGTCCGTGAATGCGGCTCTCTAAGCTATCTTCGTCGGCGAATATTAGCTCAAGCTCAATGGTCTCGGCGTCAGATACTGGATCAACGCGGCCGTCGACATGGGTGACGTCGTCATCTTCGAAGCAGCGCAGCACATGGCAGATGGCATCTGTCTCGCGGATGTTGGCCAGAAACTGGTTGCCGAGCCCTTCACCCTTCGATGCACCGCGCACGAGGCCGGCGATATCGACGAAAGAGAGCTGCGTAGGTAATATTTGTTTGGAGCCCGCGAGGCGCGCTAGGTCAAATAGGCGCTCGTCCGGTACTGGTACCTGGCCGACATTAGGCTCAATCGTACAAAACGGGTAGTTTTCAGCGGCTGCGTTGGCCGTGTTTGTCAGGGCGTTGAACAATGTTGATTTTCCAACGTTCGGCAAGCCGACAATACCACATTTAAAACCCATTACTTGTCTCCAAATTTGAGGGCGCGGAGCGCTGCTGCCAGCGGGCCCTCTTTCTTTTGTTCATGTTTAAGCGGTGCTGCACTGATTTTTACGGTTTTTGGACCGGTGTCTTTACCAGGCGCGGTGTCTTGTTTGTTCTTTTGTTTTGTCCCGGCTTTTTTCGGGTCTGAATTTGGCCGTTGCGGGCTAAGGTGCAATGCTAGGCTAGTTAGAAACTTCGGCGTATCCCGATCAGCCAGATGCGGGACCTCTTTTGCTATCGCGTCTAGCATCTTTTCAACGTCAGCACCTTCTGCTTTGGCGAAATCACCAAGTACATGGTTATGCACACGGGATTTGTCGCCTGGATGGCCAACGCCGATACGAACACGAGTGAAGTCAGCACCAATGTGACTGGTGATCGAACGAATGCCGTTATGGCCCGCCGCGCCGCCGCCATTTTTTACTTTTACTTTGCCAAAAGCTAGATCGATTTCGTCATAAAATACGATCACGTCTGCAGGGCTTAATTTGAAGAAGCGCATCGCTTCACCAATGGACCTACCGCTTTCGTTCATATAAGTCTGTGGTTTGATGACGATGATCTTCTCAGGGCCGAGACGGCCGTCAGATGTTAGCGCCTGCCAGCGCTTTTTCTCAGGCAAAAAATTATGGCGGCGGACAATTTCGTCCACCGCCATAAAACCAACATTGTGACGGTTATTCTCATATTTGCTGCCAGGGTTGCCTAATCCGACAAATAACAGCATTGAAAATCCCTTCACATTAAACCGGCGGGTACAGCTGTACCCGACCAGTGTTTATTCTTCGCCGCCTTCAGCAGCAACTTCTTCAGCTTCTTCGCCTTCAACTTCGTCGTCTCCAGTGCCTGCAGATTTCAGTGCAGACGGAGCAACAATTGCGAGGATCGTGAAATCACGGTCTGTAATTGTTGGTGTAACGCCTTTAGGCAGAGTTACGTGAGAAATTTTGGCTGCATCACCAAGACCAAGGCTAGCAACAGAAACTTCGATATACTCAGGGATTGAATCGGCAGGAACATGCAGCTCGATTGCGTGACGTGTGTGGTTGATTACACCGCCGCGTGCCAAGCCTTCACATTCTTCTTCGCCAGATACCCGCACAGGAATTTCCATAATGATTGTTGAGCCTTTAGCTAGGCGCAAGAAATCGATGTGCATAACAGCGTCTGTTACAGGGTGCAGTTGCAAATCCCGTGGCAGTACAGTAGTAGCCTTGCCGTTCACACTTAGCGCATACGTCTGAGACATGAAGCCGCCGCGGTTCAAAAGACGCGTAATGATATTACGCTGAATTTGTACCGATACAGGTTCTTTATTGCCACCGTATACAACGGCAGGGATGAAGTTAGCACGACGTGTTGCACGAGAGGCTCCCTTGCCTACTTTATCACGTGGTGTTGCTTCGATGGTGATGACGTCAGCCATTCACTTTCTCCAAAACTTTTGTTCAGGTGCCAGAGTATTCCAGCAACCGACCGTCACTTCCTCCAGGGATGCAAGGACGGATTCCCAAAATGGGCGATCCCATCAAGGTGCGCGCGTGTTACCGCGATTCGTAGGGCATTGCAAGCTTTATAGCAGTATGGCAGAGGCTTTTCAGTCTGGGCTAGGATTATTGGGCGTTCGTGCAATTGCAGAGCAGGGCCGTCAGTTGATAAATATACCTACAACTGATCCCAAAAAATGCGCAATTCGGCCCAACGGTGATGGATTCTACCGGGACCTGATTAATCTGTCGTTCAATTAAGGGATTATATAGTCCTTTTGCAAAGCAAGAAACTTAGTTAAATTGGTAGGCACCAAAAAGGGGTTTTATACATGAAAAAGTACTTATGGGTAGCTGCGCCGTTGGCACTATTGCTGGCAGCAAGTTCGGTCCCCGCTTCAGCAGCGGATGTGGTTGTGGACGTGAGTTTTTCCGAGGATATTGCAAAAGGAATGCAGTCGATCAATTCCTTGGAAAAGAGGCGGGAAAAATTCTTTCGCAGAAATTACGGTGAAGCCCGTAATAGTGGCTTTTCCAAAATTGGTCGATCCCGCTATAAGTATGCTGAATTCGCGGGGGAACGGCTTATCCCTAACCTCGACGATTTCACTCTTGAGAACATTATCCGCCGTACCGTGCAGCACGACATCGCGGTGATGGATCTGCCAAATAAGCCGGCACGGATATCTGTCACGCTTACCCGCATGAAAGTTTCTAATTACTCTTTGGCCCGGTTCAAATCGTTCTCGTCTGTTATGACAGGAACGGTAACGAGCTTCGATGCTTCAGGCGCTCAGGTTGGCTCTACCAATCTGACGTGGGAATTCCTGCCACGATATACCCAGGATGTTCGGTATAAAGGCAGCGAGTATGTGTATTTGGAAGAATCGATTGGGGTTCGGATCGCGCCGCTGACGACAGGGTTTATTGAGAGGGCGCTTGAACGGCTTTATCCGGAAAGCGATGCTCCCGGTACAATTATTCTAACGCAAAACTGATACAGCTATAAAAAAGGCCCGGTGAAAAAACCAGGCCTTTTTTGAATAAAATTCTGAAGCTTTCCGTAAGTAGACGCTATTCAAACAGGCTCGAGACACTGGTTTCGTGAGCAATGCGGTTCATAGCCTCAGCTAGAAGCGGAGCAATTGTCACTACGCGCACTTTATCGCTTTCTTTCACACGGTCTGTTGGACGAATAGTATCTGTAATCACCACTTCGTCGATACCGCTTGCCGCAATCCGCTCCATTGCAGGGCCGGAGAGTACGCCGTGTGCAACATAGGCGGAAACAGACGTGGCCCCAGCCGCCAAAAGGGCGTCAGCAGCGTTACAAAGGGTGCCGGCGCTGTCGACAATGTCGTCAACAAGAATACAGTCAGTGCCTTCGACTTCGCCGACAATGTGCATCACTTCGGAAACGCCCGCACGTTCGCGGCGTTTGTCGATGATTGCAATCGGCGCGTCCATGCGCTTAGCGTAGGCGCGGGCACGCACCACACCGCCAACATCAGGCGATACGATGGTTACTGTGCGGCTCTCGTATTTGGCTTTCATATCGCGCACTAACACTGGCATGGCGTACAAGTTATCCGTCGGGATGTCGAAGAAGCCTTGGATTTGACCTGCGTGCAAATCAATAGTTAGCACCCTGTCTGCGCCAGCGGTTGTAATCAAGTTTGCCACGAGCTTCGCAGAAATAGGGGTGCGAGGGCCGGGCTTTCTGTCTTGACGTGCATATCCGAAATACGGGATCACGGCTGTAATGCGGCGCGCAGAGGCCCGGCGCAGGGCATCAATACAAACCAGCAGTTCCATCATATGGTCATTTGCGGGGAAACTCGTCGGCTGGATCAGAAATACATCTTCGCCGCGGACGTTTTCGTGAATTTCCACGAAAATTTCTTTATCTAAAAAGCGTCTGACATCCGCCTTGAGCAGCGGTATATTCAGGTACGCGGCAATATCGTTTGCCATTTCCGGGTTTGAGTTCCCGGTTAGAATCTTCATGCCCATCAAATGGCCTCCAAATTATGAAGATTGAACCTTGTCCCGGAGCTTTATCAGTGCCTAGTCACCCTGTAAAGCATGACGGTGATTTAATGACAAATCCAAGGCAGATGTCTTTTAAGTCATTGCAAACATAGCAGACTATAAAAGCAGGGCGCATTGCTTATGGTAACATGATGGCAGAGACCTGCCTGCCATAGTCAATTTCACCACGATGAGTCGTGCGCCGGTACGAAAAATGGTCGCTGCTGGTGTAGGTGTTGATATTGCAATTCCAAACAGTACTTATCTCACTAACCGCGAGCTGGCGTTCAACAAAGCCGGGCAAATCGAACTGGACATGCTCCGCATCTTTTCCCACTTTAAAGTAAATGTCGTGGTCAGCGTGCTGGGATAGAAACATTGCCCTGAAGTCAACGCCTACTTCATAGCTGCTTTGCTGAATTGTAGGGCCGATAGCGGCTTTGATGTTTTCGCGACGGGCGCCCAGATTGACCATTGCTGCGATAGTGTTTTCCAAGACGCCTGATAAAGCGCCTTGCCACCCGGCATGTGCCGCACCAATAACGCCCGCCTCTGTGTCACTGAAAAGTATCGGTGTGCAGTCTGCCGTTAAAATACCAAGAATAAGGCCATGCCGGTTTGTGACCATAGCATCAGCTTTGGGCCTGTCGTCGGCCCAGTCGCTTTCAACTGTCTCAACTTTATTACTGTGTATTTGGTAGCAGGTAAGGAAAGGTGTGTCCCTGCGGGCTGAGATCAAGCTTGCCGCGATGCGCCTGTTTTCTTCAACGTTGGCTGGGTCATCATCTGAGCCAGGGCCGCAATTGAGCCCATCATATATCCCGTGTGATACGCCGCCGTCTTTTGATAAGAAGCCGTGGGGGATATCTGAAAAGTCAGGTGATTTATGAAGAATGGTCATACGTGCATCTAAGCCTTATTCGGCTAGGGATGCACGCAAAAACCTTATAAATATCTGCTGTGAGGCGCTTGGCTAGGCCCTTTTTAGCCATTGCTGATAGCGTTTTGCCGCTTTGCGCTGGGTGATTTGTGAGCTCACCAGGTTGAGGAATGGGCCTACGCGCGGGGCCGGGCGTTTGCCTTGGGCAATACGGTGCATTTGGCTTTTTGACCAGGCCATATCCGCCATGCTTGTTAGCGCTGCGATTGGCAGTTTGATTTTTTTAAGATCAACCCGCTCGACTTTGCCGGTCAAGATGTCGCTGGCAATGCTAGGGTTATGGGAGAAAGGCTTGGCCATGCCGATAAGATCCACGGCTTCGTCCTCAAGCGCGGCTTCCATGCCGGAACGACTACGGAACCCACCGGTGACCATTAACGGCATTTTGGCGTATGCACGGGCCTTTTTGGCGAAAGTGAGGAAATAAGCTTCCCGCGCTGTGGTGCTTGAGCTTTTTTCCTCGACTACGGATTTGCCGTCAACTAGGCCAGTCATTGCCGGTGCTTCGTAGGAGCCCCCTGAAATTTCTAGCAGGTCCAGCTTTTCGCTGTTCAACATTTTTATCACAGCTTCCGCGTCTTCTTCTGTGAAACCACCGCGCTGGAAATCAGCGCTGTTGAGCTTCACGCCAACACCGAACTTGTCGCCAACGGCAGTGCGCACTGCTCGCACGACTTCTCGCAGAAGGCGGGATCTGTTTTCAATGCTGCCACCCCAATCATCTGTACGCTTGTTGGTGTGCGGCGACAGGAATTGGCTGATCAGGTAGCCATGGGCACCGTGGATTTGCACACCGTCAAAACCGGCTTCTTGAAGTAGTTTTGCTGTCGTCGCAAAGCGTTTGATTATGTCTTGAATGTCGTCTTCGGTGAGGGCGCGGGGGACGGCGAACATACCTTTGGCACCTTTGATCTCAACGGCGATGGCAGACGGAGCAACAGGTTCAGCGTTTACCATTGCAAATACCTGCCGTCCTGGGTGGCTGATCTGCGCCCATAGCTGCGCAGCGCCAGATTTTCCTGCTTTAGCCCACGTTTTAAGCTCTTCCATGTTGGCGTCGTTTTCGACGATCACATTATTCGGGCCGGTAAGGGCGGTGCGGTCAACCATTACATTGCCAGTGAGCAGGAGCGCGGCGCCGCCTTCTGCCCATACTTGGTATAGGGCAATCAGGTCTTGGCTGGGGCCGTGGTTTGCATCACAGAGGCTTTCTTCCATTGAGGCTTTGCCAATACGGTTGGCTAACACGCTACCATTGGGGAGCGTAAGCGACTGTCTAAGACGGGATGGTGATGCCATGATGAAACCCTTAAGAAAATTAATACCGACTGGATGGTATGTATGGTTCGGATGAAGGCTTGTCAAGATACATTCCGTGCGGTAGGTATCGTTCACCTTTTAGGAAAGCTGGAATGCGTTGAATAAAGCTGCAAATAAAATTGGCTGGAAAAAGCTGCCAGAAGATGTGCGGCTTGCAGCAATATTGGAAGCGGCAGCTTGCTGCTTTATGAAAAACGGTTATCACAGCGCCAGCATGCAAGACGTGGCAGACGCAGCGGGCCTGACAAAGGGTGGACTTTATCACCATTTTCCCAGTAAAGAAGCCATTCGCGATAAGCTGATTGATCAGTTTCTGAATTTTGACCGGCTTGGTCTTGCGGCTGTTCTGGGAAGCGATAAGGCGCCAGACCATAAGCTTATCAGCGCGGGCCTCATGTTACTGGAAAAGCTCGCCACCAAGCAGGGTTCTGCCCCGCGCTTTATCGCGGAAGCCATCGCTTGTAGTGCGCAGATTGATACAGTGAAAGGCTTTTACGAGAAAGTCGAAAGCTTATTCGCATCGTTGTTCAATGCGGGCCAGCAGGACGGTACGTTCAAACTCGGAGCTGATCCGAAGACGCTTGCTTCCCTCTATATGGCTGTGCTGGACGGCTTGCAAATTCGGCAGGATATGAAGGTGAGCATGAAAGGCGGCGTCGGCGACTATTCGTTAGCTGAGCACTGCACAAAAGAAGTTCAAGCCTTTGTCGCGAGCTTTAAAGCATAGATTAAAAACTACGGTCTAGTGCACCCTATAGAATGGCGAAACCCTGTAACTAGAAGCCCGGATAGGACCGTGTTGCACTTTGATAAAAGCGCGAACTGCAGGCCAGATGAAATACGCCTTTGAATAAACTATTGTCATGCTTGCACCCAAACGGTTAACGCCATAAAGGTGCACCGATAATAGGAAAAATGGTGCGACGTAAGGGGGGCTTGATATGCGGATGACAATTTTAGTAGCGGCTCTCTGGGCGTTTCTTGTGCCGAGCGTTGGCCAACAAGCGCGTGCGGCAGCGGATCAGCCCGTTAGCGGACAGTTCACCCTGACCCGGCAAAGTGATGATCAGTGGCGTGCACATTATTGTTTTGACGAAAAGATCCTTGCTTTTAAATTTGACCGCCCAATGACCGGCGACATGCGACAGAATTATTGGTCGGCTGCGGTTAGAGACTTTGTTCTGGCCGTCAATGGTGCAGATGGGACGGCGGAAATCAGCCGCGTTGACGGCGCTGCTTTCAGCTGTTTTGAACTGAAGGTAAAAACCTATACGCAAATGCCTGAGAAAAATTATTATGCTTTTTCGACTTTCAGTGATGGCGGTGTTTCGCTTTTTACCGGGTATTTTATGGGCGTCGTGCAAACCACTACTGACTGGTACGATACACAGTTGAGCGCTTCTTATGTGCCGCGTTCAGGCGGCCATATGTACACACGAATTTCGGAAAATCTGGTGCACCAGCATGTCTATTTCGGACCGCAAGTGGCGACGGAACTCGCGGACGGCTTGGTGATAGTCGATCCGGCGATGCCTGCGTTGGCAAGCGACGGTATCTTAAAAACGCTTTCTGCTGTCAATAGCCAACTCTCACGCGTGTTCGGTGCAGACGCTGTAGGTCGCGTTAGCGTCTATATGGCGGCGGGAGAGCTGGATGCTTTTGACGGGTATTCGCAAAAAGGCGGTGCACTGCAGGACCAGATCCTCTTTACGCTCAAAGGGCGTGGCGGCGCACAACTGGCAGAGCGCCAACCCACTTATTATCCCAAGCTAGCAGGGCACGAGCTAATCCATATCTTGCAACAGCGTGTTTGGCCCATGCTGGGAAATGACCGGCCCTGGGTGCATGAAGGCAGTGCCGATGCCTTAGCGTTTGAAGTGATGCGGCTTGGCGGAATTTATACACCTGAAAAATATGCGTCAGTGTGGCAGCAAGTGGCTGGAAGATGTGCCGCCGATCTGGCTAAATCAAGCGTTCACGACGGGCCTGTTCGCGGTAACTTTAAAATCGTTTATACCTGTGGAGCCCTGATCAACCAGTTGTCGGGTGGCCTGGTCGATCCTACGGATCCGGGGCGCGGCGTGATGAAGTTATGGCAGCAGATGGCGGCCTGGCCGGATGCTGACCGCGCGACCGACAAAAGCGAGCATCTGTTTTTCAAAACGCTGGAGCATATGGGCGCTCCCAAAGCTAAAGTCGAAAAGCTGCGGGCTTTCCTAACGCTCAAACCTGAGGACCCTAAGGCTGCCGTTGCTGCGCTGCGACAGGCCGTTCTGGGGTAGCTAGGCACGGCCCAAGCGCCGGACTTCGTCACTAGTGACAAGGCTTAGAAGACGAAGCCTTTGCCGCAAGCGTTAAGGCATAAGCTTAAAACTATGCTCTAACACAGCTGTAGAATTGTTTAAATTCTAGTTGCTAGAAGCCGGGCGGCGGGGCAAGCTCAGGGGCCTGCAACGCTAAAACCTTGAAAAGCGAGCCCATTTCATCTGGTGATGTTAGCCGCTTGAGGTCATTGAGGATTTGGCTTTGGCCATCATCTTCTGCAATAAGCGCGAGCTGTTGCGCGCGTTCGCCGATGCCGAGTGCCATCAGGAAAGGCCCTTGCGTCGCACAGCCGTACGGGGTCGTTCCCTTGGATTTAGCAACAGCGGCGATCTGGTCAAAAGCGACGTGCGCCGTAATGTCTGCAGTGCCTGCATCCTCGAGCGGGTTATGATATTGGTGGGCCTTGAGCGCTTGCAGTGTATCGCCTGCGGCAGATTTTCTGTAGCCATAGTCAATGATCAGTGCAGCACCGCCGCCTGCGAATAGGCGTTCTGCAATGGCAGCAGTTACTGAAAGGGCTGCGGGGCATACTTCCAATATACTGCCGTTTGGGCTGCTGTGAAGGTTGGGCATTGTCAGGGCGAACTTGGCGCTGGCTTCGGTCAAAACAATGCTGAAGGCCTCGTCCGAGAAATGCACCCGGCGCTCTAACCATTTGTCATCCAGCTTTTCAAACTGGTGAATGGGCAGGGCATCAAAAAACTCGTTGGCTATGATTAAGGATGGACCGTCTGGCACAGAGGATAGATCATCATGCCAGTGGGCGCTTGGGACTTTGTCTTTTTGTACGGTGCGCAACTGCCCGCTGGCCTCAATAAAATGGACGCTGACTGCCTGATGAAAACCCTCGACCGGTTCTGTGGCGCGGAGCAGATCCTCCATCAAGGTACCGCGGCCGGGGCCAAATTCAATCAGATGCAACGTCTCAGGCTTGCCCATCTTGTACCAGCGGTCTGCTAGCCAAAGACCAATGATTTCGCCGAACATCTGGCTGACTTCAGGGGCCGTGATAAAATCACCTTCCGTACCAAATACCTTTTCCTGGCTATAATATCCGTGTGCCGGGTGTAGCAGGCATTCGGCCATATAGTCAGCAATTGTAATTGGGCCTGCCGCTAAAATGCGTTTCGCCAATATGTCATGAAGCGGTGTTGTCACTTACTAGGCACTCAACTGTGACGTTTTGTGACGCCAGCCTTTTGAAATGAGCCATGCCGCAAGCAGGAACATCGGCACGGAAAGCATCTGCCCGCGCGAAATGCCTTCATAGAGGCCGAGGTGGGCATCTGGCTCGCGGAAGTTCTCGATTATGATGCGTACAAGGCCATATCCCGCCATGAACATGCCAGCTATTACGCCCGGCATATCTTTGGCAACGCGGGTCTTGTGGTAAAGATATTGCAGCAACAGAAATAGCAAGATGCCTTCCCCTAGTGCTTCGTAAAGTTGGCTAGGGTGCCGGGCGACCTGAAGTCTATCGGCAGGGAATATCATCGCCCACTGCACATCTGTGGGACGGCCCCAGAGTTCGCCGTTGATAAAGTTTGCGAGGCGCCCCGTAAGCAAGCCGATGGGAGCAACAATGGCAACAGTATCCGCCACACGCATGAGGTCCAGCTTATGCTTCCGTGCGAAAAAGATAACAGCCAGCACAACGCCAGCGAACCCGCCGTGGAACGACATGCCACCATCCCACAGATACACAATCGATACAGGGTCCTTTATATAGGCCCCTATATTATAGAAGAGCACATAGCCAAGCCGCCCACCCAGAATGACACCAAACACAGCCCATGTGATAAAATCATCAATATGAGCAGCCGACATGGCAGCGCCCGGCTTCTTCGTCAGCCTGCGGATATACCACCAAGCGAAAATGATCCCTGCGATATAGGCGAGGCTGTACCAGCGAATAACAATTGGTCCGAGCTCGAAAAGGACCGGGTCGATATTCGGAAAGGGGATTGTGGCCAAGGCGGCATTATTGAACATTACTTTTCCCTACAATAAGTTGCGGCCATCATGCTGCGCAGCGGCCGACTGTCAAGCTAAAGCATGGCAAAGGTTGGGCATTTGGCTAGTTTCATAAATGAGACATCTGTTGAGACTGGTCCCGTGGCCCATTGCCCGGAAGTGGCTAGCTGAGTGTGTCAACTCGCCCATTGCATTTGCGCTCTATTTCCCCCATATGAAATCCTCACCTACTGGCCGCGACAAGGATACGGAAAATGCAGAGTAATAATAAATTCATGGACGACATGGCCAAGTTGGCAACGGGCGCGGTTGGTGCTGCGCACAGTGTTAAAGGTGAGATGGAAGGCATGTACCGAGCATGGCTTGATAGGCAGATCGCACAGATGGACTTTGTCTCCCGCGACGAGTTTGAGGTTGTGCGCGATATGGCGGAAAAAGCGCGTACAGAGAATGAACAGCTTCGCGCTGAGATTGAGCTTCTCAAACTTAAAATGGATGATTGAATTCGCCTAAAACGATTTCAGTGGATTATTTTACCCACACCAGACCACATTTAAAAGCCCTTGTAATTGCCTGTATTAATGACTTATTTGGTCTTTTATCAGGTCGGCTTTCCACAGGTTTTCCACAGCTAATTGACCTTGGTTTAGAATAATGACTTGCCACAGAGTCAGAGAGCTGGCACCCTACATGTAGTATTTAGTCAGCTAAGGAAATCCAGATGTCGTGTTTTTGGGTAAACTAAACTAGGCACTGACCAGCTGCACCGTCTTGCTGGATCAGTATTCGGCAAAGACATCTCAGGGGGATACGAGATGACTACTCTCAGTACCGGACATTCTGAAGTTACAAGTAGCAATCCGGTTGATATGGCCGAGGAATTGGCAGGCGCCAATGACTGGGCAATAGAACGTCAGAGTGAAGATGAACTTACGATGTTTATCTCTGGTCAATATACTGATCTTCAGTTTCGCGTGTTCTGGCGAGAAGATTTCAAAACGCTTCAATTTGCTTGTTTGTTTGACATGAAAGTACCTGAAGGGCGCATTCACGATATTTACAAGACTATTGGCCTGATCAACGAACGTATGTGGATTGGCCACTTTGAATATTGGGCAGAGGAAAATGCCCTTCTCTACCGCCATGCCAGTTTGGCAAATGATCCTATGCTGGGAGCTATTGGCGAAGACCATATGGTAACAATGGTAGAAACAGCGCTCGGGGAGAGTGAACGCTTTTATCCGGTCTTCCAATTCGTAATGTGGGGAGGACAAACACCGGAAGAGGCGATTGAGTCTGCAATGCTGGAATGTGTAGGCAACGCGTAGTTTTGTTCTGAGTTACATTGTTCCGAGTAATCTTGTTTTGAGTACCCTTTTATAAGTGGTTTGGTTCCGAGTAACCTTGTTTTGAGTACCCACTTTTTATAATCGTCCCGCGTATTTATTGTGATCCCATCTTCTGAGTAAGAGTTTTCAGTACATTTTGTTTTGTGTTGTTTTGGCATGAGTATTTGTCGGATATTTTTTTGTGGCCTGAACCGCAATTAATTTTGTTTCGGGGGAGCTTGCTGAGAAGAACAGGTAGAGTTATGCTCTGCCTGTTCTTTTTGTTGTGCGCCCATGATGCACTTTTCGTCGCCGTCCCTTCTTATCGAACATAAACAGGACGTTAGTATGCATGATCAATTTTCCTTAGCCAGTCCGCTCGTTCTTGTTGGATGCGGGCATATGGGCCGAGCCCTCGCCGAAGGGTGGCTAAAGGCAGGGCTGTTGCCAGCCGCGCTGGTGGTGGTTGATCCGGCAGTATCTTTTGGATCGCTGAGCGGTGTGCCTGCGGAAAACTTCTATGGCGCCCCTAAGGGCTTGCCAAATAAACTGAAGGCCCGCGTTGTGGTGCTGGCGGTTAAACCACAAATTATTGCCGGCGTGCTCACTGGTCTCAAGGCTATTGTGCAAACTGGTACACTCGTGGTTTCGGTGGCGGGTGGTATTACCCTTGAGACCCTTGTGGAAGGTTTTGGCGAGGAGCCTGACTATGTTCGCGCGATGCCGAATACGCCTGCTGCAGTGGGCGCTGGTATTACGGGGCTTGTTGCGCACAGAGGCATACATGACGGTAATAAAACCCTCGCCAGTGATTTGTTTGCAGCGGTTGGTTCTGCCGTTTGGGTGCCAGCCGAAAATCATATGAACACAGTCACCGCCGTGTCTGGCAGTGGCCCTGCCTATGTGTTTCATCTGGTGGAATGCATGGCAGCTGCAGGCGTACGTGAAGGATTGACCGAGGAAACTGCAAGTGCTCTAGCACGTCAAACCATTATTGGCGCTGCGAAACTCCTGGAAGCTGACGTCGAGACCTCTGCCAGCACTTTTCGCGAGCGGGTGACGAGCCCTGCGGGTACGACGGCCGCGGCGCTCGAAGTGTTGATGCAGGAAAATGGTTTGCAGGTTCTGATGCGCCACGCTATTCGAGCAGCGCGCAAACGCGGTGAAGAACTGGCAGGCTGAAGAGCCTTCACAATCGACTTCTAAAATACATTATAGGATTTTGTGAGCAAGCCGCAGCGATAAGTGTGCGTTGCTTGGTGTGACTTGCAGCTGTAATCTTGGTGGGTCTTCTAGGGAGGTTAAAGGACTGATCCCGAGGGGGAAGTTGGGGGAGGGGGGAGAAAACCTCGGGACCAGCCTTTATGACGTTTAACCGTCTAATTTGAGTACTCGTAACAAATTGATACTACTCAATACTACTCGTAACTCTGTCGCTGACGTCGCGATCCGTGGGAGGCGGGTCGCTTTGTTCGTCTGCGTTGATGGGTATATAGGTATGGTTGTCGGGATCGAAAACACTTATTTTTACTTAGCAGCCATGCGTTTTTTGCATAGCGCCCTTATTTCACAGGAACGTGAGTGCATTGCTCGCGACTGAATTAATTTTAGTGCAGCATTGCTGACCAAAAAAGGTATGATCGCCATATACTTAAGGGGAGACACCATGAAATTCGCTCAAACTGCACCAATGTTGGCTGCTGCCTTAATGCTGGTAACACCAGCTGTTCAGGCCGAAAAAAAACTTCGAAATAAACCCTTGCAGCTGCGCTTGCTTGAAGCAACGGATGCGCGCGATGCGTCGAATGGTGTTTTTGATGAGGCGTTTAAAGCCGGAAAGCTAGACTCGCTGGCAATGCGCGGACAAATCGGCGGCGACGCCTGTGAGGCATTAATCCCCTCGCTCCGTAGTTCGAACGCTGACATTCGCACTGCAGCGGCAAAGGGTGCCCAACTTTGCCATGATACAAAATTATCTAGCGTGCTGCTGGGCCAATTGCAGGGAAAGTCAGTTAAGGAACAATCGGCGTTTGCACGGGCACTTGGTTTCTCTGGTGCTGAAGATGCGCGCCAAGTTTTGGCGGAACTGGTTGCCGGTGAGGCGACGTCAAGTGAAACAAAAACGGCAGCGCTCTACGCCTTGATGCAAAACATTGTCTATGCGGGTGTGAAGGCTAACGATGTCGCGGGGCTTGATGCCGAGGTGCTACTGGGTTTGTTGCAAAATGATACGCACCAATATGCAGCAGCCTATTTGCTCGCACGCCTCCGAAGCCTGCCAGATTTCATGTCCAGCGAAAATCTTAGCGCAGCGCTTGGGGCACGCCTTGATAAAGGCGAAGGGCTGAGCCAGGATGATGTGCCGACCACTCGGCTTTTAGTGCGCCTCGCTCGCGAATGGGGCGACACGCATTATGAACTCCTGGTGCGCGCCGCCGCCAGCCATGATCGCAGTATCCGGCACGAGGCCATTGGCTCGTTTGGGCGGTTATCAAATATCGCGTCACGCGATTTTCTGCTAGACCAATTGGCTGAAGCAACAGACCCTGCGGTCCGACATCTGGCGATTGACGCCATTGGTCGCAGGAGCGCCGCTGATATTGACCTGGTCGAAACTCTTGAAAGATATATTGATGACGAAAATGGCTGGGTCGCGACTACTGCGCTGCGCTGGTTAGGTCAGCGCGAACCGGAAGCCGCCAATAAGGTTGCCGCCAAATGGTTGGCTGGCAAAGATTATTACCAAGCGTTTCAGGCACTGCAGGCGCTTGTTGGCTCTGACGCTGGCAAAGAAATCCTGCAAGCTTACGCGGACGCTAACCCAAATACCGTTCGCGGTTTTGAGGCAGCAGTGGCGCTTGATCCCTCCATTGAGGCAATCACTAAGGCGCGCCCAACGCCGTCGCAGGCCAACGTGCGTGCGTACGCTGGGCGGGAGCTGGTGCTGGAGACCACGCGCGGTAATATCTGTATGGTAGCAACAGGCGATACGCCATACGCCACAACAAACTTCTTCAAACTGGCTGATGTGGGCAAGATGGACGGCATGTTGTGGCATCGGGTGATCCCTAACTTCGTTACGCAAGCTGGCCAAATCGAGGACCGCTCGCTCGCTAATTGGGGCAGTATCCGCGAAGAATGGGGCGGTGAGCACCGCATTGGAACTGTGGGTGTTGCCACCGCAGGGCGCGATACTGGCACCACCCAGTTTTTCATCAATACGGCCTACAATATGCACCTGAATGACCGCTACACTGTATTTGCAAAAGTTATCACTGGTATGGATGTGGTATATGACCTGCAAGAAGGGGATGTGATCAGTAAAGCTTATACTGAGAAAGCAGATTCTGCCGTCTGTAAGCAATAGACCTTTGATTGTCGGTGGGGCTTTGCTTCCTGGCCGGAGTTAAGTGCTCTTTGGTGCAGCACCCTTGCCCTAAAGAATGTTGCTCTCAGCTCGGATCTGGCGAACCATGAAGTCGCGGAAGAGCGCAACACGGAGAGACCCACGGAGCTCTGGCGGGTAACAATAATAGCTGTTGAAAGGCTGGCCCTCTATTGTTGGTAGGACACGCACCAGTTTCTGTCGGTTATGCACCAGATAATCCGGCAGAACTGCAATGCCCATGCCCGCCTCAACAGCATGCAATATACCGTAGAGATTATTGACCTGAAGGCGCGGCGCACGGGCCTTGCCGCCAAGGCTTTGGTCGACAAGCCAATTGAGGCCACGCACAGTAGGGTTGGAGGTCTCGCCGAAGGTTATCAGGTCGTGCCCATCCAGATCATCTAGCGTAATCGGCGTGCCGCGACGCGCCAGATACTCGGGACTGGCATAAATGTGCGTGTGAAAGCTTGCGAGGGGCCGCTGGATCAAATCCGCTTGCTGTGGCTCATGCAGACGAATGGCGACGTCGGCCTCTCCGGCTGACAGGTCAAGGTCTTTGTCGTCAAGGATCAGCTTTAAGTCAATGTCCGGGTATTCAGACATGAACTGTTCGAGGTGCGGCGTAAGCCATACGGCGCCAAAGGTTACCATTGTTGTGACGCGCAGTAAGCCTGATGGGCGTTCCTTCGATTCGAGTAAGCTGCGCTCGGTTTCTTCGATCCGGTGCACAACTTCACGCGCCGTGCCAAACAGTTCGTGGCCTTCCTGCGTAAGTACAAGCCCCCGTGCGTGGCGGGTGAACAAGGATACGTTCAAGCTTTCCTCTAGTGCGCGGATCTGGCGGCTAACGGCAGACTGGCTGCAGTTGAGGCGCACGCCAGCGGCCGTGAAGCTGCCTGCTTCAGCAACGATATGAAAAATACGTAATCGGTCCCAATCCATGAACTGTCTTTCTCTTAAACTGACGGCCACCGCGCAGGTGAAGGCGGACTATTTCACTCATTTGTAGGCTATGCAAGCACTGCGTTTTAGGTATGGCTGATAATTATTGGTATGCATCACGGCATTGGGTTGCTCTAAAACCCTGTTTTGCCTACACTATACGCACCAACAATAAGGCCTGTAGATGAGCAATAAACAAATACTTGAACATGCGAGCGCCTATTTCAAAAGCAACTTCCCTAAGCTTGAGGCCGAGGCAATCATCTGCTTTCTGGTGTTCATGGATCTTGGGGACGGTGCCTCGGTTGGCGATGTGGCACGCGGCGTGGGCATGACAGAACCCGGATGTTACCATTTTTTGACCCAGCTTACAGGCGGGTCCGGCGTAGCGGCGGGGGTAGGCTTGGTATCCTTTGAAAATGCTGGGGGCGGCAAAACGCTGTTGCATATGACTGATCTTGGCCAATCAGCAAGTGACGCTGTGCAACAGTCTTTCGGCTAATATGGGTGCTGGCTAAAAATGGACGTGATCCAGGCATTGTCTGAGGGAAAGCGCGGTTCTGTAGCTCGCTCGAATGAAGTTGCACGCTATATTTTGCAATATCCCGACGAGGTACGGCAACTAGTAAACGCGTTAGCTGCGGAAAACCCTGCTGTGGTTTCTCATGTGTCGCATGCCTGCGTATCTATATTTGCGCAAGAACCTGCAGTGCTCCGTCCGTTCGGTGCTGAACTGCTCGAGGCCTTGAAGGAAAGTTCGCAGTGGGAATTGTTGCATCAGCTGCCAAAGATACTGCCGCATCTGGATTTGGATGCCGTCCAGTTGACTGGACTGAGTGACCGGCTTTGGCATTTGCTTAAGAATGATCGCAGCAGCATTGTACGGACATGCGCTTTGCAGGCGCTGGTGGATATGGCCGAGACCGACGAGAAATTTGAGCCACGTGCATGCGCGGCGATGGCTTTTGCGTTTGAGCAAGGCAGCAAAGCATTGCAGGCGCGGGCCAGGAATTTACTGAAGCTGTAGGGGCCTTATGCCAAAGAAAAGGGGCAGGAAAACCTGCCCCGATAGAATTCATTTGCAGCTGGCGGTGGCCAACTAGTCGTCCATTTCAGCGATATATTTTTCCGCTTCGAGCGCTGCCATACAGCCCATGCCCGCTGCCGTTACCGCCTGGCGGAATATTTTGTCAGTTACGTCGCCCGCCGCGTAAACACCTGGGATGTCTGTCTGCGTGCTGTCTGGCTTTTTAAACAGATACCCTTCATCATCCATCGGCAATTGGCCTTTGAACAGTTCCGTTGATGGGGTGTGGCCGATAGCAATGAAAACGCCGTGTACATCATGGGATGTGATGTCGCCGGTTTTAACATGCTTCAAACGCACACCTGTAACACCAAGCGGGGCTTCGTCGCCCACAACTTCTTCAAGGACGGTATCCCATAGGACCTCGATGTTATCGGTTCTAGCCAAACGGTCACTAAGGATCTTCTCAGCCCGGAAGGCATCGCGGCGGTGCACGATAGTTACCTTGGAACAAATATTCGAAAGATAAAGAGCCTCTTCCACAGCGGTATTGCCGCCACCAATGACAACCACTTCTTTGCCCTTGTAGAAAAATCCGTCGCACGTGGCACAAGCCGAAACGCCGTAACCATTGAATTTCTCTTCAGACGGGAGACCAAGCCAACGCGCCTGCGCCCCGGTGGCAATAACAATTGTGTCAGCCGTATAGACAGTGCCGCTATCGCTTATAGCGCGCTTAGGCGTGGCTTTAAGGTCAACCTCATTGATCAAGTCGTAAACGATCTCAGTGCCGACTTTCTCAGCCTGTGCCCGCATGGCTTCCATCAGTTCAGGGCCTTGCACCGTATCAGCAAAGCCAGGATAGTTATCAACATCAGTGGTGATGGTGAGCTGACCGCCAGCCTGCATGCCGGTGACAATGGTTGGCTTCAGGTTTGCGCGCGCTGCGTAAATTGCTGCTGTGTAACCCGCAGGCCCTGACCCAATGATCAGCATATTGCTATGTTTAGTCTCACTCATGAATACATCCTTATATTTCGTACAGTAAGGCCAGCTCGGCGCTTCTAGCGTAAGGCTAGAGCATGCCATTGACTGGGCGTCACCTATTTTGGCTACTCTCTTGGCACTTTACATAAGGGTAAGCAGCGCAAAAGCCAATGCCGATAGAGCGATTTTCACGATGCTTTGTTTCGATAACATTGATCGGCAAAAACGATCATAGTGAGCATAAAGGCTCAATTAAGGGGTTTCTGGCGCTTAGCGTCAGAATGGTTGGTGGAATTTTCCATTGGTTCGGCGGTCTCATACCCTTATGGGAAGGGGCCTTTGCCGCTGCCAGCCAAACTCAACGCCAATTATTGCCAATTGGCGTTATCCTGATCGATAGCAAAATCCGAGGTTAGTATGAGGCTGACATAATTCCGCCAAGCCAAATCATATGGCGGCTATAAAGTATAACTGACAGCCAACGCCAAATTTAGCGCCATTAAGGTGAAATCGGTTACAAAAATAAACAGCAATGTACCCTTAAGGACCTGCCAAACACCGCCGCCACGTAAATTCTGAATAGCTATCGGCACACTAAAAGCAAACTGCGATCCGTGCGCGACGGCAAAACCCAACAACAAAATGGCCCTTTGCGCATCGCTGGGGAAGATGTCCAGGTTCATCAGCAATAGAATATTGCAGACAGCAAAAGCGATATTAAATCCGCCAAGGAACCGGCCTGATTCAGCTAATATTTCAAATACTGGTGTGTCGCGATGTTCCCTCGGTACTAACAGTTTTGCAAAGACCTTGTTCCTAATTGAGAACACGTTAAAGCCCATGACAAACCAGAGTGTATTTACAATCAGGATAGTTTCTAACATGAATTTTTTCTTCTATTTATGACGCTTCAAGGTAAGCCCAACTTTAACTGCGAATGTAACTCTAAGTCAAAAACGCTCCCAGTTACCTTCATCGCAGCCCAATACCTGTAGCCCGTTGCACTTCAGGCTTGGGCTCTCTAATTGTCGTATTTCACCTCAGCATCTGGGTTGCGCCGGTAGGTGTTGGTGAAGCCCTCCTGCCATTTTCCGCCCATTTTGAAGTTCGCTTTAACTTGGAGGTGGCCGTCTGCTGTTATGCTGTAAACGGATTGGACCTCGCTTGGGCCAGCCTTTGCGCCGCCGATAACTTCCGTTACATCAAAGCCCGTTTCAGTGGGGGTCATTACGCCGTCGGTATAAAAGCCGTCATTGGTTACATAGCGGAAGAGGATTTTTTGCTGCACCGTGTCCCAGTGGATCAGGCTTTCGCCGCCATAGCTGCCGCTGCCGTGCAGAATGCGCACGACCTTACCTTTAAAGGCCCATTCCCACTTTTGCACATCAGGCTGATCCGTTGAACCATCTGCAAGAACCTGCTCCCATATGCCGACATATGGCGCAAGTGCCGCCATTTCGCGGATGGGTTCCGTTGCTTTCGTGCTGAAAGACAGGATGGTTGCGATGAAAACTATGAGTAGAATGCGCACAGTAGGTCCCTTCGTATTGTGAATGCCGACCCTATAATGCGATTGCAATAATGCCAACCCCGCCCGTATTTTTATCTAAGCATTGGCATAGTTTCGGCACGCTTTGGCCATTTTTCAAGGCTCTATATAGGTTCGTATTTTACCTGAACTTTCCGTTCAGCTTTTATTCACCCGCAGGCGCTCATCGTAGCTTTGAATGGAGGTCTAAAATGAAACAGACACAAAAATCGTATAGAAAGATACTTGCTCATTCATCGGTTAGCGTGATTGCGCTGCTCGCTGTGGCAGCCTGTGCCGTGCAGCGGGACGGTGCTGAAACACCCGCTCCAGTTAAGCCGCCGCTGGTGATAGCTGCCCCCGATGGTCAGCCGGGCGAAACGATTTTAACAGAAGAGGTGGTTGTTACCGGTTCTCTCATAAGGCGCGATGGCCAGTCTGCTACCACACCAATTGTCACTTTGAATGAAACGGGCCAAGATAGGCCGTCTGTAAAGTCCTCGAAGCAGCGCTCTCGATTTCAGGTGTCCAGTATCCGACCTTTCATCGGGCACCGTGTTGCTCCGAAACCGAGCCAGGACAAGTTTGCGCATTATGACAAAAATCCTGTCAAAGCCACGGCGGACGAGCCGGTTTCAACTTTCTCAGTGGATGTCGATACCGGGTCATACTCGTTTATCCGCGACCGGATCAATAGTGGGTATCTGCCCAATGCTGATGCTGTCAGAACCGAAGAGTTGATCAACTATTTTTCGTATGATTACCCACAGCCTGAAGGGGACACGCCGTTTTCATTAACAACGGATGCACTGGTAACGCCGTGGAACGAAAACACACACCTGCTGCGTATTGGCGTACAGGGAAAAAGGTTTGAGCTGGAAAAACGCCCTGCTGCAAATCTTGTGTTTCTGCTTGATGTGTCTGGGTCGATGAATGCGGCGGATAAATTGCCGTTGCTCACTAAATCGCTGGAGTTTATGACGGCGCAGCTTACGGAAGAGGACCATGTAACCATTGTGGTTTACGCCGGAGCAACCGGCCTTGCGCTCGATATTACAAAGGGGAACGAGGCGGCGAAAATACGCGGTGTTCTGAAGAAACTTCGTGCGGGCGGGTCAACCGCGGGGGGCGCAGGGATTGAGCTTGCTTACGATAAGGCCAAAGAAGGGTTCATCGAAGGCGGCATTAACCGCATTATTCTGGCCACCGACGGTGATTTTAATGTTGGTATTTCTAATGTGAACACACTGAAATCTGTTATTGCCGCCAAGCGAGAGAGCGGCATATCGTTAACAACGCTAGGGTTCGGCGATGGCAATTATAATGACGAGTTGATGGAGCAATTGGCTGATATCGGGAACGGTAACTATGCCTATATCGATAATTTCCGCGAAGCCAAAAAAGTGCTCGGCGACCAGATATCCTCGACGCTGCATACCATCGCCAAAGACGTTAAAATTCAGATCGAATTTAACCCGGCTGTTGTTGCTGAATACCGGTTGATTGGCTATGAAAACCGCGTGCTCGCGAATGAAGATTTTGCCAACGATAAGGTTGATGCTGGTGAGATCGGGGCAGGCCACAGTGTGACGGCGCTTTATGAAGTGTCGCTGGTAGGCGGTAAGGGTAACCGATTGCCGGAAAAACGCTACGGCGAAACGTCTGGGCTTAAAGGAAAAGCAGGGGAGCTGGCTTACGTGAAGCTTCGCTATAAAGAGCCGGGCGGCGACGCCAGTATTCTGGTGGAACATGTTATCAAGCAATCTGTGCTGACAGCGTCCCCTGAACTCAGACCAGATTTGATGCATATCGCTGCTGTTGCCGCCTACGGGCAGCTGCTATCTGGCAGCAAATATACCGAAGATTATTCGTTGGCGGATGCCGCCGCACTGGCTTCAAAAGCTGGCGAAATTTCGGTGTTGCGCAGTGAGTTTATTGCCCTTGCTGAGACTGCAAAAGAGCTAAAAAGCATGCAAGTTGGGGGACGATAACAGCCTTTCGGCTGGCTTGTGTGCTGTGCGGCTGAGTGGTATACCCTCAGCCGCTATCTTTTTGCTTTTAGTCAACTTAGGAAGACACTTATGATTAAGCTTTTCTGGTGCCCACAAACAAGAGCAGCCCGCGCGCTGTGGATGATGGAAGAACTGGGTGTCGAGTATGAATTGGTTAAAACAGATATCCGGGCGGAAGAAGATCCAAATCGAGCTGAACTATTAACGGCAAGCCCCATGGGCAAAGTGCCAGCGTTGATTGACGGCGATGTTTTTATGTCTGAAACAGCAGCAATGTGCATATATTTGGCTGACCGGTATACTGATGCCGGCTTGGCTCCTAAGGTGGATGCTGCGGAGCGCGGCCAATATCTATACTGGATGTTTTATGTGCCGGGCGTTGTGGAGCCTGCAATGACTGAAAAGTTCAGCGGCGCGGAAGCGAATAAGTTTCGTAATGGCTGGGGCGATTTCACTTCAATGATTGAAACACTAGAAAAAGGACTTGGCGACAAAGAGTGGATGTTGGCAAGTGGCTTTAGTGCTGCCGATGTTATGCTTGGCTCTACTTGTTCTTTTATGAAGCAGTTCGGTATGTTGCCTGACAGCGAGGCTTTAAATGCGTACGTTGAGCGCTGTAGTGCCCGTGTGGCACGCAGGCGGGCAGACGAAATTGAAGCAGACCACACCCAGACTTAGTGCAGCTGTGTTTTAGGCGGACATACCCTTTACCTGAAGCTTGTAATTTAGGCTGAAGCTGTGTGAAGTTGGCCGCATCATCTGGCGGTACCTTTGAACTATTTTGAACGCCTTTAAGAGGCGCCTAAATGCGGTGTTTATTTTTGACAGAGGATGAGCATTTTGGGCATTTGAGTGAGCCGTTTCGGGCCGACATATAGCTACGAGGGCCAAGAGTAATAATTTCACCACACGGCACGCAGCGTCTTTTAGGCTTTGATACGATGAACAGGATATAGGGTAGGAAAAGAGCCATGGAGAGCGGAAGCGCAGCCGTTGCAGGCAAATAGAAATATGCTGCAGGCGCAAGCACAAGCAGACAGAATACCGCGACGTATTTTTCCCCGACAGACATAACTTTTCACTCTCACTCATCTGCATTAGCCACAACTCAATGTTTTGGTTGGCTAACTACTTGGTCCTGTCCTTGATTGCCACACCTTATAAACCAATAAAGGTTAATGCTCCGACAAAAAAAACACGTTTGGCGTCAAGAAAAACACGTTTGGCGTGGGAGCATTGCCTATATATGGTCAACGCC
This sequence comes from Kordiimonadales bacterium, assembly GCA_002401685.1. GTDB lineage: Bacteria > Pseudomonadota > Alphaproteobacteria > Sphingomonadales > Kordiimonadaceae > Kordiimonas. Next base: position 52,469 of record NVTU01000018.1, read on the forward strand.
CTGAAATGCCTAGGGTACAGAGGACTAAACTTTAGGATTACTCGTTGAATAATCGAGTTCTCAGCGATCAATCTGGCGGAAAGTACAGCGAATCGCAGATAATATTTCGGTAGATTGGACATATTCACATCTGGAATGGTTAGAATGAATATTGCGCATTTTATTACTTACGTTAGGCGTCTCCACTGCCGTGAAGGGTTTGAATGGGATGCTGAACAGTAGGCAGTAATTATTGCGTGCTGTTCGGTGACTACATAAAAATATTCTGTTTGCTGGGCGCGTGTAAAGTGGCACAAGGTTAGACATTAACTTTGTGTGTTATTGAAGGAATAGTCGATGCGTTTTATAGTGGTTATACTCTCGCTTTTGGTTGGTTTTTCGCAGGAGCTGAGGGCTCGCAGTTTTGATCAGGAGACGGGCAAACCTGTAGGAGTGCTAGATACACTCATGCAGCATTGCGGAAAAGCCTTTCTAGGGGAAGTGACACGGTACGGCACCAGTGACGATGCTTGGCGCAAGGCCAGGCTGATTATGCATATTCGCGACTGTTCAGACGGACAGATAAAAGTGCCTCTGCATGTTGGGGACGATAGGTCTCGCATTTGGGTAATTAGCAAAACTGAAAATGGCCTACGGTTGAAGCATGATCACCGACACGCTGACGGTACCGAAGACGCAGTAACCCAGTACGGCGGCGAAAGCACTGCAGAAGCTGCGCAAACCGCGACTTTGGTATCGTTTCCCGTCGACCAGGAAAGCATTACGATGTTTAAGGACAATGGCCTGACAGCATCGGTGAGCAATGTCTGGCACATCAGCGTAACCGGCGATCTGTTTCATTACCGGTTAACACGGGAAAATCGCGACTTCATGGTCACATTTGATCTGTCAAAGCCGATTGACCTGCCGCCCGCCGCATGGGATTTGGCCAGCCCTCAATAAGCGCTGGTCCGCTCTTACCTTTTGCCGTCATGTGGAGCCCACGCAGACGATATCCTGATGTTCACCAGCATGACTCGGCTGCTGCCATAAGTATCAGTTCCGTCTGCGTCAATCCGGGGCATCCAAGATCGACGCTCAATATAGCTGGAGCTATGTCTCGGGCGCTATGCCGAGTGGTGCCGGCCTTGCTCGTTATTGCAGATGTGTAGAACGTTGCAGCCGCAGGTGTGGGTGCTTTGCGCTGAGGAGCTCTTCTGAATACAAACCGCACAAAAAAAAGAGGCCCCGGAGAGAACCTCTTTTCTTACCACGCCATCCCTACACTGACGGTATGGATTTAAAACTGGGGGTGAGCCTAGAGCTCGTCAGCGTGCTTACCGAGATACTCAGCAACGCCAGCTGCGTCAGCTTTCATGCCTTCGTCGCCTTTGTTCCAGCCAGCAGGGCAAACTTCGCCGTGCTCTTGGTGGAACTGAAGGGCTTCAATAAGGCGTACAAATTCGTCAACATTACGGCCTAGTGGCAGGAAGTTTACATACTGGTGCCAAACCATGCCGTCTTTACCAATGATGAAAGTACCACGTAGGCTGATGCCGTCTTCTTCAATGAGAACATCATAGTCGCGAGCGATCTGTTTGGTCTTGTCAGCAACCATTGGGAAATCAACAGGGCCAAGTCCGCCTTGCTTGGTTGGTGTGTTGCGCCATGCAGCGTGCGTGTGCTCACTGTCGACAGACACAGCAACAACTTTAACGCCGAGCTCTTTAAATTTGTCCATGCGGTTATGGAACGCCAGAATTTCTGACGGGCAAACAAATGTGAAATCGAGCGGGTAGAAGAATACCAGACCGTAATCGTCGCCGATATATTCTTTAAGGTTAAAGGCACCGTTGATGCTGCCATCCGCCATTACGGCCGCTGCGGTGAAATCTGGTGCTGGTTTGCCTGCAAGTACAGCCATCTAGGCCTCCTTATAAATGTTTTGTTACATATTAATTTGGCACGCCCAGAACTTTCGGGAAGGGCGGTGCTTTCTGAGCGCCACTTTATGCTTTTCCCGAATAAAAGCAACGGAAGTAGATCGATTTTATTGATCGGTTTTGTCAATGAGTTGTGATTGAATATATCGTCCAGCTATATGAGCTGGACTTTGGTGCAATTTTTTAAATTCTGCATTTACGAGCGGTGTGTATCTTCTATAATCACCTGAAAATAAACAGGTGTTGGCCATGCACCTATTTTGGATCGAGGAGCTGGCCCGATGATTGAAACCCTGGACACAGTCTTTAGAAACGCAGCCATTGGTATGTTTTTCTTCTTGGGACTTTTGATCCTGCGCGATTTTAAATTCAGGCTTACCGCTATCCTTGGCTCGCTCGCATCCTTCACGGGCGCGTCTTATATGATGTGCAGCCATTCATCTTTTTGGTCTGCATTTGGCCCGCACGGCTTTACGTTTGGGATCGGCACCCTCTGTATTATGGGGCCGGTGACAGTGTGGCTGTTCACCTTGTCGCTCTTTCAGGATAATTTCCGTCTGAGACCCATGCACGCCTTCTATACCGCGCTTTATATCGCAATGAACCAGGTCCAATTTTCTTACGGTGAGAGTTTAAACCCTGACGTGAGATTTTTGATGGAGGTTGCTTACGCAGCTGTTCGCACCGGTTTTATCGCTCATATGCTGTATGTGGCGTGGCAAGGGCGTGGGGATGACCTTCTAGAAATACGTATTCGTTTTCGCTCAATCTATATCGGCCTTGTCGGTTTCGCGATCACAGCAATTTTCGTTTTCGAGACTTATTTTACCCACGAGCAATTGGAAAACCCCAAGGCTTTGCTGGTGCAGTCGGCCAGTATGGCGGCGCTCGCCTTCACCATTATGTGGACCAATACACGCCTGCATAAGGGCATCTTGTTCGAGCCTGCTGTTCAGCCGAAGGATGAAGAGAGTATTTCTATATCGGCGCAAAAAGGTGATGCCAGTGAGCGGCACGATCTGACTGCGATTATGACTGCCGTGGTTGATGACAAGAAGTTCCTGTTGCCCGGCCTCACAATCAGTACTTTGGCCTCAGAGGTTTCAATCCCCGAGCATAGGCTGCGTAGGCTTATTAACCGGCACATGGGCTACCGCAATTTCGCAGACTTCCTTAATCATTACCGTATCGATGCCGCGAAGCTGAGGTTGGCGGACGCTGCCGAGCGGCACACGCAGGTTCTGGTGATTGCGATGGACCTGGGCTACGGGTCGCTGGGGCCCTTTAATCGGGCATTCAAAGAACGCACAGGCCAAACACCAACCGAATATCGCGGCGTATCGCTTGCCGAAAATGGATAACTCTCGCCGATATTGAAAAAACGTCGGCTGTTTTCGAATTAGGCGAGCAATCTCAGCCCCTTTTCACCAAGTTAGTCATAGAAAATAAAACGGCACGACAAAATCGAACGTCACGCCCAAGTTTATCACGCCCTAGTTTGTCAAGACCGCGAGTTTGGAGAGAACGCCCATGTTAGAAGCAATTGA
>NVTU01000019.1 GCA_002401685.1 Kordiimonadales bacterium
AAGCTTCATGCCGCCGCGACTAACCCAATTATGATCTTTTCCGCGCACTTCGAGCGGCTGATTACCCTTAATCTGCTGCCCGGCTTTCAGGATTTTTGTCTCGCCAGTAAACACCACGCCCGCCATGATAAGCGCTTGCGCTTTGGTACGGGTATCCACAAGCCCGCGATCAACAAGCGCTACGTCTGCCCTTATTTTAACGGCCATAGGTCCCCCGGAGCTGTTTAATTAGTGCCTGAGGCAATTTGCCCAAGGTCATTGCGGCCCAAAGCCTTCAGAACAGCTTCCACGATACCAGAGGCGTCAAGCCCTGCGTCAGCGTACATTTGGTCAGGCTTACCGTGCTGCTGGAAAGCATCCGGCAGCTTAAGCGACCTAATTTTCAGCGAGCCATCGAGAATGCCTTCACCAGCCAGATAATCCATCACATGCGCGCCGAAGCCTCCAATGGAGCCTTCTTCAATGGTGATCAACAGATCATGGCTTGCTGCCAAGTCGCGCAGCATCTGTTCGTCAACGGGTTTGGCAAACCGCGCATCAGCAACAGTCGTCGACAGTCCCCGAGCCTCAAGCACATCTGCCGCTTTCAGGGCTTCTGCCAGCCGTGTGCCAAGCGATACAATAGCAACCGACGTGCCGGACTTCACAATCCGGCCTTTGCCAATCTCAAGGATTTCGCCTTTGGCAGGAAGTTCAACGCCAACACCTTCACCACGCGGGAAACGCAGTGCAACTGGCGCATCGTTCACAGAAGCCGCGGTGGCAATCATATGTACAAGTTCACTCTCGTCCGCAGCTGCCATTACGATGAAATTCGGCAGACTTGCCAAATAGGTCACATCAAAACTACCTGCGTGCGTCGGACCATCAGCCCCGACAAGACCAGCGCGATCAATAGCAAAGCGAACCGGTAGGTTCTGAACTGCCACATCGTGGACAATCTGATCATAAGCGCGCTGCAAGAAAGTCGAATAAATCGCAACAAACGGCTTATAGCCTTCTGTTGCCATGCCTGCCGCAAATGTCACTGCGTGCTGTTCGGCAATGCCAACATCAAAACAGCGATCAGGGAAAGCCTCCGCAAACTTGTTAAGGCCTGTGCCAGACGGCATCGCCGCAGTAATCGCTATAATTTTATCGTCAGCTGCGGCTTCTTTAATCAGCGTTTCAGCAAACACTTTCGTGTATGTCGGCGCTTTAGCGGGAGCCTTCTTTGGCTCAGGCGTTACAATGCCGAACTGCGGAACAGCGTGGTATTTCTCAAGGTTTGGCTCATCAAACGGATGCCCACGGCCTTTTTCTGTTACCACATGCACAAGGATTGGGCCTTCATGCGTATCGCGTACGTTTTCCAAAATCGGGATCAGATGATCCATGCGGTGACCATCAATTGGGCCAACATAATAGAAACCAAGTTCATCAAACAAAGTGCCGCCGCCAATGGCCATGCCGCGCACGCTTTCCTCCCAGAGGCGCGCTCGGTCTGCCAGCGGTCGCGGCAGCATCTCAATGATTTTCTTACCAAAGCCGCGCAGGCTAAGGAATGTCTCGGAACTAATGATTTTCGCCAAATAGGCGCTCAAACCACCAACAGCAGGCGCGATCGACATGTCGTTGTCGTTCAGGATCACCACAAGCCGGTTGCCTGCCTGCTTTGCATTATTCATGGCTTCGTAGGCCATACCAGCGCTCATCGCACCGTCACCGATCACGGCGATCGCACGCCCCGGCTTATCAGATAATTTATTGGCAACTGCCATCCCGAGCGCCGCACTGATAGAAGTGGATGAATGCCCTGCCCCAAACGGGTCATACTCACTTTCACCGCGCTTGGTGAAGGGCGACAAACCGCCCGGCTGGCGAATAGAGCGAATAGCTTCCCTGCGGCCCGTTAGGATTTTGTGAGGATAAGCCTGGTGACCAACGTCCCAAATCAGTTTGTCTTCCGGCGTATTGAAAACATAATGGAGCGCAACTGTTAGCTCGACCACACCGAGCCCAGCGCCAAAATGGCCACCAGATACAGACGCTGCACTGATCACTTCAGAGCGCAGTTCATCAGCAACCTGCCGCAAATCCGATGCGTCCAACTTGCGCAAATCCACAGGACTATTGACCTTATCCAACATGGGTGTTTCTGGTCGTACGCTCAACTCACTATCCTTCTCGCGGGTTTCCCGCCTACTTATGTAACACTTCCGTCCTGAAGGCCAATCAGGTGCGACGATTTATAGCAAATTGTGCCACCGCACGCAAAACTGCTGCCTTATCGTCGAAATTCGCCAAATGTTCAATAGCCTGATCTGCAAGAATTTGCGCCTGAGCGCGCGCGCGCTCAATACCAAGCATACTCACGATGGTTGCCTTGCCTGCCGATGCATCCTTACCAACGGCTTTACCTACAACATCAGCATCGCCCTCAACATCAAACAGATCATCTGCAATCTGAAAGGCAATACCCAGATCCGCCGCATATCCCTTTAAGGAACGGCGCGCCTGATCACTGGCTTTGGCCATTACAGCTCCCGCTTCCGCCGCAAAACTGATCAAAGCACCTGTTTTTAGATGCTGAAGGCGGAAAATATCTTGCTCTGTATAGTCATGCTCGGCTGCCAGAAGATCAATCATCTGCCCGCCAACCATGCCCGCGCCGCCGGATGCTTTCGCAAGGGTCGCTACAAGCTCAGTACGTACGTAGGGGTCTGGATGGGTCTCACGGTCAGCCAATATCTCAAAAGCCAACGTCAGCAAGGCGTCGCCCGCCAAAATAGCTGTCGCGTCATCATACTTTTTATGGAGGGTTGGCTTGCCGCGGCGCATATCGTCGTCGTCCATCGCTGGCAGGTCGTCATGGATAAGCGAATAACAATGCACACACTCTAGTGCCGCTGACACCCTAAGGGCCTGCGTCCTGTCAACGCCAAAAATGTCTGCGCTTGCTAGAACAAGAAGGGGCCTCAGCCGCTTTCCTCCGGCAAAAAGCGAGTAGCGCATCGCCTCAAAAACTTTGGCTTCCCGTCCGTCAGGGACTACGACCAATGCATCTAACATTTTTTCGACACCTGATGCAGCCTCCACGAGGGCTTTCTCAAGCATTGCCGTATCTGCAATTAGTGTGGTCACAGCTAAATCCTGCCGTATAGACGCTTAGGCGGCGTCAAAAGGTTCGGTACCAGCAACAGCACCGTTTTCATCAAGCGTAATTTTTTCGATTTTTGCTTGCGCGTCTTTAAGCTTTGCCTCGCAATGGGCCTTCAGCTTGGTCCCTTGCGTATAGAGATCAATCGACTGCTCCAACGGTGCATTACCCGATTCCAACTGCGCAACGACTTGCTCAAGCGCCGACATGGCTTGCTCGAAACTAAGCGCGGAAATATCTTGTCCACTGTTGGCTGTGTCGTTCATGGGTATTCCTTCAGAGAATCTGCGAATGTTACCGCCTATATAGGCGGCTCATGACCTATCCGTAAAGCAGAATTCCGCATATTCATATAAGGTGATCTTCAGCGCCTAAACCTGACATTGAAGCACCCCTTTTAGGCAGCAATATCCTGGTAAGAACGCAACTGCACACCCGGCAGCAGATTCACCTGATCAACGATCGTCGCGTCATCAATTTCGCCTATGGCTTGGAAACTATATGTATTGCCGTCAAAGCTACGCTCCAGCAAGCCCAGACTTTCGAGTAAATGCAGATGGGCCGTGGCCTCACCTAGCGCCAGAAAAAAGTCCATACCGGTTACTTTGCGGCGGAACAGCGTAGGGAAAGTTTCTGTAACACTGCGCGCCTCTCCACACCAACCATGCAAGCGCACAAGTTTGCGTAGGTGGCTGTCAATCAACGAGTCGAGACGATTAATCAGGCCCTTAAAAACACGACCATGGGATGGCAACACAATCGGATCGCTGTCAATTGCGCGCATTCGGTCAAGGCTTGAAAGCCAGTGAGCGAGCGGGTTTCCGAGCGGCTCTCGGCCGTAAACAGAAACGTTCGATGTAATCTCAGGCAATATTTGGTCGCCGCCGATCATCATCGGCACGTCAAGGCACAGCAAACAGGCATGTTCTGGGGAATGGCCCCGCCCTATCACCACTTGCCACCGCTTGCCGCCCAGCATCATGATTGAGCCATCTTCAATGCGTTCATAGCTGTAAGGCAACTCGTGAACGCCTTTTTTGAAATGGCCAAAGCCTTTGGAGGACATACTTTCCTCCAAATCGCGCGAAACACCTGCCCGGAACATAAATTCCATTTCCGCTTTCGGCATACTGTCGCTGGCGCCCATCCATAAGCTCTGCGCAAGTAGATATTCCGCTTGTGTCATTGAGAACTTTGCATTGTGGCGCTCGACCAACCAACCGGCGAGGCCAAGGTGATCTGGATGAAGATGAGTGGCCACCACGTGAGTGATAGGCTTGCCTCCAAGAACATTCTTCTCAAGCAGCTCCCATATGTCGCGGCCCGTCTTGCCCTGGGCACCGGTATCGATAACTGTCCAGCCGTCCTCTTCCTCAAGAAGATATACGTTAATATGATCCAGTGACCAAGGCAGCGGAATGCGGGCCCACAGAACACCCGGAGTTACCTCAATCACATAATCATCTTTGGGCAGATCTTCGCCGAAGATATAATCAAGGTTTTCGTCACCGCGCGGTACAGCACCTTCACGGTGATCGCTTATGGTCTCTTCTTTCGGCTGCTCAGAGGCAGATTTGGCTTCCGCAGTGCTACTGGTCATCTAACTCTTTCAAACGAGGGCTTATTACTTGATATAGGTAGTTAAATAGGGCGCGATTAGGAACGGGCAAAGTCTTCGTTGTCCATTTCCATAATACGCCCTGCCCCTGCCTTCACTGGTGCGAGCAATGCTGTAGCTTGTGGCAGCAATTGCTCAATGAAGAACTTAGCGGTCGTAATTTTCGCACGCAAAAATGCAGGGTTACCATCATCTGCCGCTAACCGGCGTTCCGCTTCAACCGCTTGCTTTGCTAACAAGTAGCCACCAAGCACCGTGCCGAACAAACGCAGATAAGGCGTCGCAGCAGCCGCAGTATCAACAATACGCTCAAAACCGTTAGCAAACAGTGTATTTGCAGCTTCCTCTAGCGCATTAATCCCTTCCTGCAATATTGGCGCAGATTTCACCATCGCCCGGTCAAGGCCGCACGTGAAGTCGTTCATCTCAGCAATCAGAGCCTTCCAATGCGCTCCGCCGTCTGCATTCAGCTTACGACCAACAAGATCGAGCGCCTGAATACCGTTAGTGCCTTCATAAATTGGCGCTATCCGGGCGTCGCGGTAAAATTGCGCAGCACCGGTTTCTTCAATGAAACCCATCCCCCCGTGGATCTGCACGCCAATTGAGGCCGTTTCAACACCAATATCACTCGAATAAGCTTTTGAAATAGGCGTGAACAAATCCGCTTCGCCTTGGGCCTGCCGCTTTTCTTCTTTATCAGTCGACGTATGCGCACGGTCCAACGCCCAGACATTGCGGTAAATTATGGCCCGAGCCGCTTCTGTCATCGCCCGCATGGTCAGCAGGTTCCTGCGTACATCCGGGTGATTGATGATCGCCACACTGTCGCGCGTCCGCGCACCAATGGCCGCACTTTGCACGCGGTCGCTCGCGTACGCTACGGCATGCTGATACGCCCGCTCGCCAATAGCCACACCTTCTAGGCCTACCGTGATACGCGCATGGTTCATCATAGTGAACATACCGCGCATACCCTTATTTTCTTCGCCGACCAAATAGCCCACGCATTTGTCGTTATCACCAAATGACATGATGCAGGTGGGGCTGCCGTGGATGCCGAGCTTATGCTCGATACTTACGCAGCGTACGTCGTTACGTTCTCCAAGGCTGCCATCGTCCCCCACAAAAAACTTAGGCACGATAAACATGGAAATACCTTTGGTGCCCGGAGGGCTATCAGGCAACCGCGCGAGTACCAAGTGAATGATATTATCGCTCAGGTCGTGTTCACCCCACGTGATGAAAATCTTGTGGCCGCTGATCAAGTAAGTACCGTCCGCTTGCTTTTCTGCCTTCGCCCGCAACGCTCCTACGTCTGACCCAGCGCCCGGCTCGGTCAGGTTCATCGCGCCAGACCATTCACCTGAGATCATCTTTTCGAGATATTTCGCGTGCTGCTCCGGGGACCCGTGCGCTTCAATTGCCTGCGTTGCGCCGCCGGTAAGCATCGGCAGTAGGCCATACGCCATGTTCGCAGAGTTAATCATCTCGGTCACTGCGATTGCCAATGTTCCCGGGAGGCCCTGCCCTCCAAGCTCTGGGCTAGCGGCAAGCGTATTCCAACCGCCTTCAATCATCGCTGCATGCACGGGCTTAAAGGCGTCAGGTGTTGTTACGGCACCGTCATTCCATTTCGCACCAATTTCGTCGCCAATTTTGTTGGTCGGCGCAATGATATCGCTTGTGAGTTTACCGGCTTCTTCGAGCACTGCCGCAATCAGATCTTCGTCAGCTTCTTCAAAACCACTGCGCGATGTCCAGTCCTTCAGACCGCCCATGGTTTCCAGGACGAAACTAATTTCTTCAATTGGCGCTCTGTAATCGCTCATAAATCTTTTTCCGGCTATAGTCATTGCCAGCAGCGCGCCGCTGGCCTATCAGCTAATAAGGGCAAGCCGCACTAATCGCTGCGACAGGCATGTTAAACAGTATGTGATCGAGAATTTGTGCATGGCACTATACAAAACTCTAGTCGTACCTGTCCATGAASATGGGGCAATTGAGAGCGCMGTCGAGCATTTARTTGCAGGCGCRCTTGTYGCTGTRCCAACMGARACAGTTTACGGCCTTGCCGCYGATGCSCTKAACCCYGAMGCRGTTGCYAAAATMTACAYWGCRAAGGGCCGCCCAKCSCATAACCCYTTGATWTGCCACGTCTCRGAYATYGCCATGGCGRAMCGSTATGTTTYGGTACCARCSGTKGCMMGAAAACTRATGSAACAYTTCTGGCCSGGCCCRCTTACWTTTGTTTTGCCRRCCAAACAARRTACRCCWRTYGCYSCGGCSGTATCGGCTGGYYTRMAWACRMTYGCMGTGCGCTGCCCCAATARTCTCGCSGTTCAGGATRTGATYGCKAAACTTRACCGSCCYATTGCTGCGCCCAGCGCYAACCCSTCAGGTAAGTTATCGCCAACATCCGCTAACGACGTTCTTTCAGGCATGGAGGGTCGCATTCCGCTAATCCTCGATGGCGGCAAAACCTCAGTTGGTATCGAAAGCACCATTATAGGCGTGACAGACGCTGGCGTCGCGATCCTCCGCCCCGGCACAGTAACCGCTGAGCAAATCAAAAGCGTTTCGGGAATAGCCGTTCATGATAGGGACGATGATACAATTACAGCACCAGGCCAACTCGCCAGCCACTATGCGCCAAACGCCACTGTCAGGCTGAATGCTTTGGTCAAACAAGACCATGAAGTGCTAATTGGCTTTGGTGCAGTACGCGGTGACCTCTCGCTCAGCCGATCTGGTGATTTAGCGGAGGCAGCTAAACTGCTGTTTGAAGTGTTACGCACGGCGGATGCCTCTGGCGCACACGGCATTGCAGTGGCACCAATTCCCAATGACGGGATCGGCATTGCAATAAACGACAGGCTGAAACGCGCTTCTGCACCGAGAGACGCAAAGTGATCAGCCGTGAACATATCGAAGCGCTAGGCCGTATATGCGGACCGAAAGGGTCGACCACGGATCCAGATGTGCTCGCACCACACCTGAGCGAATGGCGTGATAAATTTACCGGCAAAACAGCCTTGATGCTAATGCCCCAGACGGCAGCCGAGGCGGCAGCCGCGGTAGCCTACTGCAACGACCATAGCATCGCATTGGTACCGCAAGGCGGGAATACTGGCCTTGTGGGCGGCAGTTTACCAGGGTTGGGGAAAGCAGATGAAATCCTGGTCAGCACCAAACGCATGTCCCGCATTGTTACAGTTGATGCGGATAACTATTCCATTACTGCAGAAGCCGGATGCACTGTAGCAGCGCTGCAAGCCGCAGCAGAAGCCGAAAACAGACTTTTCCCGCTGTCGCTAGCGTCCGAAGGTAGCTGCACGGTCGGCGGCATTGTTTCCACCAATGCAGGCGGGGTGCATGTTGTGCGCTACGGCAACACCCGCGCCCTGACACTCGGCATCGAAGCCATATTGCCTGACGGCAGTATATATGATGGCCTGACCTCGCTTAGAAAAGACAACACCGGCTACGCACTTGATCAGCTTCTTATTGGGGCGGAGGGGACGCTCGGGCTTGTCACCAGAGCAACTTTCAAGCTTTACCCAAAAGAAGTGGAACGCCACACCTTATGGCTCGGCGTCAACTCGGTGAAGGATGCACTCAGCTTGCTAAGTAGCGCACGCGAAGCAACAGGAGACCGTGTTTCCGTGTTTGAGCTGATGCCGCATACAGGCCTCGAATTTGTGCTTAATCATATTCCCGACACCCGCAACCCGCTGGATACAGCGCACCTGTGGTATCTGCTGATCGATATTGGTACCAGCGCCCCGGATACGGCTCTAAAAACCGCGATCGAAAACTGGGTGGAAACGGCTTTATCAAACGGTTTGGTACAAAACGGCGCCATAGCAACCAGTGGCAAGCAAGCGTCTGCGTTTTGGCAATTGCGCGAAAGCATGTCCGAAGCACAGAAGCATGAAGGCGCGAGCATCAAACACGACATCTCTGTGCCCGTTTCCAACGTACCGGCCTTCATAGAAGAAGCCACCGCTACGCTTGAAAAAACATACAGCGGCGTGCGGGTAACCCCGTTTGGGCACCTCGGAGACGGCAATCTTCATTTCAATGTCATGCAGCCAAAAGGCGCAGACAAAACAGAGTTCCTTGCACACTGGGAAGCTATGAACGAATTGGTGCATGATATTGTCATCAATTACGGCGGCTCGATTTCGGCTGAGCACGGCATCGGTTCGCTTAAAAAGGCGGAGCTGGCACGCACCAAACCCAAAGCCGCTCTCACCGCGATGAAAAGCATTAAGCAGGCGCTCGACCCAAAGGGCATTATGAACCCAAACGTTCTTTTTGAGTGAAACGAGCCCCGCAATTTACTAGAGAAGTGACGTCCCAAATCCCCTCAGCCCCAACAATATGAGCGACCGGGAGGTGGCTGTCCTTATCCTGCCCTCTGAATTACAGACGTCAGCATAGCGCCCTTGTGATACCCTATTTTACCATTACCGTGCGAAAATATCAGCTGCGACCCATCCGGCGTGAAACTGATAAAAAATTCATGTTCGTCGGCTGAATTGGTCAAGTTTACTGGGCTTTTACCTTTGGCATGGCCGGCCAGCCGCTGCGCAAAAATATCGGTGCTACCATTGGCTGAAGGCCCACAATAGACCACCCATTTCCCGTCAGGTGATACAATCGCGCCAAACTTTCGCTCTCCACCGAATGTGACCTGCCGCTTGTGGCTGCCATCCGCCGCCATAATATAAAACTCGTCCGGCCCGTCTTCAGTGGCTTTATAGCCATAAATGATTTCGGTGCCGTCAGCCGTCCATTCCCCGCCAGATGCATGGCCAGGCAGGTCTTCTGTCAAATTCAGGGGTGTATGCCCGCCTTTTCTCAGGACTAGAATATCGGATGTTTTCTCCGCCAAGTTGATCGACCAAAATAACACCCTTTTACCGTCGGGTGACCAGGCGGCACCGCCTTCATTTCCTTCTTTATCATAGAGTTCGCGGTCATTGCTGCCGTCGGCATTCATAATACGCAAGCCGATATCCGCCATACTCTGCCCTGCGGAATAGACAATTTCGGTGCCGTCTGGCGACATATCAGGCTCAATTTCCCAATAATCATCGCTGCGGCTGATATTCACGGGCGCGAGCTTTCCGTGTTTTACAAACAGGTCGGGCGTCGCCCGACCAACGGAACGGTAATAAACCACCGACTTACCGTCTTTCGAATAGGAAAAATCGAATTCCCGGATAACAGGATCTTTGGATTCTTCTACCAGTTCCGCAGCGTCAATTGCCATCAGAGGACCGGTTGGAAAAGTGAGAAAAGATACTACAAGAACAGTGCTAATGATCATAATAAACCTCCAGAATAGAGGCCTTATCTAGCTTATCGCCCCGGCTATATATTGTTCAAATATCACGAACGGGCACTTTCATAAGGTGAAGGGTGATCTTCACCTTATGAATAGCCCCTATATGTTAGCTGCACAGCCTCGCAGCAATACCGTTCAGTGTTTCCCCCAGGGCCGTCCGTCTCTTTTGGCTGGCAGCACTTCCACCCTCTGTCACCAAATTTGAGGCAAGTGCCTGCAAGCTAGAGGCAATGGTTTGGTCACAGCCACCAGCATTAAGCTGAGCCGTCGCACTGTCCAGCGCTTTCCCGAGCTCAGCAACAACCGGCTGCGGCAAACCGCTGCTTCTATTAAGCTGGTCAATATAGGCGCGCGCGACCACTGGATCAGCAGGCCATGTCACCCGGAACTGTTGTTGCGGATTGAACCCACTGCCCTGATTGGCCATTTCCGCAGCGGCAATTTCGTTTGCGCTCAGATATTGACTTGGCTTTAAGGCAAATACATCAAGACCACGAGCGATCTCGGTCCCGTAAATTTTGCCGCGGTACCAATAGGTTGACCAATATCCACCCAGAACCATCAGTTCATCATGAATTGGGCCCCTATCAAAATAGGCTATCTCAACCGGGTTTGCGGAATCGGTGAAATCAATCACCGAAAGGCCGCCTTGATACCAGGCCTGTGCGAATATATCTCGGCCAGGGACAGGGACCACAGAACCATTATGCGCAACGCAATTTTCCGTCTCGCCCTGAGGTGCGGGCAGTTTGAAATGTCCTTTATATTCGAGCTTGCCGTCTACAATGTCGTAGATGGCGTCGGCGCCCCAATCTTTTGGGTCATACGCGCGGCAACGGGGCCGTCCCCCGCCACCCCATTCGTCGGTGAAGATAACCTTGGTGCCGTCATTATTAAAGGTGGCCGAATGCCAATAAGCGAAGCCTTTGTCGATCACTTCATCAATGCGCTTTGGTTTCCGCGGATCGGATATATCAAAGATAATGCCGTTGCCTGAACAAGCCCCTGCAGCAAGTCCAATTTCTGGGAACACCGTAATGTCGTGGCACTGGTTGGTTTGGCTTGTGCGCTGGGTTTCGTCGCCGTGATCACCGCCCTGCCATAGGCCTGCTAAACGGCCAGTTTCTGCATCGGCAAACACCGCTGGGCTATCTACGATATGGGATTTGGAAGGGTCATCCACCGGAATTTCAATTACATCAATACGGAACAGTGCCGTTCTGTCATCGCCCGGAATATTACCGACACAGCCAGCCAACTCCTCACCGTCGCGCACTCTCGATGTACCTGAATTATAGACAATGATTTTACCGTCGTCCCCAGGCCCGGAGACCACAGAATGAGTGTGCGAGCCACGGCATGTTTGAACCTGCCCTACTTGTATCGGCTGGCTAAGATCGCTGATGTCAAAAATACGAATACCGCGAAAACGCTCAGCGCTTACATCTTCATTGATGCCTTGCCGCCCGCAATCAACACGGCCACGCGTCTGCTCTACTGACATGATCAGCAAATCACCAACGATCAACACATCACCCTGCCCGCCTGGGCAAACAACCGAACTTAAGAGTTCAGGAACACCGTCGTCTTGTAACTTGTAAACGTTGAAGCCGTGATAACTGCCGGTTACTAACTTGTCGCCAGCGAATGCCATGTCTGTATTGGAGAAACTAAGAAGCGGTGAGCGTTCGCCCCATTCGGTATCATCATTGCTTTGCCCCTCATCGTCGGTTTCACCGTCTTCATCGCTTTCTTCTTTAGCAATCACCGGCGGTAAACCAGTTGGGTTTTTCGGGTCAAAGAAGCCTGCGGGTTTCGATAAGCTCGCAATCAGTTTCACATTCATCGCCGCCTGCCCGGCATCTGCAAAACCAGACGACAGGCCTGCGCGCGGATCGCTAGACAAAGCGATTAACACGGCGTGCATGCGCTTTATCTCAGCGGTTTGGTCGTTAGTGATGTCATTGGTGAACTGGTACAGCACAGGATCATAAGCTGAACCAGGTTGCCGGTGCAGGCTACGCACCATCGTTACCGCGCCTTCATGGTGGCTGATCATCAGCTGCAGGAAGAATTTATCAAACGCTGTACCTTTCAAGGTGGCTAGCTTCGTCATTTCATCGGGCGAGGCCATGCCAGCCATGGCATGCGACGTATGCATGGCACTATGTGCAGTTGGCTCAGGCGCCGGCTCATTACGGGACTTCAGCCAGTCCTGCATGAATTTAATCTCATCCAGCTGCGACGCATCGATACGGCCTGCGGCGTCTAGCAATTCTTTACGGTTGGTACGGCTAGCGACAAGCGCAGACATCTGGACGGCTTGGTTATGGTGCGGGATCATATCCTGCATGAACAGCACGTCATCGGGCGAATAGCTTGTATTGGCAATTTTGATGGCCTCTGCAGCGCTAAGCGCCCGTGCCTTTTCGCCCGGCGCGCCCGGCTGGAGGATCGGTGCGTCCTGCGCCATACTAGCACTTGCCAGACCGAATAAAATTACTGCTGTAGATACGCCGCGCAGGAGGCGGTCTATTGTATTGGGTTGGGCGATCATTGAATTAGCTCCTATCCAAATATTTTGTCTACAAACCGAAGTCCTTAGCGATTTTTTAAGCTCCAGAAAGTCCCTTCATAAAACTTTGGTTCATAAGGTAGTCATTTGCAAACGAAAAGCGCCGTCACCTTATGGCCACCCAATTTTCGATATGGCTACGTACGGTCGCTCCCTATATCAGGAGACCAGCCGCTAATTCCACACGGAGACCAATTTTTTGGACGATTGGTTAAAATATATTTGAACGCTAAACGGCCAAACAGCTGATAAGGTAAATTGGACAAATGAAAGGTACTCAGTTTGGCAACAGCTACGGATAAACCTTGGGCAGTTAGGGCCGTTCATTCCGTCTGTATTGTGCTGATGGCGATAGCGACTGCAAGCGGGTACCGCGCCTTTGATCCGGGTTGGTCAGGTGTTGGTTTTTTAGATCGGGATTTTCTGTTTGCGACGCACCAAACATCCGGCATTCTGCTTGTAGTTACGTTCTTAGCTTGGGCTACATACCGCGCCGTTACGGGCCGCAGGAGTGTGTCCAGCTCTCTCTTCTCACGCGCCGTACTTATCAGCCACATCCTACTTGCCGCGCTTGGCATGACCATTGGTCTGTTGGGTTGGGCTGGTAGTTCGACCGGAGGATACGGCCAACATCTTTTCGCGGTTATCAATGTGCCAAACATTGTGCCGCGCGGAGAGGCACTACAAGTGGTTGAGGTTTATGCCCTACACAAAAAGTTGGTGCCAATTTTCCTTGGTTTGCTGCTGCTTCATATACTTGCAGCTATTGGCCATGCCATTTGGCTTAAAGACGGATTGCTCCGATCAATGTTCCGTCTATCCCGCTAACACCACGGGCTGAACTTTACACGATATTTCGCGCACGAAAAAAGGGACTGCCTCCCGCAGCCCCTTTCTCACCGTCAACACAGTGTTACCAAAAGGAAATTACATCTACTTTTTAGCTAGCACGGGATACGCATAGCTATAGATCCAATCTTCTTTCTTTGCGGGAACATGGCAACCCATGCATTCGGCACGGAAAGATTTTGTTGGGGAGGTCGTTTTGTCCTCAGCACCAAAATAAGCCCAACCCCAGCCTTTGCCCCACAGCTGGTTTTTGGGGAAGCGGTTTTTACGGTCCTTTATCATCACGAACCAGCCCGAGATTTCGGTCGCCCAGGCAGCTTCGCCAGTTGTCAACGATGCTGACTGGGCGAGGAGCAATTCTTTAATCAAAACAGCTCCGTCAGGGAATTCACCTGTCGCCCGGAAAGCATCAATCGTAGAGCGCTGGCTGTAAACCACATGCTGGCCAGTGACTTTGCCGTCATCACCCGTTAGTGCCCACGTACCAAGTACCGGCCAGTCCCGGCGGAAATCAGCCTTTGGCATATGGATTGAGCCGTCTTTGCCCACCATTTCCTGCCACACCATTTCAGTAGTATAGTCGGCCGCATTCGCGGAAACCGTTGCTGCAGCAACGGCAACCGCTAGCCCCATAAGGGCATTCAGTATTTTCATAACCATCCTTCTTGTGTTGGCTTCAACTCAATGGACTTATTTTCCAGCAGCACGCAACACTGGGTAAAACTGAGTAAACACCCAATCGTTTTTCGCAGATGCTTCATGGCAAGAGTTACAGGTTTCTTTCGGGAAAGCTTTGGCCGTCTTTTCATATGGCTGACTTTGGTGACCAAAAGAGAAGTACGCCCAGCCACCTGGCTGATCAGGGAAGCGCTTATTGTCCTTCACAGTAAGCTCCAACCCGGCGAACTCACCCTGAAAATAACCAGTACCGCTTACTTCGTCAGTGGACCCATCAGGGTTTGCGCCGTCTTTACCGTAAGTAAGAACGAGCTCCTTGGCGATCTGTGTGCCCTCTGGGAATTTGCCAGTAGCCTCAAAAACCTTGTAAGCACTTGGCTCAATATAAACATTATGGAACTCTGGGAACGGCGCATTGCCACCGTTTAGAGCGTTCGGGGTAACCGGTGTACCGACGTAAATCCATTCACGCCAACCATCCGGCCGATTTACTGCGCCATCCTCATTAAAGCGCGCTTCCACAATTTTCATTGTGTCCTTTAGCGCCACGTCCGCTGACACGGACTGAGTAGGATAAACAGTAAGGGCAGTAACCGCTACCATTGCGGCCATACCCAGGGGTAAAACAACTTTCAAATTCATTAGAAGCTCCTCCATCAAAACATTTGCTACACTGCGAGCCCCTTCGGTGCCGGGGCTAATTCTACGGTGTTAGTAGAATGTCCACATATACTTATGGGCTACACATGC
Organism: Kordiimonadales bacterium; assembly: GCA_002401685.1. Taxonomy (GTDB): domain Bacteria; phylum Pseudomonadota; class Alphaproteobacteria; order Sphingomonadales; family Kordiimonadaceae; genus Kordiimonas. The sequence continues at coordinate 14,966 of NVTU01000019.1, forward strand.
CTGTGTTCTCGGAACAAAAGATAAACACAGCTCATGGACAAACAATGTGCGTCCGTCCATTAAAACTGTCTCATCGTCTTAGCGTATTGTGTGTGCTAAGGTGACCTTCGTAGAACACAGGAGTTAACCGACCTTTAAGGGCCAGCTAAATGGATGTTTTAAGTGATATACTGGAGACCCTCAGTTTCAAGGGGTCGCTTTATTTTACTACTGAATTCTCCCAACCCTTCGGCATTGCCGTGCCAACCTACAAAAACGTTATGCGGTTTCATCTTGTACTCGGCGGTTCCTGCTGGATACGACTTGCGGGGCATAAAGAGGGGCTCCAGCTTCAGGCGGGAGACATGTTTATCATTCCGCGAGGTTCGGCGCATGACCTTGCTGACGGTCCTTCGTCAGATGTTATACCGCTGGAGAAAATACTTGACGATGGGCACTTACAAGACGGGAATTACCTCGTGTACGGCGGAGACAGTAAGGCGGATCCTTGGAACGACCGCGGAGAAAACCCAACCAGGCTTGTATGTGGGCAATTTGCATTTAACGAAAACTTCAATCACCCCCTGATAGACGAGCTGCCGGACTACATTCTAATATCAGGCGAAAAAGCAAACGCATTTTCATGGTTTGATAATGCGATGAAGTTCATGTCTTTCGAGAGCCAACAGGGGGAAATGGGTAACGATGCGATCATCAAACGCTTGTCAGAGATACTATTCATTCAAGCTGTGCGCGTTTGGAATGGTGGCTCAGCCCGTGAAAATAGCTTTGTGAAAGCCGTTGCGTGCGTCAATATTGGCCGCAGCCTTCAGGCGCTGCACTCAGAGATCAACAGGCGCTGGACAGTGGAAACTCTCGCCAAAGAGGCGGGCCTCTCTCGCTCTGCCTTTTCAAGTAACTTTACTAAGATGATGGGCACGCCGCCGTTGAAATACCTAACGATGTGGCGCATTCAGAAAGCACGCCACATGCTATTAGAGAGTGACCTGTCGATTGATCGGATCGCGGAAAACATTGGTTACCAGTCCGCTACTGCCTTCTCAAAAGCTTTTAAAAACGATGTCGGCATTGGGCCAGGAAAGTTCCGCAAGAACAATAAGTAGCGCAAAGCGGGCCTTCCAGCTGATTGCTGATGACAGTTGGTACGCGAGATAACGGGACGAAACCAGACATTTAGCATTTGCATTTCGTCCGGCGGATTCCGCGAAAAAACTTTATAAAAACATTGCCTTACACTTTGAATGCGGCCTTATGGAATTTTCCCATACTTTGGATCGTGCATCGCTCGCTGGAGCCGCTCGTGCAAAGAAACCAAATCGTTGGTGCCCAGTTGACGCAATATACTCAACTGGGCTTTGTCATCCGAGGCGGCAGTAATTTGACTAGAATAGTGACCATCGCGAATGACGCTCTAGCCGTTAACTGCAAGCCCACAACGCGTTTTAATCAGGCGATGGCGGCAGTCGAGGTTCAACAAGTAGCACCAGAGGCGCCAGCCGCAAGCGTGCCTGGGGCCGAATAGTTCCTAGGATTAATAGTTATCGGGGTTCACACCGACTTTCTCTGTGTAGAATTTTTTAATTTCAGCAAGATCCGCGTCTAAATCACCTGTTGGGTGAAACACGGGCCCAAACCCAGTTGTTTTGGTTTTAGCATCAACGAAACCAAGGACAATAGGCACTTCTGCAGCAAGTGCTATCCGGTAAAAACCGGTTTTCCATTTTTTCACCTTGCTCCGCGTGCCCTCTGGCGTGATGCAGAGCTGCATAATATCACGCTCAGAAAATGCCTTCACCATTTGCTCAACAATGTCTACAGCGCCTTCTTTGCTACGGTGAACAGGCACTCCGCCCATGTAATAGAAAATCCAGCCAAAGAATCCCTTAAACAAGGTATGTTTGGCCATGAAATTCAGCGGCAACTTGTTGATGCTGGTAACGGCTAGGAAAAACAGGAAATCCCAGTTGCTGGTATGCGGCGCGGCAATCACCACTACCTTTTTCAGATCCGGGCAACCCGGCACCAGCTTCCATCCCCACACTTTCAGGAACAGCTTTCCTGCACTGCTCAGTAGGGAAGCCAACAAGGCATTATCATAAATCTGTTTTTTAACCACAGTACCCAAAACTCCCCTTATAACTTCCTCTTAGCGCAACAGTCCGTACTGCGCCACAAAAGAAAAGCGGATAGGAGTTATCCTATCCGCTCGGTAGACGTTGCACTGTTTGATCAGGCAAGACAAACAGTACGCTCTTAGTCTTATCGCTCCAAAGATATCAGGCAAGAACCTTAGGAACTTACCTTGAAGGATTGCAGGGCTCGTGCCAAAAAATATATCACGTTTATACAGTCACTTAGCTTGTCCTGCCTCGATTTGAAACAAGTTGGTTCCTCAACGGATGTCTCATTTTGAAACAGTTCTCGATCTGGTACACATTCCGTGACAAACGTTTGGTTCAATCAAACAGACTTCAGCGCTGCTTCAAAGACATCCATATCTTGATCATCAATCCAAAGGTGCGGTGCGACCCGCAACATGTCCCCACGCAGGGAGGCAAAGACACCTGCCTCCTTCAGGTTAGTCAACAGCTCCCTACCCTTAGCGCCAACATAGAGCCCAAGCATATGCGGCGACCGGTATTTTTCAGGCACCGCCTCAAATCCGCTTTCAGCTGCTGTATCACAGAGCCGGGCATTTAACGCCTTCAAGGTATCTGCGATATTCCCAACGCCCCACTCCTCTAGTTGGCGCAGTCCCTCTACGCAAATCGGACTAAGGATGAAGTTTGACCGTTCGCCCATGTCAAAGCGCCGCGCCCCTGGCTGGTACTCATCTTTATAGTTCACGAGACCAGCGAAATCTTCGCTGTCCCTCCGTGCAAGCCAGTTTTGCTCTAACGGTTGCCCGCCCTGGTGCCGCGGCGCTACATACATGAAACACAGGCTATATGGCCCCATAAGCCATTTGTATGTACCAAACACCGCATAATCTGGATCAATCTCAGCAATATCGGTCGGCATCGCCCCTGCAGATTGGGTTAAATCCAAAACCAACGCAGCGCCCACTCTTTTGCACGCCTTTGAAACCTCCAGCAGATCGATAAGCGCCCCTGATGACCAATGAACCTGGGGCAACGCTACAACCGAATACTCCACGTCTGTGCGCTCCAGCGCTTCAAGAATTGCGTTGGTCCAATCATGGTTTTTTGGCGTCGGCACGGTGATGATAGCACCGCCCGCTGCGTCCGCATTTTCTTTCCATTCGTAGATGTTGGAAGGAAACTGATCCTCAATCACCAGGACATGTGACCCAGTGCGGATTTTTAAATTCTTGCCTGCGGTGGCGATCCCGTAACTAACAGCTGGAATAATCGCGATATCATCTGCCCCGACGCTGAACATTTGGGCAGCATGTTGCCTGATTCTATCCGATGTTGGGTTAAAGTCCTCAGGGAAGACTTCCCACGGGCGACCATTTTGCGCGGTCGCCGCTGCGCCAATTTTCTGTTGAGCTTTGGTGAGCGGGGTCATGTATGCAGCGTTCAGATAACAGACATCACGCGGAATATCGAAGAGATGGCGCTGGGAAGGCAGGATCACAGGATGGCTCCGTCAAATGGTAAACAAAGGCAAGATCCAAGCAGCATATAATCAAGCCAGCACCATACGCGAAACAGTATTTTTGTTGTATCAAACGAGAGAAACTATCAGCGCGCGCCTAGGAGCCGTTCGTAAGCAATCAACAGTACTCCAGCGACCGGCTTTGCAAAACCGGCGGCGTCAAACAAACGAGCAAGTTTAGACTTATCACCGCGGGCGACGGTGGCTTCAATAAGCGCAAAGGGCTTGCCCAGCAAAACAGCAAGCGCGCTCGAAAACAGTCGAACATTCCCATTTTGAAGATAATTTAAGACCACATCAGAGTTAAGAGCCTGGGCACCGTGGAGTTGCTGCAGATAATTCTCGATCTCTGTCAGGGGTGCCATCTCCAATGTGCGGGAGAAAACCTGGCGGTTCGCAAGCGATACAAGGTATGAGGCATAATCCGTAGACAGGTCGAATTTCTCAGTAAGATACTCACCGTATTTTTGGGCAACCTTGAACACGATCCGTTCAACCATTACGGCAGGAAAATCAGCGCGCTGTGCTAACTTTTCCATCAAACTACGATCAGTTGGAAAACGGTCCACAACACGGTCTGCGCTACGCATTGAAACATCAGCAGTATTATTATCCACGAGAATTTCAACGGCACTCTGCGCAGCTACATCACTGATTACAAAACTAACCGCTTCAGATAGCCCCTTACGGGTCGCTACAGCTTCTTGTGCATAATCCTCGCAGGTCGCGACAATTTCTTCAAGAAAGGCATCATCTATCGCTTTAGAAGCCATAAGAAATGGCATAGAAACTTGCTGGATATCCGTCGCTAATACTCTCAGAATATCTTTCGGCAAAAAGTTGCAGGCTTTGAGTTCAAGCGCCAGAGCTTCCCTTACTGAGATAGCAACGTCTTCAACTAATACCATTGCGATTTGAAAAGCCGCCTTATTATCGGAGCCACTAGCATCTTCCGCCAGAATATGACCAACCTTATGGGCAATCTCTTCCCGTGCCTTCAGGCTTAAATTTTTTAAATCGGTAACGTCTGTCACAAACAAACTCGCATATCATATTATTGAACAAATTGACCCACCAAGCTGGCCATACCCTGTATTCAGCGTAAATACTATTCAATAATGCTATTCAATATTACTAATCTGCAACAATTGGCTTTAATCCCTGAGCGAACCGCGCGGCATTCTCAACATAAATCTCGGCTGATTTCTTGATTAATTCCAACTCCTTATCCCCAAGCTGCCGCACCACTTTTGCTGGCGAACCGATGATTAGAGATCCGTCAGGGAATTCCTTGCCTTCTGTCACAAGACTATTGGCACCAACAATGCTGTTAGCACCGATTTTGGCGTGGTTTAAAATAGTACTGCCCATACCGATTAAACTGTTATTGCCAATCGTACAGCCGTGCAGCATCACTTGATGCCCAACTGTCACGTCAGTACCGATTGTAAGCGGCGCACCAACATCTGTGTGAAGAACGCTGTTATCTTGAATATTACTGCGCTCGCCGATGGTAATCGGATCATTATCGCCGCGCACTGTTACATTAAACCAAATACTGGACTGAGCAGCCATCTTAATATTGCCAATGACTGCAGCAGAAGGTGCCACCCATACTGTATCGTCTTCAATTATTGGCTCGACACCGTCTAACGCGTAATTCATCCAAGAAAGTCCCTTATGAGATTTGGTATTGAAATGGCTCTTTATACCTATCAGGTAGCCTTTCTTAGATCTTTAGCAAATTCCGGCAGACAAATCCCCCTATATAGAATAAAAAAAGGCGACTTTTTTAGGATAAACTATTGGCTTCGAAAATTACACCGCCAACGATCGAGTGGCAAAAAGGCGTACCGACCGCGACGCGCTATGGCGATGCCTATTATGACCGTGACAACGGGCTTGAGGAATGCCAGTTTGTATTCCTGGACGCGATAGAAGCACCCGGCTGTTGGCAAAAGTCTGAGCACTTCGTTATCGGCGAAACGGGATTCGGCACGGGATTGAATTTTCTAGCAACCTATCAACGCTGGGCTGAAGCAGGCAGGAAGGGTCGTATAACTTTCATCTCTGCGGAAGCGCATCCACTTTCCGCCAGCGACCTTGCTAGAGCCCATAGTCACTTCCCAGAACTTGGCCCCTATGCCGAGGCATTGCGAGGCGCGTGGCCGCCTCCCTCCGCAGGATTTCACCACCGCTACTTCGAAGATGGAAAAATCCAGCTCATTCTGCTTTTCGGCGATGCCGCAGCCAGCTTTGCTGATCTATCTGCGAACGTTGACGCTTGGTTCTTCGATGGCTTCTCCCCCCTGAAAAACCCAGAGATATGGTCAGATCGTCTTTTTCGCCAAGTTGCCCGGCTCTCTAAACCAGGCACAAGATTTGCCACCTTCGCTGGTGCGGGGGCCGTATGCAACTCTTTGGCCGCTCACGGTTTTGCTGTGCAAAAAGCTAAAGGGTACGGCACCAAATGTGAACGCCTAGTTGGCGTATTGGAAGTGAAACCCGTACATGCCCAAATGGCACAGACACCTGAATGGGCAACCCTCCAACTTGCCCGCAAAGGAACAACAACGATTATAGGTGCTGGTATCGCTGGGCGTTCGCTTGCGGCGGCGCTTGTTCGGCGCGGTGCGCCTGTGCATCTCATCTCAGGTGACCTGCCCACTGCCAGTACAGTGCCCGCAGCCATTTTAGCGCCTGGTTTTCAGGCTGGGCTCCAACCAACCACGCCTTTTGTAGCCAGCGCTTTTGCCCATGCGTGCTGGAACCCGGCGTACAGTAGTGCTTGGGCTAACGAACGCGGCGTTACGATTTATGGTCAAACCGAAGCTGAAGCAACTAGGCTTGCCCGCACTGCGGCTTTGCTTGGCTGGGGTAAGGATTGGCTCGAGAAAATCGATGCCGGCATCCGCTACCCCAAATCAGGCAGTTTAGATACAGTAACGGCGCTCGAGGCCATTTATCCAACGGCCCTGATCACTAACGCAGTCACCAACAGCATTTGCCCTACCTCTGAGGGATGGATTATTTCTGCTGGCAACACCACTTTTGAAACCAATCGTTTGGTTTTGGCATCAGGAGCACAAACGGCAAACATGTTGCCAGGGTCCGATCACCTATTTTTATCTTGCCGTGCAGGGCAAGTGGAGTTTCTCGACGCTAGCACAGGGCTCCTACCAAACAAGAACGGTGCTTCCAGTGTGCATTTCAGTGCTTCAATTGAGGGCAGCCAGTCGATCGGTTCCAGTTTCAGCGTCTATGAAGGCGGCGCTATGGAAGACCCCGCAGTCACGCAACAAAATACAGAGGAAACCTTAGCCGCGCTAAGAACGGAATTTGGCCATACCGTTAGTCTTCAGGATATCACATCTTCCTGGGCAGGCATTCGTTCAATGCCACCCGACTATGTACCCTATATAGGCCCTGTCCCAAACTGGGCAGCAGCGGCGGAGCAATATGCCCCGCTAGCAAAAGACAGAAAGATTACCGGGTTGGGGCCGATGCCCTACCAAAGAGGGCTTTATGTCCTGTCAGCATTTGCGTCAAAGGGGTATCAGCAAGCCCCTTATGCGGCTGAGTATCTAGCCGCGCACCTATGTGGTGACCCACTACCGATAGCAGGCACAGTCGCTCGCTATCTGCACCCTGCCCGTTCGTTTATAAGGAATTTGATTCGGCAGCCGCGCCGATAGTAGCCTATGCGTCAGCCAATTGGGCTTTGACCGCGCCGAGGTGTTCAATCTCACGACGCTTTGATTTGATAATGTTCCGAGTGACCAGCGGGAAACCGACAACAAAAACCATCACAGCACCGTACGCCCAGTGAATAACCCGCATTTGAGCCTCGTCAAATTGCTCAGGTCCATCAAATATGTTCCAGTATGCGAGGGGCACCAAAAGAAATGCGCTGACACTCAGCCAATTATTCACCTTGATATAGCGGATGGTCGATTTTGCACGGTTGATCTGCAGATCAATAAGTGCTTCTGCGTCTTCGCCCGCACTGCCCCACGCCCCTTCCCGAACGTGAACAGCTGCCCACAGCGCAGCAACGCCGAACAAAAGGAAGGCCGTAAAAAATACAACTGATGACAAGGAGGCAAAATCTACTTCAATCATAGAAATGGCGGCCACAGTTAGGGAGCCCGCGACTTCCAGCACAAAATTGATGCGCATCCGCCACCAGACAAACTTGGCATTGCGCGCCAGTTCCGCCATATCAACGGGCGGGGTATCCTGCCATACATCCTGCAATTCATCCCAATTTGGCATATCAGCGCCGGTCTCCTCAACATCACCTATGTGATCTTGGCCGTTTTGCGGTTCTCTACTCATAATCCAGCTCCACCTTCGGATCTTGAAGAGAGTGACTTTTTGAGCGCCGATTTGGCGCGGCTAAAACGAACCATCGCGTTATTTTCACTTATATTCAGCGCCTCGCCTATCTCCCGATGGGAGAAGCCTTCCAGCGCCAGGGTGGTAACTTGCCTTAGTGGCAGCGGTAGATTTCGTACAGCACCCAGCAAATGTTCACGCTGCTGCTGTTTGCTAACAGTTTCCTCGGGGCCCGCAGTAGCTGACACCATATTATCATCAAGCTCGGCTTTCCGAGGTTGCCGCACTGCCCTGCCTACATGGGAAATACAGCGATTTTGTGCCACTTTCGCCATAAAGCCTTTAAGGCTGCCTGTGCCGCGGTATGTCGGCAGCGCCTGCCAGAGTGCGAGCGATACATCTTGCAGCAATTCCTGCTGCAAAGCCGGATCCGCCTCATACGAGGACACGATCCGGCTTAACATAGCGCCGTTCTCTTGCAATACCGCTTTGAAATCCATGAAACCTATGTAGGTATCCTTAAGCCATCAGGCAACATAGAAATTCACTTTAGGTACAACTCTCCTTCTTTCCTTTTTATGCCGCGTCCAGCATGACTTCGCTTTGAAGCTTCCGGGAGGTAAACCACGTCAGCACCAAGATGCCTATTATCGATACCAAGATGGATGAAGTCATATGTGAAACGGACACTTCACCGGTGAAGAACAGGCTACCCAAGCTTTCCATTTCCGCGAGGATTGGCGCAAAAAGGGCAAAATCAGCCAGCTTCTCGCCGCCAAATATCTTCAGGTACGATACGAACATCGGTACCATCATAAACATGGAAATATAGCTCTGGCCTTCTTTGTAACTTTTCACCTGAATACTAATGAACAACTGGGTTGCCGCGATCAATATTGAAAACGGAATAAGCTGGATGAAAATCAGTGGCACCGTATGCGCATTAACATAGACCGCAAAAGGAAGGGTTCCAGCTGGAATGAACGATATTGCGATCAACAGTGTTGTCACCGACAGTAGCGAACTAACGATGCTAAATGTGGATACCATCGCCAGCTTACCTAAGATCACCGAACGCGCCGTCACCGGCTGCGCCAGAAGTGGCTGCATACTGTGGCGTTCACGCTCGCCCGCCAGCGTATCCACCGCAACAACCAAGCCGCCAACAAAAGGCGCCATCAACATCATCATGAGAATCATGTTGCCCATGAACTGCCGGAAAAAGCCCGCATTTCCGAGATCATAGGACGATGTGATAATCGGGCTGGCAACAGCAGCAGGCACGCCGCGTGCTAACAGCCTAATACCCGCCACATAGCTACTATAGGCGTCCATCGCCGAGCCAATCTCACGGCCCCTTTGTATACCGAGTTTCGTATTTTCATCTACATACAAACGGCCGATCACCACTTTGCCCTGCTTAATCATTTCACCGTAATTGTCCGGCAGGAACAGAAGAGCATCAGCTTTGCCAGGAAGTTCTTCTGGAACAATATTCCCTTCAAATTCAACAACATCTATTTCACGTTTCTCCATGAAGGCCACCAAACCCGGTGCCTGATGGATATTGGAAAGAGCCAGCATTGTATTGCGCGCTTCGGCTTCACTGTCTTTGCTTACCAAATACAGCACACCCATCATTACCGGCATCAACAGGGCAAAGCCAAAGGCTGCTATAAGCATGCGGCGGTCCCGCACCATGTCTTTAATTTCTTTTTTGTAAACGATAAAAGCGTGATTACTCATGCCACTTTCCTTTCGCCGTTATCTTCTTGTCCAGTAAGCTTCACGAAAGCTTCTTCAAGGTTTACTTCTCCGGCCCGCGCTATCAATTCGGCAGGCGATCCCTCAGCACACACCACACCTTCTGCCATCATCACAACATGATCAGAAAGTGCAGAAACCTCGGCCATCACGTGACTAGAAAGCAGCACACAACGCCCCTCTTTCCGCAAATCGAAGAGAATGGTTCTAAGAAGGCGAATGTTCATCACATCAAGCCCGCGTGTCGGCTCATCAAGTACAATGTTACTCGGCCGGTGCAAAATGGCACGTGCCAGAGCAACCTTCATGCGCTGACCTTGGCTGAAGCCTTCGGTTCTACGGTCGAGTATCTCGGACAGGTTCAGCATCTTGTCCACTTCTGTAATCGCGGCATCAAGTTTTGTGCCGGACAAACCGTGGAATTCACCAAAATAAGCCAAATGCTCACGCGTCGTAAGCCGCGTATAAAGACCAAAGCTATCCGGAAAAACACCGAGGCTTGCCTGTGCTTTCACAGGGTCATCAGCGACAATCATGCCGTCCACTGTCACGCTACCCGCGTCCATATGGAGCAAGCCTGAAATTGCCCGCAATGTCGTAGTTTTGCCTGAGCCGTTAGCACCTAACAGCGTCGTTATTTTTGCATCATCAGCATGAAAGCTAACGCTTTTCACTGCCTGTACATCGCCGTAAGCTTTGGCTACGTCTTTTACAATAATCATAATCTAATCCTTACTTCCGTAGCCTACTGCACATTGCCATTAGCACTGATCACCAGAGGCAACCGCGCCAAATGATCGAGGCAACTTGTATCAAGGGCTGCCGCATCGAGATTATCAACAAATTCGCTGATCAAGCTCGGCATACAAGCAACATAGCTTGTATTATGGCCGGTACCCTTCACGACAATATGGCGTCCGTTTGGAAAACCCTTAACCCAATGCTCACCCAGTGCGGGAGGTGTTACAGGGTCTAGGTCTCCTGACAGCACCAACATCGGCACATCGCCTTCTGCAGGCCCGTAAAAGTCCGAAGCACTTGGAACGATATAGTCCCAGCCCTCGCAGTATTCATTCCAAATTTTATAGTAGCTGTCCCGTGCAAAACTGCCTGCACCGGCAGCCGCTGCGGCATCGTCACCGATGCTGCTAACGTCTTCACCGCAAAGCAGGGACAGTGTAGAGCCCAGATACATCCCATTAGACAATGCCTCAGCGCCGAAAAGGCCCGCGACTAAAGGCTGCAAGTTCCCGTTTGATGCCTCATTGATGGCAAAAGGCAAAATTGTCGTACCCTCGGCGTTATACATAACCGAGCGAATGCTCTCGACCGTCATGGCGATGCTCATCTCGATATCGACAGAAACACCTGTAACTGGGTTCAGGCCTTTGAAACGTAGCTCGCCGTTAGATGCTTTTTCGACAAGCGCATTAACCTGCGCTTTGATGTCAGGGAACGCTTGGTTGCAGCTCGTTTGTGCTGAACAGTCTTCAATCAATTTATTCAACGCTCGCTCAGCGCTTGCGGGAGCAGAAGAGAACAGCGACGTATCAGGCGGCAATACTCCGTCGACAACCACGCTGCGTACGCGCTCAGGGTAGCGCTTTAAATAAAGTGACGCCGTCTTTGTACCGTAGGAGCCGCCCCACAAGTTCAGTTGATCGTACCCTAGACGGGCCCGAATTTCTTCTGTATCCCTAATAATATTTTCCAAGGTGAAATGGCGCACATCGATATCTTGCTGGCTACGGCATTTCTCTGCTGCGGCTTTGGGCTCAATGTCCGCATCTTCAATCGGATCAAAGTTACAGCTAAGAGCGTAGGACTTTCCGGTGCCTCGCTGATCAATCAAGATAACGTCACGTTTGCCAAGGATTTCATCAAAAGCCAAGTCAACGAAGGCACCCTGTTCAGCAGAGGCTTGGCCTGGTCCGCCAGAAAACACAATGAATGCATCTGTTTCTGGGGACGCCGTCGAGCTTGGCACTACCGCAACAAAAATCGGGATTTGTTTACCGTCTGGATCGTCGTAATTCAGTGGCAATTGAACAGTGGCACACCGTGCAGCGTTCTTTATGCCGTCCACAAAGCAGGGCTCTAAAGTAAATTTTTCTTTTTGGTTATCGTCCGCAGCACCGGCGGCCATTGTTGCCGTCAGTGCTACGAGACTTGCTGTCGTCGCTCGGGTAATTTTTTTCAACTCAATTTCCTCTTGGTGGACCACGGACCGCGGTGTGGTCCCTGTGGCTATCAAGTCAGAAATAAGCGAAAAAGCTTACAGATTATTTCAAAATTTTTAGCGCATGTTGCTTACATAGATGCGTTGCGCCCTTTCAAAACCTCAGCTTTTAACCTGCCACCCAGCTCCGTCAGATGATCGAATTTGTGCGAAAACGTACCGGTACCCTGTGTTAGCGACCGCAGTTCAATGATCATGTCTTGCATTTCCGAAGCTGGTATCCGCGCCTCCACCTGATCCCAACCAGGCCAATCATGCCGAACATCGAAACCGCGTATCTGGCCCCTGCGCGATGTAATCAGACTGTTTACTTTGGCGATATAGCTGCTCGGTGCCATCAGCTGAACATCCTCAATGGGTTCCAGCAGAACCGGGTCACAGTCAGGCATCGCCTCGGCCATGGCTTTGCGGCCAGCTGTTTTAAACGCCATGTCGCTGCTATCAACTGCGTGGTGCTTGCCGTCCTCCAACGTCACTGCCACATCAACTACGGGGAATCCTAGCGGCCCCTGTTTCAGATAGTCTTTCACACCGGCTTCGACACTCTGAATATATTGCTTTGGTATAGCGCCGCCGGTTACTTTATCGGCAAAATCAAAACCACTACCGAGCGGTTGCGGGGCAACGCTGATAACAACATCCCCGTATTGACCATGCCCTCCAGATTGCTTTTTGTAGCGCGTATGTTGAGTTTTGCTGCGACGAATGGTTTCCTTATACGAAACCCGTGGTGTGGCAAACTCCACCTGAACGCTGTATTTTTCGCAGAGCTTGATTTTTGCGACACGCAAATGGATTTCGCCCTGCCCCCACAATTGCAATTCGCCAGTATCCTGACTATGCGACAATTCGTAGGCTGGATCTTCTTCTATTAGCTTGTTCAAGGCTTCTGAAAGTTTAGCTTCGTCTTTTCGTTCCAGCACCTCGACCGCCATAGCAAACACAGGCTGTGATTTGGCTGGCATCCATTTGCTATCGGCTCCAAGCAAACAGCCTGTTTCAGCGCCCTCTAATCTGGGAATGGAAACTATATCCCCCGCAGTTGCCGCGCCAACCTTCCTAAGGTCGGTTCCAACGGGCTTCATCATGCCTGGAATTTTCAGGCCACCAATTGTCACTCCGTCCCTGATCTTGCCTGACATCACGCGCGCAAGGGAGGTTTTACCGAGACGGGGCATATGCCGTGTTTTAAGCACATAAAGTGCCGGTTTAGCATTTTCTTCCAGCCCAAATCGCTTGCTCGTATGATCAAATCCAGGCATCTCGTGGCGCAAGGCTTTCAAGAGCCGCCTGATCCCGAAAAGCTGTGTAGCACAGCCCATCAACACCGGCATGACTTTGCCTGCTTGCAAGTCTTCCGCAAGATCAGCAAACACTTCGCTCGAAGGTGGGTCAATATCTTCTAGCAGTTCCTCCATAAGGCAATCATGGAAATCCGCCAGCCGTTCCATTAACTGGAACCTATCGTCTGCAATCTGGTCGACAAGCCCTTCAGGCATATCAATCATGCGGCTTTCGGAGCCAGGCTCATAATGATAGGCACGATTGGCAGCCAAATCCACAAAACCGCTGATATCATTGCCATCACGTATCGGTACATGGCGCAGCAGAACCGGCAGCGCGCTTACGGTTTCAATGGCAGCAGCCAAATCGCGGATATGCACATCGCTGTGGTCAATTTTATTGATAAACAACAAGTGCGGAATACCTTCTGCTTCAAGATCATGCAGCAGAGGACTTAGCGCTTGAATTTTAGTGGGCTCCGGCTCAACCACCACCACGGCCACATCCGCTGCATGAACCGCATTGCGCATTTCCTGCGAAAACTCGATCGACCCGGGGCAATCAAGAAATATATATTCATCACCAAGATACGTTGCTGATGCCATATTCAGGTCGACACCCATCCCCAGCTTCTTTGCGCCTACCGTGTCGTCACCAAAAACCCGCTCTCCGTTTGCACGGCGGCGGGTTGTTTTTGTATGAAATAGAATATTCTCTAAAAGCGTCGTTTTGCCGCTTGAATAAGGGCCCACGAGTGCAACAACCCGTGGGCCTCTTTGATCGCCATTAGCCATGTATCCCTCCCTTGCGGATCAAAAATGAGTTCTGAATGGGTACAAAATACGCGTACGACAAATCAATTATTTGTCGCCTGACGGCACAAGTATGGGGGCATGAAGCGGTGGCCTACCATAGCAGAAGTTGAGACCTGAGCCAAACCCAAGTTTTAAACAACCCAATGAATTTGCCTACGTGAAAGACAGTTTCACAAACACGAACTCTGATTTACAAAAATGACTTTAGTCATGGCCTTGAAATAAGGTCGAAAAGCATGATAATTGGCAGTGGTTTTGGGCAAAAAGAAAAAGCACTCGCTATTAATCTGCCCGATCAGACCAGATATAGGGCACCAGAATCTATGAACGCTGTAGAAATTGTCGAAGTTGGCGCCCGTGACGGGCTGCAAAATGAAGCTGTGGCTTTCTCCACTGCGCAAAAAGTTGAGCTCATAAACAGCGCTGTCGCCGCAGGGATCAAGCGCCTGGAAGTGGCCAGTTTTGTACACCCAAAATTTGTACCTCAAATGGCCGATGCAGAAGCCGTTGTCGCGGACCTACCGGACAATAGCGCCGTGCAGTATATTGGCCTTGTGCTCAACAAACGTGGCTACATGCGGGCAGAAGCAACGCGCGAAGGCAATAAACGCGGCGTTGATGAAGTGGGCTGTGTAACAACCGCGTCCAACACATTCGGCCAGAAGAACCAAGGTCAGGACCGAGCGGAAACCATTGCAGAGACCAAAGCCATCATTAAAATGGCAAAGCGCGACGGGCTTTCAGCCCAAGTCACCATTTCAACCGCCTTTGGCTGCCCTTTCGAAGGCGAAGTGGCCGAGCAAACAGTGATCGATATGGCAAAGGAATTGGCCGATGCAGACCCGCGCGAGATTGCAATCGCAGACACCATCGGTGTAGCTGTACCGAACCAAGTGGCTGACATGGTAGCAAAGCTGAAAGAAACCCTGCCGGGCATGCCGATCCGTGCCCATTTCCACAATACGCGCAACACTGGCATTGCCAACGCCTGGGCCGCCTATTCGGCTGGCGCCACCGTGCTGGACGCCAGCGTCGCCGGCCTAGGCGGTTGCCCCTTTGCGCCGCGCGCTACTGGCAACATTGGCACAGAAGATTTGATTTACTTATTGGACCGCTCTGGCGTCACCTCGGGCGTCGAGCTCGATAAGATGATAAGCCTAGCCAAATGGATAGAAAACATCCTCGGTCGCCCTGCGCCTTCAATGGTATCGCAGGCAGGTGGGTTTCCCACCCCCTAAACGCCTATGCACCAATCGCCAGCCATACCCACATGAAAATCAGGGCTATATTACTAGCCATGAACGCATAAAACCGCGTCATGATTTTGCGCACATAAATATGGACGTACGCGTGAAGTACCCGAAACGAGGCATAGGCCCACGCGGCGGCAAGCATCACATCGTCCGCTTTATCAAGAACCATCGCGGCTAGGCTCACGACATAAAACAAGACCGGCATTTCAAATTGGCTGGAGAAGTTGCGGTCTACTACGCGCACCTCTGGCGGCTCGCCCTTACCTTGATAGAGTTTGAAATACTTTGGGTCAGTCTTCCCGGCATAAGCTGCTTTAAAACGGCGGCGAACAAAAAGAGCGAGGACGCTGAATGTCAGCGTCCCCTGCAATAGTATGGGATAAAAAAGGGCTTTGTCCATTTTAGTTCGAAGCCTGGTATGGCTGACCAAATGAGGCGAGCTGTGTGCCACTTTGCAGGTTTGCCAGAACCCGTTTTACTATTCTATTCGCGGGCTTCAAAGACGCAGCCTTCTCGGCATCCGCCATAGCCAGATCATTCTGACCAAGGGCTACACGGACGTTGCTGCGGTTCACATACGCGCGCCAGTACGTGCGGTTGTTTGCAATTGCTTTATTGCAGGCGTCCTCTGCCGCTTCGTAATCACCGCGGGCATAATCAACAGCACAGAGGTTGTTATAGCCTTCACTGATGCGGGTCTGAGCCACGCCGTGCTTCAAAGCGCGTTTATAGTAGCGAGACGCTTTGTCGAGCTTGCCAGCCATCATAGCTTTAACAGCGGTAGAGTACGCTGAGTTTTTCTGAACGAATATAACTTCAGAGGCAGTGGCTGAAGTGAAACCGGCGAGCGTAACTGAAGCCGCGATAAGCGTGGTTTTAAATGCTTTATACATGTGTTTGTCCTTTTATCGTTGGAGTACCGAACAGCAACTGGGGGGCCGCTATACGAGATATAATCAAACACAAACGCATATTAACTGTTGAAAATGGCAAGGCTGGTATACATATTCGTATGGATAGATAACGACAACAAACAGCGAGATACACATGCTTAATTGGGACGACATGAAATACTTCCTGGCCATGGCCGAGGAAGGCAGCCTCTCCGCCGCCGCACGCAGGCTTACTGTTAGCCAACCAACATTGTCCCGCCGCCTAACGGCGCTTGAGGGCAGCATTGGCTCT
This sequence comes from Kordiimonadales bacterium, assembly GCA_002401685.1. Classification (GTDB taxonomy): domain Bacteria; phylum Pseudomonadota; class Alphaproteobacteria; order Sphingomonadales; family Kordiimonadaceae; genus Kordiimonas. Next base: position 31,465 of record NVTU01000019.1, read on the forward strand.
GAATTATTCTCCCGTACGCGCTCAGGGTTGGAGATGACAGCGCTTGGAGAACGGCTTGTGCAGCATGCCCGGCATATGCAAGACGATATTCATTCGGTCGAACGCCTGATTACCGGCCACGACAGCAGCCTTTCAGGCACTGTCACAATATCCTGCATTGAAATACTTGGCGGTGAATGGTTGGTGAAACAGTGTCGGCCCTTCTATGATCAGTACCCAGGCATCACCATCGACATAAAAGTAGAGAATGCAGCGTCCGACCTATTGCGTAGAGAAGCCGACATCGCGCTGCGCATGTTCAGACCAGTGCAAAATGATCTTATCGCCAAAAAATCTGCGACGATGAGCTACGGCTATTACGCCAGCCAGGACTATATCGACAGGATGGGCATGCCGGAGCGGCTTTCAGATCTGAAAGATCATCATTTTATTCTGCCCCATGACGAGATACTGATCCATAGCACCCAGAAACATAACCGCCCTTTTCGCTTGCCAAAGGCCAAGACTGTCTTCCGGTCCAACAACTTACTTACTCTTGCCACCGCAGTACGTGAAGGATATGGGATCGGCGCTTATGCCTGCGTTACAGCAAGAGACGAGCCTAATCTGGTGCGGCTTTTTGACAACCGCCTGGTCTTTAGTTCCGACATCTGGATCGTGAGCCACGCCGAACTCAGGCGCAGTGCTCGGATCAGGGCAATGTATGATTTTCTGGGAGATATGATTTCAGATAACAGCGCGGCCTTTGAAGGAACCGTTTAGATTGGCCACCAAAACAAGTCAGTTCGGGTCATCGATACCAAAATAGTGCACGGCCCGAACTTTATTCCCACATCCTTGATATTCGAGTTTCTCAAAACAGCTTCTCGCCATCATAATTCCGCGGCCATGCTTTTTATTGTGCACACCCGTCTCTTCCATATAGGGCGTAAAGTCGAACCCTTTGCCGCTGTCGATCACTTCGAAGAATACCTGGTTTGCCTGCCGTTCGAAGTCAACGGTTACATAGAGGTTTCGATATTCAGGAAGCTCTCGCCGCCTCTCAATTTCGTCGGCGAGCCGACCCTCAGCAATCAACAGTCCTTTTTCTTCATGTCCAATATCAAGGCAACCGTGCTCAACGCCGTTTACAAAAAGCTCCGTCAGTCCGATCGCGATCGGCATGGGACTTGGGCATGTCATTGACAGAAGATTTGCGAGGTTTTGCGCTTCCCGCCTTGTTTTAAAGCGGAACTGCCCTTTCACGATTTGCCCGAAAGCAGAAGAGCGTTTGCGGAGCTCGGTCCGTAAAGACAGTAAACGATTAAAGTCCTCGATCTCCATTGTGATGATGGTTCGAAGCGCTTTAAAACCCAGATTAGCATCCACAACCTTGGTTACGCCAAAATCGAGGAGCTCCTTTACGTCTACTGAGGTAATGTCATCTACTAGCGCGACAATCGGACCACCAGCGTCACGGTATCCAAGGTCCACATGCTCCATACAGTCCTGAACAGAGAAGCTAGGGCTAGACCCATCAATCAATATTGCCCCGAGCTTCCTAATTTCAAGAAGATTGGCCGCCTCTAATTCAACCAGCGTTTTGGCTTCGCACAGACGAAAATCACCGCAGGTCAGATCAGGTTTCATCTTCTCCAACAAACCTCCGGTAGGTTCAAATGCGAACACTACAGGCTGATGCGTATCTATCGTGACATACTTCACGAGGCCCCCAAATCCCTCGGGTGGATAACAACTGCGGTAAGGTCGTCAGGCAGAGAGGCGGCAGGTTGCGCATCAAAAAACCGCTTCAATAGACGGGAAATCAACGTGTGCCGATCACCTTCTTGGTTTAGTTCCTCAACCCAACGAACCAATCCTTCTTCACCTAACATCGAGCCATCGCGCTCTGGTGCCTCCACGAGGACGTCAGAGTAACAGAACAAGCTTTCGTTCGGTTCAAGTTTATCTTCTATATTCACATAGTCTGGCTTGTTAACAATACCAACAGGTATGCCCGTACTATCCAACAGGCGAACACCGTTCGGCCCGATCACCATGGGCTTCGGCGCACCGCCGCCAGCATATGTCATATGCCCGGTTTTATAGTTTATAACGGCGTAAAACATCGTCGCGAACTGGCCAAGAGGAAAGGCTGGTGTCAACACACTGTTCAACTCAGTCATAAACAGCGCAGGGTCAACCCGTGCCTGCTGAAAGCGCCCCATACTGGCATGCGTTCGGAAAGTATTCAGCGCGGCGCCAACACCGTGCCCCGCAATATCAAGAACATAGAGCCCTACTTGGTCGTCAGGCAGTTGCCAACACCCCCACAGGTCTCCACCAAGCTCGAAGCAGGCCTGGTAGAAATGTTCGATCACGACATTATTGTGTTTCTCAATATCTTTTATGACCGTTTCATCAGGCAGTAGCGATTGCTGCATGTCACGCGCCATCACCAGTTCGCTGTTCATGCTTTCGCGGAATTCCTTCAGGCTGTTAATCAGGAATCGGTTTTCCAAATGCATGCGAACCCGCGCGAGCAACTCAGGCTGGTTAATCGGTTTAGAAACGAAATCAGTTGCCCCCGAGGCAAAAACCTCAACCCGTTCCTCAGGTGTTTCCGATGCAGACTGCACGAGAATTGGCAAATCTGCGAAGCGCGGGTCCTTCCGTAATGAGCGACAAACCTCATATCCGGAAACCCTCGGCATATTCAAGTCCAACACCACTAAATCAGGCGGATCGTCAGCAATCATCTGCAGCGCCTCGTCGCCGTCTGAGGCGTAAATGATATTTTTATGGCCACCACGTGCCAGACACATGCCTATCATTTGGCGCATCAGAGCCATATCATCTACGACCAAGACACGTGCAGACTCCAACGCAAGTGCAAGTTCATCGATTTGTTGCGTCTGACTACTAGTTTTCTCGTCCACTCAACATTCCAAGCATAAGATTTAGGATTATCAAACCAATTGGGATTAGGCGTCCAGAAGGTCAGAAAGTTTGGTCAGTTTAAGCATACTTGCCACGTGGCCCTGTGCGCCAGAAACCGTTAGCTTCCAACCCGCTGTCTCAGACTGCTCACGGGCGATCAAAAACATGCCAAGCCCTGCAGAATCGACCATATCCACGCTCGAAAGGTCAAAGTTACAAACTTCAACGCTTTGATCGGAAATGTCTTTCAAAAGCTGTCGAAAACTTACGTTTTCAGAAAATGTAATATCACCCGTGAAAACAACCGTGGCTTTGCCGCCATTATTGTCGATACGATAATCCATCAAGTATTCCTTCCGCTGTTAAAACAGTTCAATATTGTCGTCGTCAAATTCATTCTCTGACGCCGTACCTGTTGTATCTGCGCTAAAATCATCAAACATTTCAACGTCGTCTTCGTCAAGCCCTGCTACATGTTCCGTCAGAGATAATTTAGATTTATCAGGTTTAAGAAGCATGCCTTGTACAAATCGCTCACGCATTTCACCAAGTGAGCAATCCTTTATCACGTGATTTACCCACTCTTCCATTACTTGCGTATCGTCTTCAATGCGCGGGAGACCGGTGCTATCATATGTTTCGTCTGCAAGGTCGTGCGCCACATCAACAAGCACGGTCATGGTTGTTCGCACGGCATCAAGTTGCTGTTGGACTTTGTCTTGAAACTGAAATTTTTGAACCATATTCGACATGTCAGTTTGCAATTGCAGGGAAAGCGCTGCGGACCCCTCTAGCTTCTCTTTGAATTCAAAATTCTGGGAGATCAGCGCTTTCATCATACTTTCAATACGGTCCTTGGCTTTCAGGTTTGCGCTTAAATCAAGACTGGCAATTGATTGTAATTGTTCGTGACCTTTCTCGATGCCGTCATGCACAGCATCAACGCGTTCACGCAATGTTCCAGCCAAGCCATTGATACTACGCGATAAAACCCTCACTTCATCAGCAACAACACCAAAGCCTAGTCCTGCGTCGCCAGCACGTGTCGCCTCAATCTTCGCATTCAGCGCCAACAGATTCGTTTGTTTATTAATTTTTTCAATCTCGCCAATTTGAGATACGACTTCTTTGACGTCCACCACAACATCGTCCAGGGCATAAACCAATGTCATTGCCGTCTGTGAGAGTTGCAGCACATTCATGATGCCTTCGGTAAAAACACCTTCTAGAAATTCAATAATTTCGGGAAGCGATAATACTTCGTCTTCAAGCTGAACCAAGGAAGCCGAATGCACAATCTCAGCCATGCTTTTGCTCTGCGCTTGAGCGTTATTCACCAAACTATGAAACAGACCGCTGAGATCTTCAGTGCTTACCTCAACTAACTTTGCGGCTAGCGTGATCTCGCTGTCCAGAGTTGTCAGCCCCCGGCTCATCACATGATGCATTTCCAGCCACCTAACCAGAGAAGCTCGCGTAAGCTCCTCGGTGGTGGTGGACCCGCCGCTTACGGCAAAGGACTTCACAAGATCTTCTTCACCACGATCTACGGCATCCTGGTCCGATGGCATAAGCTCATCACCGTCGTCATCGAGTGGCACATCATGATTGGTACCATCCAATCCAGGTAGGTTAACTTCAGGCAGTGTAATTCCAGAAGGATCAAGCCCAACAGGATCCGCAGCAGCGGACCCTAGCTGAATCGCTGCGGCACCGACTTTAAGGTCGGCATCATCCAACACTCTGCCCGAATGCGACGAAGCCGCTGCCCCACCATCTGACTGCAAAAGAACAGCTTTACCGCCGTCTTTAGCGTTTTGCACCGTCGTAGAGTGGGTGTTTATATCGACCGCAGATGCCATACTTGATCCCAATTCAATTCTGTCCAAATCATCTTCGCTTATTGGCCTTAGCAAGGTGTTAACTCGTCGAAGAAAATCTCCTATTTTCTCCCGAAGGCCAGCATTTAGATTCAATTGCGCCAGCCATTTTAGAAAGCGGCATTTCAATTTCCACCGCGCCAATCTGTTGCGCCACTCGCGGCATACCGTAAACAACGCAGCTGCCTTCGCTTTGGCCAAGAGTGAAGGCGCCCGCTTGCCGTAATGCTAACATCCCGTCCGCACCGTCGCGGCCCATGCCGGTTAGCATAATGCTGATTACATTGGTCACGCCGAGCTCAGCGACCGACATAAAGAGCGCATCAACACTTGGCTTATGGCCGCTCATAGGCTCCTCGTCGCCGTGCAACAAAATCATCGATTTATTGCCCTTTCGGCCGATTCTCAAATGATGGCCACCGTGCGCGATATAAGCGGTATTTTTTTCCAGCACCGCACCGTGAGAGCTTTCACGAACGCTCACTCTGCTCACCAAATCCAGCCTGTCTGCAAGGCCGGCCGTATACGCCATCGGCATATGCTGAACGATCACGATAGGCGGCACGCCAAGTGGCAATAAGGGGATTATTTCTTTCAAAGCAACTACCCCACCAGTGGATGCGCCTATCACAATCAAATTAGCTTCGGGCTTCGGCTTTGGCCGGCCTGCAGCCTTGCGAATAAGAAATTCCGGCGGCCGCACACAGGCGCCAGCAGCGGCTTTGACTTTGGTTAGTATCTCGGACTTCATCGCATCAAAGTTATTTTCAAGATCAACGGTCGGTTTCCCAATGATGTCACAAACACCAAGTTCCAACGCCCGCAGCGTTTGCGCAGTACCGCGCTGTGTCAGGCTTGAAATCATCACAACAGGCATCGGCCGTAGCTGCATGAGTTTCTCGAGAAACGAAAGACCATCCATCTTCGGCATCTCAATATCCAGCGTAATCACATCAGGATTAAGCTTCTTTATCATTTTCCGTGCAACAAGCGGATCTTCAGCGGTACCAACCAGTTCCATTTCGGGATCACTATCAAAGACAGCCGTCAAAATCTGGCGAATAAGAGCGCTGTCATCGACGATTAATACCTTAATTTTTTTAGCAGACATATTTTTTGGTTCCTGAAAACACGCAAAACTCAGTCAAACAATTCGATATCGCTTTCGTCTTTTGGTGGCGTTTTTTTGCTAATACCGCGGCGATAGCTATTTTCTTTATTGAAGACTTGGGTATCCGCTGCACGTCGCATCAGCAATCGGTCAACCTTGCCTGATGCGGGGTAATAATGAATACGCCGAGCACAATCTCCACGCAAATCAGCGCTCGCAATAATCAGCCCCTCATTTCGAAGATATTCTTCGACAAAATCGGCGTTTCGGTGGCCAACATTGGTACTATTGTTGCCAAGCACATTGCCCCCACCAAATACTTTTATCTCCAACCTATTACGCGGGCACCCCAGGCGCAGGATCTCATTGATCAGAATTTCCATCGCGTGGTTGCCGTAGCGCATCACTGCATTTGAGGCCCGCCAATCACCGGGTTCGCCTTCTGGCAGCATAAAATGGTTCATGCCACCTATGCCGGTTTCTGGGTCACGAATACAGGCAGAGACACAGCTTCCCAGCACCGTTACAAGCATCTCACTTGGCTCACCGCTGACGTAATGTTCGCCAGGCAATAATTTAACGACCATATGCTTGTATTTGCTGTCGAAGTAACGACGCACCTGCGCTTCATTGCGCGTTGCCATGCGGCGTTCGACGCTTTCCCTTGCGCTAACCATCAGCCGACAGCCTCCAGCTTACTTGTCATACGGAAAGCGGACCGGCCCACCGGCACAAGACCAGGCTGTGCCACTGTCAAAGATTCGGCATGTCCCACATAAAGTACGCCCTGCTCGTCAAGCAGCTCCATAAAGCGCCGAACGAGCTTGCGTTGGGTCTCTTTGTCAAAATAAATCATTACATTTCTGCAAAAAATCACATCAAACTTCTGTTTAATTGGCCAACTTTCCATCAAGTTTAAATGCTTAAAATTAACAATAGATTTCAGCTCTTCACTCATATGGGCTTTTTTGTCTTTTATCGTAACAAAGCGCTCGGCAAGTTGCGGCGGCACCTCGTCAACATCCTGCTCGCGGTAGATCCCTGTTTCGCCGCGCTCAAGCATGTTGGTATCAATATCAGTGGCCAAAATACGGACATCCCAGTTGGCGTGCTTCGGCAAAGAGGCCAGGATTGTCATTCCAATGGAGTAAGGCTCCATGCCCGAAGAACAGGCAGCTGACCAAACGCGAATTTTCTTATCAAATACCCCTGCACGTGCGCCCTCGACTTTTGACTGAAGCACATCTTCCCGCATATGGGTAAAATGGTGGCCTTCCCGGAAAAACCGCGTCAGATTAGTGGTCATTGCATTGACAAAATCAATGGCTTCGCTGTCGCCGTCTTTGCTTTTCAGGAGATTTAAGTACGCACGGAAGTCTTCCAGATCCAGTGCTCGAAGGCGACGGGAAATGCGTGTGTAGACCATTTCCTCCTTGCCGTCCTTCAGCTGAATACCGGTACGGTCACAAACAATAGCGCGCAGCTCATTGAAGTCTTTTCGACGGAATTTAAACTGGCGTTTTTCCATGAGGGTAGCGTTTGCTCCAAATCACTGCGGTAGAATTGCTGCTGCACGTGCCCGTTTTGATAAGTGCCTTCAGCAGAGTGAAAGGAAGGGTGGCAAAACCACCCTTCCCTGTCTTATCGTTCGAGCTTTAGAATTCAGCCCAATCATCATCGCCGCCAGCTTTTTTCGCTGGTGCCTTTTTGCGGGCTTTCTTCGAAGCTGGCGCTTTGGCTTTCGCCTCAGGTCGCTTAGCTTTCGCCCTTGGTGTGCCGCCGCCTGAGCTAACCGACACATCTGTGGTGAAGAAGCTGACCCGCTCCTGCATCACTTCAGATTGGTCTTCAAGCTGACGGGCTGACGCTGCAGTTTCTTCCACAAGTGCCGAGTTCTGCTGGGTCATCTCGTCCATTTCAGCGATCGACTTGTTGATCTCGGCAATGCCTGTCGCCTGCTCCTGGTTCGCCGCAGCGATTTCGGAAACAAGGTCTGTCACGCCTTTAATCGAGGTCACGATCTCACCAAGCTGCGTACCGGCTTCATTCACCAGTTCAACACCCGTTTTCACCTGATTATTACTGTCAACAATCAAGCCTTTGATGTCTTTCGCTGCTTCGGATGAACGCTGCGCCAGTGCCCGTACTTCAGAGGCAACAACCGCAAAGCCCTTACCTGCATCCCCTGCCCGCGCAGCTTCCACCGCAGCGTTCAGAGCAAGAAGGTTGGTCTGGAAAGCAATCTCGTCAATCACCACGATGATGTCTGAGATTTTCTGTGAGCTTTCTTCGATCCGGGACATCGCTTCCACGGCATCGTTCACCACCACGCCGCCTTTTTCAGCAACATCGCGGGCTTGCGTACCCTGGGTGTTGGCCGATGCTGCATTCTCAGCGTTGGTTTTCACTGCACTTTCCATCTCTTCCATGGACGCTGCAGTTTCTTCCAGTGCTGAGGCTTGCTGCTCGGTACGTTCCGATAGGTCCGCACTGCCGGAGGCAATCTCGGTTGCGGCGTTACCCACATCCCCAGCGCCGGTAGCGATTTGGCCAAGAACTTCTGAAAGTTTCTCACCAGTAGCGTTGGTGTTCTGTTTCAGCTCATCCCATGTGCCCTGATAGTCAGCTTCAATACGGGCTGTCAGATCACCGCCTGCCATTGAGGCAAGCGTTGTGGCAACATCGTTGAGGCCTTTATCGCAGGTTTCAGCGAACTGGTTGATACCCGTGGAGACATTGAGCATGAAGCCCTCTTTCTCCTCAAGGTCGATGCGCTGGGTCAAATCACCGGTAACCGCGGCTTCTACCACGCCCGCGATCTCACGTTCTACTGCGCGCTCTAGGGTTACATCGCCCCACTCAACCACCGTACCAAGGCGCTCGCCGCTCTCGTCAAGAACCGGGTTAGCAATCAGGCTAAACAAGCGCTCTCCAACTGCGATCTCGGTGCTATGCGTACCTTGCAGCGCCGTGATCATACCGCGCTGATGCGATGGGTTCTTGTGGAAGATATCAGGGTTAGCGCCCATCAGTTTGTTGCTATCAAAGGCTGGCAACACTTTGCGGATATCCGCTTCTGCCATTTTGAACATGGTGATCATGCTGTCATTCATATAGTTGATATGCATGTCAGCGTCGGCCACCATCACACTGGCGGTCACTTTATCAAGCGCCTGCTTGATCTGGGCATTGGCTGCCGCTATTTCGGCTGCAGCTGCTTCGGCCGCCAAGCGGTCGGTCAGATCTTCCCACTCAACACTTGTGCCTATCCGGTCCCCTGTTGCCTCGTCCATCACAGGATTGGCGATCAGGCTGAAGGTCCGGCCACCAATAACAATTTGGCCTTCAAAGACATCCGTCAAAGCACCCACCATGTTCCGCTGGTGCGACGGCACTTTGTGGAACTGGTCAATGTTGGTGCCCATCAGCTTGGCAGCCCGGAAGGTCGGTAGGTCTTTCCGGATTTGCCGCTCGGCATTGTCCATCATCGCCTGCATACTGACGTTCATATAGATGATGTTAAAGTCGTTATCGGCGATCATCACGCTTGTCTGCGCACCGTCAAGCGAGGTTTTAATCCGCCCATTCTCTTGCGCAGTCTCTGAGAGTATAGCAGCTTCAGCCAAGTCCTGGGTTCTGTCTGCCCACTCTACGCTGGTACCCAGGCGGTTGCCGTCTGCGTCATTAATCGGGTTAGCGATCAAATCAAAGGTACGTGCACCCATCTGGATCCGGCCTTCAAACACACCGGTCAGCTCACCCACCATTCTCCGCTGGTGCGCAGGCACTTTGTGGAATTGGTCGATATTGGTGCCCATCAGTTTAGCAGAATTGAAATTCGGCAGATCTTTGCGGATTTCTTCTTCAGCAACATCCATCATTTTCTGCATACTTGCGTTCATATAGATGATGTTAAAGTCGTTATCCGCCAGCATCACGTTGGTTTTCGCACCGTCGAGCGCGGTTTTAATCCGGCCGTTCTCGTTTGCCAGTTCTGCCGTGCGGTTTTCCTCAGCCAGTTTCTCGGTCACATCAGCCCACTCTACGCTGGTGCCCAGGCGTGTACCTTCCTCGTCATTGATCGGGTTAGCGATCAACGTGAAGGTGCGGCCACCGATAACAATGCTGCTTTCAAACGTACCCGTCAGTTCCCCAACGGCCTTACGCTGGTAAGATGGGTCTTTGTGGAAACCATCAATGTTGGTGCCCATCAACGTGGACGCATTAAAGTTCGGCAGGTCCTTCTTGATGTCAGCCTCTGCATTCTGCATCATCGCAACCATGCTTGCGTTCATGTAGATGATGTTGAAGTCAGGGTCTGCCAGCATCACGTTGGCTTTCGCACCGTCGAGCGCGGTTTTAATCCGGCCATTATCTGCGGCCAGCAACTTCTCAACATTTTCCTGCTTCAGTTTCTCGGTGATATCAGCCCACTCTACGCTGGTACCAAGGCGGGTGCCTTCTTCGTCGTTGATCGGGTTGGCGATCAAGGTGAAGGTGCGGCCACCAATAACAATGCTGCTTTCAAACGTACCCGTTAGCTCGCCGACGGCCTTACGCTGGTAAGATGGGTCTTTATGGAAGCCATCAATGTTGGTGCCCATCAACGTGGACGCATTAAAGTTCGGCAGGTCCTTCTTGATGTCGCTTTCCGCATTTTTCATCATCGCTTCCATGCTTGCGTTCATGTAGATGATGTTAAAGTCAGGGTCTGCCAGCATCACGTTGGCTTTCGCACCGTCAAGCGCGGTTTTAATCCGGCCATTGTCGGCTGCTGTTGCCGCCAATACTTCGGCTGCGGCCAAATCTGCAGTTCTGTCGGCCCACTCAACGCTGGTGCCCAGGCGGTCGCCTTCTTCGTCATTAATCGGGTTGGCGATCAAATCAAAGGTACGGGCACCCATAGTGATCCGGCCTTCAAACACACCGGTTAGCTCGCCCACCATTCTCCGCTGGTGCGCAGGCACTTTGTGGAACTGGTCGATGTTGGTGCCCATCAGGGTCGCCGCATCGAAGTTAGGCAGGTCTTTGCGGATTTCTTCTTCCGCAACATCCATCATCGCCTGCATACTGTCGTTCATATAGATGATGTTGAAGTCAGGGTCTGCCAGCATCACGTTGGTTTTCGCACCGTCAAGCGCGGTTTTAATGCGGCCATTTTCGCGCGCAGATTCCGCCAGCACTGCGGCTGCGGCCAAATCTTCGGTTCTGTCAGCCCACTCTACGCTGGTGCCCAGACGGTTGCCGTCTTCGTCATTGATCGGGTTCGCGATCAAATCGAAAGTACGAGCACCCATCATGATCCGGCCTTCAAACAGACCTTTTAGGTCACCCACCATTTTCCGCTGGTGCGCAGGCACTTTGTGGAACTGGTCGATGTTGGTGCCCATCAAAGTCGCTGCACTGAAGTTCGGCAGGTCTTTAACGATCTCGCTTTCAGCGTTATCCATCATCGCCTGCATGCTTGTATTCATGTAGATGATGTTAAAGTCGTTGTCGGCCAACATCACGTTGGTCTGTGCACCGTCAAGCGCGGTTTTAATCCGGCCATTTTCCTCTGCAGTTTCCGCTAAGACCGTGGCTGCAGCTAACTTATCGGTAATATCTTCCCACTCAACACTGGTGCCGAGCCGTTTCCCGTCTGCATCGTGAATAGGGTTGGCGATTAACGAGAAGCTACGCACGCCGATTTCAATTTTACTATCGAATGTACCCGTTAGTTCCCCCACCGCTTTACGCTGGTAGGACGGGACTTTATGGAACTGATCGATATTTGTGCCCATCAGTTTCGAGGCATTGAAGCTTGGCAGCGCTACTTTGATATCGCTTTCCGCGTTATCCATCATCGCCTGCATACTATCGTTCATATAGATGATGTTAAAATCATTATCGGCCATCATCACGTTGGTCTGCGCACCGTCGAGCGCGGTTTTAATGCGGCCATTCTCCTGTGCGATTTCTGCCAGCGCTTCGGCTTCAGCCAAATCAGCCGTTCTGTCAGCCCACTCAACGCTGGTACCCAGGCGGTTGCCATCTTCGTCATTGATCGGGTTAGCGATCAAATCAAAGGTACGGGCACCCATTTTAATCCGGCCTTCAAACACGCCCGTTAGGTCACCCACCATTTTCCGCTGGTGCGCTGGCACTTTGTGGAATTGGTCGATATTGGTGCCCAGCAATTTCGCGGCACTGAAATTAGGCAGGTCTTTAACGATCTCGCTTTCGGCGTTATCCATCATCGCCTGCATACTGGTATTCATATAGATGATGTTAAAATCTGGATCCGCCATCATCACGTTGGTTTGCGCACCGTCGAGCGCGGTTTTAATACGCTCGTTCTCTTGTGCGATGGTTGCCAGCTTGGCAGCGTCGGCAAGCTTTTCGGTGATATCTTCCCATTCGACACTGGTACCCAGCCGTGTACCGTCTTCGTCATTAATCGGGTTAGCGATTAGCGAGAAGGTACGCACGCCAATTTCAATTCTACTATCGAAAGCGCCGGTTAGCTCCGCCACAGCCTTACGCTGGTAGGACGGGTCTTTGTGGAACTGATCGATATTTGTGCCCATCAGCTTTGAGGCATTGAAACTTGGCAGCACTTTTTTGATGTCGCTTTCCGCGTTCACCATCATCGCAACCATGGTTGTGTTCATATAGATAATGTTGAAATCATTATCAGCCATCATCACGTTGGTCTGCGCGCCGTCGAGCGCGGTTTTCACCCGGCTGTTCTCCATTGCAATGGCTTTGTCTGAGGCTTCCTGCGCCAACCGGTCTGTGCGGTCATCCCACTCAACACTTGTACCAAGCCGCACGCCGTCATCAAAAATTGGCGTTGCGACCAGGCCAAAAGTACGGCCCCCCACAACAATTGAGGTGCTGATGGTTTCTTTCAGGTTTTCAATCACTCCTTGCTGGTAGGATGGGTCTTTATGGAATGTATCCATATTCGTGCCCATCAAGGTCGCAGCATTAAAGCGCGGCAGGTCTTTCCGAATATCGCTTTCGGCGTTGGCCATCATCGCAACCATGGTTGTGTTCATATAGATGATGGTGCCTTCTGGATCAGCCAGCATGACATTGGTTTGTGCCCCGTCGAGCGCGTTGCGCACACGGGCATTGTCAGAGGCCACCAAGGCAGCTTCTTTGGCTTCGTTAATCCTTGCTGTTCTGTCTTCCCATTCGATCACTGTGCCTTCACGCGTGCCGTCCTCCCGGAAAATCGGCGTGGCGATCAAGCCAAATACGCGCGGGCCAACATCAATTTGGCCTTGATGCGTTGCGCGGAGGCCGTTGATCATCGCGCGCTGGTGCGCGGGGTCTTTATGGAACACGTCGGCGCAGGTGCCAATCAGTGTATCAACATTGAAGTTCGGCAGCACCGTTCGAATATCACCTTCTGCGTTCTTGAACATGGCGCGCATGCTGTCATTCATATAGGTGATGTTCATTTCGGCATCAGCCAACATGATGTTGGTATTGGCTTTCTGCAAAGCCTCACTTTTCACACCGCTGTCGCTGGCAACTGAGGTTTCCCCATTGCCGTTAGCCACAAAATACGCTGCACCGCCAAAGACGATGCCAGTCCCCACCCATGTGCCCACTGCGCCGAGCGCAGGGCCAAAGAATGCATGAATAATAACGGTTGCCGCGAAGGCCACCGCAAAAGTTAACCAGGTTTTTCCGCTAGCCGTTTCCCACAAACGTGAAGATTGGCTGCCACCAACATTTGAAACACTAATATCCGCCATGATTGCCTCCTAAAGGCTTCGTCAAAGTTTTTAAAACAAAGGGTTTTCGCCGGTTTACTCGGCAGCACTACTCACTTGTTGTACTAAATCGTCAATATCAAATAGCTTCTCAATTTCCAGCTTGGCCACCATGCGGTCACCCACAGGAATAAGGCCGGATAAGAAGCGTTGATCGCCGCCGTTCCCAATTTCGGGCACGGGCATAATTTCATCTGTATTGAGGGTAAGAATGTCTGATACGGCATCCACCAGCAGGCCCATGATACGGTCACCTACCGCGACAATGATCATCACATGCAGCTCAGTGGCCTCTGTCAGGCCGTCCCCAAATCTGCAGCGCAGATCAAAGATCGGCACGATCACACCGCGCAGGTTAAGAACCCCGCGTACATGCTCGGGCGTGTTCGGCAGCGTGGTCACATTGACCCAGCCTTGAATTTCCCGCACGACCATAATATCGATGCAATATTCGCTCTCATCGACCCGGAACGAAACAAATTGAACCATCCGTCCGCTCTCGGCTTCCTGATCAACCTGGGCGGCTTGTGCCTTGCCCAGCATTTTAGGATCGAATCCAGCCGGAACACCCGGGTCGTTGGCGACTTCGTCGGCCATAACCGTACCTTCCAATCAAACGAACGGCTTGTTTCAGCCACTCTTGCTATCAATTTTCCTGAGCACTCGTTACAGCGTCGCTTTAGCGCGACATATTTTTATATTTTTATGGGCCCTAGAATGGGCATTGGAAGGTTTATTTTTTCTAAACCTTTTTCCAAAAAATCACCTTTTTTACGCTTTATTTCCGTTTGTTTTATAAACCCCAAAGGTACAGGTTGTTTCCTGCACTTTTACGTTATGTCCTGCGGTAAAATACCGCTTTTGTTCAATTTGGCCGCTCTACCTTTCAGCGGTCACCAGCTTTCATTCAGCAGTCACTGTCCTTCATTCCGCAGCCAGACGCCTCCGTCCGTAGCCCTCTTGGCCTAAGCCTAGACTGCCCGGTATCTGCATTTTTGCCAGCTGATCGATATCCATAATCAGGCATACATTGCCGTTACCAAGGATCGTCGCAGACGCAATGCCGTCAACCTGTTTAAAATTGGTCTCCAGTGATTTGATCACCACTTGCTGCTGTCCGTGCAGTTCGTCCACCAGCAAGCCCAGTACTTTGCCGCCTTCGGTCTCAACTAGGATTACCAGCGCCTTTGTTGGGTCCGTAAGGGCCCCGTCAAGTTCGAAGATGCGCCCGACCTCAACGATACGGATATATTCACCGCGAATGAAGACAACCATGCCAGCCCCGCCAACCAGTTCATCGACTTGCTCAGGCGTTGGGCGCACGGTCTCCAGGATACTGTTGATCGGGATCACATAGCGCTGGGTGGCAATGCCGACGATCATACCGTCGAGCACCGCAAGCGTTAGCGGCAGCGTAAGCAGGAAGCGTGTGCCCTTGCCTGGCGTTGAATGCACAGATACCCGCCCACCAAGGGACTGAATGTTCCTGCGCACCACATCCATGCCGACACCGCGACCGGACAGGTCTGTCACCTCATCAGCGGTGGAGAAACCCGGCGCGAAGATCAGATTATCAATTTCTTCGTCAGATAAATCGGCGTCTTTAGGGATAACGCCTTTTTCCTGCGCCAATCTGTATACTTTTTCGCGGTTGATGCCGCGGCCATCATCAATAATTTCAATCACAATCCTGCCGCCGCGATGTTCTGCGGAAAGCGTGATGCTGCCTTCTTCAGGTTTGCCAGCTGCCAAGCGCTCGGCGGGTGTTTCAAGCCCGTGGTCGAGCGAATTCCGGATCATATGCGTAAGCGGATCGGCCAGTTCTTCGATAACCGTTTTATCAACCTCAGTATTTTCGCCAATAGTGGTGAGCTTGACTTTCTTAGCGAGCTTTTTCGATACATCGCGCACGATCCGCGGCATGCGGGAGAAAACCGATTTAACCGGCTGCATACGGATCGCCATCACATTTTCCTGCAGGTCCCGAATGTGGGTAGACATTTCGCCCATACCTGTGGAAATGCGGTCTGTACTAGCCATGCCGCTATTTTCTACTTCTTGCAGCAGCATTGCTTGTGTGATCACCAGTTCGCCGACCATATTGACCAGGATATCTACCCGATCCACATCGACACGGATTGACGCCGCCTTGGGCGTTGGTGCACCCGGGCCTTTGGGGCCCGCCGCAGCGCCCGCTGCTGCTGGTGGATCAATTGCACCGTCGCCGCCTGCCCCATCACCCGCTAAAGCGCCCTCCCCAGAAGAATCGACGTCTTTGGTGTCGCTTTCATCTGGGGAAGTTGGGGGGGAAACTTGCGGGGAAGTCGCTGCGACTGAGGGGGTGGCATCAGCAATGGTTTCTGCCGTATCTTCCTCTGCACCGGCAGGAGCACTGGCCTCTGAGGGAGTAGCAGGTTCAAGCGGGTCGTCAGCGAAAAGACCAAAGCCTTCATCAGCGCCGTCGCCATCAGCGAGGCTGACATCAACGGCCGTTACATGACCGCTGTCATCCACTGTAATGATCGTAAGGTCGCAATCATCCACGACGAATTCGAATACTTCGTCAACATCGTCGCGTTCGAAGGTTGTCCAAAGCTCAAAAACCCAGCTGAAGTACGCATCTTCAGGTTCCATTGCGGATAAAGCTGGCAGGCGGCTCATATCAACTTTGATATTCACTTCGCCAAGCTCTTTCAGCTCTCGGATAATCAACAGGGGTTCATTGGCGTGCCGGTACATGGCCTCGTGCGGTGAAAACTCGATCCTGTAATGGTGGACCTGGTCTTCATCGTCGGCAGAGGAATTGCTGCTTTCTTTAACCTCTGGCTTAGCCGCAGTAACAATCGGCGTGTCGCTGAGGAAACTTTGGATCGCTTCAAGCGCATCTTCACCGAAGCTATCATCTGGCACTTCAGCATTTTGCGCGAAACCGATTAGATCCGATAGGACATCAAAAGACCGGAAAAGCGTTTCAACTAACTTTTCAGATATTTGCAGCCGGCCTTCTCGCATCTCATCAAGTAAATATTCGAATTTATGGGAAAAGGCGACCAACCTGTTGAAGGAGAAGGCACCGGCACCAGCCTTAATTGAATGCACTGCGCGAAAGATGGCATGTAAAGTTTCATTTTCGAACTCGCCCGATTCCAGATCGGCCAAATGCGTCTCCATATCAGTGAGCAGTTCCGAGCACTCTTCAAAGAAGGTGGTCTTAAACTGCGCAAATGGATCGTCATGATCGGCTGGTAACATAATTTACCCAACTGGTTTCTGGTTGAAAACTCCGAACGGGTACTGAACTGAAACACGTTGCTATTGGCCCCGAGGTAATTGGGGGCCGAGAACTCAATACAAGGAACTAAAAACTGAATTTCTGCAGTGGTCGATTAGTGACTGAGACACATCGCTGTAATACGCGTCTCCGAATTCTTCAGTTGGACGGGGTTTCTCCCTCAAACCGAGATTTTTCCGTCAAACCGGCGTTTTCCCGTCAACCCGGCGTTCTTCTCTCAAACCGGCGTTTTTCCGTCAAACCGGCGTTTTCTGTCAACCCGGCGTTTTTCTCTCAAACCGGCGTTTTTCCGTCAAACCGGTGCGCTGTTGCTTCCTTTGCACTTACCAGAACCGGCTTATCAGTTGGGTCGGTAACAGCCTTGCTCACGCACCTTCAATATTTTTAACGGGGATTTCGACGGACAGGTAACTTGCACCAAATTATGATCAATACTTTCGGAAATCTAAAAAATAGAAAATCACATAAAAATCAATTAAGGCCCGTTTTCCTGGCGCCGATCCTTTTCCCTGCCACTTAAAATATTTTCTCCACCACGAGCCACTTTCACGACCGCAATGTCTCAATTTGTCCCGCTTTGCCACACGGTGTGACACTTGTTTTTTGTGCCCGGAGTGTCTTCTTTCCCGTACCCACAAACCAAGCTGACCGGGGGTTAGCCCACAACTTTGCTCACAACTTTCAATAATTTTTCGGGTACAAAAGGCTTCACAATCCACCCCGTAGCCCCGGCTTCACGACCTCGTTGTTTCAGGCTGCTGTCCGACTCGGTTGTTAATATCAGGATTGGTGTTGCTCTATATTTTGGGTCGGCCCGCAATTTTTGCACCAACTCAATACCGTTCATATTCGGCATATTTACGTCGGTTATAATAAGGTCAACGTCTTCACCGTTCAGCGCACCCAAAGCATTTACGCCGTCATCAGCGACAAATACGTCGTAGCCTGCGCCCTTTAGCGTGAAAGAGACCATGTCCCGCATTGTCTTAGAGTCGTCTACCGCGAGGATTCTTTTTCCCATTAGGAAACACTCCATTTTTCAATTTCAGCAACAAGGCCTAAAGACTTAAATGCATCGCTTAAAGTATTACTGGGTTCGAAGATGCGGAGCTTGCGACCAGATTCGTAAAAAGCACTTTCCGCAGCCACCATAATCTCGATACAGGGAGTGGAAACTCTCTCCACTTCACGCCCATCAAGGGTTAGATCACCCTCGTGGTGCACCATATCCAAAAGTTTGAATTTCAAACCTTCTGCAGCCAGCAAATCGAGTTCCTGCGGTAAAATATATTCAAGTTGTGCAGCCGCGAGCTTTTCCGCCATGGCCTGTCTTTCTCAGTCCGCCCGAACCGGGCAGTAATTGACCCCATCTGCCAAAAGCGTATGCTTTAAACGTTAATTGAGTTTTAACGACGCTCAAAGAAAGCTATGATTTTACGTAAATGATACAAATGAATTAACCAATACAAGCGTACATAGAAAAACACGCCCTACAGCCACTTAGAATCAATGGTTCATAAAGAATCGAAATGGCCAACGCATGCGGTTATATACTTATTGGTAGGCGTACCAACGACTTGGTTACAAATCTGAGATTATCTTCTTTGCCGCATTATGCCCTGGGGCTCCAGTAACACCGCCACCTGGATGGGCGCCTGACCCGCATAAGTATAAGTTTTTCAACGGCATTTTATAGTTCGCATGACCCAGTACTGGCCGCGCACTAAACAGCTGGTTCATAGTCAGCTGGCCGTGAAAAATATCTCCGTCAACCAACCCAAACTTTCGCTCCAAATCGAGCGGCGAATGGATTTGCCGTGCAATAATACTGGCTTCGAAATTGGGCGCATAGTCGGTTACAGTTTTCACAATCAAATCAGCTGCAGCTTCCCTGTGGTCGTCCCAAGTCTCGCCATTTTTCAAATGAGGTGAGAACTGCTGACAGAACAAGCTCGCTACATGATGCCCCTTAGGGCACAGCGAACTGTCTAACGTTGTAGGGATGAGCATTTCGATAACAGGCCTGCGCGACCAGCCGTACTTTCTTGCATCGGTATATGCCTCATCTAGATAGTCAACGCTTGGCCCGATAACGATGCCTGACGAATGGTGCAGCGCTTCTGAGCTTGACGGCAAACAAGTGAAGTTCGGAAGCTCGCTTAAAGCGACATTCATACGAAAAGTGCCGGATCCGCTCTGTAGGTTTTTCACTCGCACCGCGAAGTCCTCAGGGATCAAAGCAGCATCGACCAAGTCGCCAAACAGCAATTTCGGCGCCACATTAGCCGAAACAGCCCGAGCTTCGATGACACTACCATCTTTCAGCAAAACACCCGTGGCCTTGGCATTACTGCCACTTCCAACAGTTAGAACCCGTTCAACTGCACTGTTTATCCTAATTTCGGCTCCCGCCCCCTCAGCTGCGGCGGCCATGGCCTGAGTGATAGCCCCCATACCGCCGATTGCATGACCCCAAACGCCTTTTTTGCCATTTACCTCGCCAAAGGCATGATGCAACAAAACATAGGCTGTGCCTGGTGCATACGGGCTGGTGTAAGCACCAACAATGCCGTCAAAAGCAAAAGCAGCCTTAATGACATCCGATTCGAAATACCTATCCAGGAAGTCAGCCACAGAAAGCGCCGCCATATCGAGCATAAGCCTTTGCACTTTAAGGGGTTGTTTTATGACGCCGAGCCCCAGGGCCGCAGCTTTTAGAAGGTCAACAATACCGCCGCCCGCGTTCGGCGGACACCGCAACAAATGAGTGCGCAACTGGGCTGCTACAATCTCAAGATCCGCCTCAAAACGATCCAAGTTCTCGGCATCGATCTTGGAAAACCTCGCAAACTCCGAACGTTTCTCTTTTGGATCAACAGGGAAGGACAAATAACCAGTCTCGCCGAGAGGGAAGAAGTTGGACATTTTCCGCTCCACAATCTTCAAGCCATGGCTATGTAAGCCCATGTCCTTAATGATCTGCGGGTTAAGCAAACTAACGGTATAGGACGCCGAAGAGTTTCTGTACCCAGGGTGAAATTCTTCTGTAACGGCTGCCCCACCAACAATGTCTCGTGCCTCAAGAACAACTGTTTTTAACCCTGCACGTGCAAGATAGTAGGCACAAACCAACCCGTTATGGCCACCACCAATTATTGCAACATCATACATTGAGAACCTCACTTTTACAGACTTCACAAGCCCAGATCTTTTCGGTACATATACAAGGGCACACCCTTTTAAACAGTAGAGACCATAGCGATGAAAACAGTTTTTGTGATGATTAAATGCGAGCTTGGCGAAACTTATGCCGTTGCCGCTGTAATAGCCGACGACATTCTTGAGCTGAGGAGTATGCATTCAACATCGGGAAAATATGACCTACTGGCCCAGTTTCAATTAAGCGACAATCAGGAAATCGGCCGTTTTATCGCCGACGCGGTACAACGCGTGAAAGGTGTGAAAGATACTTACACCATCATTGGGCTTAACGCTTTTACCGAAGACGGACCTAAGAGCGGTCGCGACGATATATAATTTCATAGTATTCTTTGAACTATTGAACAAAAAAAGGGGCCCCAAAGCCCCTTCTAAACATGCGCTCTGGAAGACCGCTAAATCATACTTCATCCATGATTTGCCGACGCGCTTCCACCATAAACTCTGCTAGTTTGCCTTCAATGCGGTGTTCAGAAAGATCAACGCCATTAGCTTCAAGGTCTGCATTCACTTTCCGAAACACATCATCATCGCCTTCTTCTTCAAGATCAGCCTTAATGACAGAAGTCGCATAGTCAGATACTGCATCCCCTGAGAGCTTCAGGAGATCCGTCGCGATCCATTCGCCGAACAAGCGGTTCCGGCGCGCACGGGCCCTAAATCCAAGCTCTGCATCATGAGCAAATTTCTCTTCAAACAGTTTTTCGCGGTTGTCAAAAGTCGTCATCGTAATTGTTCCTTCAGCCCGATTCTTTTTGGGTCTTACCTAATTTAGCACAGCTTGAATGCCTATTCAGGCAATTTATGTGCGCATTACGTATGCTTTTGCAAAGGTTATTGCAAATTGTTACAGAAAGATTGTTACCCTAATCGAGTTCGGCTATGTTCGCGCCGCACCACCTATTGTTCTTTCCAGCGACGATGAAGAGGCAAATATGTCCCGCCGCAATAAGTTATACGAAGGCAAGGCCAAAGTTCTTTTTGAAGGACCTGAGCCCGGCACAATCATCCAGTATTTTAAAGACGACGCCACTGCGTTTAACGCAGAAAAGAAGGGCACACTGTCCGGCAAAGGCGTTATCAACAACATTATTTCCGAGCATATCTTTAAAGCGCTCGGGAATCTCGGAATACCAAACCATTTTATCAAACGGCTTTCCATGCGTGAGCAATTGATCAAAGCGGTTGAAATCATCCCTGTAGAGGTCATTGTCCGCAATATTGCGGCTGGCAGCCTTTCAAAACGCCTCGGCATTGAAGAAGGTACGAAGCTTCCCAACACGCTTGTGGAGTTTTGCTACAAATCGGATGAACTTGGCGATCCGGTAATTTCTGAAGAGCATATCTTGACTTTCGGTTGGGCTGATGAGCACGAAATTGATGAGCTTACGCACTATGCGTTGCGCATCAACGATTTCTTGTCTGGTATGTTCCACGCAATCGGCATCAAACTTGTAGATTTCAAGCTTGAATTTGGTCGCTTCTATGAAGGCGATGAGTGCATCACCATTCTTGCTGACGAAATAAGCCCAGACGGCTGCCGCCTTTGGGATATTGAAACTGGCAAAAAATTAGATAAAGATCGTTTCCGCCGTGACCTTGGCGGTGAGATGGAAGCATATCAAGAAGTTGCACGCCGTTTGGGCATTCTCCCATCGGCTGACGTAACCAAAATTGCTGATCACCAGAAAACTGAAAAATAACAATCAGACACTCCATAACATAGAAGGTTAGCCCACCATGAAAGCCCGCATTCATGTAACCCTAAAGAACGGTGTCCTTGACCCTCAAGGCAAAGCGATTGAACACGCCCTTGGCAACATGGGATTTGGCGGCGTAGACGCAGCGCGCCAAGGTAAATATATCGAGCTTGATCTAACCGAGACAGACCGAGAGAAAGCCCATACTACAGTTGTTGAAATGTGCCGCAAACTGATCGCCAACACGGTGATTGAAAACTACAGCATAGAGCTGGAGTAGCGACCATGAAATCAGCAGTCATTGTATTCCCGGGATCAAACTGTGACCGGGATATGGCTGTTGCCTTGGAAAAGATTACAGGCAACAAGCCCCTCATGGTCTGGCATCAGGAAACTGATTTTGATGCTGTGGACTTTATCGCCCTGCCCGGCGGCTTCTCATACGGCGATTACCTGCGCTGCGGCGCAATGTCAGCCCGCAGTAACGTGATGGCAGAAGTGACTAAACGCGCTGAAGCAGGCGTTCCAACCCTCGGCATCTGCAACGGCTTCCAGATCTAGGGATTTTATGAGTGCCACCATTCCATGGACGAGCTTTTTGCTTCGCTCTTTTTCTGAAATGCTGGCAATAAGGGATTTGTCAATTTTGACCGTGTTGATCGGATAATCTTGCAAATGAGACAGAGATGAAAAACCGGTTCCAAAATCATCCAAAGCCACTTTGCACCCCAGATCACTGATGGCCTGTATGGTATGGATTGATTGGCTGTTGTCTACCAAAAGGGCCGTTTCTGTCAGTTCGAACTCTATAAGTTCAGGCGATATATCATGCTGTCTTAGACAGTCCTCTATGTCTTTAACCAGGTATGAATCTGCCAATTGAACGGGGGAGAGATTAATCGCCATGGAAATGGG
>NVTU01000020.1 GCA_002401685.1 Kordiimonadales bacterium
CGCTGGCGTTCGCGCTCTACAAACGCTTTAACA
Organism: Kordiimonadales bacterium; assembly: GCA_002401685.1. Lineage (GTDB taxonomy): Bacteria > Pseudomonadota > Alphaproteobacteria > Sphingomonadales > Kordiimonadaceae > Kordiimonas. The sequence continues at coordinate 34 of NVTU01000020.1, forward strand.
GCGGCCAGCACTTCCAGGCTGTCATCATTTTTGTTTTTGCTAATTCGTAGGATTGCAGCCGGTTTTCCGTTGAATTCAACACGGGTTTCTTCGACCTCAAACGCATCTGTAATGGTGGCAATATCGCTAAGCCGGATATCCCCGCCCGCTGCACTGCTGACAATGATCAGATTGCCTAGTTCTTCTACTGTGCGCCTTAGATCCGTGAAACGCAGCTGCACTTCCTGCGCGTCTGCTTCAATGGTGCCCGCGGGTAAATCAATGCCTTGCCTACTTATTCTGTCGGCAATATCCCGAACAGAAAGGCCGTACTGTTCCAGCACATAAAGTGGTATTTCCACCTGCAGCTGACGATCAGAAAATCCTTGGATTTCGACGAGCGGAATACCGCGATCACGCTGGGCGCGCCGTCTGAGATCCTCCGCCAGTTCTTTAAGAGCTGTGCGCGGCAGATCGCCACTGACCGAGATGTTTATAACAGGGTCAATACGGCCAAGCTCGGTAACCACAGGTTCTTCAATCTCAGCCGGGAAATTATCAATGCCGTCGACCGCTGATTTCAAATCCTCGATGAATTTGGTCATGTCGCCCACCTCGAGCATCTTCAAGGTCATCTGGCCGATATTGTCTTTGGCTTCGCAGCGCTTCTCGTCCAGAAAACTAATGCCGTCTGTTGCGCGCTCAAGCGGAATACATATGCCTTCTTCCACGTCCGAGGGCGCAGCGCCTGGATACGCAACCGAGACCCTCACTTCAAAACGCTGAATGTCAGGGAATGTTTCTAATTTCAACGTCGGAAGGCTGGCGAAGCCGATCGCCAGAAGCGACAGCATCAATATATTGGCAGCCGTTTTGTGACGAGCGAAATACTCAATCATTTAAGAATTCCTGACGGCACTGGCGAGCCTTGGGTGTTCCCAGCCACACTGTCCGTATTGGACGCTTGCGGTTTGATCTTCATGCCTGAGACCGCAGGCACCAGATCGGTAAGAATAATTTTATCGCCGCGCTCTAGCCCACTTTGCACAATCGCCAAATCGCCCTGATAGGTGACGATTACCGGCCTAAGGATCAGCGTATCGCCCTCACCCACTACATAAACAATGCCGCTATGAACTGCGTGCCGTGGGATCACAAGACTTTCGATGAAGTTGCCGACAAGGTTCACTTCCACATACATGCCGCGCAGTAGCGGCGGGCGTTTAGCCGTAAGGAGCCTGCCGTATGGGTCTTCCACGCGCACAACAACAGCAAGGGTTCTGGTTTCAAAATCCTGGGTTTCTCCTAACCGCACAACCGCCGCGGGCCAAGGAATACGGTCGATGCTATCAGGCAGCATTACCTCTGCTTTCAGCCCAAGGCGCGAGATAAGTTCATCTGGCGTACTCAAGACCTGATCGACAGACAGTTCCTGCATGCCTGCAATCAAGTTCTGCAGATTGGCAAGCGACAACCTGGTTGAGATTTCAACAGCGTCCATACTGTGTGCATCAAATAGCTTGCCGCCCAAGTTTATATATTCGCCCTCGTCAACATGAACCGCTGCGATCCGGGCCTGAAACGGGATTTGAATTTTGGTACGAGCTAAGCGCTGCTCTGCTTCTTTTAGTTTCACCTGGTTCTGCTTGACCCGGGCGCTGGCCACTTCGATCTCGCTTGGCAGTGTTTCCAGCGTTTGCAGCCGTGTTTGCATCTGCTGCCTAAGCTGCAGCATGCTCTGTTCTTCGATATCAAGCGCCGCTTGGGAAATGGTCCCTTTGGTTCGCAGCCCCCGCTTTCGCTCAAGGCCCTGATCAGCTAAAACCAAATTACGTTCAGAAATCTCAAAAGCGATTTTCGCGCTTACAAGGCGCATTTCCTGCTCTTTTTTCTGAGCTTTTGTCGCCGCTAAATTAGCGCGGGCTTCGGCAAGGGCCAGTTCATAATCGGTAGGATCGATCTGCAGAATATCAGTGCCTTCAGGCAAAAATGCGCCTGCTTTCACCCGCGGGTTCAAATAAGTGATACGGCCAGACACCTCTGCGCCAGCTTCCAACAACGTTGCGGGCTCAACAAAACCAAACCCTGTAGCTCGCGGCGCAAAAGGGCGTGATTTGGCTTCAATATATTCAGCCAATGGCGGCGGCGCACCAACAGAGACGTGCTCAATCTCCGGGGAGATATTCACAATTATGACGGCCAGCAATAACCCTGCGGCAGCCACCGCAGGCAAAGCATATTTCGTTTTAAAAAAGTCCAGAGCCACTTTATTTTCCATATGCTAGGGCGCCTGTTTTTTGGTAGTTTCGGTAAATTCGGTAAGCTCAGCGCCAGTACCCGGTGCCTGCGGGCTGGTGCCCATTCGGAACATCATCAACGCATCATCGCGAAAGCGGTATAGCTCATCATCACTGAAAAGGCCGCCTTGTAGAGGTGTCACTATCTGTCCTACCAGAAAAGGGTAAACAATAAGGGCGATAAGAAACACCATATGGCGGAATTCGTTTACCTCTGCGCGCAGCCTGCCCGCTTTTTTCTCCCCCTGCAGCATGGCGATCCATTTAGGGGCAAATTGGCTAGCGTATTCCGCGAGGAAAGTTGCCTTAAGGTGGCCGCCCTCCATCAAGACTTCGCGCTGCATCAAAAGCGGTAGCCAACGGTTTTTCATCATAATTGCGTGGACTGCGTGCACCCATTCCTCAAGCGTTTCAATGCCTAGGATTTGGTCCATAAGCGGACCGTAGGCTTGCGCTAGTACAGCCTGCAAAAGCTTGTCCTTGCCGCCAAAATAATAGTGGACCATCGCCGGCGTCACGCCCGCTACCTTTGCCAATTGCGCAATCGTGGTGGCAGCATAGCCTTGGTTGGAAAACAGTTGGCTGCCCGCCGCAATAAGCGCAGAACGGCCTTCTTCGCCCTTACTATCCTTAGGGCGGCCGACGCTTCGTTTCTGTTTGGGTTTACCGGTCATAGAGCTTAAATAATTAATGATTTAATTAATTTCAAGTAACGGGCCCGAAATAATTTTAGATTATACAAAATAAAACACTTTAAAAGTTGCCCTAATGGCTGCGCTGCAATTGGCAGCGACAGGCCCCTTGCACCCAGAAACGGCACACTAAGACAGCCCCAGACTTTCCGCCTGAGGCCAGCCGAGCTTGACTGAACTGATTGATTTCCTTGCCCTGCGGCGGTTCCGTGCCTTACCCAGCAGGTCCCGCGCAGCTTAGGTTCTTGGCCCACCAAGCCCATAGGGTTTAAAAGGCCGCAAGGTTTTATGCGCCCTGAACTTCGTGCTTGATGCGAATTCTGTCTTCTGTAGAGACACCCAGCAGTCCAGCGATTTTCGCCAGTACATTGGCTTCGAAGTTATCCAAGTGGCTATCGGAAAGTGCCACCCGCCACAACAGCCGAATGATGTCCTGCCTGCCTTCGTTATCCAGCTCTTTGGTAATCACCTTGGTAAATTTATAGAGACAGGTGCTGTCGTTCTCTTTTATTTCGGCATCCACCAAAATCTGTTGTGCCACGTCAGGGGCTAGTGAAAATTCTTCTTTCAAGCAGGCGAGCAGCGCCGTGCGTTCGCTTTCAGAAAAATCATCGTCAACTTGGCTGACATGCACAAGCAGCGCAGCCGTCGCCAATTGCAGTTCCTGCCCTTTGGTCTCAGCCGCCGCTGGAGAAACCTTCAATAATTTGGATATTTTACCCCACATGTGTGGCCTCCGAAGTCAAAAAATACATTGCTTCCTTATCCAGCATTTCGCAAGCACACGCCAGCCTTCCGTTCGTTTAGCTGGAAATACTCTCTCTGAACAAAAAGTGTTCCAAGTAGCAGCGTAAATGCTTTATCCAGTTCACCAATTTTGGTATTACTGGGCACCGCATTCTCAACAATTCATCAAAGGAAAAACCATGCAAGTTCGCCAAGTAGATGTCGCCATCATTGGAACCGGAACATCAGGCATGGGAGCGTACCGCACCGCCAAGGCTGAAGGCGCAAGTGTTCTGTTGATCGAAGCGGCCCACTACGGCACCACCTGTGCCCGGGTTGGCTGCATGCCGTCCAAACTATTGATCGCCGCGGCGGAAGCGGCGCACGCAGTAGAAAAGGCGCCCAAATTCGGCGTCGAAGCAACCCTCAACCACATTGACGGCAAGGCCGTGATGGCCCGCGTAAAGGCTGAGCGCGACCGGTTTGTTGGGTTTGTGCTGGAAACAGTGGAGGAGTTTGACGCGGAGGACAAAATCAAAGGCTACGCCCGGTTTGTATCTGACGGTGTGCTGGAGATAGGCGACCACACCCGCGTTGAAGCAAAGTCCGTTGTCATCGCCACAGGATCAAGCCCGGCTATCCCGCCAATATTTGGCGACGTGCCAACAAGATTGATCGTCAATGATGATGTTTTTGATTGGGACGACCTGCCGGGCTCAGTCGCGCTGTTTGGCCCCGGTGTTATTGGGCTTGAAATTGGACAGGCCTTGCACCGGCTGGGCGTTGAGATCAAGCTATTTGGGCGCGGCGGCCTTGTAGGCCCGCTGAGTGACCCCGACATTCTTGCCTATACCGCCAAAGCCTTTGCGGACGAATTTTACTTGAACGCGGATGCTAACGTCACAGAGATTACCGAAGTTGAAGACGGTGTAAACATTACCTACTGCTGCCTCGACGGCAGCACCCGCACGCAGAAATTCGACTATGTTATTGCCGCCACCGGGCGCACTCCGAATGTTAAAGGGTTGGGGCTGGAGAATACCACCCTTCCACTTGATGAACGCGGCGTGCCCGTATCGGACTTATATACGGCACAAGTCGCAGACAAACCTGTGTTCATTGCCGGTGACGCCGCTAACCACCGGCCGCTTTTGCATGAAGCCGCCGACGAAGGACGCATCGCAGGAAAAAATGCGGCAAAATTCCCTGATGTGCGTGCTGGCAAACGAACCAGTGCGCTGGGTGTGGTTTTCACCGACCCGCAAATTGCCACCATCGGCGAGCGTTTTTCCGACCTTAAGGAAGGCTGCTTTGCCACAGGCGAAGTATCCTTTGAAGGCCAGGGCCGCAGCCGAACCATGTTGATGAACAAGGGCTTGATGCATGTTTACGCAGAGCACGGCACAGGAAAGCTTTTAGGCGCCGAGATTTTCGGGCCCCGCGCCGAGCATCTGGCGCATTTGCTGGCTTGGTGCCATCAGATGGACATGACAATCAGCCAAATACTGGAGATGCCCTTCTATCACCCGGTTGTGGAAGAAGGTCTGCGTACGGCACTACGCGATCTCAACAGCAAGCTTCATATCGGCCCAGTGCCCGCGCCTCACTGCATTGATTGCGGACCCGGCGCATAACGCCGCGCCTTAGCATGCGGATATAGATTTAACGCCTTTGCCTTATTTAATCTGAGGTAAAGGCTTGGTTTAATCTGAGGCAAAGGCCTGAGTTGCCGCAACCGCTTTGTGCCATTGCTTCACCAGTCCAGCGCGCTCGGGGGCCGACATGTGGGGAACAAACTGCTGCTCGCATTGCCAGTTTTCTGAAATATCGTCGAGCGACTTATAAAGCCCTACCTGCAAACCAGCTAAGTACGCCGCGCCGAGCGCCGTTGTTTCTTTCACGACGGGTCGGTCAACTGGGAGGTCCAGCATATCCGCGAGATATTGCACCAGCCAATCATTGGCCACCATGCCGCCGTCCACTTTCAGCGATGTGGCGCGCACGCCGTCATCGGCCATGGCCGCGAACAGATCCACCGTTTGGTAGCAAACCGCCTCCAACGCAGCCCGCACCAGTTCCGCCTTACCGGTATCGCGTGTCATGCCAAAAATACTAGCGCGCGCATTTGGGTCCCAGTGAGGAGCGCCGAGCCCGGTGAAGGCAGGCACCATATAAACGCCTTTGTTGCTATCAAGGCTGCGCACCAAGCCCTCGCTTTCAGAGGCATCCTTGATGAATTTCAGGTTATCCCGAAGCCACTGTACAGCGGCGCCCGCCACAAAAATGGACCCCTCAAGCGCATACGTAGTTTTGCCGCCCAGTCGGTACGCCACTGTGGTAAGCAATCGGTTGCTTGATACCTGCATTTCTGCGCCGGTGTTCATCAACACAAAACAGCCCGTGCCGTAAGTGCTTTTAATGCTGCCGGGCGTAAAGCAGCACTGACCGATACCAGCGGCTTGCTGATCCCCGGCCACGCCTGCTATTGGGATCGGTCGCCCGAAAATGGAGGCCTCTGTCATCCCAAAATCCGCAGCACTGTCGCGCACCTCAGGTAACAAGCTTGCGGGTACGCTGAAAATATCCATCAAACCTTGGTCCCACTGCTGGGTTTTGATGTTGAATAAGCTGGTGCGGCTGGCATTTGTTGCGTCAGTAGTGTGGCTTTTGCCGCCGGTCAGGCGCCAGATAAGAAAGCTGTCCACAGTCCCGAATGCTAAGTCGCCCGCACTGGCGCGGGCTTTGGCACCGTCGACATTATCCAAAATCCACGCCACTTTACTGGCGGAAAAATACGGGTCGAGCAGCAATCCAGTTTTAGATTGAACTTCAGCTTCATGCCCGGCAGCCATTAACCCTGCACAGGCCTTTGCCGTGCGCCGATCCTGCCATACGATGGCATTATAAAGCGGCTTGTGTGTTGCCCGATCCCAAACAATGCTGGTTTCGCGCTGATTGGTAATGCCGATGGCTATAACTTCATAGCCTTTGGCCTCGGCCTGATCAAACGCTGTGCGCGCCGTGCTTAGAACGGTGCTCCATATTTCTTCCGGGTCATGCTCCACCCAACCGTCCGCCGGATAGACCTGCGCGAACTCTTTTTGTGCGACGGAGATGATTGTCCCCGATTTACTGAATACAATTGCCCGGCTACTGGTGGTGCCCTGATCAATTGATAATATGCACTGCTGTTTGCTCACGCAACACTCCTCCGCCTCATATAGCTATCTCCCAACTTTATAGACCGATAGCCATAGAAGAAGAAAGCAGGCAATAAAAAAGGCACCGCCTCTAAAGGCGGTACCCGAACCCTGGTCTCAAACTCTAGTTTAGCAGCTGTGATAAAAGGTAGAATTACCGGCCAACATTTGTTGCGCGTGGCTTCAGTTTGATCAAGAATTTTATTTCTGTCTGGCCGTTTGGATCTGCCAAGCCTGTGGTTCCCACCGCAGTCCATGCAGGATGCGGCTTGTTCATCAAGCTTTTGCGTACCGACAAGATAGTCGGCAGTTGCTTGGCGATATCGGTGTGAAAGCTGGTCATTTCAATAATATCATCCAACGTCGCGCCCGTTGGTTCAATGAGGCGTTCAAGAAATGCAAAAGTACCGCGGAGGCCTGCAGCATATCGCTCTTCGTAAGTACCTTCGCCTTTCAGCCGCACAATAATGCCAGACACATGAACGGTATCCCCAATTAACAGAGCCGGGGAAAAGCCGTAATCTTCATAAATTTTCTGCCACTGCGCATCCGGAATGATCGGTGTCGCGGTCTGCCTGCTGCCATCTGCCGTTGCAACATTTGAAATCATCAGCAAAAGCGCCGCAAAAACGCCGCCCATACGCAACCTCGCCAACGGGTTCGATACTCTCATTATTTGTCCCTTCTGCCCAAAATAAATTCACTGCATGCAGTCTAACAGGTAGCAGAAGGCCGTCTTGTGACAATTGGTTCACCCTGCCGTGTTCTGGCCTCTCACAAATAAGGGCTGTTATTAACCTTAGTAATAAACCGCTATTTTCTGCGCATTTTCTCTAAAAACCACGATAGCGCGCCTTGCATAATGATACATTATAGCGTAAACAAAATTTGAGCCCGAAAGGCTCGTGAAATTGGTTTCTTCTGCCTGCTTATGCGCTAGCAGGTACAAGTTAGTAAAAATGTGGCGTGCGAATAACGAGAGGGCGGCGGTCTTTTCGGATATGCAGTGTTGTGAAAGTGTCGAAATGTTCCGGTTAAAATCTAAAAAATCCTATACCACTGCTTTACGCGTGCTTTTGGCTTCCACGGCGCTGTGCACTGCATGGGTGCCTGTGGCAAGCGCTGCTGAAGACGCGTCTACACGGGAATCCACTATCCCTTACACGGCTCCCCCGGCCGAGCGGGATTTTGAAGAAATTGTTGTTTCAGGGGCCTTCGAAGGCCGCAAATTAAGCGAAACCATTCTAGGCGGCACCATCCTGAGACAGGAAGACCTGGCGCGTCAGTTGGCAGGTTCCTTAGGTGAAACCTTGAAGCGGCAACCTGGTATTTCCTCAACGTTTTTCGGACCAGGTGCCAGCCGGCCCATCATTCGCGGCCTCGGTGGCGACCGTATCCGGATACTGGATTTTGGCCTCGGCTCTATTGATGCATCGTCTACCAGCCCCGACCACGCTGTTGCGATTGAGCCTGCCCTTGCAAAGCGTATTGAAATATTGCGCGGCTCTGCCCTGTTGGTTTACGGCAGTTCAGCGGCTGGCGGCGCGATCAATGTGTTTGACGGCCGCATTCCAACCAAGGTGCCTGAAGGCGGCTTTGATGGCGCTGTGCGCTACGGCCACAACACAGGCGATGATGGCGACGAGTTTTCTGGCGCTTTCAACGCTGAGCTTGCCAAGATTGGCGACAGCAGCATCCTGTTCCACGGGGATATTAGTTACCGCGACACAGATGATTATAGCATCCCAGGTTTTGCCCGTTCCGCCCAATTACGGGCCAGCGACCCGCTAGCAGACCCTGCTGACGAACCGCGCGACATAGTTGCCAATTCGGCCACGGAAACCTTGAGCGGTTCAGCCGGATTATCCGCTGTATTTGATAATGGCTTTTTCGGCGCCAACGTGCGCGCGCTCGATAGCGAATACGGCGTTCCCGGTTCTGGCGAAGAAGGCGTAACCATCGACATTGAGCAAACCCGGTTCGACTTGCACGGCGAGCTTGAGGGAAACTTTGGTCTCTTCAAAAAAGCCAAATTCCGCTTTGGCTATGCTGACTATCTTCAGTTGGAAATTGAAGACGGTGCCGTGGGCACGGTTTTCTCGAATGAAGGATTTGAAGGACGGCTGGACTTTGTTGAAAAGGGCGGCGACAATTGGAACGGCTCAACCGGCATTCAGGTTCGCTCTCGTGATTTCTCAGCTGTAGGCGAAGAGGCTTTCGTGCCGCCGACCCTGACCACTCAGATCGGCATTTACACCGTTAAAGAACTTTCAACTGATAGCTGGAAGTTCGAATTTGGCGGACGCTTTGAATATACCAAGCACACCTCAGACACGCTCGGCATCACCCGCAGCTTTAACGGCGTCAGTCTTTCAGCCGGAGCCGGATATAACCTCAGCGACAATAGCTTCTTTGGTGTTTCAATTTCCAGAACCGAGCGTGCGCCGTCTACGGAAGAAATATTCTCAAACGGCCCACACCTGGCCACTGAAGCGTTTGAAATTGGTGACCTTTCGCTCGGCCTAGAGACCGCGATCGGCATTGAAGCCACCTTCAATTACTCAGATGAAATCTACAGCTTTATCGCCAATGTATTCCTTACATCCTACGATGACTTCGTTTTTGAAGTGGAAACGGGCGCTACCCTTGATGATCTGGCCGTATTCCAGTTCAATGCTGGCGACGCGCAGTTTTACGGGTTTGAAACCAAGGCAGAATTCCAGCTTGGCGCGTCGTCCAGTGAATTTTGGGGTGAGCTAGACTATAGCTTTGATGCACAGCTTGATTACGTGCGTGCAACACTCCGCAATGTTAGCGGCAACAATGCCCTGCCTCGCATCCCGCCGCTATCCGCCCTTATTGGCATAAGCGCTATCGGTACAAAATTTGATTTGCGGACTGAGCTGGAATATTCAGCTGGCCAGAACAGGGCGACTGATTTTGAAACCACATCAGATGCTTATTGGCTTTGGAATACTTACTTTACGCTGCACCCCTTTGAAAATCGGGGCTTATCGCTTGAGGTTCGTGCAACCAACCTAACCAACACCACAGCGCGCCAGCATACCAGTTTCCTTAAGGATGTGGTGCCCTTGCCGGGCCGCACGTTTAAGATTTCCCTACGGGCAGAATTCTAGCGCGACCAAGGCCCAACCCGGCCACCACCAGTTCCAACGTCAAGCCTAGCGGATAGCACCGCCGGGCCATTGGGGCTGTTTTCGCTGTGCGCGATTGCTCTGTGAAATCTTGCAGGCTATAACAACCCTGAATAGGAATGAACATGTGCGAGCGCCCCGCACTAAGCGGGCTTATGCACAAGTTTTGGTGTGTTTTAAAAGGGTTGCGCGTTTTATGGAAAACCTAAAAGGTAACTTATACGGCGGCATAACTGCTGCAGTTGTGGCCCTACCTCTTGCCCTAGCCTTCGGAGTGGCATCTGGCGCAGGGGCAGCAGCGGGCCTTTACGGGGCCATTTTCACGGGGCTGTTTGCGGCACTTTTCGGCGGCACCAAAACACAAGTTACCGGGCCAACGGGGCCAATGTCGGTTGTGATGGCCACTGTCATTACCAGCTTCATTGCGCTTTCCCCTGAGAACGGCTTGGCACTTGCCTTCACTGTCGTCATGCTGGGTGGGCTGTTTCAAATAGCGATGGGCCTGCTAAAAATTGGCAAATACATCATCCTTGTGCCCTACCCGGTGATCTCTGGCTTCATGTCAGGCATTGGTTTCCTGATTATCATTATTCAGATCGCACCGTTTTTGGGACACCCAATAACCGGCAACAGCGTAGAAACCATCGCGGCCCTGCCTCAGCTTTTGGGCACCCTGAACACTACCGCCCTGATCATCGCCGCAGTTACTTTGGCTTTAACATTTTTCTGGCCCAAATCGCTTTCAACCTATCTGCCAGCGCCTCTGGCGGCCCTGATTGGCGGCACGGTGTTGATGCTTATGGTGTTCCCCGACAGCAATATCATCCGCATTGGGGAAATTCCTAGTACGCTCCCGTCGCTGCAACTGCCGATTTGGGATTTATCGCTTACCAAAGACCTCATCACCTCAGCGCTGCTGCTCGCACTTCTTGGGGCAATTGACAGCTTAATGACATCGCTTGTTGCGGATAACATGACAGGCACCAAGCATAACTCTGACCGCGAACTTATTGGCCAGGGCATCGGCAACATGATCTCTGGTGCCTTCGGTGCACTGCCGGGCGCTGGCGCCACAATGCGCACGGCGATCAACATTAAGGCAGGCGGAACAAGCCAAGCGTCTGGTGCTATTCATGCCATTATCTTGCTAATCATTGCGCTCGGTGCGGGCGGTTTGGTGGAAAATATTCCCGAAGCTGTTCTCGCGGGTATCCTAATTAAAGTGGGTGTCGATATCATCGACTGGGACTATATCAAGCGCCTGTTCCGCCTCCCCCTGTTCAGCCAAGCCTTAATGCTGGGTGTCATGCTCGCCACGGTTTTTGTCGACCTTATGATCGCAGTTGGTGTTGGTGTGTTCATTGCAAACCTTGTGACAATCGACAGGCTAACGTCCTTGCAGCTTGATGGGCTGTTTCTGACGGACGGCACGAATAAAAGCAGCAAGCTAACCGCTGCTGCAAACAAGGCACTGGCTGGCTTTGAGGAAAAAGTTTTACTGCTCAATTTAGCGGGCCCAATGAGCTTCGGCGTCGCTCACGACTTGAAGAGCCGTGTCCGCGAGTTTACCGCCTACAAAACCCTGATCATTGATTTCAGCGATGCCGCCATTGTTGGCATCACCTCTGCGCTCGTGATTGAAGATATCATCCGCATCGAAGTTGAAAAAGGTACGCCAGTATTTCTAACGGGCCTTGATGACCACATCCGCAAAAGCTTTGCTCGGCTTGAGATTTTCGCGCTTGTGCCAGAAACCCACATACTGCCGGGCTATGAGGATGCTATTTCGGCCTCCCAAGGCTGACTGTCACTTGGCATAAGGCACGCTTAAGGCCAAAGTTCTTTAGCTTTTTCCGAAAAACAGTGCGGTACAAATGTGTGAACGACGGTGCCTTCAACCCCCAATAGCGCGATAAACTTTAGTGCCGCGATCCTGGGCGTTCTATTGCTTTGCTCGGGTTTAGCTTGATAGTCATTACACAACCAAACGCATCATCAGGGAAGTGTGGAGAGACTATATGAAAAAGCTTTTTACGGGCGCTGCTTTATTTTGTGTACTATCGGCCCCCTTGTTCGCAGCAGATAAACAAAGTGCAGCTGCGGAAAACAACGCCTGCAGCGGCATTGTCACCGAAGCGGCTGACCGCATGTATGATTTCAAAATGGGCAATTGGGATATCAACTGGCGCAACAAAGCGGGCAGCGGCACCTTCTCAGAATTTACAGCAGTATCCACCGTTTTCAGTAAAATGGACGGCGACATTCTGATTGATGACCAGGTTGCTGAAACCTTTAAAGGCATTACCTTCCGCACCTACGATGCAGGGAAAAAAGAATGGGTCGTTCGCTGGCTGCCAGCCGGGTCCACTTTCGCGCCCAATATATCAGCGAAACTTGAGAACTGCGTACCGGTGGAGCGCCATGAGCAAATGGCGCGCGGCGGCAAAATGGCCAAGGTCCGCACAAGCTTCACAAACATTACAGCCGACAGATTTGAGTTTCATCAAGACTGGTCGCTGGACGAAGGCGAAACCTGGATCGAGGACGTGCTGTATTACGAGGCTGTGCGGCAGAAGGGCTAAAGGCCTGCTCACAAGGATGCCGTCTCCCGCAATGCCGGGGGGCACAATACCGCCCAAGTGCCTTGCCTTCCCATTAGAGCGTCGCGCTGGTCGCAACCGAACCAAGTGCGTAAGCAGCTTCCTTTTACGGCGATAACAGCGCCCAAGAAGAAAACTAGGGCTGTTCAGGAATAGCCCCTCCCTCCGATTCCTGGCCATTCAGAATCACTTATTCCGATATTTGCTCGCACAAGGCGCTGACCACCCGGAACAAAGAACGAAACTATTGCAGCTTATTTGCCAATTATAGGCCGTAATGGGGCTCCTGTTCATACATTGTTCTGCATTGTAAGATTTTTGCAAAAGTTCGTTGACACCCCAGTGCTCCTACCATAAACACGGCGGCGGAGAGGTGGCTGAGTGGTCGAAAGCGCTCCCCTGCTAAGGGAGTAAGGGTTCACGCCCTTCGAGGGTTCGAATCCCTTCCTCTTCGCCATATTTTAAGGGCTACGGTTGATCTTATGATCCCGTGGCCCTTTTTATTTTGAACTCACGTTTGTAACGTCTACGACCTCTGCGTGTCGCATAAGCAGCCATAGGTTTTGGGGTTATCGCAGATCATCTCATAACCGACCTTGGCTGATGCACATTTCCTGCAGATTTTCACCAAAACCACCAGCCTCTCACGGTAAATTAAGAGAATTTTGGTATACACCCCTCTAGGCGCGAGATTTAAGGTCACAGAGAAGGATAGTAGAATGTCTACTGCTCTACAGCCATGGTTTGATACCACCGATTATATGCCGCACGGCATGTGTTATCTTTGGAACCCCAGCTTGTTGTGGGCGCACGCACTGTCGGACTTAATCATTGGGCTTTCCTATTTTTCGGTGGCTTTTGCGGTCGTCTATCTGTTGCGTAACCGAGAAGACGTGCCCTTCAGGGGCTTCACCATTATGTTCGGCTTTGTCATCTTTGCGGCGTGTGGCGCGACCCATTTTATGGGGATATGGACGATATGGAATCCTGATTACGGCGTTGCAGCAATCTTTAAAGTCTTTGCCGCATTGGTCTCTTTAATCACGGCAATTCTGTTATGGCCGATCACGCCTAAGCTTGTTGCGCTTCCAAGCATTGCACAGTTAGAGGACGTAAACGCACGTTTGGCGCAACAAGTTATTGAGCGTCAGAAAGCCGAAATGGAAGTGCGAGATTTGAACCTCATTCTCGAGAAACGCGTTGAAAAAAGAACCAGACAGCTACAGGAGAGCGAGCAAAAGTTCCGCGCCATCTTCAATCAAACTTTCCAGTTCATTGGCATGCTTTCACCAGAGGGACTTTTACGTAAGGCTAATGAAACCTCACTGGTGTCTGTGGGCCTGAAGGCGGAGGATGTCATTGGGAAGCCCCTGTGGGAGACACCTTGGTGGAACCACTCCGAGGAAGAACAAAAAGCCATCAAGTCTGGTGTCGAGAAAGCAGCACGGGGCGAATTCGTCCGGTTTGAAGCAACACATAAGGGCGAGGACGGTGGCACTCTATGGGTAGATTTCTCTCTAAAACCCTCTTTCAATGATCAAGGCGATGTTGAGTTTCTGATTTCAGAGAGCCGAGACATCACTGACCGAAAGTTATCAGAAGTCGCGCTTCACAAAGCCAAAGAACAAGCTGAAAAGTCTAGCAAAGTAAAGTCAGAGTTTTTGAGCAGCATGAGCCACGAGTTAAGGACACCTTTGAATGCCATACTGGGCTTTGCGCAAATGCTTAAATTTGATTTAATCGATCAGTTATCAGAGAAGAAGTTAGAGTATTTAGACTATATTCACGAAGGGGGTGAGCAACTTCTCGGTCTGGTAAACGAGGTTCTAGACTTATCCAGAATTGAATCGGGCGCGTCTGCAATGGATTTCGAGGACGTGAACGCGAATGAGGTGCTCGAAAGCTGCTTGGATATTACGGCGCCGCTCGGGACGGAAGAAACAATACGTTTGGTCAACAACTTCAGTACACACGGCAACGTGCTGTTGAGAGCCGACCGGAGCAGAATGAAGCAGGTTGTGATGAATTTATTAACCAATGCCTTCCAATTTAACAAAAAAAATGGGGAAATCACGGTCGACGGCAAGGTCACCGATGATGGGTTCCTAAAACTGACCATAGAGGACACAGGCATCGGGATTCCCAAAAACAGACACTGTGATGTTTTCCAGATATTCAATCGGCACGTAGGGGATGCTTATATCGCTTATGAAGGCAAGGGACTAGGCCTGGCCACTAGCAAACTTTTGGTAGAGCAAATGGGCGGGGAAATGGGTTTTCAGAGCGAGGAAAATAAGGGCAGTAGCTTCTGGTTTTCGCTGCCGCTCGTGGGCCCAACACTGACCGTAAAAATTGCCTGACAGCATGATGCCACCCCGGCACCGTTCCGCCCTTCGCAACTGATCGAGGCGAGGTAGACATTGCCGCAGCGTTCAGAAGCTGGCCCCCTTATGCTTGAGGGTTGCCGTCAATTTCGCAGGTGTCGCCGATGCATACTTTGTTCCATATCAGCGCCCGAAGCCCAAACCCTAAGCCGACGGTGCCAAGAATAACGCTGTAAGCAGTGCCCGCCACGTCCGCGCCGCCAAACAAACTGGAAAATAACGCTGCACCGTTTGCTGGATGGCCAGACCATGCATCAAACAGTATTTTCGTACCCAAAATGGTTCCAATAATGCCTAGTATTTTTGCTTTGTTCATCGCCTATCCTTTTTAATCGTCCCTTGCCGCTACTGAGTTAGTCTCACGGGGCGGCAAAGCCTTACAGAAATTCTGCCCCCTCCTCGTTGGAAGCAGCTCGTTGGAAGCAACGCTTTGGAAGCATTGGTTGAAAGGTAGCCGTACGCTTTGCGCGTGTCATCTCATGCTACCCCCACCAGCCAAATGTCTTGATTAGATTGACAACTCAAAAATCAATTACTACAGATGTAGTACATAATAAAATGACAGAGGGGATTACCATCATGGCCAGGGGCTTACCGTTTACACTTGGTGCTGCACTGTTTGCAGGCACACTCTTAACCGCGCCGCTACAAGCGGTAGAGGACACATCCAGCATCAACCCGCGCAGTTGGTACAGTGATTACCTATCAGTATCACCGATGGCGCTGTCACCCAGTGGCGGGCATGTGCTGTTGAACTTTGAGGGCACACTGGCGGTTGTTGATGTAAAAACTGGTAAGCGGCATGATCTCAGCGCGTTTGCGACAGCCGAGCTCTCAACCACACGCGCCTATACCACCTGGATGCAGAACGGCAGCATCCGCATGGATTACCGGCTTGAGGACGGCTGGCATCAGGCAGCGGTTAACCCAAGCGACCTATCCTACAACAAACTGCCCGATAGCAACGTTGTCACCGAGCTTCATCTTGCGTCCCAAAGCTGTGAGACCTTCGGCCTGCGCGTTGTGGGCGAGGTCTACGGCTTTCACTACCTACCTTGCGACGGCGAAGCGAAACTGTTGCACAACGAACGGGTACTGGGCATGGCAATAGCGGCAGACGGCAAGCAGGCCGCATGGACGATGAGCAATCCTGAAGGCGGCTTTGACTTACATGTGTTCGGTGCGGTGTCTGGCGAAACCAAAATGGTCGCCGCAGGGCTCGACGGCGGTTACAATAAAACCAACATCGCTTTCTCGCCAGACGGTAAAGCCGTGTATATGAGCCTGGCCACAGGCGACCCGGTTGATCTCGCATCCCGCGAAGCCCCACAAGCCGACGACCGCTGGCTCAAAATATTCGCCGTTGATCTGGCCACAAGCGCCAAAAAGGTGATTTATGAAGTCCCCGGCCAAGACGTGACCATACTGGGTGTATCCGGCGATACGCTGCATTACCACTATACCGAGGCCACCATGAAAGCGGCGGTTATGCCGTTCGTAGGCGGCACCGCGCGGGATGTAAGCGATAGCCACACTACCAGCTTTCCCTTCTGGCATCCCAGCGGCACCCGTCTTTCCGTAACCTACGGCGACTGGCGTATTTCTGATTGGGTGATGAACTGGGATCTCGGCAGCTACACCGTGGACGGAAGCGGCAAGCCTATCGGCCCGCTCGCGCCCGAGGTCACCGGCCACCACGAAGATTACGGCCTAACATGGTCGCCAGACGGCAAATGGATGGCCTACCATTCGCACCGGTCAGATAAGCCCGTCGCAGCATACGGCAGCGAGGGCGCCACTGACGATATTTGGCTTCAACCCGCTACTGGCGGCAAGGAAATTCGCCTAACCGCGCAAGGGTACGAGACCGTGCAGCCAGACTGGGCACCGGACAGCAAGCGGCTGGTCTATGCCACCATGAACAAAACCTACAAACCCTATATCATCACCATCAACGGCGATAGCGGTGAGGCCACATCCCTTGACGAGCTTGTAGTGAAGGGCATGGAGGAAACACCGTTTCTTTCTGCCTCCTGGTCACAAAGCAAAGCTGAGATCGCGCTTGAGGAAAAAGGCAAGGGCCGCGAGCGCAAGCTGTGGCTGGTGAATGAAGATGGCAGCAACCCGCGCTTACTTGCGACCTACGAGATGGTAACCGAACTAGCCGGCACTGATTTTACGCCAGACGGAAAATGGGTGCTGTATAGCGGCCTCAAGGACGGCCACCACCAGCTGTTCCGCGCAGCAACCGACGGCAGCGGCTCGGTGCAAATCACCTCAAATGACAAAGAGCATTTGGCCCCGCAAGTATCGCCAGACGGCGCATGGATTGCCTCGATCAACTACAAACACAAGCGCACCTTCGGGAGCGTCCTTCTTGCGAAATGATGCGGTGAAGGAATAGATTCCGAACCACCAAAAAAGGCGGCACCAACTGTTGTGGTGCCGCCTTTTTTAATCACACTTTTTAGCGAGTTTAATCCCTAAAGATCACCCGTCAGGTGCTTGATAACGCCGGAGAAATCAACGCCGCCGTGGCCTGCCCGGTCCATTGCAGTGTAGATATCGCGGCTCATCGCGCCGAGCGGGGTGTTCGCGCCGGTGCTTTTCGCAGCGTCCATTGCTATACCCAGATCTTTCAGCATCAGGGCCGTGGCAAAACCGGGGTTATAATCATTATTTGAAGGCGCCGTCGGCACCGTACCCGGCGCTGGGCTGTAAGTGGTCAGCGACCAACACTGGCCGGATGCATTCGATGCCACATCGAAGAACACCTGGTCATCAAGGCCCAAGGAGCGGCCAAGATTGAAGGCTTCAGACACCCCGATCATGGAGATTGCCAATAGCATGTTGTTGCAGGCTTTTGCCGCCTGGCCGTTACCGCTTTTGCCGCAATGCACGATCTTGCCTGCCATTGGCTCCAGCGCCGCTTTGGCGCGTTCGAACGCATCCTTTGTGCCGCCAACCATAAAGGCAAGCGTGCCCGCTTCTGCGCCGCCCACGCCGCCAGATACCGGCGCATCGACCATATCAAACCCGTCTGTTGCAGCATCTTCAGCGACGCCGCGTGCCGTGGCAACATCAATGGTGGAGCTATCGATCAAAAGCGCGCCTTTTTTTGCGTTCTTGAACACGCCCTCATCCCCGCCGTAAACGCTTTTAACAATCGCCGCGTTTGGCAGCATGGTGATAACGACGTCTGCGTCTTCGACAACTTCTTTAACGCTGGCAAAAGCCGTACCGCCCGCCTCGCGCACGGCGCTGATCGCTTCAGCCGAAAGGTCAAACCCGCGCAGGGTGAATTCAGCACCCAGCAGGTTTTTGGCCATTGGCAGGCCCATATGGCCCAATCCGATAAAGGCTATTGTTGTCATTGGTTTATCCTCTTCAACAGGCTTGATTTATTCTATTAGTTAAGGGCTAATTCGTCAGCGCCTAGATTTTCAAAGTGCTTCAATACGTCGGCGTCAGCAACCGCGCCTAGCGTCGCGGGGTTCCAAGCTGGCCTATTGTCTTTATCAATCAGGATCGCGCGCACGCCTTCGTGGAAATCTGGGAAGTCCATCGCGTGACTAACAATACGGAACTCCATCTGCATGTTTTCGCGGAAGGTTTCGCACGCTGCGCCGCGCTTCAATTGCTCGAAGGTTACTTTCATGCTGAGCGGCGATTTGCGGCCCATGACCTTCAGCTGCTTCTGCGCCCATTCGCTCTGGTCGTTTTCGAGGGAACTGATGATCTGCTCAACGGTTTCGTTATCGAAATGATCATCTACGTCATCAAAATGCGGTGACAGCGGTGCTGGCTCTGTGTCCTTATGGAACCCATCCAGCAGGTCTTTCACATCGGCATTCGATTTGATATCTGCTTTAGATAGCGCGCCGATAACAGCTTCAATTTGGTCCGCTGCCACTACATGGCTTGCGATACCAAGCGCATAGAGGTCCGGCGCTTTGATACGGGCACCAGTCAGCGCGAGGAACATGCCCACTTCGCCCGGTAATCTTGGCAGGAACCAGCCGCCACCCACATCAGGGATCAGGCCGAGGCCTGTTTCAGGCATAGCGAACATTGTCTTCTCGGTCGCGACCCAGAAATCACCGGGGATAGACACCCCAACGCCGCCGCCCATGGCAATGCCGTCAACGAGACTGATATAGGGCTTGGGGAATTCTGCGATGGCGATATTCATCAGATACTCATCGTGGAAGAAATCGCGCCACTCGCGGGTGCCCGCCGCCACGGATTTACTAACTTTCACCACGTCGCCGCCCGCGCAAAAGGCTTTTTCGCCGCTACCCACAACCACAACGGCTTGCACAGCTGGCATAACTTTCCACTCAGCAAGCTGGGCGCTGATCGCCACACACATGCCGTGCGTCAGGCTGTTCAGCGCCTTAGGCCGGTTGAGCGTAATAAGCCCAATATTGCCGCGCACTTCAAACAGAGTTTCTGCGCTATTTTCCAATTCTGGCATAGTCTAGTCTTTCAAAAGGTCGCGGCTGATAACAACGCGCATAATTTCGTTGGTGCCTTCAAGGATCTGGTGCACTCGCAAATCGCGCAAGATGCGCTCAATCGGATAATCCATCAGGTAGCCGTACCCGCCGTGCAGCTGCAGCGCGTTGTTCACGACATCAAAGCCAGTGTCTGTGGCGAGACGCTTGGCCATGGCGGCGGCAGCACCAGCGCCGGGCTCTTTATTACTTACTTTCTGCGCGGCTGCATAAAGCAGCAAGCGGGCAGCTTCCAAGTCAGTTGCCATATCGGCTAGTTTGAACTGGGTGGCCTGAAAACTTGAAATTGATTTGCCGAACTGCTTGCGGTCTTTGGTGTAGGTGATCGCTTCGTCGAGCGCACGCTGCGCGCCGCCCACGGAGCATGCAGCAATGTTCAAACGCCCACCATCAAGGCCCGCCATCGCGATTTTGAAGCCTTGGCCTTCTTTGCCGACCAAATTGGCGGCAGGAATGCGGCAATCATCAAACATCACGCTAGCCGTTGGTTGGCTATGCCAGCCAAGCTTTTTCTCCTGCGCGCCGAACGACAAGCCCGGCGTGCCTTTTTCAACGATGAAGCAGCTGATGCCGCGTGCGCCGTCATCTGATGTACGGGCCATCACGATATAAATCTCGCTTTCGTCCGCGCCAGAGATAAACGCCTTCGCGCCGTTGAGGACATAGTCATCCCCGTCGCGTACGGCCTTTGTTTTCAGGGCTGCAGCGTCTGATCCTGCGCCCGGTTCCGTTAGGCAGTAGCTCGCCATTTTGTCCAGAGTGATCAAGTCGCCAATAAAGCGCTCACGCTGGTCTTCAGTACCGAATTCGTCGATCATCCATGTGGCCATATTATGGATCGAGATCATCGCCGCCGTTGACGGGCAGCCTTGCGATAACTGCTCAAAAATCAGCACGCTTTCCACACGCGACAGGCCGCAGCCGCCGCTTTCTTCGCTTACATAAATACTGCCGAAACCCAGATCACCGGCTTCCTTCGCCACAGCCCGCGGCCAGATCTTTTCCTCGTCCCACTTATGGGCCTCAGGCGTGATTTTGTCTGCAGTGAAAGCGCGTGCCATATCCTGTATCGCACGCTGATCTTCATTAAGCGAAAAGTCCAATGGAGTATCCTATATTGCCCAAGTGTAAGCCCGAGTATCGGCGTATGTGTCAGCCCGACAGCCGCTCAGTTGGCGCCAACATATACGGTGTCAGCCCAATATTCAAAACAAGTTATCTAGTGCCAGCGCAAAGCAGCCACTCATTTAGGGAGTGACTGAAACTATTGTGCCTCATACGGAAACAGGCGGGGCAAAACCCCGCCTGTTTCCAGTGTTTTATAGCCGTGCCGAAGCTGGCTTATTCAACCTTGTTGCCGTCCGCATCGTGAATTTCCACAGTGCCGAGGTTAAGGCTACGAATGCCTTCTTCGATCACGGCACGGTCCCCTACGATCAACCATGTAAGGCTACCCGGTTTGATGTGCGATGCAGCCGCAGCTTTCACTGAATCCAGATCAAGGTTGCCGTACTGAGCAGTAAGCGTGGTTACATAGTCGTTCGAGCGACCAAAACGCTTATTAGAAAGCAGGCTGTTCAACACAGCATTACCGGTTTCAAAGTTACCAGGCAGGCTGTTGGTGTTGGCACGCTTCACCTTCATCAGCTCGTCTTCAGTTGGCGGCACACTCCCGAGGAACCCTGAGAACTCTTTCTGAAGTTCTGCGATAGATTCCATGGTTTTGTCAGTTTGCACTGGGGCAAAAACAATCCACATTGCCTGACCGCGCGCATCAAGCTTGATGGTTTGTGCGCCGTAAGACCAATGCTTGTCTTCGCGCAGGTTCATGTTCACGCGGGCTGTGAAGCTACCGCCCAAGATACCGTTTGCTGTTGTCAGCGCCAAGTTGCCCGCGTCGCCCGTTGACGGCATCAAGTGGCCAGCAAGGATGAAAGACTGCGGTGAGTTTGGCTTATCAACAATAATAACGGTCGCCCCATCAGGGATCGCCACTGGTGCAATGTTCTTCGTTGGGATCGCAGTTGTAGGTGCTTTCCATGTGCCGAGTGCTTTTTCAACAGCAGGCACAGCTTCTTCCATGGTGATATCACCGACCATAAAGATGGTGGCATTATCAGGGCGAAGCCAGTTCTTGTGGAACGCTACCAGATCATCACGGGTAAGCGCTTCGATAGCCGCCGTGGTACCAGAACCAGTGAACGGATTACCGTATGCATGGTCTGGCCCGTAAAGCAGTGGCGGCAACGCACGTAGCGCGATACCAACAGGCTGAGCCTTTTCTTGCTGAATGCGGGCTAGCCACTGTTGCTTCTGACGGTCAAACTCTTCCTGATCGAAGGCAGGGTTTTTCACGACATCAGCAAGCAGATCAAGCGACGCACCAAGGTTGGACTTAAGCGCTGACATAGCAACTCGGCTTGTATCGAGATCAGAGCCAGTGCCGATCGTTGCACCTAGGCCTTCACGCTCGGCAGAGATATCAAGCGCTGAGCGGGTTGTCGTGCCTTCGTCCAGCATTGCAAGCGTGAAGCTAGCGGTACCAGCACCAATGCCTTGGTCTGCGGCGTAACCAGCATCAAACTGGATAGCCATATTCACCACTGGAATTGTGCTTCGGGTCGCCAGAACCAATTTCATACCGTTTGAAAGTGTTGCTTCCTGAATGTCAGGGAAAGCAAGCTGCGGCAGGTCGCCCACTTCCGGCAAGCCCGTTGAACGGTCAACCGCGTCAGCAACTGTCGTGTACTTAGGCTCAGGCCGCATGGTGATCTGGTAATAGCCTGTACCGATCCAGCGGTTTGCAGCTGCGGTAATGTTAGCAGCACTTGCCCGGTTCATCCAGTCGATGGTTTTGGCATAAAAGCCTGCATCGCCCGCATAAAGGGCCGAACGCGCAAGCGCGGTGCCTTTGCCGTTAAAGCCACCAATGGCTTCAAGGCCGCGAATACGGCCAGCAAGAAGGCGTGTTTTAGCGCGCTTCAGCTCACCAGCTTCAGGGCCTTCAGCGAGAAGCTTGTTGATCTCAGCATTCATTAGGCGTTCGGCTTCAACTTCATCTGCGCCGTCTTTAAGCGTCACATGAATGGTGAAGGTACTGGCAAGTTCAAACGGCTGCATATTTACGGTTACAGCAGTTGCAAGCTGGCTTTTATAAACCAGGGCCTGATAAAGCCGCGAGTTTTTACCGCCGCCAAGCAAGCTAGCGACAAGGTTTAGGTAAGACGCGTCAACATCGTTGCGTGTTGCTACGGCCCAGCTGCGGGAAATCCGCACTTGCGGCGCAGTTGGGTCAACCATGTCTTCAACTGTATTGTTCGCGCGTGTTGGGATCCAGGCTGTATGGCGTTTCAGGGCTGGGCCCGCGCCGATAGGGCCAAAATATTTTTCCATCAACGGCTTAGCGGTGTCAACGTCAATATCACCAGACAGCACAATCACCGTATTGGCGGCGCCGTAATACTGTTTGAACCAATCCTTTACGTCATCCAATGACGCAGCCTGCAAATCAGCAAGCGAGCCAATGGTCGAATGGCGGTAGGGGTGGCCAACAGGGAAAAGCCCTTCTAGCTGCTGGTACTGAAACTGGCCGTATGGCTGGTTATCGCCCTGGCGTTTTTCGTTCTGCACCACACCGATTTGCTCATCGAGCTTGGCTTGCGTTACCGCGCCGAGCAAATGACCCATGCGGTCACTTTCCATCCACAGCGTCAGATCAAGCGCGGGTGTTGGTACGTTTTCAAAATAGTTGGTGCGGTCAAACCATGTGGTACCGTTCAACGCTGTAGCGCCGATGTTTTCCATAGGCTTGAACCATTCGTCGTCATAGTTTTCTGAGCCATTGAACATCAGATGCTCAAACAAGTGCGCAAAACCGGTTTTGCCCTCAGGCTCGTCCTTGGACCCTACATGGTACCAAACGCCAACCGATACAATCGGGGCTTTGCGGTCTTCGTGCACCACAACGCGCAGGCCGTTATCAAGGGTGAATTCTTTATACGGAATATCAAACTGAATATCGAGCGCGGGCGATTTGTCGGTTGAAATAACCGACCCTGTAACCACGTTCGACGCCACGTCTGGCTGGCAGGCCGCGAGTACTGTAATAGCCACTGCACCTAATAAGATTTTCTTCAACATCATGTATATATCTCCCCAGATATGGCGAAGAACCCTTACGGCCCTGCGCGAAAACCAGAACCTGCGCCAGAAAGGCACCCCCGGTTGATTAATGTTTTTCAACGAATAAGCGCTTGCTCCGTAAATACGGCCGCTAAATTCCGGCTAAACTACAAAACTGCACCTAATTCCCATACAAGTACAGTCCAGCAATGCGAAAATAGCTTACAAAACAATCGTTGAAAAAAGAAAGGCCCCAACAATAAAGTTAGGGCCTTGTGATTTAGCTATTCAGCGTTGGGATAACGAACTCTGCCCCGGCGCGGATGCCCGTAGGCCAGCGCGAGGTCACGGTTTTGGTTTTGGTGTAGAAACGAACACCTTCCATACCGTGCTGGTTCATGTCGCCAAAGGCTGAGTTTTTCCACCCGCCAAAGCTATGGAATGCCAGTGGCACAGGGATCGGCACGTTAATACCAACCATACCCACATCAACGCGGTTGGCGTAGGCGCGGGCTGTATCACCGTCACGGGTGTAAATTGACGTGCCGTTGCCGAACTCATGCGCCGAAGGAAGATGGATCGCATCTTCAAAGTTTTCTGCGCGCATCACCTGAAGTGTTGGGCCAAAAATTTCTTCTTTGTAAGACCGCATGCCAGGCTTGACGTTATCATAGAGAGTACCGCCAAGGTAATAGCCGTTCTCGTAGCCCTGCATGTTATATTTGAAGTCACGGCCATCAACGATCACGTCCGCGCCCTCTTTTTCTGCAAGGTCGAGGTATCCCTGTACTTTTGCAAGGTGGTCAGCAGTAACCAGCGGGCCAAGCTCGGCTTCTGGGTCCATTGAATGACCAACCTTCAAAGCTTCAACGCGCGGCTTCAGCATGGCAACGAGCTTGTCGGCCACTTGCTGGCCCACAGGCACAGCAACAGAAATGGCCATGCAGCGCTCGCCAGCCGAACCGTAGGCCGCACCGATCAAGGCGTCAGCCACCTGATCCAAGTCAGCGTCAGGCATAATGATCATATGGTTCTTGGCGCCGCCCATCGCCTGGCAACGCTTACCGTTTGCAGTAGCCGTTGCATAGACATGGCGTGCAATTGGGGTGGAGCCCACAAAAGAAACAGCTTTCACGCGCGGGTCAGTACAAACCGTATCCACAGCTTCTTTATCACCGTTGATCACGTTAAAAACGCCGTCAGGTAGACCAGCTTCTTTCCAAAGGTCAGCTAGCATCATCGGCATGCTTGGGTCTTTTTCTGAAGGCTTCAGGATGAAACTGTTGCCACAAGCAATGGCCATGCAGCTCATCCACAATGGGATCATTGCAGGGAAGTTAAAAGGCGTGATACCAACAGTAACACCGAGCGGCTTGCGCATCGAATACATATCAATGCCCGTGGATACGTTATCGCTGTATTCGCCTTTCAAGAGATGTGGGATGCCTTGTGCAAACTCAGCAGTTTCCAACCCGCGTTGCACATCGCCCTGTGCATCGGAGAATACCTTGCCGTGCTCGGTCGATAATACTTTAGCCAGCGCATCTTTTTCGCGGTAGAGGATATGAACCATGTTCTGAAGAACACGCGCGCGCTTCACCACAGATGTATTTGCCCAAGCAGGGAACGCTGCTTCTGCCGCTGCAATGCCGGCTTCAACTTCGGCTTTGGAAGCGAGCGCAACTTTACCAATTTGTTGGCCCGTAGACGGGTTAAAAATTGGCCCAAAGCGACCAGAAGTGCCTTCAACAATTTTGCCTGCGATATAATGATGGCGTTCAAACATGGTTTAGTCTCCGTCAATTAGGGATGTCTGGTAAGCCGGGGATACAAAGAACCCAAACCTACTGAACCAAAAGCCCAAAAATGGATTAGCCCTAACTAGAGTAGAAAGGGCGAGATCCAGAAAATTTAACGGCACGGTACAGCGGGATAATACGCCTGTCATCAATAAGTTTCAGCCCAAGTCAAAGTCGCAAACTCGCCAGATAACTGAGTTTTTTACTTCTGATACAATAATACCAAAATCCAGTATAAAAATTACAAAATCCGCATCTATTGAACACTTTTTGCAAACCATTAGCGCTAAAAAGTGAAAGATGACCCTCCCGGCTACAAATACCCGTCATCAAATCTTTTTGCTACAAAGCAGCCACTAAGTGTAGATAATCCCGTTTTTCGGCATTTTGTTTTGCTGAGCCACCCAGAAAACTGTGTTTTAGGCCGGCAGAAAATAGAATTCATTCAGGGGGCTATCCCGTTTAATCAGAATTATTTTGCACCAAAAACACGGCTACCACCGCCAGCAAAACGCGCTGCTTATAATGACAGAAGCCTTCCCTATCTGGCGCATTCGCGCTACGAACAAAGTGAATTTCTTGGGAGGGACAAATAATGGCTAACAGAATTTACGGGGCGCTGGTAACGGCGCTGAGCTTAGTAGTTTTACTGCTCGGTACAGACGCCGCAGCAAAAGACAAAAATTACGACAACCCCACGATCGTCAAACCCAATGTTTTCACCACCAGTAAAAGCGGCCGGTTTGGCGGTACGTCGGTCGATTATAAAACTGTGGCTGGCGATACATTTATCTACGCCAAAGACGGCAAGAAAATCGCCACCTTCTTCAGCTACCAATATATCAAAGAAGATGTAGAGGATCCGCGAACGCGGCCTGTTACGTTCATCTTCAACGGCGGCCCCGGGTCGGCGTCTATGTGGCTCCATATGGGTGTCTTTGGTCCGAAGCGTGTGGTTATTCCGTCAGACCCTGCAGACGACGGTGCGCCGCCCTACACTATTATAGACAACCCTGAGACCATCCTCGATGTTACTGATCTGGTGTTTATCGATCCCATCGGCACCGGACTGAGCCGCACGTTGGACGAAGAAAACCCGCGCAACCATTGGGGCGTGATGGAGGATGCAAAATCAGTGGCTGCCTTCATCCGCCAGTGGGTTGAAAACAATAATCGCTGGAACAGCCCAAAGTTCGTGGCCGGCGAAAGCTACGGCACCGTGCGCGCCGCGGTACTCGCGGACATCCTCACCAACGACCATAACATCGGCCTGAACGGCATCATGCTGATCAGCGCCGTGCTTGATTACCAGAACAGCCGCATTCAGGACGGCGGCATCATGAGCTATGTCTCCTTCCTGCCGAGCTACGCCGCCACAGCCTGGTATCATAACAAGCTACCGAATAAGCCAGCCAACCTGGAAGCCTTCCTGCAGGAAGTGCGCGATTTTGCCGCCGGCGACTATGCCAAAGCGCTGATCGCGGGCAACCGGCTAAGTGCCGCTGACGAAGCGGCGCTTATTGATAAGCTTCACAGCTATACCGGGCTTAAAAAGTCCTATTTGAAAGCCAGCAACATGCGCGTGCACGTTAGGCGCTTCTTCAAGGAACTGCTGCGCGATGAAGGCAAAGTGGTGGGCCGGCTTGATAGCCGCTATCTGGGCGTAGAACCTGACAGCGTCGGGGAGCGTTATAGCGGCGACCCGTACGCGTACGCATCCGGCAACGCGTTCACTGTGGCGATCAACGATCATCTGCATAATTTCATGAAGGTGAAATTTGGCAGCCGCCGCTACAACACCTCTGCCCGAGCTGAGAAATACTGGAAATGGAATTGGAATATATGGGGCAAAAACGGCGTACCAAACGGCGGCCGCTTCATCAATGTGATCCCTTACTTGGGCAAAGCCATGCGCCGCAACAGCGATATGCATGTGCTGGTGACCTCAGGATACTATGATTTTGCCACGCCTTTCTTCGGCGCCGAAAACGCACTCGCGGAAAAAGACATCGTCGCTGACCGCGTGCACTATACCTACTACGAGGCAGGCCACATGATGTATGTGCACGAGCCCAGCCGGCTGAAATTCCTGACCGACATCAGGTCGTTCATAGAAGCCTACGACAAACAGTGAGCACACCTGTATCTATCTCTGGCGTAGCAGCCTCAACAGTCGCTGCGTCAGCAAAGTCTATCGCGGCGCTGGTGAGCAACAGGGTATCTTCCGTTATATTGAAATCACTGATGCTGCCATCACCGCCGCCTGCGCTAAAAGTGAAGGCGGCGGTCCTGCCTTAGGCATTCACCGCAGCACCGCACCAGCTTGGGTATGACTAAACTCTATTCCCCGGTTGCGGGTCTTACGGCTCTGGATTGGGGGAAGACCAGACGCCCGAAAGTGCCTTCGCCCTTCTTAGAGGCAATCTCGAAATTGCCGTCGTGCAGCCCCATGAAAGTATTTACAAGGGCGAGACCGAGGCCGGTTCCGTCCCTGTTTGTCACCAGCGCACTGGCAATTTGGCCGAAGGGTTTCATGGCGACCTTAATTTCGGCTTCCGTCATGCCGATACCGGTATCCTCAACCTCAAGCACATGGCTGCCGTCTTCGCGTGCATAGGACCGTACGGAAACCATGCCCTTTGCCGGTGTAAATTTAATAGCGTTCGATAGTAGATTAAGCAGCATTTGCTTCACAATACGGCGGTCAGCCCAAAGTACCAGATCATCTTCCGTTTCAGCGACGAGCTTCACGTTGGATTCCGAGGCATGGCTTTTTACAAACGGCATGCAGTCTTTCACCAAACTACGCAGGAAAAAGGCTTCTTCTTCCAGTTCAAGCCTGCCAGCTTCCACTTTTGACAGATCCAATATATCGTTGATGATATCCAAAAGCAGCTTGCCACTTTCGTGGATCAGGCCTGAATATTCTTCATATTGAGTACCGCCGAGCTTGCCGAAAAGCTGCATATTCATCACTTCGGAAAAACCGATAATTGCGTTGAGCGGTGTGCGAAGTTCGTGGCTCATCTTGGCTAAAAATTCTGTTTTCGCTCGGTTCGCTTCCTGTGCAACAGCCAAGGCTTCCCGTAACTGCGTGGTCCGTTCCTTGAGCTTAATCTCTGCACGCTCGCGTTTTTTAATTTCAGCTTCAAGCCGTAGGGCCACATGAAACCAGCGGGACAAGCCAAGGCCGGTTAAAAACACGCCCGGGATATAACCAAAAATCGCTACCAGCAGGTTCCACGAATCTTTACTGGCCATCGCAAGCATATAAGGCTCAAGCGCCGTTTCTTCGAGATAATCCACAAGGGCAGTGATGCTGAGCACGCCCATGCCGATCAGCACCCATACGACGCCCCGATCCATCCCTGCCAGGCGGCGATACCGCATAAGCAAAAACACAGGAACAATAGTAATACCAAAGAAAATCAGTAAATCAGGATGCAAAATATGCCTTTCCTAAAGCAGAATACTTGCTCTCCGCCCAAACAAAAGTCGAAAACCCGACGGGCGGAATTACCATGCCCTTATACTTCTTCAACAGAAACTGGCCCCTCAACATCAAATAAACCAATAACGTTAACAATGCACCTATACTGATGTAATTGCTAAAGCCCAACTAATTGTGGCATCAAAGAGCCAAAAAAACCAAAGAATTTCTTCAAGTATATTTTGAAACAATTGCATTCGGCCTCAGCGCTGTGAACTATTAGCTGAAAATAACAAGAATAGATCGTGCGCACTTAAACCCTGCGGGCCAGTCCCAAAGCAACGCGATCTTTAGGGAATTTCAAACATATGCTGGTGCCGATACCAGGCTGGCTTTCAATCAATATTTCGCCGCCGTGAAGTTTAATAAAATCCATCACCAGCGTTAACCCAAGACCAGCCCCTTCATGGCTCCGCGTTAATGTCCCCGTGGCTTGGCTAAACGGTGTTACGACATGCGCGATTTCAGCCGCAGTCATACCGCAGCCAGTGTCTTTAATAATCAGGGAACAGCTATCATCTGGCATCAGAAAAGTTGCTACCAGCACACTGCCGCCGTGCTTTGTGAATTTAACCGCATTCAAAACCAGATTGAAAATCATCTGTTGCACCATGCGCTCATCCGCATACAACAGCAGTTCATCTTCAATATCAGACGTGATCGTTACCCCTGATTTAGCGATCTGAAACTCCATCAGCTCCAGCGCTTGTCGTGCTGTTTTTGACAGGTCAAAATTGGTTTCAACCAGTTCAATTTCATTATTTTCTGAGCGTGAAAAATCAAGCACATCGTTCACAATATCGAGAAGTTTCTGCCCGCTTTTATTGATATGCGATAAATATTCAGCATATTCTGCGGGCCCGACTTTGCCGAACATTTCTTTTTGCATAATCTCGGAAAACCCGATGATAGCGTTTAACGGCGTCCTTAATTCGTGGCTCATATTTCGAACAAATTCAGCTTTTACGCTGCTTGACGCCAGTGCATTCTCCGCCACCACTTTATAATCTTCCGTCAATGCCGTGAGTTGTTCTTCAGCCTCTTTACGCGCCGCGATCTCATCCTGCAGCTGGGTGGTCAATTTGAACCAGCCGTATATACCAATGCCCATCAGGACCATGCCGGGTAGATAAATCAGCAAGGCCCGCGCCGCTATATAGGTAGGCATATTGAAGGTTCCGCGAAAAAAATCCTTGAACAGATAGCTATCGGCGTAATCAAGGCCCGTCGCGGCGCTAAGGAACAAACCACCGTAAAAAATACTAACAAAGCTTGGGTGCATGTTGGCCGGTTTGCCGTACCGGCGCAGTAACATAATTACCATTGCAGTGATGCCCAGAAAGATAATCAGTTCAGGGTGGAAATAACGCACAAGCCTTCCTCCTGTTATTCACTTCGTGGTAGTGGAACTGGATAGCCTGGCAAGACCTGCAACTAATCCGACCCCAAATACATCCACATAGAATACCAAAAAAAAGGGTTCCCGTGTTGCGAAACTATTGCATACAGCGGCTTTTTTTTGTGGCAATAGTCTAATCTCTTGAGCGCGCAAAGGTTTTACAATTTGGCAAACGATGCATAAACTCTTTCACATTCACAAATATCCGATCTGGCTGTTTGCGCTCGGCACGCAGGCCAAATCTTTTCGCGATAATCCCATCCTTGGATCGCGCACTTTAAACAGGCTGGGGTTACATGCTGGGCGTGTGCTGCTTGCCGACATTTCCGCTAGAATTCGCTGGATGATGCTGTCACCGCTCATGCCTAAAGACCTACGCCTCAAGTACCGGCGGGACGGTTTTGTGCTGATTGAGAATTTCCTTAGCCTTCCTGATGTTCAGAAAATTCGCGACGAAATAAAAACTTATTCAGGCCCTGTGCGGCAGATGTCGCAAGGTGACACAGCAACACAGCGGATCATGCTAGACACCGCAGCTAGCACACATTTGCCTGTCACAAGCGAAGCTGCACACAGTAAAAAGCTACGAAACTATCTGGCATATTGCGGCGCTAAGTGGAGCCACTCGGTTATGTATGTACAGCGCATTCATAATGGGTTCCGAAAAGCAGCAGCTGATCCTCAGAAAAACATCCACTCCGACACCTTCCACCCAACGATGAAAGCGTGGCTTTTCCTTGAAGACGTGCCCGAAGCCAAAGGCCCCTTCACCTATGTGCCCGGTTCAGCGCGCCTAACTTGGGCCCGCTTGAAATGGGAATACAGGCGTTCAGTGAATGCAGCATCCCTGAACGATAAATATTCGGAAAAAGGCTCCATGCGTGCAGAACCGAAAGACTTTGCCGAGCTTAATTTAGAGGGCCCCAAAGGCATTACGGTAAAGGCTGGCACTTTGGTTATTGCCAACACCCACGGGTTTCATGGCCGCGGCCAGGCCGAGCCAGGCGCTTCTCGCATCGAACTTTGGGCCTACAGCCGCAATAACCCCTTCAGCATCTGGCCGGGGCTGCCGCTTGATTTTGTGGCAAACGTGAAATACCGGGCTATGGAATGGTTCCGGAGACGCAAAGACAAACAAGCCGCAGCAAAAGGAGGCCGCGCTAGCTGGTTTCTGATCGACGCCGCGGGCATGGTCCGCCCCGACAAGCAAGCAGAGCAAGGGCATAGATTGCCGGGCGTTGCCACTGGGGAAGACCCGGCTAAAAAAAATGCAGCAAAATAACACGAGCACGCTATGCTATGTTTCAATGTGAATTTACTGTGCAGAAACAGGTACTAGAGCCTCCGCACGAGGTGCTCCCTCCTACTGCATAATTGTATTTTAGGAATATGAATGCCTGCTACGCCTCAAGACCTCGCTGTTATCATCATGGCTGCCGGAAAAGGCACGCGCATGAAATCGGCACAGCATAAAGTATTGCACCCGGTTGGCGGCAAGGCGATTTTGGGCCATTTACTGGACACCGTCAGCGCGTTGGCCCCTTTGAAAACACTGCTTGTGGTAGGATCCGGCAAAGAGCAAATCATCGCCGCTTACCCTGACGCCGAAACCGTTACACAGGCGGAACAACTAGGCACAGGGCACGCAGCACAGATAGCCCACGCTGCCCTAAAGGATTTTGACGGCGATCTGATGATCCTGCCGGGCGATGTACCTTTCCTGCCTAAAGCAATACTTTCTGAAATGCAGGCGCTGATCTCCAAGCCCGAAAACGGCCTTGTAATCCTCGGGTTCCGCCCAGATGACCCGGCCAAGTATGGCCGTTTGGTTCAGGAAACAGACGGCTCTATCGCCCGCATCGTTGAATTTAAAGATGCGAGCGAACAAGAACGCGCCGTCACGCTCTGCAACTCAGGTATGATGGTAATTTCTGGTGCGCATGCCGGGCGCTGGCTAAACCGGTTGGATAACAAGAATGCCGCTGGGGAATATTATTTGACCGACCTTGTTGCTTTTGCCCGCCAGGACGGAGTGAATGTAGCCTTTGTTGAAGCTGAGGAGGATGTGGTTTTGGGAATTAATAGCCGAGAAGATCTGGCCCACGCCGAAGAGATCCTCCAGAAAAGACTGCGTAAAGCAGCCATGGCAAACGGCGTCACGTTGCAGGATCCGAACACCACTTATTTCTGTGAAGACACAGTTATCGGGGCTGACGTTACGATTGAACCGGGCGTTTATTTTGGCCCCGGTGTCACGGTTGAGGCAGGTGCTACGATTAAAGCCTATTCCCACATTGAAGGCGCAACGGTACGCGCAGGTGCCAGCATAGGGCCTTTTGCCCGCCTGCGCCCAGGCGCTGATATCGGCAGGAATGCCAAAGTCGGCAATTTTGTTGAGATTAAAAAGTCTACACTCGGGGAAGGGGCAAAGGTAAGCCACCTTTCTTACATCGGCGACGCCACCGTTGGTGCAGCGGCCAATATCGGCGCGGGCACCATTACCTGCAATTATGACGGTTTCCTGAAATACCAAACCATTATCGGCGAAGGGGCGTTTATTGGGTCCAATTCTGCGCTTGTTGCCCCCGTACAAATTGGGGACGGTGCCATTGTCGGCGCGGGCAGTGTTGTAACCAAAGGCGTTGATGCAGATTCCTTGGCCATTGCGCGCGGCAAACAGCGCAGTGTCGCGGGCTATGCTGCAAAGTTCCGCGCTCAAAAAATCGCAGAAAAAGCTGCGAAGAAAAAGTGATCTGCCCTCAGCACCCAACTGGACTTGCGTACTTAAGCTAGAGGCTGGCACAAGCCCGTCGCCGCGCTGCCCTCAGCACCGCGAAGAACCTGTTTCATTAATAGTTTCATTGCGCTTGGTGCAAGCAATAGTCTATTGCTGTCCGGTAAAGGGCCTCGGGAGAATTTGCAGTGTGTTTCAAAGCAATCAACTGCCTCTACATCGGTGCCATCACTGTAATTGAGTAGCGGGTGCGCCTGAACGCGGGCCGCAATAAGGGACAATAGATGGAAAATCAAACGTTTGATTGGCACGGTATTCTTGACAGTTTGCAGCTTGAGAACAACCCGATGGCCGCGCCTCTGAAAGCCCAGAACTACGGCGCGGTTCTCAGACACTACGGGAACCCATCAAACAATCCCTTTGCAACGCTAACCGATTACTTGCTCTACGGTGCGGCTGCACTGTTTAGCCGCCAACCAAAAGACACCGAAAAGGCACTTGGTTACCAAACACAATTGAACGACAAAACCAAGGCGGTGAGTTTGTTTTATTGGGCGCAGCAAGCATTAGAGCACAGGCAAATTGGTCTAGCGATAAAGCTCCTGCAGCCGCTTGCAGAGAATGATACCAAGGATCCTGAAATTTGTCTTCTTTTGGCGTCCTGCTACCGTGTGGGCCATAACCTAATAAATGGATGGCCTTATATAAAAAGCGGCCTTGCCCACAATCCCAATCATAATGGACTACTTACGATATCTGCTCAGTATCATTTCAACGACGGCAATCTCGCTGAAGCGGAACGTAGTGCCACGGCTCTGCTTGTTGACAACCCTGATCATCAGGTCGCTTTTAATATTCTGTCGATGATCAAACCGGACGGCATAGACGACGCATGCCTTTCGCATTTTACAGCCCTGGCACAAAAGCCAACCACGCGCGCCCTTGCAGCGGCAGTTATTAAGTATGACATTGGCCGAATTCTGGATAAACGCTGTAGTTACAGCGCCGCTTTTGCCTCTTTTGAAGACGCCAATAACCTTTATTTGGAAAATCTGCCTGCCAGTAACCCTGGCTATGATGCTACTCTAGATATGGATGATTTCACTACCAGCCGAGACTTATTGGCCCAACTTACAGCCATCACTTATGAAGGTGACGCGGTACCAGTTTTCATTGTCGGCGTGCCCCGGTCCGGCAGCACTTTAGTGGAGCAGATGTTAACCTGCTACCCAGATGCCTATAGTTACGGCGAAAATTATCTAACCCGGAACATAGCGGCGGAAGCGGAAGCTATGATCGAACAAGGGCAACTGGATGCGGCGCAGGCCAAGATGCAGCAATGGCAAGACCAGTACCTTGCCTCTGCACTTTCTAACAATCCGGGTGCCTCGATAGTTATCGATAAAACCCTTGGGAACACCCGCTATATTGGCTTCATCAGAAAGCTATTCCCAAATGCCCAATTTATACTAATGCAACGAGAAGCGTTAGATAACGCCCTATCAATTTACTTTTCCCCGCTAAGCATTGACAATCAATATGCAGCGGAAATACCCGCCATCGCGGCTTTTATGGGCACTGAACACGAAATCGGTACCTATTGGTTGAGCGCTGAAAAAAATATCAACACTTTACAATATGAAAAGTTGGTTGAGGCACCCGAGAACGTAGCCAAACAATTGCTACAACAATTAGGATTGGTTTGGGACGATGCAGTGCTGCAGTACCATACACGCAAAAGCCCTGTTCACACCTATAGTGCCCACCAAGTAAGGCTACCGGTGTATAGCACTTCCAAAAACCGGTGGCAGAATTACGCTGATCATATCGGCCCTTTGGAAAAGGCCCTTAAAGAACATGGGTTTGACCTATAAGATTAGGCTTTTCGCCTATGCCGCGCCTGATTGACTTAAAGTACCAAACAGTCAAGCCAGCGAAAAACGCCGCTGGATGCGGGCGATACAGTCGTCGCACCAGGCGCAGTAAGCTGTGTGAACGGCAAGGCCTGCCGTTAACGTCATCTGCACGTAGAACTCATCTTCAGGCAGTTCGTCAGGGTAGCGCGGGTCTTCTGATGCCCAACCCGCTTCCACTGCGTTCAAGCGCTGAACCGTCGCCACAAGGCGCTGCTTCAGCTCACGGAAAAACGCAAGGGTCGAGGCTGGGTTTTTCGAAGCACCGAGGAAGAACACCTGCGCCAAATACGGGTGCCGTATAGGCAGCACCCCAGGTTCTGACGCTAGCCAGCGCAGCAGTTCTTCGCGCCCGGCGTCCGTACGCCGATAAAGTTTTTTGGGCGGGCCCTTGCTTGACGGCCCCGCTGTACTTTCCGCTAACCCGTCTGCTTCCAACTTTTTCAGCGCCGGATACAGCTGGGATAATTCTGCAAACCAGAAATGCCCCAGCTTTGTATCAAACTCCTGCTTAATCGCGTAGCCGCTCATGGGTTCCGCGATCAAGCCGAGTAGAATATGCGGCAGGCTCACGCCGCAGCCACGGCTTTAGCCACAGGCTTTTTCGGGTCGTTAAACTTCTTACGGTAATAGCTTTCCCAAATCCGCAGCGCTGGAATGCCGATTATCGTCGGTGCCAGCCACGGCAGCACTGCAAACGGGCCTTCCAAGCCAAGATCAAACAAACGGTTCACACCAAACACGGTAAACGCGGTGTGGAACCCAATGCCGCACGTAATGAAGGTACCCATATGTTCGTAGAACCACTGGCGCTTCGATGTTTGTTTGCCGCTGATATACGCCCTTACACCGTAGCCCACGATGAAGCCAATTGGCGAAAGCGACAACAGTACAATCCACACGCCGGGCTTCCATATTAGCGCATAAGCAATGATGATCGCACTCGCAGCAATGAGAGCGTACGCAAGACCGTAATTAAGCGGCGTGCCCAACTTGGTTTGGTCCTTCTTCGCTGTGAAAACCAACTGCCCATAATAAAGCTGCACACCCACAATAAGCGCCAAATACAAAAGGAAGATACGGAACCCTATAATGGCGTGAAAGCGTTCAGAGCTGAGATCCGCGGCAAGAGCAAAACCGATGTTAATAAGGGCACCTACGACAGCGCTTGCCACCACAAAGTACCCGGCGTTTACAAAAACCTTGCCAAACCGCTTGTGATTAACCGAGCCTTTTTTGGCGAATATGGGCACCCAGAAAGCAGCCAACCCGAGTGTACCTGCTGCGATATGGCCATAAAGCAGCCAATCTAAAATCGTTCCTAACATGTGCTGTCCTTCCGTTTTTCCCAGCTTTAAGCCGTCCGGGTTATCTATATAAGTATTTATATAGTAATAAATGTGGGCTATGCAAGGGCTATGAGACTGGGCAAAACGAAAAAACCGCGGCTGTTGTATCTGCCCACAAAAAAGGGCGGCCTAAAAGCCACCCTTACAAGTCTGTTCCCATTGATGAAAGTCAGCCAGAGGCTACTTTCCGACGGACAGTAAAATAATGCCCTCGCCTTAGCTTCGAGGCGTCAGGATAATCTTAATATCGGAAGAACGCTTGCCGCGCTCAATCAGAATCACCACCACCCTGGTTGGTTTCTGGAATACGAACGTTGTATCGTCAGACTGAAATTCACTGATTAATTCCCAGCCATCTTCGGGCATTTTATCCAGGAAGAAGCGAGATACCTTGTCAGAGTCAGCTTTCACTGATGCGTAGATCTTACCAAAAGCGTTCACACCACCACCCAGCAAAATGGACTTCTTAGAATTCACCTTGCCGCCTTTTGGCAAGCGAATATCGCCAATGGTGCGGCCTTCTTTCAGCAGTAGTTCTTTTGGTGGCTTCACACCAGTTCCGTCATACGCTGCCGCATTCTGTGCAACTGCACTGCCTGCGCCCACAAGCAACACTGACATCAGCACGCCCACCAGAATTCTCACCATCATACGCTCCCCGTAAGGTTATCGGTTATTATAGCTCCACTTTGGGCAATAATAGGCAGAGCACGAGGGTCTGTCATGCGAATTCTTTGCGGGCACGATCATGTGTCGGCGCTGCATTAGGCAGATACACCAATCGCGTGCTAAACCTAGGAAAAAGCTAGCTTAAAAGCCTTAAAACTGCGCGGGTTTCTCGCTACCAGAAGGAACTACCGAATGCCAGACACGAATACCAAGCCTACAGAGGAACCTCATTTCGGCCGTACAGCAGCAAGCTATGCCACTCACCGGCTCGGGTTCCCTGCTTCAATGTACGCGCGGTTGGCGGGCGAAAACATCCTGAAGCGCGGGATGAAGCACCTTGATCTCGGCACCGGCACGGGCACCATCGCCCGCAACACCGCTGCAATGGGGCTCCATTCCGAAGGGCTCGATATTGATACGACGATGTTGGCGGAAGCCGAGCGCCTAACCGCAGAACAAGGCCTGAACGCCACTTTCCGCGAAGGCCCCGCAGAAAAAACCGGCGTTAACACCGAATGCTTAGACTTGGTTACAGCAGGCCAATGCTGGCACTGGTTTGACCGAAGCGCCACTGCGACTGAGGCCCTTCGCGTCCTCAAGCCAGGCGGCCATTTAGCAATTTGCCATTATGATTGGCTGCCTCTGAAGGGCAATGCTGTGGAAGCAACTGAGAGTTTGATCCTGAAATATGCACCCAACTGGCAAGCAGCTGGCGGCAACGGCGTGTACCCTTGGTGGTTCCGCGACATGGCAGAAGCCGGTTTCGTTAACATTCAATCCTTCAGCTATGATGAGCCTGCCGTTTATAGCCACCAAGCATGGGTTGGTCGGATAGAGGCCAGCGCAGGCATTGCAGCCCTGGAACCTGATACCCGAGATGCCTTCAAAGAGGACCTGCTTGTGCTTTTGGCCAAGAACTTTCCTCTAAATCCGCTTTATGTGGCGCACCGTGTCTTTTGTGTGTGGGGTGAAAAGAACGCGCGCTAACGCCGCCCTCATATTTGACGCTTCTCCCAATGCCCCTGTAGATTTAACAAATTGGAAATCAACTAGCCCTATAGTCTCAACCTTGAGCAGACCTTTGACATCTGCTATTTTGCCGCAGCCGGTTCACTTTATGGAACGGCGATTGATTTAGAAAAGGCGTTTCGAGTTGAATACATGCGCGCAACATTATTCCGATGCTAGGTGGCTTACATGGCGGCCGTTCATGCTCATATTGTTGCTCACCGCCACCCTGCAGATTACACAGCCGGTAAAAGCTGCCGCACCCGATACCATAATCAAGGCTGCTTACGCTGAGACATGGCCGCCAGCACAGGCTGAACGCGGCGCCAAAAAGCGACCAGCCCCGCGATCAGAACAAAGCCAAACAATAGGATCAAGTTAGGAACACCCATCTTTTCCGACGCAAATATAACCTTAACGCACCGTCGCTACCGATCCAGGTTTGCCATGCTATTGCTTGCCGTTACCGCAATCACCTTTGCGGTTTCCTTTTCTGCCCCGCTATTCGCACGTGCAGCCCCGCTTAACGCGCGCCTAGAAGGAACAGAAAAGCCAGAGACCATAGAGGTTGCGTTCATTGAGTTCTGGCCAATTTGTTATACAGAAAACGGTGTTGCCAAAGGGCAGTGGATCGATGCCATTCGGACTTTACTGCATGCCACCAATAGGGTGGTAAATTTCACCGAATACCCCGTTAGACGCATGTTTAAGATGGTGGAAACAGGACAAACGCACATTGGCATATATGCACCCAAAGCTGGTTATGACGAGAAAACAGTGCTTATTAGCTATCTCCCGCTCGCGCATTTGGAAGTTCGAGTTTATGCCACGCAAGAAGCCACACTGAACGAACTTACATCCGTTTTTGATCTCAAAAATGAAAGCCTCATTGCCATCGATGGCTTTAACTATGCAGGTATTCGTCGACGCTTAGAGACGAGCGGGCGAAACATCCGCCTGATGGACGCATCGGGGCACCAATCTGCGGTGGCAATGCTGCGCGCAAGCCGGGCTAGATTTATGCTCGGTTACAACAAATCGGTAACTAGAGTTTTAACCAAGTTCAACGGCACGCCCTTGTTCAGTAAAAGCGTGCGCCTTGTTCCGCTTAGTTTAGTGGTCTCAAAAACGGTCGACAACCACGAAGAATTATTCCAAATTCTTGAGGCAAGAACCAGAGGCTCAGCACTACCCACGACCAGATCCTCTCCGCAATAGGAATTTATGATTTCTCCGCGCCCTCACAGCATAGCAACAAGCGAGAAAATGCATACGATTGCCGTAGATACGGCCAGAAAGCGTGAGAACGCTCACCTCGCCCCCGTAACACAGCCGCAACCCTTTTCCACCAAAACCCCCTTGTGGTTACAGCTAGCGATACCTATAGTTCCAATGAAGTTGGAGAAATGATCTGCCTTTTTAATTGGCTTTGCGAGGCAAACCCAACGCCTTACAAATGTCGCTAGGAGCAATCGACACAATGCCTCATAGGCATGCCGTCCAGTTAGTCTACGTTATCCTAGTAATCGTTTTTGCATCTGGGCACGAAGCCACGGCCGCGGCCCCGCCAGAAAAGTTACGGGTCGGTTTTAGCGAAGTCGGCACCTACGCCTTTAGTGAAAAAGGTGAAGGAAAAGGCTCCCTTGTTGAGATCGCCCATATGGCATTCAAGGAAATGGACCACCCTACCACTGTCAGAGTTTACCCGCTCAAACGGCTTTACCTTCTTTTGGCAAATAAACAAATCGATATGGTCTTTACGATTGAAAAATCGAAACTGCAGGGTCGCGACGTGGTTAGTAACAGTGTGCCTATAATGATTGTGCAGGTTTACCTGTATACTTTTGCAAAAGGCCCCGTGCCCTCCGTATGGGATCTAGCTGGCGAAAAAATTCTAAGTATTGATGGCTATACCTATTCCAATATTCGAACTCGGCTTGAACAATCAGGAAAAAACATAGGCTTCATCGAAGCAATCTCGCCGATCACGGCCCTGCGCATGTTAAAAGCACGCCGTGCGACCTATATGTTAGGGTATAAGCGCCGGATGGACCTGGCCATCCAATCCATCGGCGCCGACGGCATACAGTCAGCGTTGATACGCGACATACCCATGTATTTTCACATGTTGAAAACCACACCAAACGCAGAACCTCTTCTGCAAGAATTAGATGCTGCTTTGCTTAAAGTGATCCGCCGCACAGGCCACTCAGCCGTGACGCACTAACCGACACAGTTCATCAACGAGCTTTGGGACCCCCAAAAGCCTGGAGATTTCCACGTTCCAAATTTTAAGCCGCTCAAGCGTTCCGCAGCGACAGTAATTTGCGCACTAGTGCCACGATCAAGGTTATACTAACCAGAAAAGTCGAAGCGCTGCTCAGTATCTGTTTCACAGATGTGAACATGCTGGCATTGGCTACCTGCATTTCGCTTATGTCCGGGAAACCGTTTAGCATCGCCCTTATCTGGAAATTTTCGCCGTAATCTACTGCCATCAGCAAAATCGGCACAAGCGCCAAAAACCACAAAGCATCTGCCGCTCGAAACCGGAACAACAGCCCCGCGAATAAACTGCCGTAAAAAATAGGAAACGCCATATCAACTAGGTTTGCAGATAGATAAGCTGCACGACCTTCAGCGCCCAGGCTCATCATATACCCCATAATGAAGGCAAGATCGTAAGGCTCCTTCCTAACATCAATGGCTAGTTCTTCCAGGTTTGGCATATTGGTGAAAGCAACAATGCACAGCACCATCAGAACAAAACTGGTAATCAGAACTTTAGTTTGTCCGGCAAACTCCAGATATCGTTTCAGCATCAATTTTCCCCCGAAAATGTATGATTTAGTTTCCTCGGCACAACAGGTGATCGGCCAAATATGCTACGCCATGTAACTTACCGTATAAATTTCTTTATAGAAGGGAAAAGGACTAGGGAACTGGCCGCGTCTATTCCGCCCTTACTTTGGCAGATCCGTTTGCAAAATACATTCTCGTATTTTTCGTTCTTTGTTACCGCTGGTTTTGCGGTTTTTTGGAAAAGCCAGATGGCCAATTACCTGGCCCAAATCAGGGGTCAGCCGCATAACCTCACTTTCTGCACCTAAATCCGTGATGGCATGCTCGACCATCAGACGGGGGCCCACCACAAAGTCGACCCTGCCGCGGGTTAAATTATCCAGCAAGGAACGGTATGTCATATGCTTCACCAACGTGGCTTTGCCGCCTTTAATATAGGCGTCAATTCGTTTTTCCGTTGCAATGCCAATCAGCCGGCCAATGCGCTTGCCGTCAAGAATGGAAAGGCTTTCTGTTGTCACGGGCGTAGAGTTTGTGGATGCAAACAGGGCGATATCAAGCCGCGTGATA
Organism: Kordiimonadales bacterium; assembly: GCA_002401685.1. Classification (GTDB taxonomy): domain Bacteria; phylum Pseudomonadota; class Alphaproteobacteria; order Sphingomonadales; family Kordiimonadaceae; genus Kordiimonas. The sequence continues at coordinate 41,439 of NVTU01000020.1, forward strand.
GGATCAGCAGAGAAATCCAAAAACTCCAGACGTTCGTCCGTTACCAAAGTAGGCGTTAACGCGTCAACCGTCCCGCTTTTCGCCATCGCAAGCACCCTGCTCCACGCGGGGGCCTGAATAAACTGAACGCGAAGGCCGCATGCCATTGCCATTTTGGTCGTTGCATCAATTGCAAGGCCAGCAGGCTTTGTTGGGTCAGATTTTAAATCCACGAAGGGCGGAATATGAATAACGACCACAGTCAAAACATCATCTTCAGAAGATACAGCGCCAGGATACGCTACCGCCAGGCAGGCAAAGGCAAGAATAGCGGCGAATACTTTTTTGATCTGCAAAACTACTCCAACTGACCCCTCAGATTAAACACGTAGTACATTCCGCTTGAGCCTTATAGGCCCACCTTAGGCGCTGCACTGCAAATAAACACCTAATAATGACATTAGGTCCTCAGTCCGCTGATTTGTAGCAAAATAATATTTCACCAGAGGGGTTTTTTATGGAATAAAATGTGGCTACAGTCGGTTATTAGAAACATCAACAAAACCCATCCTGCCATTTTCCCTCTTTGGAAATAAAAAAGCGGCCTTAAGTGCCCAAGTGAAATAGAGACATCCGCTTTCAACAAAGCGGCGCTCTACGGGCAATGATGGGTTAACGGCTAACAGGAATACAGAAGACCCATGTTCACATACTCGTTCGGCCAGAAGACCCTCGAAGAACAGCTTGAGAAACTCGGCATCACTGAGGCCTATAAACACAACCTCGATACAGCAACTGCCTATGCAGAGAGCTTGATCGGTGACGGCCTACCCCCTTTTGCCCAGCAAGCGCCAGACGGTGCAGACATGCCAGCGCTTACCGCAGCAGCAGACCGGATTGCAGCGAACTTTAAAGACCTGATCGTGCTCGGCACAGGGGGCTCAAGCCTCGGGGCGCAGGCCGCCATCGCCATTGCTCGCTACAGGAACGGCCGCGGCGTAACCTTGCATATGCCCGATAGCCTTGATCCGTTTGAGATGGATATGCTGTTCAGTTCCATCCGGCCTGAGGAATGCCATGTTGTGGCCATTTCCAAATCCGGTACCACGGGCGAAACATTGGCCCAGCTGCTGCTGTGCCGCGACTGGATTGAGCGCAGCGCGTCAGTCAAAGCAACTCATGAGCATTTCACTTTCATCACCGAGCCCGGTGAGCGCACGCTTCGCAGCTACGGTGAACTACTCGGCAGCGATATATTAGACCACCCCACTGATGTTGGTGGCCGCTTCAGCGTTTTAACCAATGTGGGCATGTTGCCGGTTGCGGTTGCTGGCCTGTCGGTAGAGAAATTTCGCCGCGGGGCCCAGGATGTTTGCACTGATTTCCGCGCAAACCCGCGTACGGCGGCAGCTGTCGTAGGCGCAGCGCTGATGCATACGCTGAATACAGAACGTAACATTACGCAAACCGTTATCATGCCTTATATCGACAGCTTGCGCGCTTTCACCCGCTGGCACGGCCAATTGTGGGCGGAAAGTGTTGGCAAAGACGGCATTGGCACCACCCCTATTCGTGCCGTTGGCCCGGTGGATCAGCACAGCCAGTTGCAGCTTTTCCTTGATGGCCCAAATGATAAGTTTTTCACCATCATCACAGTGCCCGGCTTCGGTAAAGGCCCGCGCATTGATCCGCGAGCAGCCAAGAAATACGGGCTTGATTACATGGCCGGGCGTACGATCGGCGATATTGTCAGCTGCCAAACCCGCGCTACACAAGATACACTGCGCGCCAAAGGCCGGACAGTGCGCGAAATTACCATTGATGCCCTGTCGGAAGAAAACATCGGCGGCCTCTTCTTATCCTACATGTTGGAAACCGCGATTACAGCGCACCTAATGGGCGTTGACGCCTACGACCAACCCGCTGTAGAAGAGGGCAAGATACTCACAAGAAAATATCTTGCTGAGATAACAGGTTAAGGGATCTTTCTTTCTGCCCCCTGCATACCAAGTGCAGCGTGCAGCGTGCAGAAAGGAACCGATAGCAAAATGGGCAGCAGTGCATGACTAAACCGATAAAGAAAATTGTATTTCCAGTCGCCGGACTTGGCACTCGTTTTTTGCCAGCGACAAAAGCTATCCCTAAGGAAATGCTGCCGGTTTTAGATAAGCCGCTTATCCAGTACGCCGTTGAAGAAGCCCTGGAAGCAGGCATTGACCAAATAATGCTGGTCACCGGCCGCAACAAGCAGGTGATGGAAGATCATTTCGACCACGCTTACGAGCTGGAGAAAATCCTCCAGGAAAAAGGCAAGGCAGAAGCGCTTGAGATATCGCGCTCTATGCTTTTGCCTGAAGGCAGCATCAGCTATGTGCGGCAAATGCGGCCTCGCGGCCTTGGCCACGCCATTTGGTGCGCGCGCCACTTTGTCAACGGGGACCCTTTTGCCGTCTCATTGCCGGATGATCTTATCAAAGGAAAGCCTGGCACACTGAAGCAGATGATTGAAGCCTACAACGAGGTTGGCGGCAATTTTGTGGCTACAATGGACGTAGCCCGCGAAGATACCAGCAAATACGGCGTTATCACGCCGGGTGCGCGAAACGGCAATATGATCGAAGTAAAAGGCCTGGTCGAAAAACCCCATCCTGAAGACGCGCCGTCAACCGAAGCCGTTGTTGGCCGCTATATATTGCAGCCTGAAGTAATGGACCATTTGGCCGCGAAGGAAATCGGTGCAGGCGGCGAGATCCAGCTTACGGACGCCATGGCCAAACTGATCGGCGAGCAGCCCTTCCATGCCCTCAACTTCGAAGGCACGCGCTTTGATTGCGGCAGTAAAATTGGCTGGTTAACCGCCAACATCGCCATGGCATCAGAAGACCCATCGCTGGCGGCACGGCTCAAGGAAGCCATTGGCCAACTGTAAACTTAGCCCGTGGCTTCTATAAACCAACATGGTTAGAACAGGCCGCCCCTCTCTTTAAAGGCGGGTACGCTTCACCAATTAGTGACCCAATAATCGCCAAAGACTTTCCTTGTTCGCGCCCTCGGCCCGCGTTTTAGGCTGCCTAGTTCTGGCTTGCCTGTCGTTCTGCGTGAAACGCATCGGCGCGGCGCTGTAGGTCTTCGTCGCTAATTTCTTCCACGCGGCTGGCGATGAACCACATATTACCTGACGGGTCGACTATTCCGCCGTGACGGTCGCCGTAGAACATGTCCTCCACGGGCATCATCTCAGTGCCGCCTGCTTTCAGCGCTTGCGCATGCACGGCGTCCGCATCTTCGAAATACAAATACAGCATGATGGGCTGGGCCGTCATACCCTCGCGGGCTTCCCCGATCATAATCATCGACGTACCAATGCGTATCTCCGCATTGCCGACTATTGCTTTGCCGTCAGCGCCCTTTGGTCCGCCGGTAATCCGCAGCACTTCAGCTCCGAACGCTTCTTTCAAAAACGTGATAACGGCTTTAGCATTATTAACAATCAGGTACGGAGTTACCGTGTTGTAGCCCTCAGGGATCGCTTTTACAGACATAACTTGTCTTCCTGCTATTTATCGTTTTCGCGGTTGAAATCATCTTCGAAGCGGACGATGTCATCTTCGCCCAAATAACTGCCTGACTGCACTTCGATGAGCCGCAGGTTGATCTTTCCGGGGTTCTCCAAGCGGTGTCTGGCGCCAAGTGGTAGATAAACGCTCTCGTTTTCGCTCAGCAGCATAGTTTCGTCGTTGCGCGTTACAACGGCAGACCCTTCCACCACGATCCAGTGTTCGGCCCTGTGGTGGTGCATTTGCAAACTAAGGCGCTTGCCCGGGTAAACCTGAATTTCCTTCACCTGAAACCGGTCGCCAATATTGAGCGTGCGGTAATTGCCCCACGGCCTATAGACGGTGGAATGAAAATCGGCCTCTGGGCGCTTGGCGGCTTTCAACTGATCAACGATCTTTTTAACGTCCTGATCCTGGTCTTTCCGCGCCACCATTACAGCATCGTCTGTGGCTACAATGATCAGGTCTTCCACGCCCACGGTGCTTACAAGCTTAGTGCCACCGTGGATGAAGCAGTTTTTTGTATCCACTGTCAGCACATCACCTGTGAATACATTTCCTTCGGCGTCCGCATCCTGCACATCAGAAAGGGCTGAGAAACTGCCAACATCTGACCATCCAAATTCGGAGGGTAGCACGGCGGCCTTATCGGTTTTTTCCATGATCGCATAATCAATGCTGTCTGCAGGCACTGCACCGAATGCTTCTTCTGTCATCCGCAGGAAGTTTAGGTCCGGCTCTGCAGATGCAAGCGCCTTGCGACACGCTTCGAGCATCACGCTCTGGTGCTTTTCAAACTCGGCCAAAATGGTATTAGCCGCAAACATAAACATGCCGCTATTCCACGTATAGTCACCGCTTTTCACGTAGGCTTCGGCCGTTGCTTCATCTGGCTTTTCCTTGAAAGCAGTAATCAGCCGCGCGCCTTTAGCGCCCTCAATCTTATCACCGCCGGCTATATAGCCGTACCCTGTTTCGGGCCTACTGGCGTTCATGCCAAAGCAGACCAGATACCCCTGCTTGGCTGCGCACGCTGCATCACTTACCGCCTTATGGAAGCCCGGCGTATCAATGATGACATGATCAGACGGCAGGAACAGCAGCAGCGCCTCAGCATCTTCTTCTGCAGCCCGCAGTGCAGCCACTGCAATAGCGGGCGCAGTATTTCTGCCAATGGGCTCAAGGATCACCGCTGAAACATCAACCCCGGCTTTTTCAGCCTGCTCGTTCACCATAAAACGGTGATGCTCGTTCGCCACCACCAGCGGCGCACCAAATCCGTAATTCCCGCCAACGCGTTCCAGCGTTTGCGTGAACAGGCTTTTATTGCCAAGAAGCGGCAGAAACTGCTTCGGGTATTTAGAGCGAGACAATGGCCACAGCCGCGATCCAGCACCGCCAGATAGGATCACAGGATAGATGGTTTTTTTCATTGTCTGCCTCAAGATTAGGGAACTAAAAATACGGAAATGTCACTAGGAACAAGACCCTAGCATAGGACTGGTTCTAGGTGAACAACTGTTAGGAAACGTTTCATCGGATGTCTTAAGCCCGCAACGCCTTCAGCTCAGACGCGCTAAGCCACCCCAGACCCAGGCGACTACTACCTTCGGAAACTTGCAGTCGAAGGCCTAACTGTTTTGCAACAATCGATGCAGCCACTGCACGCACTTCACTATGGCTGCCCAAGCCTATTTCAATGGTTTCTACTTTAGCAGCCAACACCGCAGCATTTAGCAAAGCAATCTCCAAGCGTAACCATTTCGATAACGGTACGCGGTCTGGAAGAAAACCGTTACAAAAGCCCTCATATAAGAAGGTGCCGCTGCCCCGTAGGCCATCGCGCTTTTTTGCGTGGTCCAACCGCATGCCGTGGGCAACCAACAGGTCAGCGTCTGCGAGTACCTGCAAGTCCCGTACATGCACCTCGCCCTGCCACAAGTATATCAATCGTGCCAGAAGAGCCCTGCCGTAAGTACGGTCGTTATCCTCCACTGCGAGCGTCAGTGTATGCTCAAGCGCGGCCCTATCACGGGATGTAGCAACATCACGGGGATGAAGTTTCAGCTCTCCCTGTGCGCTAAGTTTTAAGCGCCCCTCCAGCCCGATACAGGGGTCTGCACCCAACCGCGTGATTGCCACCTGTGCGAACACGGCACGGCGTTCCGAGCGCAACCATACTCGCTGCACATCAAGGTCAGCCATGGTATCCGCAAACAAAAACTGCTTTTTCTCCGAAAGTTTACGGCCAAAACTCGAATAATAACAAATAGTTACGGCGACAGCGGCGCGCTCAGCTTCGTCACGGCTAGTTGCCACGTGCAGATCGAAATACTTAGCGCCGCCAAAACCGAGCCAAAACAACCGTTTTAGCGCCCGCCGCGTCAGCCGGATTTTGTGCGCACTCCAAAAGCCAAAACCACCAATGCTTGAGGCAATGAAATCCGCTTTTGTTAGCGCTCGGTAATCGGCGAATACGGTCACAAGCGCGCCCTTAGGCTACTGAAAAAATCTGCTGATACTTTGCGCGGCGCATGGGCTTCGGCCCACTCAAACAAGCCCTGTTCAGTGCTTGCGCTCTGTTCTGCACTGTAAGCCGCCGCGCAGGCGGCAACACAGGTATCCATATTGTCAGAATCAAAACCGTAGACGCTGCCTTCCGGCCCCGCGATCGTGGGTGTAAGCGCATGCGGCATAACGGCCGGGCGGCCAAACGTGGCTGCCATCGCAGCGACGCCCGAATTCAATCCAGAAGGATGCGCGCACACGGCAACGTCCGCGGCGCGAAAAAACGTTTGCACGTCCTGATCATCGATATGCCCAAGATGCAACTGCACGTCTGCTCTGCCTGCCGTCAGCTGGAATATATCCTCCATAAAGGCCGGCTCGCCCGCCTTGCCCGCAACGATCACTTTCGCACCGCCGCCTACTGATGTTTGTAAAGCGTCCACCGCCGCTAAGAACTGGCGCGTCCCTTTATAGGTACCCAACTCGCCAAACAGCAAAAACACTTTATCTGCGCACCCAATACCCAGCGATAATCGCGCTTGCGGTTTCGAGATATAATCGCCGTAAACGCCCTTGTAAGACGGGTGCGGTACGCTGAACGTTTTGTCTACCGGCACTTCATAATGGGGGGCGCAAAGGTCTACGGTACCAGGGTTCATTATATGAATATGGTCTGCAAGCACTGCAAAACGGGCTCGCAGCGCGATCTCTTCTTCAGGGAATGCTGAACGGTGCGACATGATATTATGGATAGTCCACAGTATGGGTCGGCCCATATCTTTCTGTTGCTGAATGAGTTCCAAGAAATCAGCACCAGCAACCGCGGCCTGCTTTGCCGTTTCCAAACCGTGATAAATGCGGTGAATCCAGTGCAGGTGGAGCGCCACATTCAAGGGCTTTGGCACATTATTCAGTTGCTCTAGACCTTTGAGCGGAAGGCAAGCAAACCCTTGCTCCAACGCCGCTGAATAGAGTGCGCGCAGGTACGGATTGCGTGTCCCAAAAGGGTAAACGCCCAGCAACCAACCGGTGTCTAAACCGTACCCTAGCGCCTCGAGCGCAGCCGACGCATCCAGGCACTCTTCGTAAAAACTGCGCGCAAGCCCATGTTGGCGAATGCCGTGCATATATCCCCTGTTACTGGCCGAGTTAACTTCCCGGCACTTTCCCGAACCCAAAACCAGCCAAAAAACCTATGCTTTCCTGACAGTTGGGCCTTTCATTTCAAGTTCCCTTTTAATATAAAGGCTCAACTATTGGAACCTGTCTTATTTAGGCTTTTTTATGCACGCTGAAGAACTAGCTCTACCCGGTGTCTTTTTGTTCTCGCCCGTCAAGCACGGCGATGATCGCGGTTTCTTTTCCGAGACCTTTAAAGCCCGTGACTTTAACGCAGTCGTACCCGGCATAGAATTCGTCCAGGACAATCATTCTCTGTCGAGCGAAGCTGGCGTGATCAGGGGCATGCATTTCCAGACGCCGCCGCATGCACAAGGCAAGCTGGTTCGGGTTCCGCGCGGTAAAGTGCTGGATGTTATTGTTGACCTGCGGGTTGGCTCACCAACCTTCGGCGAGCATATCAGCGTTGAACTTTCTGCACAGAACTGGCAGCAGCTTTGGGTGCCTGCGGGTTTTGCGCACGCGTTTTGCACGCTCGTTCCCGATACAGAATTTTGCTATAAAGTGACTGACTATTACGCGCCAGAATGCGATGGCGGCATTGCGTTTGATGATCCAGACCTCGGCATCAAGTGGCCTTTTGCAGCCGACGCCCTAACGCTGTCAGATAAAGACAAAAAGCTGCCACGGCTAAAAGATTTCTCCTCACCCTTTCGTTTCGACGCAGCCTAGCGCGCTTACTGAACTAAGGAATATTTCATGAAAATTATTGTAACCGGCGGCGCGGGCTTTATTGGTTCAGCGGTTTGCAGACATCTGGTGCAAGACCTTGGCTTCACAGCGATCAATGTCGACAAACTAACCTACGCAGGCAATTTGTCATCTTTGAAAGAAATTGAAGACAGCCCAAATTATCATTTCGAACAGCTCGATATTTGTGACCGCGCCGCGCTTGACGCCGTGTTTGCAAAGCATCAGCCAGACGGCGTGATGCATTTGGCGGCAGAAAGCCATGTAGACCGTTCCATCACGGGCGCTGGCGAGTTTATCCAGACCAATATTATCGGTACGTTCAATATGCTGGAAGCAGCGCGCGCCTATTGGATGGGGCTTGACGATACGGGCAAAGAAAAGTTCCGCTTCCTCAATGTGTCCACCGACGAAGTATACGGCAGCCTGGGTGATGAGGGCTTGTTTGAAGAAACAACACCGTATGATCCGAGCTCACCCTACTCCGCTTCAAAAGCATCGGCTGACCATTTGGCAAACGCCTGGTTTGAAACATACAAGTTCCCGGTCGTGATCTCTAATTGCTCGAACAATTACGGGCCGTACCATTTGCCTGAAAAATTGATCCCGCTTGTGATTTTAAACGCGCTCGACGGCCAACCTCTACCGATTTACGGTGATGGTTCCAATGTGCGTGACTGGCTTTATGTGGAAGACCACGCGGTGGCCCTGTTCACCATCCTAACCAAAGGGCGGCTCGGCCAGAAATATAACGTTGGCGGCAGAAATGAGCGCACCAACCTTGAAGTGGTTAATCGCATTTGCGAAACACTTGATAAATTGCGCCCCAAAGACAGCGCTTACGCTGATCAGATTACATACGTAACGGACCGGCCTGGCCACGATGCGCGCTACGCTATCGATGCCACCAAGCTGGAATCAGAGCTGGGTTGGAAAGCCAAAGAGAATTTCGAGACCGGTATTGAGAAAACCATTCAGTGGTATCTGGATAACGAATGGTGGTGGGCTCCGCTCAGGGGACACGCTGCAGTACGCAAAGGCGTTTTGAAAAAGGGCTAATATTATGCGGATTTTTGTTGCAGGATCATCGGGACAAGTGGCTCGTTCACTTGTTGAGGCCGCAGATAAGGCGGGCATTGAACTGCGCACTGCGGGGCGGCCAGAGCTTGACCTTTCAGACATGGCTGGCGCGGCCGATTTGATAACAGCTTATGCGCCCACGGTTATCATCAATGCTGCAGCCTACACTGCCGTTGATACCGCTGAAACTGACGAAGAAAATGCGCTCAGCGTTAACACCGACGGCGCAGCGACGCTTGCGGAAATAGCAGCTGACTTAGATGTGCCGTTCCTGCACCTTTCAACAGACTATGTTTTTGACGGCGACAAGGACGAAGCCTACACCGAAAGTGACGCGGTTGGTCCTACGGGCGCTTACGGTCGCACTAAACTAGCGGGCGAAGTGGCGGTTCTGGCCGCAAACCCTAACGCTGCAATCTTTCGCACAGCGTGGGTATATAGCCCTTTCGGCAAGAACTTCTGCAAAACGATGCTCATGCTAGCGAAGACCCGAGACACACTGGGTGTGGTAGCTGACCAGTTCGGCAACCCTACGTACGCGCCAGATATCGCTAACGCTTTGCTTTCCATTGCCCGCGCTTATGCTAAAAATGGTTCAAAACCAGACTATGCCGGGTTATTTCACCTTGCAGGAGCAGGCGATACCAGCTGGCATGGGTTCGCAACTGAGATTTTCAATCAGGGCGCTGCGTTTGATCATCCAGTCCCTACCGTGAATGCGATCACTACAGCGGAATTTCCAACGCCAGCCAAGCGCCCAGAAAATTCGCGGCTGGACTGCAGCAAACTACGGGCTGTTTTCGGCATTACACTGCCAAATTGGCAAAAAAGTACCGAAGCGTGTGTCAAACGGCTTTTCGAAAGCGGCGCACTAGAGTAAGTTTCGATCAAACAGGCTAACCACTTATGGATTAGCAATATTTATTATTCGCAACTGGAATTTTTATCCGCCGTTGGGCGTAGTTCGGTTGGCAATATTCTTAGGGAGAGATCATGAAGGGTATTATTTTAGCAGGCGGTCTTGGTACACGCCTCTACCCTATCACCAAGTCCATCAGCAAACAGCTGTTGCCGGTTTACGATAAGCCGATGATCTATTATCCGCTGACCACGCTGATGCTGGCGGGTATCCGCGAGATCTTGATCATCAGTTCGCCTCAACATCTGCATCTTTTCGAAGATTTACTTGGGGACGGCTCCCAGTGGGGCATTGAACTTACCTATGTAGAACAGCCTGATCCCGGCGGCTTGGCGCAAGCCTTCCTGCTCGGCGAAGACTTCATCGCAGGGGACCGCTGTGCGCTCGCGCTCGGCGACAATATCTTTTACGCGGCTGGTTTTACACAACACCTAAAACAGGCAGGCAGCGTTGAAAAAGGCGCCTATGTCTTTGCGTACCCTGTTGGCAATCCAGAAGAATTCGGCGTTGTTGAAATGGGTAAAGACGGCCAGGCGATTTCTATTGAGGAAAAGCCAGCCAACCCGAAAAGCAACCTCGCGGTTACCGGCCTCTATTTTTATGATAGCGACGTGGTAGAGATCGCCAAAACGATCAAACCGTCCGCGCGCGGCGAACTAGAGATTACCGCAGTGAACGATGTGTACCTCCAGCGCGGCACCCTTAACGTCGTTAAGCTACCGCGCGGCACCGCGTGGCTGGACACGGGAACCGTTGACAGCTTACTGCAGGCCAGCCAGTTCGTACAAACAGTGGAAGCGCGCCAAAGCTTGAAGATCGCCTGTCCGGAAGAAGTTGCATGGCGCTCGGGCTTTATCACCGACGACAATCTCGCTGAAATCGCGGGCGAGTACAGGAATAGCTACGGCGAATATCTGATCGGCATTCTCCCCTACGGTTCGGAGGGCAGCTACTAAGCTGCGGCACCCTTATGTTTGGTATGCGGAAAAAACACTCAACTACCTGCACTGCAGAAGATGTGCGTTTTTTCCTGCTGCTTTTTTATGGCCGCGACGCTGGCCACCCAAGTGAGATTA
>NVTU01000021.1 GCA_002401685.1 Kordiimonadales bacterium
ATCCCCCCCAGTGGCCAATCGATACCACAACTGTCCCATTTCACTGCGCCATCACAGTCGGGCGCATAGTGATCGGTACATTTGTAAATGATTTCACTATCAGTCTCGAGCGTCATAAAACCATGCAAGAACCCTGATGGAACCCAGAGTTGCTTGCCGTTCTCAAAGGATAACTCTTCGCCAACCCATTGGCCAAATGTTGGCGAGCCCTTACGAATATCCACCACAACGTCAAAAATGCGACCGCGACCACAGCGAACCAGTTTTCCCTGTGCATGAGGCGGGCTCTGAAAATGCAGCCCGCGCACGGTGCCAATTTCGTGCGAGATAGAGTGATTGTCCTGCACAAACTCCGGCAGCACCAGACCTGCCTTGGACAGTGTCTTTTTATTCCAGCTTTCTGAAAAGAACCCACGATGATCGCCAAAACGCGATGGGGTAATCTGATAGACGCCAGCTAAAGCCGTTAAAGAAATATCCACTACAGGCGTCCCAATCCGTTCCCAGCCTAGCGTATCGCACCCTGCGGCGTGGATTGCCACTCTCTTTGCCAAGGGGCATAGCTTCTGACCCTTCGGTAGCGGCCAACACTGTCGCCGGGGTGGCTTTTACTAGGCTATGACCGGTGATATTTTAATATCTTACAATTGCTTCCGTTAAATGGCCAACTGCATGGCTGCAAAACATTACATTTTACAGAAAAGTTTATTCTATTGCGCCTGCGCCAGCCACAGGGTTGCCACAAAGTCTCTCTAACCTGCATCCGAATTGGAGAGCGGTTTAACTATGCATTAATAGATTTAGCGCTACAGTGATCGTTGAAACGCTATTTAAACCGGGGAAGTAATGGGTGTAGGCATTTTAGTCTTGGCAATGCTTTCTGGTGCTGCAGCAGCTGTTGCAGCTCTGGTTGCTGGCTATTCCTTGCTTACGGCCCTTGCGATCTACGCAGGCTGTGGATCTCTGAGTGTTTTGCTGATCGCAAGCAGGATCATTGTCGGGTCCGCTCTCCGGGATTTACAGGTGATCCGCTCCACTTAGGCTAAAACCAAACAATTCCAACCCAATCCCATTTTGACGGCATAAGTCTAGGGTTGCAGGGCGCTGCGCAGCCTCATTCACAGATATCGCCCGAACCAATCCCCTCCATCAGGTGCGATAGGTGCCGTATTCTAGGCGACCTCCATTCCCAGTCTACCCCTGGAAACGGACAGGCATATCGTCGAATAAACCGGGCGATGGATTAGCGCCATGGTTCCTTTTGACTTTTGTCGGGTTCAGGGGATTGATCTTTTTGGCGGCGGCTTGGCTGTGCCATAAATGGAATTTGCAAAACTTTCTGTTGGTGATTAACGGGGCCATTTCTGATGCCTCTATAAGCATGAATTGCGGGATTTAAAACCACCAAGAGTTGTAAAATATCTTTTATATTCAGTGCCTTATATGCCAAAAGTCAAGACCCCCTTAACCCCCCCTATGCAACATGCACCTGCGCCAAAGAGCGTGGAAAAGCCCGTTTTTCTGGGCGATAAAAAAAGAGGTGGGTTCATGGCAAGGTGGAGAAAAGCCGTTTTGCGGTCTCAGAAAGCTATGGGTGGTCGCCTATTTGGCCAGCTGACATCAGCAGGAAATGTATGCGTCCACCCGTTACAACAGCTGCACTGGCGTCTGAACCAAAAGGCGCTACGATCCACAGGTGGGCGAAGGATGTTGCCACCATTAGAATGTTACTGATTATATTAGGGCCCGCTAAGCGCCATATATTTTTGTAGGATAATTTATCCATGGGTATCAAAACTCAAGCTTACAAAAGGATTTCAATAATTGCAGGGCTGCCGCGTTTGAAAATTATTAGCCTCACCGTCTTGACTTAGGTCGTTCCCGCACGATGTCACTCCATAAGCGAAACGCTGTCCGGTTGGGAAGCCTCAGAGGGGCGGCGGCGTAAGGGAAAAAGGGGTGCTGAGAAAAGGGGCGGCGCGACAGCGTGGTCCGAATTTTCTGTATCTTAACTGCGGAACGTTCCATGGTCTGGTCCAGTATTGGGATCGGTAAATCATGAGAAAAAACCAAGTTTGCATTAAGCAATCTGACGGAGGGATTTAGGATGAGTGATCTGGACTTGTTTCAGAAGGAAACCCGCAAATGGCTAGAGGCAAATTGCCCTGCCTCAATGCGCACGCCTGCTAAGGGCGAAGACGATATTTGTTGGGGTGGCCGTAATTTTGTTTTCCAAAGCGAAGATCAGAAAGTCTGGCTTCAGCGCATGGGAGCAAAGGGCTGGACAGTTCCTACATGGCCGGCTGAATACGGCGGCGGTGGCTTATCCAGAGACGAGGCGAAAATCTTAGCGTCAGAAATGAAACGCATAAAGGCACGTAGCCCGCTTGTTTCTTTTGGCATCTGGATGCTTGGCCCTGCGCTTCTTAAGTTCGGTAACCACGAGCAAAAGCTTGAGCATCTTCCGAAAATCGCACGCGGCGAAATTCGCTGGTGCCAAGGTTATTCAGAGCCAAATGCTGGGTCTGATCTTGCGGCACTTGCCACCAAAGCGGATGACAAGGGCGATCACTATATCCTGAACGGCCAGAAGGTATGGACAAGCTATGCCGATAAAGCTGACTGGATTTTCTGCCTGATCCGTACGGATTTCAGCGTTAGTAAACATAACGGTATCAGCTTCATCCTGTTTGATATGGAAACAGAAGGTGTCGAAGCCAAGCCGATCAAACTGATCTCGGGCAATTCCCCTTTCTGCGAGACATTCTTTACGGATGTGAAAGCGTTTAAAACCAATCTAGTTGGTGAAGTGAATAACGGCTGGACCATTGCCAAATACCTGCTGACGCATGAGCGGTCTGGCATTGGCGACATGGGGACGATGGTGCCGCTCAGCGCGCTTGCTCGCGAGAAACTGGGCACGCCTGACGGTCAACTCGGCAATCAGATGCTACGCCACGAAATTGTCGAACACGAAATTGATGCTGCAGGCTTTATGTTCACGCTAGAGCGCGCGAAAGACGAAGCTAGGGCCGGCGGCGAAATGGGCGCATTTTCCTCTATGCTTAAATATTACGGCACTGAGCTGAATAAATCCCGTCATGAGCTGATCGTGAAGGTAAACGGTTCTGATGCGTTTGAATGGGAAGGCCAATTCTCAAATAACGGCGAGATTGCGCGCAATTGGCTGAGAACCAAAGGCAATTCGATTGAAGGCGGCACAACAGAAGTGCAGTTGAATATTATCTCAAAACGTATTCTCGGTTTACCGGTTTAAGGAGCGCACAAAGTGGCTTTAGTATTAAATGAAGAACAGCAGCTCCTAAAAGATAGCGCTGAAGGATTTTTCGGAGAAAAAGCACCAGTGAGCCAACTGCGGCAGCTGCGTGATGATCAGGATGATAATTGTTTCAGCAAGCCTCTGTGGGGCGAGATGGCTGAAATGGGTTTTAGCGGCATTCTGGTGAGTGAAGAACACGGCGGTGTTGATTTTGGCATGGTCGGGGCTAGTGTTGTTGCGGAAGCAATGGGTAAGAACCTGTCAGCGTCACCGTTTCACGCAAGTTCCATTGTGAGTGCTTCTATTATCGCGCTAGGCGGTAATGATCAGCAAAAAGGCCAAATGCTGCCTGCAATTGCAGCTGGCGAAATGCTTGTGACATTGGCGGTTGATGAGCAAGGCCTCCATAATCCAGAAGGATCGTCGCTTAAAGCGGAAGCGTCTGAAGGTGGCTATAAGCTGACCGGCTTGAAAACATTTGTGCAAGAAGGCGGTACGGCCGATAAAATTATCGTCCTCGCCCGTACATCGGGCGAAGCAGGTGATAAAGACGGGTTGAGCCTCTTTGTAGTAGACCGCCGCGCTGGTGGTTTGATCGTCGACCAAACAGTGATGACAGATAGTCGCGGCTGGGCGAAGATGACCTTTGAGGGTGTACAGGTTGACGCTGATGCTCTGCTCGGTGAAGAAGGCGGCGCAATGGCCGCGCTTGACCCAGCGCTTGATAAGGCACGGATCGTTTTAGCCGCTGAAATGCTAGGGATGGCACAGGAGTGCCTTGATGTTACGGTTGCCTACCTGAAAGAACGCAAGCAGTTCGGGGTGTTGATTGGTACCTTCCAGGGTCTGCAACACCGTGCAGCTGAACTGTTTAGCGAGATTGAAGTAACGCGCTCTGTTGTTCTCAAAGCCAGCCAGATGGCTGATATGGGCGGTGACGTTAGCTGGTTTGCAAGTTTGGCTAAGGCCAAGGCATGCAAAACGGTTGAGCTTGCCACCAATGAAGCCATTCAGATGCACGGCGGTATTGGCATGACTGATGAGTTTGATTTTGGTTTCTTCATCAAACGCGCCCGTGTTGTGCAGGCACTTTACGGTGATTACGGCTACCACGCCGACCGTTTCGCAAATCGTTCAGGTTATTAGAAGGCACCCGCGTTATGGATTTGGCAGATTATGACCTACCAAAAGTTTCACCAGACGCCTTAATCATTGATGTGGTTGAGGCTCTGGCGGCTAATGGCATGCCTTTTGAGACGGAAGAACAGGATATCCGTGGGATTCCCCATCAGGTGTTCAAGCATCAGCCGCAATCGCTTACAGAAGCGTTTGCACAGTTTGCTTTGTACGGAGATAGAGAATTTATCGTGTTCGGTGAAGAGCGTTTCACCTTTGCGGAAACGTTAGGCAAGTCGGTGCAAATTGCTCAGGCACTGCTCAATGATTACGACCTTCAAAAAGGCGACCGGGTAGCACTTGCAATGCGCAATTATCCGGAATGGCCGATGGCCTACCTAGGTATCATCGCCGCTGGCGGCGTTGCCGTGTTGATGAATGCGTGGTGGGGCGAAAACGAACTTGATTTCGCCATGAAAGACAGTGGTTCAAAGATCGCGATTGCCGATATGCCGCGGGCAAAACTGCTGGCATCGGCAAATCCTGACCTCAAGATCATTGTTGCCCGTGATGCCGTTACGGCAGGCGATGGGTTTGCGGCACTTGATCCGCTGATCTCCAGCTATGACCCCACTGTATGGCCTTCAGTAGACTTGGGGCCAGATGACTATGCCATGATCCTCTACACGTCCGGCTCGACGGGCTTCCCTAAAGGGGCTGTCAGTGATCACCGGGCGATCTTGGCTGTGCTATTCAACTGGTACTGTATTGTTGTGGCCCTCCAGTTATCAGGCCGCACTAATCCGGATCCGAACTTCCAGCCTGTGATGATGGTGGGAGTTCCATTTTTCCATGTAACCGGTTTGTTGCCGGTGATGTTGGTATCGGCACTGATTGGCCGTAAAATGGTACTTTTGCATAAGTGGGATGTTGAATTGGCGCTGCAGGCAATTGAAGCCGAAGGCGTGACCAATTTCACAGGTGTGCCGACAATGTCGTACGAACTGGCGGTTTCTCCAGTGCTTAGCAAGTATGATACGTCGACCCTGCTTGATGTTGGCGGCGGTGGCGCTGCTCGGCCTGCCGAGCATGTAAAGATGATTGCAGAGAACCTTGGCTGTAATCCGGGCATTGGCTACGGCCTAACTGAAACCAATGCGATGGCCGCCAATTGTTCTGGTCCTGAATATCTGGAACGCCCAAGCACTACGGGTAAGCCAACCCCGCCGATGATGTTTATCAAGATCATCAATCCTGACGGTACCGAAGTGAAGCAGGGTGAGCGCGGTGAGGTCTGTATTAAAAGTGCGGCGAATGCGACCTGTTATTGGAATAACCCTGAAGAGACCGCCAAGTCTTTTATTGATGGGTATTTCCATACTGGCGATGTGGCGTATCAAGACGAAGAGGGCTACCTCTATATCGTCGATCGGATTAAAGATATTATCATTCGCGGTGGCGAAAACATCAGCACGATTGAAGTTGAAAGTGTGCTGCACGGTTTGCCCGAAGTGGAAGACGTGATGGTTTTCTCCTTGCCGTGCCCACGCATGGGCGAAATTGTGGGTACAGCGATTGTGCCGACAAACAAAGATTTTGATGAACAGAAGATGCTGGCAGGCGCTGGCGTGGAATTAGCAAAATTTAAATTGCCAGAGCGTATCTGGGTGCGGGATGAACCGTTACCGCTGATCGCATCAGGCAAAATTGATAAAACAGCCGTAAAAGCGCATTATCGTGCGCTTTGGCAGCTTGAACTTGAAGGAGCATCATAATGGATCTAGGCATATCAAAAAAGGCCGCCGACCTGCGAGAACGCGTGCGCGTCTTTATCGACGACCACGTCATTCCTGTAGAGACCGAGTTTTATGAAGAAGTAGGCAAAGACGGCGACCGTTGGCAATATACCGACCGGATGACTGAGATTCTGGAAACCTTAAAGACTGAAACACGCCGTCAGGGTTTATGGAATTTTTGGCTGACAGATTCAGACGCTGGTTTTGGTCTCTCTACTGTAGAATACGCTTATCTTGCAGAGGAGATGGGCCGTTCCCACCTGGCGGCAGAAGCCTTTAACTGTAGTGCGCCAGACACAGGCAATATGGAAGTGCTTGAGCGCTACGGCCTGCCTGAGCATAAAGAGAAATGGCTCAAGCCGTTGCTTGAAGGCAAAATCCGCTCAGCCTATGTGATGACAGAGCCTGATGTTGCTTCATCAGATGCAACAAACTTGGAGATGAGCTGCGTTTTAGACGGTGACGAATACGTTCTGAACGGCGAGAAATACTGGGCTTCTGGCGCAGGTGATCCGCGCTGTGCGCTTTATATCGTGATGGTGAAAACCGGTAGTGACGATACCCCGCGCAAAAGTCGCCACAGCATGATTTTTGTTGACCCAAAAAGTGAGGGTATTGAAGTATTACGCCCGATGCTGGTGTTTGGCCATGATGATGCGCCACACGGTCACATGCATATTCGCTTTACAAATGTGCGCATTCCAAAAGAAAACCTGATTATCGGCGAAGGCCACGGTTTTGATGTATCGCAGGGGCGGCTTGGCCCTGGACGTATCCACCACTGCATGCGCTCTATCGGTACTGCGGAACGCGCGCTTGAAATGCTGTGCAAGCGTGCAACGACACGGTCGGCTTTTGGTCGCCCGCTGGCTAAACTCGGCGCTAACTACGATATTATCGCAGAAGCCCGGATTGAGATTGAAATGGCGCGTCTGCTCTGTTTGAAAGCCGCGTATATGATGGATACTGTCGGTGTGCAAGCGGCCCAGCCTTATATCTCACAGATTAAAGTTGTTGCACCGCGTATGGCGCTGAAGGTGATCGACGAAGCCATGCAAATGCACGGCGGTAGCGGCATCAGCCAGGACTTCCCGTTGGCTGCCATGTGGACAGGCCAGCGCACACTGCGTTTTGCTGATGGCCCGGATGCAGTGCACCGTATGGTGATTGCACGGACTGAACTTAAAAAATACCGCTCGAACAGCGTTTAGTTCGAGCGACCTATTTCTGCGTGGGTAAGGATAATTGATGAACATTGAAAATCTATTCTCAATCAGCGGCAAAGTAGCGCTGGTAACAGGTGGTGGTTCTGGTATTGGCTCGATGGCCACTGAAGCCTTGGTGCGGGCGGGCTGTAAGGTCTATATCGCGTCTCGGCGGCTCGAGAGCTGTGAAGCCATTGCTGAAGAACTGAACGCAGTTGGCCCCGGCACTGTAATTGCGCTGCAGGCTGACTTGTCGACAGCCGAAGGCACGGAGCACCTTGCCGAAGTAGTTATGGAACGGGAAGACGCACTTCATATTCTTGTCAATAATTCAGGCATGACCTGGGGTGCTCCTTTCGAGGAGTTCCCACGCCAGAAATGGGATGACGTGTTCCGACTGAATGTAACAGCTGTTGCAGACTTGACGCGGCTGTTGCTGCCACTCCTCAGGAAAACAGGAACTGCAGAAGATCCTGCGCGGATTGTTAACCTTGGATCCGTTGTCGGCACACGAACTGTTTCCAACAATGCCTATAGTTACGGCGCTTCAAAAGCGGCAATTCACCATTTTACCAAAACGCTTTCGAATGAAATTGCTTCAGACCATATTACCTGTAATGCAATTGCACCGGGGCCATTCCCAAGCCGTATGATGGCACATATTACGGGGAATGAAGCACGCCGTAAGGCAGCTGAGGCACGTGTGCCGCTGCAGCGGGTAGGGACACCAGAGGATATTGCCGGTGTACTTTTGATGCTGACGTCGCGCGCGGGTAGTTATATAACAGGCGGTATTATCCCACTTGATGGCGGCATTGCTGCTTTGCCGTGATGGGAAACGAATCGAATGAATCAAGTTGATTCGAATTGTATCTATGATTCGATACAAGGACTTACTGAAGGTTCCTACTATATCACTAGAATCTCAATAATCGGAGGATAGCATGGGTAAAACAGTTACCAAAGAAGAGTTAAATAGCTATATCGGCAAAGAAACTGGTGTATCGGATTGGTTCCTGATCGACCAGGAACGCATTAATCAGTTTGCTGACGTAACCGGCGACCACCAGTTCATTCATGTGGACCCAGAGGCGGCGGCTAAGACGCCTTTCGGTACAACAATTGCGCATGGTTTCTTAACGCTTTCAATGCTTTCCCATTTGGGTGAGGGCTCCATGCTTACCGTTGACGGCGCTGTGATGGGCGTGAACTACGGCACTGACAAGGTCCGCTTTCTATCGCCTGTAAAAGTGAATAGCGAAATTCGCGCACGGGTAAAGCTGGCCGACGTTACTGAAAAGGCTGGCGGCACGCGCTTGCTGCTTAAGAATGAAATTACCATCGAAATTAAAGACGAGAAGCATCCTGCACTTGTGGCTGAATGGCTCACCATGGTCTTTCTCGGCTAAAAATCTAAAAATCTAAAAGTATTCTACTGGAGAAGTTAATGACTATTCGTTTTGATGATCGTGTTGCGATCGTAACTGGTGCCGGGGGTGGCTTGGGCCGCAGCCATGCACTTGCGCTCGCTGCTCGTGGGGCTAAAGTTGTCGTCAATGATCTCGGCGGCGATGCTGCGGGCAACGGTGGGACATCAGACGCCGCTGACGCTGTGGTTAAGGAAATCATCGATGCTGGCGGTGAGGCTATTGCCCACGGCGCTAATGTCGCTAATGCTGAGCACGTGGCTGACATGGTGAAAACCGCCATGGATAAATGGGGCCGCGTCGATATCCTGATCAATAATGCTGGTGTGCTGCGCGATAAAACATTCGTCAAAATGGAAATCAAGGATTTTGAATTTGTGGTTGATGTGCATCTGATGGGTTCTGTCAACTGCACCAAAGCTGTGTGGGAAATCATGCGGGAGCAAGGCTACGGCCGCATTGTGATGACAACATCATCTTCTGGCCTGTACGGAAACTTCGGACAGTCGAACTACGGCGCGGCGAAAATGGCGCTTGTTGGCTTTATGAACACGCTCTGCCTTGAAGGTGGTAAATACGATATCAAAGTAAACTGCCTAGCGCCAATGGCTGCTACACAGATGACTGAGGGCTTGTTGCCTGAAGAAGCGTTCAGGCTTTCGACACCAGAAAGCGTAACAGCTGGTCTTCTGACATTGTGCGATGACGGAGCACCTAACCGGGTAACGCTGTGCGCTGGCGCTGGAGGCTATGCCCGTGCGATCACTTATGAAACCGAAGGCACGTACCTGACTCCTGATGAGCAAACACCTGAGAATGTGCGGGCTGCGTGGGATGCTATTTCTGACCCTAAAGGGCAAGAAGAATTCGTAACGGGCGGCCAGCAATCGATGAAATTTGTTGGTAAAGCAGTGGCGGCCTTGAAGGCATAAATTTAGCGCTAGTTTATTAGCGAACATCTAAAACAAAATCGACTAAGGAGTATAGTTATGCGCGAAGCAGTAATTGTTTCCACGGCGCGGACCCCGATAGGCAGAGCCTACCGCGGCGCTTTCAACAGCACACTCGCCCCAACACTCGGCGGCCACGCGATTGAGCATGCAGTAAAACGCGCTGGTATTGATGGCGGCGACATTGAAGATGTGATTATGGGCTGTGCCCTAACACAAGGCTCATCAGGCTCAAACATTGGCCGTTTGGCCGCAATGCGCGCTGGCTTGCCTACATCTGTTGCAGGCATGACGATTGACCGCCAGTGTTCATCAGGCATGATGGCAATCGCAACGGCTGCCAAGCAAGTTATGTATGACGGCATGGATATTGTTGTGGGCGCTGGGCTTGATAGTATTTCGATCGTTCAGAACGAAAAGATGAACCGTCATTATGCGGTTGACCCAAGCCTTGTTGCTATGCACCCGAATATGCATATGCCGATGCTGCAAACTGCAGAAGTAGTAGCTGAACGTTACGGTATCAGCCGCGACGAGATGGACGAATATGCGCTTCAGTCACAGCAGCGCACGCACGCAGCCCAGCAAGCAGGCAAGTTTGACGACGAGATCGTTGCCCTGCCGTCCAAAATGGGTGTGATGAATAAAGAAACCAAAGAGATTACCTTTCACGATGTGACGCTTGAAAAAGACGAAGGCAATCGGCCCGAGACAACGCTTACCGGACTAAGTGGCC
The DNA here is from genome assembly GCA_002401685.1 of Kordiimonadales bacterium. Taxonomy (GTDB): domain Bacteria; phylum Pseudomonadota; class Alphaproteobacteria; order Sphingomonadales; family Kordiimonadaceae; genus Kordiimonas. Next base: position 10,511 of record NVTU01000021.1, read on the forward strand.
TAAAGCCTGTCATCGAAGGCGGCACCATCACAGCAGGTAACGCGAGCCAGCTTTCTGACGGCGCGTCTGCTGCTGTGATAATGGATAGCAAGCTTGCTGAAAAGAAGGGCCTTAGCCCACTTGGTATTTACCGTGGTATGGCTGTTGCTGGCCTTGAGCCTGACGAAATGGGTATCGGCCCAGTTTACGCGGTGCCAAAGCTTCTGGAAGCCAACGGTTTAACAATGGATGATATTGGCCTGTGGGAGCTGAATGAAGCTTTTGCTGTTCAGGTTATTCATAGCCGCAACGTGCTCGGTATTCCTGATGAGCTGTTGAATGTAAACGGCGGTGCAATTTCAATTGGCCACCCTTACGGTATGTCCGGCGCACGCATGGTTGGCCACGCGCTGATCGAAGGCAAACGCCGCGGTGCCAAATATGTTGTCGTCACTATGTGTGTTGGCGGCGGAATGGGCGCAGCAGGACTATTCGAAGTCGCTTAACGCGACTTCCTGAAAGCCGGGACCTTGCCAGAGGGGCCCGGCTTTCTTCGTATAATTTGATTTCTACAAACGGTTAAGGGAGACGAGGCGTGAAGGCTGTTATTTGCAAAGAGCTAGGACTTGCAGACAAATTGGTTGTTGGTGATATGGATGCACCTACGGCAGGCAAAGGCGAGATCCTTGTGGATGTGAAAGCAGCCGGGCTTAATTTCCCCGATACACTAATCATTCAGGGCAAGTACCAGTTTCAGCCAGAGCTACCATTCACACCAGGCGGTGAAGGCGCAGGCGTCATTGCAGCAGTTGGTGAGGGCGTAAAACACCTGAAGGTTGGCGACAGTGTGATGTTTATGTGCCAGACAGGTGCGTTTGCAGAGCAAGTGGCTGTTCCTGCCTATTCGGCCATCCCACTACCTGAAGGCCTGTCGTACGAAGTGGCTGCGGGTATTACGCTTACATATGGCACCAGCTACAACGCTTTGAAACAGCGCGCTAACCTGAAAGCTGGCGAAACAGTTCTGGTGTTAGGCGCAGCAGGCGGTGTTGGCATTGCAACTGTTGAACTCGCGAAAGCGATGGGTGCAAAGGTAATCGCGGCTGCAAGTACCGACGAGAAGCTTGCGTTCTGTAAAGCATCAGGTGCAGACGAACTCATCAATTACACTACAGAAGACCTTCGTGATCGGTTGAAAGAGATTACTGGCGGCAAAGGCGTGGATGTAATTTATGACCCTGTGGGCGGTGATTACACAGAAACGGCGTTCCGCAACATGGCACCGGGCGGCAGGCATCTGGTTGTTGGTTTCGCAGCGGGTGATATCCCTAAAATTCCGATTAATCTTTGTTTGCTAAAACAGGCATCGCTTGTTGGTGTCTTCTGGGGTGCATGGGCACGAGGCAACCCTGCCGACCATGTTCAAAATATGACAGAGATTTTAGGAATGGTGAAAAGCGGTGAAGTGCGCGCCAGTGTGAATGATGTATTCCCACTCGAAGAAATTGAAGCTGCCTATGCATGCCTGACCGAACGCCGTGCAAAAGGCAAAGTAATCTTGACCACGTAGAAAAGCATGGTGAGGTGTCTCAAAATCAATATGGGACACTAGATACTATGAAACACACAGGACGGCCATGCGGGCATTAAAACTGATAGCGGGGGCGACGGCTAGACGGCGTATTGCTGAAGGTGGTTTAACGCCCGATCTCGTTCGGATGGTTATTGGCGCGTCAGGCGGTCCCAAGTGGCTTGCGCTGTTGGAGTTGGATAAGAAAATCTTTGGGGAGTGGCTGCCTGCTGCACCCCAGCAAATCGATTTTGTTGGCTCTTCGATCGGCGCTTGGCGATTAGCAAATGCCGCACACCCAGAACCCGCGAAAATGATAGAGCGTTTCATTGAACTCTATTTCGAGTTTAAGGCAAGTGACATAAAGACCGCCAAGGACCTAACCCGGTATTCTTATGCGTTTCTAGATAGGTTATACGGCAGTGAAGATGCTGGCCGTATTGTAAATAACGCTAACCGTAATCTAAACATTGTTGCTGTGCGCTCGCGCGGCATACCCGAAGGGGCCAAATGGCGTGAAGGGGCAGCAATATTGGCATCGGCTAGCGTTAACGCCGTAGATCGCCAGTATTTGTCCAAATTCTTTGACCGCGTAGTGTTCCATACAGGCAAGGGTGTTCCTTGCCCCGGTTCTTGGACCGATTTCCGCAGGACAGATGTGAAATTGGAGCCCGCGGCGTTGATTGACGCCTTGATGGCAAGCGGTTCGATCCCGTTTGTGGCAGACCCGATCATTGATATTGCCGGTGCGCCCAAAGGTGTTTACCGTGATGGTGGCGTTATTGACTATCATTTTGATATTCCCTGGGCGCTAGAGGATGGTATTGTATTATATCCACACTTTTACAGCCATATCGTGCCGGGGTGGTTTGATAAAAATAATACGTCGCGGCGGGCCAAAGGGGCGACCTGGGACAACTTGTTGATGCTAGCTCCGAGTGATGAATATGTTGCGTCACTGCCGTCAGGAAAAATACCAGAAAGAAAGAATTTTACCGATATGACTGATGAAGATAGGTTGGTCTATTGGAGAAAAGTAATTGGGGAAAGTGAACGATTAGCAGACGAGTTTTCTGAGTGTCTGGCCGATCCAAGTCTGTTGATGGATACGCTGGAAATGGCCCCTCAATAAAACTGAAGTGCTCGCTCAGTAAAACTGAATAGAATAGAAATCTAAGTGCCAAGGTAGGAACCATTTATGAACGCGCCACAAGAGATAGAAGTAGACTTTACGGACGAACACATGCTTGGCGATCATATGGCAGATATGGTGAATCGGTGTGTTGCAACACACCGTGGTAAGAAATCCTTCAGTTGTGTGCTTCCAACTGGACACAGCAAAACACTGACATTCGATGAGATTGGGCATTATTCAGATGCCGTTGCCGCTTACCTGCGTGAGGACCTGAAGCTGATGCCTGGCGATGTGGTGGCGATACAGTCCCTGAATACACTTGCTTATCCAGTTTTGGCTTTTGGTATATTCAAAGCGGGCCTTGTGGTGACAAATGTAAACCCGCTCTATACCCCGGATGAAACCAATCATCAGCTTAAAGACAGCGGTGCCAAAGTTTGGTTGGTGACTGATCTGTTTGGTGCAAATGTCGGCGAGTGCCTGGAGGGCACCAAAGTAGATCGCGTCTATAAGCTCTCCTTGCTTGATTTTTTCCCAGCAGCACAGCGCCATCTTCTTGGCTTTGCAATGAAGTACGTGAAAAAAGTGATCCCACCCTTTGGGGCGAAGCCTGCAGGCACAATGCGGTCGATCATTGCTTCTGGTGAAGCGCATTTGGCACGCGGCGTGGATTTGGCAAGCTATACTAAAGATACCAAGCTCGATGATGTCGCGTTTTTCCAATATACCGGCGGCACAACAGGGCGCAGCAAGGGTGCTGAACTAACTCACAGAAATGTAGTTGCTAATATTTCTCAGTCCAACCGCGGTGACGAGACTGTTAGGATTGACGACAGCCTCATTCTGATTTTGCCGCTGTATCATGTGTATGCGCTTGCCGTTGGGGCGTTAAATAGCATGCATAATGGCTGCCATGTGGTGTTAACGCCCGTGCCTCGGCCGCTCGAGAACCTAAGGCACGCTTTTGAGAAGTTTGATATTACGATTTTGCCTGGTGTGAATACTCTGTACCAGGGCTTACTGCAGCAGAAATGGTTCACTGATAACCCGCCGAAGAATCTTCGGCTTTGTTTCAGCGGTGCAGCTCCCTTGCAACCTGCTACTGCCGATGCTTGGGAGAAACTGACTGGGAACGCCATTTATGAGGGTTACGGCCTAACCGAGGGTACTTGTGTGGTCTCAACCATGCCGCTTGATCAGCCGCCTCGCCGCGGAACCTGCGGTAAACCAATTCCCGGCACTGAAATCCGTATTGTTGGCGAAGACGGCAAGGATATGCCGCGCGGTGAACCGGGCGAATTATTGTTGCGCGGTCCTCAGATTATGAAGGGCTATCTGAATAACCCAGATGCTACCTCCGAATCTTTTGACGGCGACTGGCTCAAGACTGGTGATGTCGCCATCTATGATGAAGACGGGTATCTATCAATAGTTGATCGTATCAAAGACATGGTTCTTGTATCCGGTTTTAACGTTTATCCTACGGATATTGAGGCTGTTCTTACCAAGTTTGACCGCATTGCAGAGGCTGCTGTTGTGGGTGCCAAAGATGAGACAACGGGCGAGAGAGTTGTCGCTCATGTGGTGCGAGCAGACGACGGCCTAACCGAAGAAGAAGTGATTGACTTCTGCAGGGAGCATTTAACAAATTATAAAGTGCCTAAAGTAGTGCGTTTCATTGATGCTCTGCCCAAATCTCCGGTGGGCAAGGTTTTGCGGAGAGAATTGCGTGATTAGCGCAGACGCATGACATCTTGGTTTCTTTGATTCTCCGGTGGTTTCAACTCGGCTTTTACGTCCCAGCCATACCTCTTATGCCCAATAGCGAATTTCCGTTTGCTATTGTGGCAGGTCCTGCGGCATCATGTTGCAGAGTAGGAAAGATTGGGGTGTCTACGCTTGTGAGCGTTTTTCCATAAGTTTTTTTTGAAGATAGTTTGGCATCGTCGATGCCGTTTTATCGATTTTTAACTTATACCCTATAGATTTTTACAGCCGTAAACGTGGATCACATAGGTAGTATGAAACAGGTTTTGAGAGCAATTCCGTGGGTAATGTCGCTGACAGCCATTCTGGCTGCTAGTTTGGCATTTTTCCTAGTGTACGGCGAAGGGATTGGCTATCTCCCAGGTATGGCGGCGGGCCTTGTTGGTGGATTGGTCGGGGTGGTTCTTCAAATCGCTATAGAACGCAATACCGTTCAGCCCGAGCGGGCGTTTCTTGAGGCCTTGGGCCAGTATCTGGACGGGGATTTCTCCCATAACTCGGCCGAAGATGAGTATTTACTTGATCGGCCAGACTTTAAGGAGGCGTTGGATGCGATCAAGGACGCGGCTATGCGCTCCGAAACGCGCATTCTTGAATTCGAGGAAATAGAGCAAAACCTGCAAAGGGTTGTACACGACAAGCGGCGCAATGAAGCTGTACTGAAAGAACAGAGAGAAGCTTTTGCAAAACTAGCAAACGAGCTTTCAAAAGCGCGTGACGCCGCTGAATTGGCAAATGTTGCCAAGTCTGAATTCCTTGCGACTATGAGCCACGAAATTAGAACCCCGTTGAACGGCGTTATTGGCATGATAGATTTGCTGATGGACAGCGGCCTTGATAATAGCCAGCTGCAATTTGCCGAAACTTTGCAACAGTCGGGCAAAAGTCTTCTCGCGGTTATCAACGATATCCTAGACATTTCCAAACTAGAGGCCGGCAAAGTCGAGCTTGAAAATCAGGCAACCCGGTTAGAGTGGATCATGTCGGACGCGGTCCAATTTTTGGGAGCCGCAGCAAACGATAAAGGCTTGGATGTAAGTTGGAAGCTGGATAGTGAAATTCCCGATGTCCTTGTTGTGGATCCAACACGTTTGCGCCAGGTACTGTTTAACCTTGTCGGTAACGCCATTAAGTTCACTGAAGAAGGCGCAGTTGCGATAGAAGCAGAGCTTGTTCTTGTGACGCGCGATTATCATATGATAAAAATCACCGTTCAAGATTCAGGTATTGGCATTGCACCAGATGCGCAACGGCGTCTATTTCAAAAGTTCACACAGGCCGACGCCTCCACTACGCGCCGATTTGGCGGAACTGGCTTGGGGCTTGCGATCTGTAGGCAACTAAGTGCTTTGCTAGGCGGGGAAATCGGCGTTGAGAGCGAGGAAGGGAAGGGGTCGTGTTTTTGGTTTACCTTCCGCTGCACCGAAGGTCATGCTTCTGAATTGCCTGCACAAACCGGATTTGGCGACACGGAACGATCAGCGTCAGCGCGGGCGACGCGCGCTCTGGATGTTCTTGTTGCCGATGATAACCTTATAAATCAGCGGGTGTTGGCGAATACACTTGGGCGACTTGGCCATAATGTGACGGTAGTCGTTAACGGAGCTGAAGCTTGCGATAAAGCTGAGCACGAAAAATATGATGTTATTCTGATGGACGTTCACATGCCGGTCCTAGGGGGAATTGACGCGACGAAATGGATAAAGGCGTTAGACGGTGACGTAGCTAAAGTCCCCATTGTCGGTTGCACAGCGGATGCGTTTCCTGAAGAAGTGGAACGTTTCATTCAGGCAGGCATGATTGATGTTGTGACCAAGCCGATCAATCGTCGGCGCTTGTTGACTGTAATCAATGAGGTTCTAGGCGAGCGAATTCACATATTTGCAGACGAAAAGGACCAGGGAGAAAACAATTCTTCCATTGGGGAACCCGCTGCATCGGAGCGGCAATCTACGGGATTATTTAGCGCCAATGGAGATTTGGCGCCAGCTCCTTCACTGAACAAGCCCACTAATCCAATAGATTCACTTCTGGACGAACTTGGTTGATTTTCCTGGTTGTTCTGTTTTTTGTTATCAGCATTTGACTTGCTTTTATTTTTAGTCATCAATCTTTCTGTGGTCTGCGATTAAGGATTTTAGGGAGGTGGCCGTGACAATAAAATCAATAGTATGGGTTATGATTATATTCGGCTGCTCGGCAGGTGTCTCTGCTCAGGACAAAAGCTCGGTCACAGAGGATGCCCTGTTTACAGAGTTGCTCGCGACTGAGCGCCAATTTCACTATCAGGAAAATCCAGGCACTGGCCCTCAGGGTGTGCAGGTGCCAACGGCGTCAACGATGGCGCATGTTTTACCCGAGGATCAGAAGCGCCGGACAGTAAGGGCTGAGGCCTTGTTGCGCGAACTTTCGTCGATTAATAAAATGGCATTGACCAAGGACAACCAACTGAACTTTGAGATGTTGCGCTATAAGCTAGAAAGCAGCCTAGTGTTTCTGAAACACAAGGCGTGGCGTATCCCGCTTTATAGTGATAGTGGGTTTCATACCTCGCCAACTCGCATGTGGCACAGCATCAATTTCGCCAGGAAAAAGGATTACGAGGCTTATATTGAGCGGTTAAAAGATCTACCGCGTTACTTGGCGGAACATACTGCAAACTTACGACAAGGCATCGACGAGAACTTTACGCTGCCAAAGGTGGTTTTGGATGGTTTACTGCCGACCTTTAGCGCTGTTCTAACTGACAATGTAGAAGAAAACTCCTTTTACCAGCCTTTTAGAAAAATGAACGATATGTTGGGCGATGATGATGTCAGGGAGCTGCGGAAGAACGCGCGTGATGCCATTAAGAACCATGTATTGCCAGCATACCAAAAGCTCGCCACTTTTATGCAAGACGAATATTATCCCGCAGCCGGAACAGAAATAGGAGCGTCAGAGTTGACCGGCGGCGCTGATTATTACGCGGCGATGGTACGCTATTATACCACGCTCGACGTGACGGCGGATGAGGTTCACGCCTTGGGTTTGAAAGAGGTTGCGCGCATCCGCAGTGAGATGGAGGCAATAATTAAAACTACGGAGTTTGACGGTAGTTTTAACGATTTTCTTGTTTATCTTCGCACTGCACCGCAATTTTATGCAAAGACTGAACGCGAGCTTCTTTCGTTTGCCAGCTATCTTGCAAAAGTTATTGATGGACGTGTCCCAAAGCTTTTTAATAAACTCCCACGGCAGCCATACGGTGTTGAAGCGGTACCCTCTGCGATAGCACCTAACTATACAACAGGACGATATATAAGTGCGCCTCTTGGATCTCCCCGCGGCGGCTATTACTGGGTGAATACCTATGATCTTAAAAGCCGGCCACTGTATACTTTGCCTGCCCTTACGTTGCATGAAGCAGTGCCAGGACATCACTTGCAAACCGCGTTGGCGGCTGAACTTGAAAATGTGCCCCAGTTTCGGCTAGAGCAATATCCTCATGCTTTTGGCGAAGGGTGGGGCTTATACGCGGAAAAGCTAGGCTTGGATTTAGACCTTTATGAAACCCCTTATGAACAGTTTGGTAGATTAACATATGAGATGTGGCGGGCTTGCAGACTTGTGATCGACACCGGCATTCACGCGAAGGGTTGGAGCAGGGCCCAGGCGATTACGCTTCTTGAAGAAAACTCAGCCCTTGCGAAACACAATATTCAGACTGAGGTCGACCGCTATATCGCCTGGCCAGGTCAAGCGCTTGCATACAAAATTGGCGAGCTCAAATTCCTAGAATTACGAGTTTTAGCAGAGACTGAACTTGGCGAATTTTTTGATATAAGGGACTTTCATGATCGTGTTCTCTCTGCAGGAGGGATTCCGCTGTATCTGTTGGAAAGTAGGGTGAAATCCTGGATCGCTGAGACTAAGGCACAAAATTTGACCCCTGAGTCCGCCATCAATGCCAGATCCACTTCGGCTAACAAATTTTAGGTTCTGCTTCGTTAACTCTATAGTTAGTGTTTATAGGCATCCTTGAGAATGCCGTGTTTAAGCATCTTCGCTGCACGCTACGGCAAAGCAGGAGTTCTGATGCAAGAACGAATTATAGTAGTTGATGACTGTGTCACATCGTGCGCGATTCTTGACCACATGCTAAGTCAGGCAGGTTATCTGGTCGTGTGCACAAGTAACGGTGCAGAAGCCCTTGCCGAGATCAAAAAAGGACCCTACCAGTTTGTAATCACTGATATCGCGATGCCTGTAATGGATGGCTATGCGCTTATTCGAGAAATGGCAGAAATGCACGGTAACCGTGCTGCGGTCATCGTTGTCAGTGAAAGGGGCGCTCCCATCATTGAAACTGCGCTCGAGCTTGCGAGAGTCCATGGGCTCGACTTTTTAGGCGCTCTGGCAAAACCGGTAAGCCGCGCTGAACTTCTCCTGTTGCTTGGACAAACGGTTGCCCCCCATTTGGAGCAAAGTACACCTATCAAGGATCTGCTTGCCGAGGAGGTGTTTTCTTTCGATCTGCTAGAGAATTCTTTGACACCAGTGTTTCAGCCCTCAATAAATTGTTCTGATGGATCAATCTACGGTGTGGAATGTCTGTCCCGTTGGAAAACAACCTTTGGCGGACTTGTCGGGCCCGATATATTTTTACCGATCGCAGCGCGACACGGTTTTTCTCCCTTTGTTACCAGACGCATGCTTTCATTGGCCCTGACGGCGTTGAATGGATGGCGCAAGGAGGAGATAAACGTAAACTTGAATGTAAACGTTTCTCCCAATGATATTTGCAGTATGGATTTTGTCGATGTCGTTGCCGAAACTCTAGAAGAGCACGGGGTCCAGCCCGAACTTCTGACACTAGAGCTTACCGAAACAGATATTATTGACGACTTAGCGACGGCACTTGAGGTGCTGGGGCGTTTGCGGCTAATGGGAGTAGGTTTATCGCTCGATGATTTTGGCGCAGGCATTGATCCATTGCTTAGGCTCAAAACAATACCCTTTACGGAACTGAAAACCGTAAAACCATTTGTGCGCGATGCTGCGGGAGAAAATAAATCATCCGTAATATTAGATAACACTATAAAACTTGCTCAGCGACTGGGCCTTGCGGTTACTTGTGAGGGTGTTGAAAACTCGAAACAGATGGATCTCGCTCGGGAGCTGGGAGCTGACCGGGCTCAAGGGTATTTTATAGCGCGCCCTATGAGCGGGGTTGATTTTGTGCATTGGGCAAAAAAATGGCAGCCCCACCGTTTTATCAATACCGGGGTCGGCTAGTGATTGAGCAGGCCAGGGTGCTAAACCAACACTTTTACTTCCTGTCTGCTAATTCAACTCTCAATTTTCCTGATACTTTAAAATCATCCCCCGTATGGTACTGCGCTGTTTTTATCAGCTAACTGTACGTGCCTTTATGCAAGGTCTGTTTTGGCCATAGGTGATAGTATCAACTGTAGCGACATACTAAACTGCCTGCTGCACGAGGAGCGGTACGGCGTGTTCTACGTCTTCGATATAGCTGTCTGCTAGAGAAAACGATTTCTTGATTTGCACCTTTTGTTGTTGAATTTTCCTTGAATTGATGAATAAGCATGCCATCTAGGAACTTGTTTCTTTAATGGAGAATTTTATGACCGAGTACACAGGCGCTTTGCAAGCAATCGGTAATACACCGCTTATCAAGCTGAAATATGCGTCTGAGCTCACGGGCTGTACCATCCTCGGTAAAGCAGAGTACGCCAATCCGGGCGGGTCGCTTAAAGATCGCCCTGCGCTTAATATCATTGAAGAAGCAGAGAAGAAGGGTCTGCTTGAGCCTGGCGGCCTTATCGTTGAAGGTACTGCAGGCAATACCGGCATTGGAATTTCTGTTGTCGCAAACGCAAAAGGCTATCGCTGCCTGATTGTGATGCCAGATAATCAGTCGCGTGAGAAGATCGATACGCTGACATTGATGGGCGCTGAGCTCAAGCTTGTGCCGCCTGTGCCCTATTCAAACCCAAATAATTTCCAGAAAGTTGCTAAAAGGCTCGCAGAGGAATTATCGGCTACTGAGAAGCACGGCGTTATCTGGGCGAACCAGTTCGATAACCTTGCCAACCGCGAAGCGCATATCAAAACAACTGCGCAAGAGATCTGGCAGCAAACTGACGGCAAAGTTGATGCCTTTATCACTGCCATTGGGTCTGGCGGCTCCTTAGCCGGTACGGGCATTGGCCTTAAGGAACATAATAAAGATATTCGTATTGTTCTGGCCGACCCAATGGGCGCTGCCATGTATAGCTATTTTAAAACTGGCGAATTGAGGTCTGAAGGCACATCAATCACTGAGGGCATCGGGCAGGGACGCATTACGGCCAACATCGAAGGTGCCCCAATCGACGATGCCTACCAGGTTACTGACCATGAGGCGTTGCCAATGGCGTTTGACCTACTGAGACGCGAAGGTTTGTGTGTTGGCTCCTCTACGGGCCTTAATGTTGCTGGTGCGATCAAGCTGGCGAAAGATATGGGCCCTGGCCACACCATTGTGACGCTGCTGTGTGATAGCGGTCTTAGGTACCAGTCTAAAATGTTTAACCCAGAGTTCCTGCGAGAGAAAAGCCTGCCCGTTCCAGAATGGCTTGATATCTAGTCAATATTGATAGGTAACCGAGTACGTTTAAGTACGGTGCGCAGCGCGAAACTTGAATGTACCCGGTCAACGCCGGGCAACCGTGTAAGAATATTATGGACGCGTTCGTAATCCGGCGCGTCGCTTACTACCACTCGGATCATATAGTCCACATCGCCGCCCATCAGATAGCATTCCATCACTTCAGGCACGTGCTTTACGGCTTCTTCAAACGTGTTCAGCTTTTCTTCTTGCTGCTTCTCAAGCGAAACCCGAACGAACACAGTGCCGGGCAAGCCTACAGCGGCGGCATTCAAGTGCGCAGCATAGTGGGTGATGGCGCCTTTATCCTGAAGGTTCTTCACCCGGCGCAGACACGCCGACTCGGAAAGTCCGATTCGCGTCGCAAGGTCCACGTTTGAGAGCTTTCCATCCTTTTGGAGTTCTTCCAATATGGCAAGATCTATTCTATTTAGTTTAATCACCGCAATTAATTCCGATTATGTTACTTAAACGCAATATTCTTGCAAAAAATACCTCAAATTGGGCAGCCTTTGCAAGGACATTCGAACCAGTTTTCTGTAAATTGCAGGCAATTACAGTCGTGTGGGCCTTAGGGCTGCCGAAGCAATGTTTCAGGAGAGCATCATGTTAGTTGGCGTACCAAAAGAGATTAAGAACCGTGAATACCGTGTGGGTTTAACGCCAGCATCTGTGCGTGAGTTGATTGAGAACGGCCATCAGGTTGTTGTGCAGACGGCAGCGGGATTCGAGATTGGTTTTACGGACGCCATGTATAAATCAGTTGGTGCCAAAATCCTTGATACGGCCGTCGAGATTTTCGCAGCAGCAGATATGATTGTGAAAGTCAAAGAGCCGCAAGCCATTGAGATTGACATGCTGCGCCCGGGCCAGATCCTATACACCTATCTTCACCTCGCACCGGACGCCAAGCAAACACAGGGTTTGATCAAATCTGGTTCTGTTGCGATCGCGTACGAAACAGTGACAGATGATCATAATGGGTTGCCGCTTCTAGCGCCTATGTCTGAAGTTGCTGGCCGTATGTCGATACAGGCGGGCGCACACTGCTTGGAAATGAGCCAGGGTGGCCGAGGTATGCTACTTGGTGGTGTGCCAGGTGTTGAGGCTGCAAAAGTTGTTATCATTGGCGGCGGCGTTGTTGGCACCAATGCCGCACGAATGGCCGTTGGCATGGGTGCGGACGTGACTATCCTTGATCGGTCAATTCGCCGCATGCAGCAGCTTGATGATATTTTCCAAGGCAGGATTAAAACTGTCTACTCCACACAAGACGCTGTCGAGGAGCATGTTGTCGGCTCTGACCTTACCGTTGGTGCTGTGTTGATCCCGGGTGCAGCAGCGCCCAAGCTCGTAACACGTGATATGATTTCTCGGATGAAGCGCGGTAGTGTACTTGTTGATGTTGCCATCGATCAGGGCGGCTGTTTCGAGACATCTAAAGCGACAACGCACGAAAACCCTACTTATATTGTTGATGAAGTAGTACATTACTGTGTAGCAAACATGCCGGGCGGTGTGGCGCGCACGTCAACACTAGCGCTGAATAATGCCACGCTGCGCCATGCTGTTGCGATTGCAAACAAGGGCTGGAAACAAGCCCTTACCGACGACAAACACTTGCGCGAAGGTTTGAATGTGTGCGAAGGCAAGGTGACTTACGAAGCAGTTGCGCGCGATCAAAATCTCAACTACGTAAGTGCAGAAGAGGCTATTGGAGCCTAGTTTACAGTTTGAAAGACAGAGATGATCGGATTGCCAAAAATTCAGGTTTATGCCCTCGGCGGCACAATCGCCATGACGCCTACTGCGTCTGGCATGGTGCCGTCACTTGGTGCTGCTGAACTTGTTGCTGCTGTGCCAGGGCTTGGCGAATTGGCGGATATCTCTGCTGAAACATTTGCGACAATTGCCAGCGCGAACTTGAGTTTTCTCCAAATAAAAGCGCTGTGTGAGAAGGCGTCCCTGGCACAATGTGACGGCATCGTTGTAACTCAAGGGACCGACACACTTGAAGAGACATCATTTCTTGCCAGCCTGATTTATACAGGTGACGCGCCTTTAATATTTACGGGTGCTATGCGCACGCCGGAGCAACTAGGCGCCGATGGCCCCAGTAATATCTATAACGCGGTGCTAGCAGCGTGCGACGCTGAAGGCGGCGTGTATGTGGTGATGAACGGCGAGGTCCATGATCCGTGGCAAGTAGCCAAATCACACACCAGCAGTTTGGCGTCGTTTCGTTCAGAAGATCGGGGGCCCGTTGGCCATATTTCTGAAGGTGCGCTGTACCTAGAGGTGCACGAGCAGCAAATTCCCATCGGAATTGGCGCGGCGGTCACTGAATTGCCGCCGGTCGCCTTACTTCCTGCGGGGGCAGAGTTTGATATTCGCATATTGGAACAAGTTGTTGGCCTCGGATATAAAGGACTGGTCATTGAAGCGCTTGGTGCTGGCCACCTTTCAGAGGCTTGGGCCGATGCAGCAGAGACAATTGCAAAAACCATCCCTGTGATCTTCACCAGCAGATGTGCTAGCGGGCCGGTATTTGAAAACACTTACGGTTACAAAGGTGCGGAAATTGACCTGATAGAACGCGGGTTGATGCCCGGGGGCAATATAAAAAGCCGCAAAGCGAGACTATTGCTTTCAGTATTGCTGACGGACAATGCGCTGGATTGGGAATCGCGCTTCTTAGCGATCAAAGCTTCTTTTTAAGCTGGGTGGGCGGTGTTGATTTCGATGTCCTGCAGTTTATTTAGGAGTGTGTCGAGTTGAGTTTGTTCTTCAGTGGTCAGCTCATTCAGGATCGCGTCTTCATAGTCGATTGCGATTGGAACAACCTGCGCATAAATCTCCTCGCCGGAGTCGGACAGTTTTAGCACTGAGCGCCGCTTGTCGTTAGGCGAAAAGTGTCTAAGAAGACGGTCCGCTTGCATGAGACCCTTCACTGCCCGTGACACTGCGACTTTGTCCATTGCTGTTCGGTCTGCAACTTGGCTGGCGGACAGGTCAGGCTCTCCGCCTAGAACGGCCATAACGCGCCATTCTGGAAGAGTTAACTGGAAGCGTTCTTCATACTGATTAGCGATTCCCCGGCTTATTCTACTGGACAAAACAGCAAGCTTATAAGGTAGAAAATCTGGTAAAATTAGTGTCTTAACAGCGTCGTCTGTCATGTTTTTCGTTTCCTATGCTTGCAAATAGTTTCTTTTGAAACTAATATGGCTGCAAGTAACCAGCTTGTGAAGTCTTACAAGCAGTTTGTGCTTATGTACATAGGACGAACCAAATACTGAAATTATAGGAGTTGTGACGCATGGCCGATTTGTTTGAAAACCCAATGGGACTTTGTGGTTTTGAATTTGTGGAATTCACAGCACTTGAAAAGGGCATCCTTGAGCCTGTTTTTGAGGCAATGGGTTTCACGGCTATTGCTAAGCACCGCTCGAAAGACGTGACACTTTGGCGCCAGGGCGACATCAATTTCATCGCCAATTACCAGAAGAACTGTGCGGCGGCTTTTTACGCAGAAGAACATGGCCCGTCCGCTTGCGGCATGGCGTTCCGTGTTGAAGACAGCCGGCTGGCTTATAGCCGTGCGCTTGAACTTGGTGCGCAGCCTGTGAATGATGAAACAGGGCCGATGGAACTGCATCTGCCTGCCATTAAGGGCATTGGCGGCGCTGCGCTCTATCTGATTGACCGCTTCGGTGACGGCAACAGCATTTACGACATTGATTTCGAATTTTTCGAAGGCGTTGACCGTAATCCTAAGGGCTGTGGTTTCAATGTAATCGATCACCTGACGCATAATGTGTACCGAGGCCGGATGGGTCACTGGGCGAATTTCTACGAGAAGTTCTTTAACTTCAGGGAAATCCGCTATTTCGACATTAAAGGCGAATACACAGGGCTGGTTTCTAAAGCCATGTCAGCGCCGGATGGTTTGATCCGCATTCCGCTGAACGAAGAAAGCGCCGGCAGTAGCGGCCAGATCGAAGAGTTCCTGATGGAATATAATGGCGAGGGCATTCAGCACATTGCTTTCTCTTGTGATAACCTGCTTGAGTGCTGGGACCGGCTGAAAGCGCAAGGCGTTAAGTTCATGACTGCGCCACCTGACACATATTACGAGATGCTCGAAGAACGCCTTCCGGGCCACGGTGAGCCAACGGATGAGTTTAAAACCCGGGGTATTCTATTAGATGGCACCACCGATGGTGGTGAGCCACGTTTGCTGCTGCAAATTTTCTCTGAAGCTTCCCTTGGGCCCGTCTTCTTTGAATTCATTCAGCGCAAGCAAGATGAGGGTTTTGGCGAAGGTAACTTTAAAGCCTTGTTTGAGAGCATTGAGCGCGATCAAATCACGCGCGGCGTACTCAAAGTTGAAGAAGGCGCTGCTTAAAGGCAGCGATTGGGAAGGTATTACCGGTTATGGAACTCAAGCGCATTCACCATGTGGCCTACCGCTGTAAAGACGCCAAGGAAACTGTAGAGTTTTACCAGAAGCATCTGGATATGGATTTCCAGCTGGCAATAGCGGAAGATCATGTGCCGTCAACGGGTGCATATGATCCGTATATGCATTTGTTCCTCGATGCGGGGAACGGCAATGTGCTTGCTTTCTTTGAATTGCCTGAGCAGCCAGAGATGGGCCGCGACGGCAATACACCAGATTGGGTACAGCATATCGCTTTTGAAGTAGAAAACATGGATGTGCTACTCGCGGCCAAAGAACGTTTGGAAGCTGCTGGTATTGATGTGCTTGGTCCGACAGACCATACGATCTTTAAATCGATCTATTTCTTTGACCCAAACGGTCACCGGCTTGAGCTTGCTGCCAATACGGCAAAGCCAGGGATGTTGAAAGAGCTGAAGCGCGTTGCCCCTGCAATGCTGGAAGAATGGTCTCGCACCAAAAAAGCGCCAAAGCACGCCGAATGGCTGCACGGACGCGGTGAATTTAAGCCTGGCCCCAGCGCGGATAATGATGAATAATTAGAAAATGCCCTGTAGGCTGCATGCTGAAAAGTATGGGCCGGGCTGTATTTTGAGAGACAGAGATTATGAAACTTGCATCCCTGAAGCACGGCCGTGACGGCAACCTCGTCGTTGTGTCCCGTGATTTGAAGCGTATGACGTCGGCAGCAGCTGTCGCCGTAACTTTGCAGGCCGCGATTGATGATTGGGATACGCTGTCGCCTAAACTTGAAACGCTTTATGAAGGTTTAAATACTGACGCTAATTCGGGCGAAGCCTTTGACGAAGCCGCCTGTGCATCACCGCTACCGCGTGCTTATCAGTGGGCTGACGGCTCGGCCTACGTGAACCACGTAGAACTTGTGCGGAAAGCACGTGGCGCGGAAATTCCAGAATCGTTCTGGACCGACCCGCTGATGTATCAGGGTGGCTCTGACACGTTCCTCGGCCCTCGTGAAGACATTGTTTTCCCTACCACTACCGGTTGGGGCGTAGATTTCGAAGCTGAAGTCGCAGTTATTACTGATGATGTGCCGTTCGGTGTAAGCGTTGAAGACGCTGGCTCCCACATTAAACTGCTGATGCTTGTAAATGACGTTTCCTTGCGCGGTCTTATCCCGGCGGAACTTGGTAAAGGTTTTGGTTTTTTCCAATCCAAGCCTTCCAGCGCTTTCAGTCCTGTGTGTGTAACACCGGATGAGCTGGGCGATGCTTGGGCAGATACAGTTCTGAGCCTGCCGCTTGTCTCTCACTATAACGGTGAGATTATCGGTAAGCCTGACGCAGGTATTGATATGACTTTTAACTTTGCAACACTTGTAGCACACGCTGCTAAAACACGGCCGCTCGGTGCGGGCGCTGTTGTTGGATCTGGCACAGTTTCCAACAAGCTTGATGGTGGGCCCGGCAAACACGTTGCTGACGGCGGTGTTGGTTACAGCTGTATTGCTGAAATCCGGATGATTGAAACAATTCAAAACGGTGCGCCAACCACGAACTTCATGGCATTTGGTGACCGGATCAGTATTGAAATGTTTGAAGAAAGCGGCCAGTCGATCTTTGGCCGTATCGACCAGACAGTAGTGGAAGGCTAGGGCCAAGCATGCGCAAACTTTTTGGATATTTCAGATCATCAGCTGCCTTTCGCGTACGGATAGCGCTCGGCCTTAAAGGCTTGGCGTATGAGCATGCCGGCATCAATTTAAAGCCAGGCATTAGCGAGCAGAAAGCGGATAGCTATAAGGCGCTCAACCCTCAGGGGCGGGTGCCGTTTCTGGTGGACGGTGATGTTTCACTTTCGCAGTCGCCAGCTATTCTTGAATATCTGGATGAGGCTTATCCTGAAGTAAAACTTTTGCCGACTGATATGGTTGAACGCGCACGAGTTCGTCAGCTCTCTGCCCTGGTGGCCTGCGATATCCACCCACTTAATAATCTATCTGTTTTGACCTACCTAAAAGGTGAGCTTGGCGCGGATGATACGGCAACGAACACCTGGTATTGCCACTGGATTGCTGAAGGGTTTGCAGCTCTAGAGGCTCTGCTGGCAGCAAGCGGGCAAACTGGTAAGTTTTGCCACGGCGATACGCCGTCGATGGCAGACGTCTATTTGGTACCTCAAATGTGGAATGCCCGTCGCTTCGGCGTTGAGGTAAATGATTTCCCTATATTGCAACGTATTGATAAAAACTGTTGCGCAATTGAGGCATTCAAAGCGGCTGCGCCCGAAAATCAGCCGGATTTTCCTCAATAGCAAAGTAATGACTGTTAAAGCATCAGCGTCACAGGAGATGACATGCTTATAAAAACAAGGTTGGGTCGCGAAGTTGAAGTCAATGATGACTATACCGTTGACCAGAATTGGGATGCGTTCACAGCGGAAGAGCACGGTCGCTGGGATAGGCTATATGCGCGTCAGAATGAAATTCTGAAGGGTCGGTCGTGTAATGAGTTCCTCGAAGGCATTGAGAAATTGGAAATTTCGAAGAGCGGTATACCGAATTTCGAAGAAATGTCTGACCGGCTTGAAGCACTAACAGGATGGCGCGTTGTTGCCGTGCCTGATCTGGTGCCCGACGAAGTGTTTTTCGATCATCTTGCAAACCGTCGTTTTCCAGCCGGCAACTTTATCCGCAACGAAGCGCAGTTGGATTATTTGCAGGAACCCGATGTGTTCCATGACGTGTACGGCCATGTACCGCTTTTAGCGAACCCCGTTTTCGCAGACTATATCCAAGCCTACGGCATTGGCGGCCAGCGAGCTAAAGGCCGCGGCGTTTTGAAAAACCTTGCTCGGCTTTATTGGTATACGGTGGAATTTGGACTGATCAAAACACCAGACGGGATGCGCATTTACGGCGCCGGGATACTCAGCAGTAAAGCAGAAAGTATATTTTCGTTGGAGGATAACAGTCCGCACCGCATCGATTTTGATCTGAAGCGTTTGATGCAAACGGATTACCGTATTGATGATTTCCAGCAAACCTACTGGGTTATTGATGGGTTTGATCAATTGCTGAAGGCAACGTACGAAGATTTCGGCCCGCTTTATGACGCGCTTGAGGCGGACGATACCGCGCATACGCCAGATACGATTTTACCAACTGACACGGTCACAGACACCGGCACGCAGGCTTATGCAAATGCAGGCGGCCGATTGGCGAAAGAAGCCTCTTAACTAATCTTGGGCGAACTATAATAAACTTGGGACAACCTCAAAGGCTTTCACATCGTGGAAGCCTTTATTTTTTTTGCGCACTTAAGCGCTTCTACACTATGGGTCTTGCCTTCAGTTGGAAGCCTATTTAGTCGGAGCAGGGCGCGAATTTCCGGTGTCGAGGATGGCTTTCCATTCGCTGTTTCGTTTCACCCAGATTGACGTGTATTTACCGTATTGTTTACTGGTTTTACCGTCCCTGTTGATGGTGATTGTATAAAGGCCCCACGTGTAAGCGAGGTCGTGAGATGCCGCGATCATGCCGTCTTGCGGTTCCCACTCCAAAAGCACAACTTTCGGGTCGCTGGACATGCCGGCTGTAATAAGGTTCCGGCCAAAGGTGGCATCCTTTTTTCCGTCAAGCTTCACTGCGTCTTCCGCAAGGAAATGGCGAAACGCGGCCTGGATGCCTTTTTCTGCAGCCATGGCACCAAACGCGCGGTCGACATTCATGATCTCTTGGTTGGGGGCAGCACTGGTAGGTGTTGAAAAGGCGAAGAGCAGCATGATACAGCCAAACATCTTATTCACTTTAATCTCCTAATTGGCTTTTCTGTTAACGGCCGGGGCTATATATCCGCCACGCAGTTAATCTCCCACGGCACGCCAAACTTGTCGATAACCACACCAAAAAGCGGCGCCCAAAATGTCTTCTGCAGCGGCATTTGAACGGTGCCGCCTTCAGCAAGAGCATCAAACACGCGCCTAGCTTCATTTGGTTCGCTGAGTTCATGTAGTAAAAAGAAGCCCTGTGGTGGCTTGTAAAGATCAGGGAGAATATCGACGCCGGTTATGGTGGTTCCGTTGAGCGTTAAACTAGCGTGTACTATTTTGCTGTGCCATGCCTCAGGTACTTCGCTTGAGGATGGTGTTTCGCCGTAGGTATGGCTAACCAAATCGGCACCGCCAAAAAGCTGTTGGTAGAAACCGAAGGCCTCTTCGCACGTGCCGGCAAAGGTGAGATGTGTTTTCATTAGCATGGCTGTTCTCCCTGCTGGGAGTATGACGCTATGCTAATGGGAATGTAAGGGCGGACTAGGTTTTGCTCAAGCCAGAAAAAAGGCTCCGCACAAGCGAAGCCTAATTTATTCTGTAAGTATCGCGCTTATTCAGCGGCGTTAGCAAGTTTGGCTTGTTTGGCGCGTTGAATAATATGCTCTGCCATATCGTTTGCTATAATGCCGGTAGGGCGGCCTTCGTTGTCGCTGGCTTTGAAAATGCGGCCAAGCGTGTCCCCAATGCGGAGTACCTTGGCGCGGCGCTCATCGTCTTCCGTTTTTTCGCTGTAGACTTCCATTTCAATGGAAATGATGCCGCCCGCATTAATCACATAATCTGGTGCATAGAGGATACCGCGATTTTGCAGATCTTTGTCTTCAACGCCTTCACATTCCAGCTGGTTATTTGCAGCACCCGCGATGATCGACGCTTTGATCTCGGGAATTGTTTTTCGGTTCAAGCCGCCACCGAGTGCGCATGGCGCAAAGACGTCGCAATCCACCGCGTGAATGCCGTCAAGGGATACAGTTTCCACAGGGCCCAGTTTCTTGGTTGCCTCAATGTTGGCATCGACAATATCCGTAATGGACACCACAGCGCCGGCGCCAAGCAAATGGCCAACTAGGGAACGGCCAACATTACCGACGCCCTGAACTGCAACGCGAATGCCATCAAGGCTGTCTTTTCCAAGCTTATGTTTAACGGCCGCCTGAATGCCGGTGAAAACGCCGAGTGCTGTATGCGGCGACGGATCACCTGTGCCAAATTCAACATCATCAAGGCCGCAGACATATTCGGTGCACTGACTTGCCACTGCGAGCATAGCTGGACTGGTGCCTACGTCTTCTGCTGCATAGTAAGATCCGCTTAGGCGCTGAATGTAACGGCCAAATGCACGCATCAAATCATCGTTGCCAATTTCTTTCGGATCGCCAATGATAACCGATTTACCCCCACCAAGCCGAAGGCCAGCAAGCGCGTTCTTAAAAGACATACCGCGTGACAGGCGGAGCACGTCATAAATCGCATCTTCTTCGCCCCGTTTTTCTGCAATGTCGTGCGGTGCTATTTTACGGTGCGCCGCTGCATAGTCCCAAAAGCGCGTGCCGCCCGTGGCTGGACCTAGCGCGGTCGAGTGAATTGCGATGATTGCTTTCAGGCCTGAGGCTTCATCTGCGCAGAACACCACTTGTTCGTGGTTTTTGAAACTGCGGGAATCAAAAACGGGCATAGGGATAGTCCTTCCAATACGGTGCCGGCTTTTACCGGTCACTCGGCAACAAATCTGATCCACAGGTGGGCGTTTATAGTCTCTGTGGTCTTTTCTGGTTCCTCTAGAACCAGCTTCACTACGATTATGACACTTCTTAAAAGAAATGAGCTTTCGTAGATTCGTTATTTCAGCAATCTTTATGCAGATATCATGCTTGTTTTTGAAATATGTGATTAGTTGGACTGAAGTTGGTTGCGTATGCAACTTTTCTAGCGATGAGAAGTGGGATCGGGATCGCTGTAACACCTTGTTAAGGCGGTTTATTTAATGATTGTCCTTAGAATGGTCCGAAAGTGGTACTAAAAACAGATGAGCACCCGCAAATTTGCGGATGCTCTGGACTATTTGAATATTTGATATGGCTTACGTCGTTTCGTTAAAAAGCTCTCGACCTATCAGCATGCGGCGAATCTCATTGGTACCTGCGCCAATTTCGTAAAGCTTGGCATCGCGCCACAGGCGACCGGGTGCGTATTCGTTAATATAACCATTGCCCCCAAGCGCCTGAATCGTTTCCCCAGCCATCTTGGTAGCATTTTCTGAAGCGTACAGAATGCAGGCGGCAGCGTCTTTACGCGTGGTTTCGCCGCGGTCGCACGCCGCAGCAACTGCGTAAACATACGCGCGGGCTGACCCCCACGCAGTATACATATCGGCGACCTTGCCCTGCATCAGCTGGAATGTGCCGATTGCTTGGCCAAACTGTTTGCGCTCATGGACGTAAGGGATCACGGTATCAAGGCACGCACGCATGATGCCAAGCGACCCGCCGGAAAGTACAACGCGCTCATAATCGAGGCCTGACATCAGGATTTTTGCGCCTTGGCCTTCTTCGCCCATGCGGTTCTCAAATGGTATAAGGCAATCTTCAAAAACCAGCTCACAAGTGTTCGACCCACGCATGCCGAGTTTGTCGAGTTTTTGGGCGGTTGAGAAACCAACCATGTCTTTTTCAACAAGGAAGGCTGTCATGCCTTTGGAGCCAGCGTCGGGATTAGTTTTGGCGTATACGATCAACACATCGGCGTCTGGGCCGTTGGTGATCCACATTTTATTGCCGTTTAGCAAGTAGCCGTCATTCCGTCTTTCTGCTTTTAAACGCATAGAAATGACATCTGATCCCGCGCCAGGCTCTGACATTGCGAGAGCCCCGACAAACTCGCCTGAGATTAGCTTTGGCAGAAAGCGCGCTTTTTGCTCCTCGCTGGCATTCTTTGTAATTTGGTTTACGCACAAGTTTGAATGAGCGCCGTAACTTAGGCCGACGGAGGCAGATGCGCGGCTAATCTCTTCCATCGCGATTACGTGTGCCAAATACCCCATGTTGGAACCGCCGTGTTCTTCAGGGGCTGTCATGCCGAGAAGGCCTAGGTCGCCCATTTTTCGCCACAAATCGACTGGAAAGTAGGCCTTTTCGTCAATCTCTGCCGCGCGCGGTGCGATTTCGTCATGGGCGAACTTGGCCGTCATATCACGCAGCATCGATATATCTTCGCCGTGATTAAACGTCAGGTGTGGAAATTCAAACATTGGTGCATCCCTTATCGTTAGCCATTTTTGGCTACTCTTGTTTTTCTTCAATGATGAGCATCACGGCCCCGCCAGTAATCTGGTCGCCGGTGCTCACACTTAAGTTTGTTACAAATCCGTCCTTCGGCGCAGTGATGGTTTGCTCCATCTTCATCGCCTCTAGGACAAGAAGAGGGTCTCCCTTGGACACCTCTTCGCCTTCGCTTACTTTTACATCGAGAATTTTACCCGGCATCGGCGCGGTGATTGTCCCCGGGCCGTCGGCATCATCATCGGCGCTGCCATCCCGCAAATGCCGGTTTACAACAATTGTGCGGTCACCGAGGACCAGCGTCACTTCTGAAGCACTAACTGAAACAGCGTGCCTTTGCTGCAAACCGTCGATTGTTATGGTCAATGTCCCATCAACAAACAGGGCATTTTCTGCTGTGAAAGCCTCGTCGCCGATCGTTGCGGTCAACGTGGTGCCAGTTTCGAGCATATCGGCTGTTAGAAACCCTTCCCCATCCACATTGAACCAAAGTTTCTCGGTCGCTGTCATGTTAAGGCGGAAATTATCGGTAAGACCCCATGGGTCGTCTGATGTTTTATTGTTCTGCCGCGCCGCGACAATGGCAAAAGTCGCCATCGCATAGTCGGAAGCGGAAAGAGCAATTGGCTGCATCAGGGCGGTGGTGTGCTCGGCAATAAAGCCTGTGTGCACATTCCCGGCGATAAAATCTGGGTGCTTCAAGGTACGCAGCAAAAAGTCTCGGTTGCTGGTGACGCCCGTGACAGGAGTATCAGTAACAAGATTGGTTAATGTTTCGATCGCCTCTGCCCGGTCTTCACCCCACGCAATAAGCTTGCCGATCATTGGGTCATAGTGAATGGTCACTGTATCGCCTGCACGCACGCCCGCATCAATGCGGCCGCCCGATACAACGTCCGCAAATGGGTCGAAATGCCCAATCTTGCCGATTGCCGGCAAAAAGTCATTCTCCGGGTCTTCAGCATACAGCCGCACTTCTACAGCGTGGCCGTCAACCAACACGTCAATTTCGTCTTGCGAAAGGGGTAAAGGCTGGCCTTCTGCAATCATCAACTGCCATTCAACCAGGTCAAGTCCTGTGATCATCTCGGTTACAGGATGTTCCACTTGTAGGCGGGTGTTCATTTCCATGAAGTAGAAGTTCGCGTCGTCAAGGCCATTCGCTACATCCACAATAAACTCGATGGTGCCCGCACCTTCATAGCCTATGGATTCAGCGGCGCGCACGGCAGCGTCGCCCATTGCGCGGCGCATAGTATCAGACATGCCGGGGGCAGGGGCTTCTTCAACCACTTTCTGATGCCTGCGCTGCAGTGAACAGTCACGCTCAAAGAGGTGCACAGCATTGCCGTCACTGTCACCAAACACTTGCAGTTCGATGTGGCGCGGTATTTCGATTAGTTTTTCGATCAGCAATTTGCCGTTGCCAAAAGCATTTTCGCCCTCGCGGCGCGCGGCTTCAATACCAGCTTCTAGCTCTTGCGCACTGCGGACCGTACGCATGCCTTTGCCGCCGCCGCCAGCGACGGCTTTAATAAGGACGGGGAACCCTATTTTTTCGGCTTCTACAGATAGTGTCTCCAACGTTTGGTCGTCGCCGTGATAGCCAGGCACAACAGGCACATCAGCTTCGACCATCAGTTTCTTCGCTGCTCCTTTTAGCGCCATCGCCCGCATAGAGGTGGCAGAAGGCCCCACAAATATGATGTTATTTTTCGCGCAAGCCTCAGAAAATTCTGGATTTTCTGAAAGGAAACCATAACCGGGGTGTACTGCATCGGCGCGGGTTTGTTTTGCTGCTGCGAGAATTTTATCTGCCCGCAGGTAGCTTTCTGCGGCTGGGGCGGGGCCAATGTGAACCGCTTCGTCTGCCATCGCAACATGGAGGGCGTTTGCATCTGCGTCAGAAAAAACGGCAACGGTTTTAATGCCGAGCCGCTGGCAGGTTGAAATTACACGACAAGCAATTTCACCGCGGTTCGCGATCAGCAGTTTGTTGATCTTGCGGGTCATGTCTTTTCGCTCCAACTAGCATTTCGTTTTTCTAGGAAGGCGGTCACACCTTCTTTTCCTTCGTCTGAGCTGCGCCGATCGGCGATGCGGGATGCGCTATCGGTTCGAAGCTCGTCAGTTATGTCCTTGCCCGCGAAATCGGCGATTAGGGCTTTTGCTTCAGCTTGTGCGCCGGGCGCGCCGCCGAGTATGTTTTTAATGATTACATGCGCAACCTTGAATGCTTCCTGTAGAGACGGTGCTGTTTCGTGCACAAGGCCAATGCGGTAGGCCGTTGCTGCATCAAACCGTTCAGCCGTTTGGAAGTAGCGTCTTGCGGAACGCGCGCCAATGGCCGCAATCACATAAGGTGAGATGGTTGCAGGTGATAGGCCGAGTCGTACTTCGGAGAGCGAAAATTTCGCACTGTCCACAGCAATAGCAATGTCGCAGCAGGAAACCAAACCAACCCCGCCGCCAAAAGCAGCGCCGTTTACAAGAGCAATGGTTGGCTTAGGGCAATCGTTCAGGCTTGAAAGCATGCCAGACAAACAAAGCGCATCGCGCATGTTCTGTTCTTTGGTGTAGTCTGCCGCAGCTTTCATCCAATTTAAGTCAGCGCCAGCGGAGAAGCTTTTACCAGCGCCCGTTAGGATAATTGCGCGTACAGAGGGGTCTGCGCCCAGTTTCTTGAAGGCATTATCCAGTTCCCAGATCAGATCGTCATTAAAAGCGTTGTGAACATCTGGGCGTGAAAGCGTGACGGTGGCGATACCGCGATCGTCGATGCTTGTTATCAGTGTGTCTACCATTTTCTGCCCTTACATCCTGAAGATGCCGAATTTCGTCGGCTCAATGGGTGCATTCATGGATGCGGAAAGGCCGAGGCCCAGCACACGGCGGGTATCTGCAGGGTCAATAACCCCGTCGTCCCACAGGCGGGCACTGGCATAGTAGGGGTGGCCTTGTACTTCGTACATTTCTTTGATCGGGTTTTTGAAGGCTTCTTCGTCGTCGGCTGACCAATTCTCGCCGCGGCGCTCTAGGCCGTCACGCTTGATGGTGGCGAGAACGCCTGCAGCTTGTTCGCCGCCCATCACCGAGATGCGGGCGTTTGGCCACATCCACATAAAGCGTGGTTGGTAGGCCCGGCCACACATGCCGTAGTTGCCAGCGCCAAAGCTGCCGCCAATAAGAATTGTGAATTTTGGAACATTGGCGCAGGCAACAGCGGTTACCATTTTGGCACCATCGCGGGCAATGCCTTCGTTTTCGTATTTTTTGCCGACCATAAAACCGGTGATGTTCTGCAGGAATACCAGCGGAATGCCGCGCTGAGCGCAAAGCTCCACAAAATGGGCTCCTTTGCGCGCGCTTTCTGAGAACAGAACGCCATTGTTGGCTACGATACCCACAGGGTAGCCGTAAATATGAGCAAAGCCGCAAACCAAAGTTTCGCCGTAGAGCTTTTTAAATTCGTCGAAGTCGCTGCCATCAACGATGCGGGCGATGATCTCGCGCACATCATACGGCTGACGCGTATCTTTGGGCACGATGCCGTAAAGCTGTTCCTGCGAAAACTTCGGAGCAACGGGCTCACGGCGTTTTACGGGAATTTTCTTTTCAACATTGAGGTTCGAGATGATCTTACGGGCAAGTGCCAAGGCGTGATAATCGTCTTTAGCCAAATGATCGACAACGCCAGAGGTACGGGCATGAACATCCCCGCCGCCAAGTTCCTCTGCGGAAACAATCTCGCCAGTGGCTGCTTTTACAAGCGGCGGTCCAGCAAGGAAAATCGTCGCTTGATCCTGCACGATGATGCTTTCGTCGGCCATTGCAGGCACATAAGCGCCGCCCGCAGTGCAGCTGCCCATCACAACAGCGATTTGAGGAATACCCTCGGCCGACATATTGGCCTGATTATAGAAGATACGGCCAAAATGGTCCCGATCAGGGAAAACTTCATCCTGATTAGGCAGGTTAGCGCCGCCACTATCCACTAGATAGATACAGGGTAGCTTGTTCTCGCGGGCAATCTCTTGAGCGCGTAGATGCTTTTTCACCGTTAGCGGATAATAAGTGCCGCCCTTAACCGTTGCATCGTTGCATACGATCATGCATTCCACGCCTTCCACACGGCCAATGCCGGTGATCAGGCCTGCCGCTGAAATATCAGCGTCATACATGCGGTAAGCCGCAAGCTGGGACAGCTCAAGGAAAGGCGAGCCGGGATCAAGCAGTGTATTTACCCGGTCACGAGGGAGCAGTTTTCCGCGCGCCAAATGCTTGTCGCGCGCCCGTTCAGGCCCGCCAAGCGAGATCACTGCGATTTTCTCTTTAAGGTCGTCCACTTGCGTTTGCATATGGCGAGCATTGGTTTGAAAAGCGTCGCTGCTTTCAGCAACACTAGACTTCAGTATAGCCATTCAATGTCTCTTTTAACGAATTTTGTGAACCCCGCACCCACGAGGCAATTGTTGATAGTGTACGCATCCGTGTGCTATTGGTAAAATTGATGGTGAAAATAGAATTGATAGATGACGTCTATGATGGATTTATACTTACTAAGATACTTTCTGGCGGTCGTGGAAACCGGTAGCTTTACGCAGGCGGCTGATAAGGTTTACGTTACGCAACCAACGCTTTCGGCGGGCATTAAAAAGCTTGAAAGACAGGTAGGTAAAATCCTGTTTGAGCGTACAAATAGGCGTGTTTTCCTGACAGATTCTGGTACGCGCTTTCTGCCGAGAGCCAAGGCGATACTGCATGAATGTAACCTTGCTATTCAGTCGTTGAAGGAGGCAGAAAGTACCCCTATTTTGCGTATAGGCGTGCTGACGACGCTGTCCAACAGATCTGTAGGGGCGCTTTTCGAAGGATTCCTTAAATCATGCCCAACAGCGAAGTTAGAAATCACGGACGGCAAAGAGCAGGAGCTCTATAACCGGCTTGATGACCGCAGTTTGGATTATGTTTTGTCACTGTATCACGGTGAAGAAAGAACCAGAGCCCTTCCGCTGAAATCTGAGGACTATTATTTTATTCTGCCGCACGACCACAAACTGGCGGGCAAGGAATATGTAAGCGGTGCCGAATTGCGCGAGACCTATATGATCGTGCGCACGCGCTGTGAAGTGTTGAGCGAGACCAGCCGCTACTTCACCGACCATAATGTGCGGCCGCGTCTAGTTTATAGGACCGCTAACGATAGCCGGGCAATTGCAATGGTAGCTGCCGGTATCGGCGGGACAGTGGTGCCTGAAAGTCTGATCGATGACCGGGTGACGGCAACGAAACTACGGGGCTTCAATTACAAACGTCAGCTTGCGCTATTTAGGCCGTCATATGACATGCCTGAAGTGGCAGCCCAAGTGGGCTATGAGTTTGAAAAATACGTAATAGAAGCATGGGCAGCGTAGCGGCATTTTCAACAGCGTGGTGCGTTTGTTGTGTAATCACCAACGCTTACTTAACGATACTTGCTACGTTTGAGAAAAAGAAAAGCCAACAATTTCAGCGGGGTAGGGCGTTAATCCCAAAATATACGAAATAGTGGTGTGACAAATGCCATGCGCGACCCTATGTAAAGTAGGAAGGCACGAAGTAATGGAGTTGATTATGGTTGAGAATATTGTCTATTTGGTTGGCGGCATTGCCCTAGGCCAACTTATGATGGCTTACATGATGCAATCATATCGCCAACTTTCAGAAAAACAGCGCGTGGCGATCAAAGTCAGAGTCCGCAACGTTTTCCGCGGATAATGCTAACTCGTACGTTTATTCCACTTTTTTAAACCGTTTTTGCGTAATCTACGAGGAAGCCTTCTTCCTCTAGCGCAGCCACTAGCCTTTCGGCGTGTGTTTTGTCCTTGGCCTCTATCACCAGTTCCATTTCTGTTTGCTTAAGCGACAGCGCGCCGAACTCGCGCTGGTGACGCATTTCTATTATGTTGGTACCGATTTTCGCAACAATCTCGGTTACTTTGGCAAGCGCACCTGCCTGATCCATCATCGTGATACGCAAGCGGCCAAGGCGGCCGTCGCGGGCCATGCCGCGCATGATGGCGGACGCCAGCATCCGGCTGTCGATATTACCGCCGGACAGGACGATACCGACTTTTTGGTCTTTGAATTTCTCAGGATATTGCATCAAGGCGCCGAAGCTAATGGCCCCTGCGCCTTCAACGATAACCTTCTCTATTTCCATGATGGTAACGATGGCGGCTTCAATCTGCCGCTCGCCTACTGTAACAATCTCGTCCACTAGTTTTTTAACCACGTGGCGGGTGCTCTCGCCAGGTTGGTTCACGGCGATGCCTTCGGCAATGCTGATGTTATCGCCGCGCAGCTGGGTGCCGTCGATGGTTTCTTTCATCGCGGGGAAGGCTTCGGTTTGCACGCCGACGATACGAATGTTGGGATTGATACTTTTGGCTATGGTGGCAATGCCTGAGATCAGCCCGCCGCCACCGATTGGTACGACCAGTGTATCGAGATCGGGCACATCCTGCAGCATCTCTAGCCCCACAGTGCCTTGGCCGGCCATAACACGCGCGTCATCGAACGGATGGATGAAGGTTAACCCTTCTTCGTCTGCAAGTGCGTATGCGGCCTCGGTCGCGGCTTCAAAGTTTGCACCTTCGAGCACCACGCGCGCGCCAAGTTCCTCAGTGCGCTTCACTTTGTTGAAGGGGGTGCCAATGGGCATAACGATTGTTGCAGCAATACCAAGCCGGTCGGCGTGATAACTGATGCCTTGCGCGTGGTTGCCAGCAGACGCCGCGATAACGCCTTTGGTACTTTTCGGTAAATCCAGCAAACGGTTCAGCGCGCCGCGTTCTTTATAGGCAGCGGTAAACTGGAAAATTTCAAACTTTAAATGAACATCAGCACCGGTAATTCTTGAGAGTGTACGGGAATGCATTGTTGGCGTACGTACAACGGCACCCTTAATACGCTCCGCTGCTTCAAGAACATCGTCGGCGCAGATAGGTAATAATTGTTCACTCATTTGATTTTCTCTGAAATTTTATAACAAAAATATACATGTTAACGCACGTTTCGCATAATAAAGCGCTTCGGTCCATGCGTGAAATCAGATTAAGCTGCTTTTTTTAACAATTCATCAATGGCGGCTAGACATTCTGGCTCGGTCATCTGAGGCGTGTGCCCGCGATCCTTAACAAGCACGGGTGTTAGGTTAGGGTGCGTACGGGCCATTTTGTCGAGCGTTTTCTGGGCAAGTATGTCAGAGAGCTCACCGCGCAATACAAGCGTTGGCACGCTTGTCATTAAACCGAACACCGACCACAGGTCCATCGGGGCTTCGGTTGCGGCTTTATCGAAATTCTTGTTTATACTTGGGTCATATTGTACGGTCACGGTGCCGTTTTCTTCCACATAATGCTTGTGTGTGAACCATTCCCAGTCTTCATCCGTGAATGTAGGGAAAGCTGCAGTGCCGCCCGCTTTAACAAAAGCCACGGCATCAGCCCAGGTTTCTGGTGGTGTCCCCTTGCCAAGGTACCCTGCGATACGGGCGATGCCAACCGGATCAATCTCAGGGCCGATATCATTGATAACTGCGGCCTTCAGGATGCCGGGGTGCATCGCTGCGATCATCATTGTCATCAAACCGCCCAGCGATGTGCCAATGCTGATCACTTCTTTCACATCGATATGCGCGAGCAAAGCCATCATATCCGCAACATAAACATCTGGGCGGTAGCGGTCAGGGTCTGGATCCCATTCAGAGTTTCCGCGACCCCGCTGGTCGACGCATATGACCCGGCAGCGGGAAGATAAATATTCAGCCAGCTCTGAAAAATCACGGGAATTACGGGATACACCCGGCATGCAAAGCACTGTTGGTGAGCCTTCAGGGGCGGTGTTATAATCGCGGTAATATTGCTTTAGCCCATCAGGATTGGTGAAATATTCATCAGAATAGGTGGTCAAAGGGTAGTCCTTCCAGGGGGCTGTGCCGAAGTGTGGGGGATAACGGCAGTCTAAGGTTTGGTTTCTACAGTGGCTTTGTGACGAGCGCTTGTCTAGTTCAATATAGGCCTGGGTGCCGCTTCTATATAATTAGTGTAGTGGAGCTGGCCCGAATTTTACTCAGCTCACGGCTTCGTGTAGCGTTGGTCATGGTAATCTCTAAAAAGGTGGGAAACATGAAACATATATTAGTGATGATAGTGGCACTGGCATTCTCAGCCCCGGTACTTGCACATGATGAAGAAGCGGCGGTTAAGGCTGCTGTTATGGATTATGCGCTTGCGTTTTATAAAGGTGAGCCAGAGCGACTTGAGCGCAGTGTATGGAAGAACTTAAGCAAACGTGGGTTTTGGCGGAACAATCCAGAAGCGAAATGGACTGACGTTTTGACTATGTCCTTTGATCAGGCAACTGCGCTATCGAAGACATATTATAAAAGTCTGCCTGCGGATATAGCAGACCCGGTCATTCGGATATTTGAGGTGTCAGAAAAGATCGCGACGGCGCGTGTTGACGCTCAGTGGGGCTTTGACTATGTGCAGCTTGCCAAAATGGACGGAAAGTGGATGATTATCAACGTGTTATGGCAGGCGAAAGAAGCAGAGGGCGAGTAATCTGCAAGCGAGGCAGAACAGGTATGCGCGCGTTGTCTATTGGGTCGATTGCCTATAATTGATAAAATCGATTAATATGATAAAATATATCGGTTGGATTGGTTTATTATAATCTGGCATCTTCTTTTTACCGAAACAAGGGTAGAAGGAAGATGCGATGACAAAGACACCAACTCTCACCACTGCGAACGGCGCACCTATTGCTGATGATAATAATTCTATCAGCGCCGGCCAACGCGGCCCTCTGACATTCGATAATTTCCGCTTGATGGAAAAGCTGGCGCACTTTAACCGAGAGCGTATTCCTGAGCGTATTGTGCATGCCCGCGGTACGGGCGCCTACGGCACTTTCACCTTAACCGACGATTTGAGCGACCTGACGATTGCAGATTTCATGCAAGGTGTCGGCAAGAAAACCGAAGTGTTTACGCGGTTTTCAACAGTTGGCGGCGGGCAGGATAGCTCCGACTATGCCCGCGACCCACGGGGTTTTGCGGTGAAATTCTACACGGATCAGGGAATATTCGACATCGTGGGCAATAACACGCCGGTGTTCTTCCTGCGAGATCCGTCCAAATTCCCGGACTTCGTACACAGCCAGAAAAAGAACCCACGCACCAACCTGCCTGACCCGGCGGCGATGTTTGAGTTTTGGGCCAATCACCCACAATCGATGCACCAGATGACAATCTTAATGTCAGATCGGGGCATTCCTAGCAGCTATCGCCATATGAATGGGTATGGCTCGCACACGCTCAGCTTCTGGAATTCGGACGGCAGGCGGGTCTGGATTAAGTTTCACCTTAAAACCGACCAGGACGTTAAAACGCTGACGGGCGCAGAGACCGCTGGTTTGCCTTCGCACGGGGCGCAGAGGGACTTGGTAGAATCGATTGATTTAGGGATTTACCCTAGCTGGACTGTTAAAATTCAGGTGATGACAGAAACGGAAGCCAAGCACAGTGCACTTAACCCGTTTGATCTGACTAAGGTGTGGCCTCATAACGAATATCCATTGCGCGAAATCGGCAAACTAACGCTCGACCGCAATGTGACGAACTATTTCGCCGAGACTGAACAGGTAGCGTTTAGCCCGAGTAATCTGGTGCCAGGTATTGGCGCGAGTCCGGACAAAATGTTGCAGGCGAGGTTAATGGTCTATCCTGATGCGCAGCGTCACCGGGTTGGAACCAATTATCAGCAGCTGCCAGTGAATGCGCCGCGCTGTCCGGTGAACCATTACCAGCGCGACGGCGCGATGGCTGGCTTAGCTGTGTGCCCTGTAACAGGCGATACCGCGAACCAGAACGGTGATGTGAACTTCTATCCGAACGACCGGGACTATGCACCGAAGCCTGATCCCTCAGTTGCTGAGCCGCCAATGCCGCTAGAACAAGACGCGTGGGTAGGGGCGTTTGATACAGAGGAAGAAGATAACTTCAGCCAAGCGGGTAATCTTTACCGGATTATGACCGAAGACCAGCAGAAACAATTAGCGGCCAACATAGCGGGAGGGCTGATTCAAGCGGAAACAAGCGTTCAGGAAAGGATGCTGAGGCAGTTTGCGGCCGCTGACGAAGGCTATGCGAACCGGGTGGAAACCGCAATGAAGGGCTTACTTTAGCAGGCTTTTAGCCATCCTGAGAAAACAGGCTGAGGCTTTTGCCTCAGCTACGAATTCCTCGTCTGGCCCCGAGCAGAGTGCTGATACCCGCGAAGCGGCTCACCAGTTTGTTTGGGGTCCTTTTTTGTGTGTGCTGCTATAGCTGCCCATTGGTGGCCGTTCAAAATACTGTGTATTTGTGAATTCACACTGCTTTATGCTGTGCCGGTGAAAATGTTTCTGTTAGACAAGTTTCAAACAAACCATTTTCCGTTTTGAGGGGGATCTCATGAAGACAGTTTTAGTAGCATCATTACTCGCAGCATCGGTGATCGCGGTGCCAACCGTGGCCGAAGAATTCACAATTGAGCGCATGGTAGCAAGTCCATCGATTAACGGCCCAACGGTGCGGGGCC
Organism: Kordiimonadales bacterium; assembly: GCA_002401685.1. GTDB lineage: Bacteria > Pseudomonadota > Alphaproteobacteria > Sphingomonadales > Kordiimonadaceae > Kordiimonas. Next base: position 43,774 of record NVTU01000021.1, read on the forward strand.
TTAAGGTTTCTCCTGACGGTAAGCGTATCACCTTCTTGCGCGGAAAAGAGAATAAACGCACGCAGCTTGACCTATGGCAGTTCGATGTGGCGACGGGACAATCCTCGATGCTGATCGATTCTAATGATTTGCTGGCTGGTACCGAAGAGGTGCTTTCAGAAGAAGAAAAGGCTCGGCGTGAGCGCCGCCGTATTGGCGGGCAAACGGGCATTGTTAGCTATTTTTGGAGCAAAGACAGCAAAACACTGCTGTTTCCAATTGGCGGCGATATTTATGTGATGCCTTTAGGCGGTAAAGCTAAGCAGCTGACAGATACACCGCAGTTTGAGACGGACATTAAATTCAGCCCGAAGAGCAGCTTTGTATCCTTCATTCGCGACCGTGAGCTGTATGTGGTGAATGTATCAAGCGGCACTGAAACCAAACTGACGTCAGGATCAACGAAAACAATTGCCAACGGCATGGCAGAGTTTGTAGCTCAAGAAGAACTAGGCCGTTTCACCGGTTACTGGTGGTCGCCAGACGAAAGTAAGATCGTCTTCGAACAGTTTGACGAAAGCGCTGTAACGGTAAAAGACCGCTACGAGGTACAGTCAGATGGCAGCACCACGACGCTGGAGCAACGTTACCCAGGAGCAGGCTCAACCAATGTGAGCTGGAAGCTTGGTTTGGTAACGGTGTTGGATCCCAGCGATGTCACATGGCCAACCATTCCTGGAGATAACCGTGATGACTATCTGGCGCGTGTAAACTGGTCTGCTGATAGCCAGTATTTTGTATTTCAGCAGCTTTCCAGGGATCAGCTGACCAATGACTATGTCATTCGTGACCGAAGCGGTGCGCCGATTTCAACAGGCCGCGGCGATGCTGGGTTCCGGGATACAAACGATATCTGGATTAACCTAACAAAGGATTTCCGTACGCTAAAGGACGGCCGCATCATGCTAACGCGTGAAGGGACGGACGGCTTCCGACACATTCATTTCATGGATGCTACGGGCAAGATGACTGGCCAACTAACAACAGGTGACTGGGTGGTCAGCGCCATCAAGCGTGTCGACGAAAAAGCGGGCATGGTCTATTTCTCAGGCTTTAAAGATAGCCCGACAGAGCATCACCTATACAGTATCCCGCTAGCGGGGGGCGCGATTAAGCGTATTACCCGCGAGACAGGGTGGCATACTGTAACCGTTGGTGACGGTATGTTTGTCGATAATTTCTCTAGCCCAACACAGCCGCCTCAAGTGATGGTGCGTAGCCTTCAAGATGGTAGCACGCAAGCCGCCATTCTTGAAAACAAGCTCGATGCCAATCACCCCTACGGTGCCTTCGTTGACAGCGACGTTGAGACGACTTTCGGAACTATCAAAGCAGAAGACGGCAGTGACCTGTATTACCGCATGTATGCACCTGCGAACCGGACGGCGGGCAAACGCTACCCGGCGATTATGGCACCTTATGGCGGTCCGCACGGTCAGAGTGTTCGGCAGTCTTGGAGTGTGGGTTTTAACAACATTCTTGCCCGCAACGGTTTTGTTGTGATGGTTCTTGATAACCGCGGCACTTGGAACCGAGGCCTTAAGTTTGAAGGCCAAATCAAAGATGCCATGGGCACGGTTGAAGTTACGGATCAGGTTTCAGGTACTGAGTATCTGAAGACGCTTGATTATATCGACGGTGATAACATCGGTATGTGGGGTTGGTCCTACGGCGGTTACATGGTGCTGATGAACATGTTTAAAGAAGGCGACGTGTTTAAGGCTGGTATGTCTGTTGCGCCGGTAACGGATTGGCGTTTGTACGACACAGCCTATACCGAGCGTTATTTGAGCCATCCGGACACAGAAGGTGATGTTTACGAGAACTCTTCAGTGTTCAAATATGTTGACGGCTTCAAGGGTGACTTGTTGTTGATCCACGGCATGGCGGACGACAATGTGTTCTTTGATAATTCAGTGAAGCTGATGGCTACACTGCAGAATGCCGGTAAGCCTTTTGAGTTGATGACATACCCTGGCAAAAAACACGGTATTCGCGGAGAGGCGACGCGGGCGCATTTATGGAACCTGGCGCTCGACTTCTTTAACCGAAAACTTAAATAGAGAACCTCTTGAGACTAATCATAAAGGGCTGAACCAGAGGATTGGTTCAGCCCTTTTTTCTATGAAAATGCAATAGTAATCGTTTGTTACTAATATATATGCTGTTATCCACGCATAGCCTGCTCAGCGGCGAGTTACTTAGGTATTGAAAAAGCATATGCCATTTTAATAGGTATGATGTGTAATGGCACACTGGGTAAGCCTCGTATTCTTTAAAATTGAAAGTTTGCGCGTTTCGGACCTATATCAAAGCAAAGAAAAACATTGTCTGAAAATTAAAGCTGCGTTATCTAAATACAATTCAGCGTTAATTGTTGTTTGGCTATGATCCGAATGTGATCAGCAGTATCAAATCGCATAGGGGAGGTTTAGGTGAAGAAGTTCTTTAAAATTTTTGGGTCAATTATTGCCCTGCTGTTCATTGTACCAATATCAATGGGTCTCATTTTACGTATATTTTCCTCTGAGGCGGCGGCCCCAGGCGTTTTGGTCAGCGTTGGTAGCCATAAACTTCATATACATTGCACCGGCACGGCAAGCGATTTGCCAACGGTCATCATAGAATCTGGGGCAGGGACGCAGTCTACTGCCTATTACTGGTTACAGAAAAATCTGGCAGAAACGACAAAGGTTTGTAGCTACGACCGTGCGGGCTTGGGTTGGAGCGAGGAAAGCAACCTTGCTCGGGATTCTGAGACAATCGCAAACCAACTTCATACCCTGCTTGATAATGCGAAAATTAAACGGCCTTTCGTTTTTGCAGGGCATTCCATCGCAGGCATCCACATGCGGGTATATGTAGAAAAATACCCTAATGACGTCGCAGGCATTGCCTTTTTGGACGCTAGTCATCCTGATCAAGTTGAAACATTGGGTATGGGTGAAGATAATGTGGAAGCCATGGAAGCTGGAGTTTCTGTGCTTAAAGTTCTGATGAATTTAGGCCTAACGCGGCTGTATAACCCCCTAACGGCAGGGCTGCCGCTAGAGCAGTTCCCAGAGGAAGTTGCTAACCAATTCTTATCCAAGTCCCATGATCCAGAGATCCTTTCTGCGGCAATGGCTGAGATGGCTGATATGAACCGGGCTATGGACCAAGCCCGGAGTACCGGCACCTTTGGGTCTATGCCTATTGTGGTAATAACTGCGGCTCAGCCAGTCGGCGAAGGTGTTCTGCCGGATGGACTGGACCCGATAGCCTTCGGGGATAGCTGGAAAAAGCTTCAGCGCGATATTGCTACTCTATCGACAGACAGCAAACACGTGTTGATCGAAACAGCGACCCATATGTCTCTGGTGACAGACAAGCGAAATGCAGATGAAGCAGCAGGGTATGTGCGTGAAATTCTGACTAAAAGTAAAAAGCTGGCCATGCTTGCTGAGTGACAACAGTAATAATGCCCGTGCTGTATCACTGATCGCGTTTTCGGTGGCGCACAGGCCCGGTTTTTGGTGCAGGCTGACCGGCACCTTTGGTTCTCGCATAAGGTTCGGTTGTTGCCTCCGTTAGTAAAGGTAGCAAGTGAAAGGGTTGTAGTTCCTATTTTCTGGACTATATAGTCTATTAAGTACTCGTCACAGAGCATTAATGCCGCTGAAATGCTGCTGAAATGTAGAGTACGACTATATCGTTTATGTTCTTGATGCTGAGCTTCCCCCCTTNCCCCCCCTTTCCCGCTCACGTCGGGAACATAGACGAAATAAAAATGGCCGTAGAGCATTAGCTCTGCGGTCATTTTTAATAGGGTCTGAGACTGGTAGGCCAATGAGAATGGCTCCCTGCACTGGAAAGCGTGCCCAAATTTGGATATTAGCGGCAACTGCCACCAGATTAAACTGTGCATCCAGGAAAACACGAACCGGTAAATACAGGTACTAGGAGAGGTGTCTAATTGTTTGCCTGACCCCTGAAGTCCGAACTTATCCCATATTCTCAGCCTGTTACGATGAGAGCTACGTCTTTGCCCAATGCGCTTTGACTGCCGCCTTGACCAGGCCGGTGCCGTATTTGATGGTGTGTAGGTCGCAGCCTGGATAGTCTGTGTGTCGATAAAACAAGGCCACAAACTTATGAAAAACTTCATATTTTGGGCTCCATAAAGCATTTTATCGCTCCTACTGTTTAAAAAGCTCTTTCACCCGCATGAAAAATCGCTAGGGTGCGGGGAAATTTCAATCATCAACCACCGTGCTTCGCATGGGCAGGACAATAAATGGCATTTGAAGAAGAAATCGATAGACGGCGCACCTTTGCCATTATTGCGCACCCGGATGCTGGTAAAACCACTTTGACTGAGAAGCTGCTGCTGTTCGGTGGTGCCATTCAGATGGCTGGTGAAGTGAAAGCTAAAGGCGCGCGTCGCCGAGCGCGATCTGACTGGATGAAGGTAGAGCAGGAACGCGGTATTTCGGTTGCGTCCTCTGTGATGACCTTTGATTATGAAGGTAAAACCTTCAATCTATTGGATACACCGGGCCACGAAGATTTTTCCGAAGATACGTACCGGACGCTGTCCGCTGTAGACAGTGCGGTTATGGTGCTTGACGGCGCCAAGGGTATCGAACGGCAGACGCTCAAATTATTTGAGGTTTGCCGCCTGCGAGATATGCCAATTACGACTTTCGTCAATAAGATGGACAGGGAAAGTAAAGACCCGTTCGAACTGCTTGATGAAGTTGAGCAAAAGCTTGCTCTTGATGTGACACCAGCCAGTTGGCCTATTGGCATGGGCCGTAATTTTCTTGGATGTTATGACCTGATCAACGATCAGCTAATCCTCTTTAACCGCTCCAAAGGCGCGAAGCTTGCTGAGGGCGTTAAATGCGCCGGCCTTGATGACCCGAAACTGGATGAATTATTACCTGATGATGCTTTGGCCAAGTTACGTGAAGATGTTGAAATGGTGCGTGCATTATGCCCCGCTTTTGATATGCAGGCGTTCCTAGACGGTACCATGACACCGGTATTCTTTGGCTCGGCCGTGAATAACTTCGGTGTGCAGGAACTGCTTAAAGGAATAGCAAGCAACGCGCCTAGCCCGCGGGCAGGGAAAACCCTTGAGCGGCCGGTTGATCCGCACGAAGGTAAGATGTCTGCCTTCGTATTTAAAATTCAAGCCAATATGGATCCTAAACACCGGGATAGGATTGCCTTTGTGCGCATTGTTTCTGGGCGCTTTAAGAAGGGTATCAAGCTGAAGCATATCCGCAGCGGTAAAACCATGGCTATTCATAATGCCCAGCTTTTCCTCGCTCAGGACCGTGAGATCGCTGAGGAAGCGTATGCAGGGGACATCATTGGTATTCCCAACCACGGCAACCTGCGTATTGGCGATAGCTTAACCGAAGGTGAGACGTTGCGTTTCACCGGTATTCCGTCCTTCGCGCCGGAAATTCTACAGAAAGTACGCTCGGAAGACCCAATGAAGGCCAAGCATTTGGGCCGGGCGCTGGAGCAATTGGCGGAAGAGGGCGCGGCGAGCGTATTCAAGCCAACCATGGGCAGTGACTGGGTAGTTGGTGTGGTTGGTGGCTTGCAGTTTGAAGTGCTGGCTGACCGCATTCGTACAGAGTATCAAGTGCCTGTTAAATTCGAGGCCACCAGTTTGCTGACAGCCGAGTGGATTGAAGGTGACGCGCGCGAAGTTAAAAAATTCTGCGATCGGAACCGCGGGTCGATGGCGATGGACCATTCAGGCGCCCCTGTGTATCTCGCCCGCAACAATTGGCATCTCGATAAAGCCAAAGAAGATTACCCGAGCATTCGCTTCCTTAGAATTAAAGAAGGCGTTGCGTAAATTACGGCGCGTTTTTCCTACCCCAATATAGCCAGCTCTAGCGGCTCGTCACCTTGGAAACAGTGGGGTCAAACGTTTCCGCTGATGCATGCCCATTCTCCAGCAAATGACCGTTGACGCCTTGAGTATTGTAAAGCGTGTAAAGGTATTGTTTCCGCTTGTATTTCCATTGTCCAGCTTCTAGGAATGCTGGTGTAATACACTTTACAATTGGGAAGTCGCAGGCCACAGTATAACACCGCTCCGCCGCGCAACATGGGGGTCGATATGCCAGAAATTCTAGGCACAGAAAACGACGATATCATAATAGGTACAGCTGGCGACGATACGATCCGCGGCTTGGGCGGCGGTGACAGTGTGTTTATCGCAGGATTAAGCCTCACTGATATCAGCGGGCTATCGTTGCTGTTGTAGGTGTCGTTTTACGCAAGTGAAGCTTAGGACTTTAAACCAACAGCTGCACCCGCGCCCATAAGAAGGGTGCCGCTTATACGGTTGAACATCTTGCGTGTACTTCCCTGTTTAAGGCGATGTGATACCTTGCCCGCCGCTACTATATACATGCCACCTATAAGGTAGGTGCTGATAATTGCGGCCGTACAAATGAAGGCGATATCTATGGTGGAGATCGTTGCCATATCAACGAATGTTGGCAGAAGGGCTATATAGAAAATCATTACCTTTGGGTTGCCTAGGCTTATCAAAAGCCCTGCGCCCAGTGTTTTTGAGCCCGCACTGGGGGCGTTTGGCGTGTCGGGCGCACCAATCGTAGT